>NZ_JBHZBV010000002.1:0-733707 GCF_042754885.1 Rhodococcus sp. NPDC059179 | reverse complement strand
ATCCTCAACCGGAGGCCGACGGTGTGAACGCCGGCGAGATAGCTGCGGAATCAGAGGATGTCGGGTCGGCGCCCGAGAGTGATTGCGAGAGGAGCGCTTCCGCACCCGGCACGGCGCCCTGGGCGCCAACCCCGACCGACCCTTACCGCCGCCGTACCCGTCACCGGCCCGCCGGACCGGTGCCCCCTCCGCCGCCCGAACCGCCACCGAGTTGGCAGGACCCACCACTGCCCCCGCCACAACCGGTCACCGACACCACCCCGACGATCGCCGACGTGATCGCCGCGATCGAAGCCGACCCGACCCTGCTCGCCGGCGAGTTCCCCGACGGGCACGGCGGACTGGACGCCCCACCGCCCGGAGCGCTCACCTACAATCCCGGCAAGGCCGTCCGGACCGCAACGTTCGACAAGTACGCCACCTGCACCTTCCCCGGCTGCCCCGTGCCCGCCCCCAAATGCGACTGGGACCACCTCGTCGAGTACGACCCCGACAACCCCGAGGCGGGCGGCTGGACGATCGAATCCAACGGACAACCCGCCTGCGGCTGCCACCACCAGGCCAAGACCGACCGACTGTTCCGCGTCGTCCGCCTCGCCGGTGATGTGATCGTCTGGATCAGCCGCAACGGCAGCATCGGTGTCACCCTGCCGACGCCTGTGGAACAACGCCCCAGCAGACAGGACAAGGAGCCCACGCCCCGACCGGCCCCGAAACTGACACACGCGTCCCCGCCGCCGGAACCCCCGGACCTCGGAATCTACGAGCCGACCTGGTGGGAAACCCACATGCACCCGGCAGACCTACCGCCCACCCTCGCCGACCTCACCACAATCACCGACCCGAACCACCTCGCCCAATGCCAACGACTCCGCGCCCACCACGACGAACACCAGGCGATCCTGCGCGAACGCTTCCGCCACCAACCCCCGCCGTTCTGAGAGATATCCACGGGCGGGGAGGTGAGACTTTTCCGCCCCGGTGGTGATGGTCGGACGGGGCGGGGCGAAACACACTTGAGGAGCGCAATTCCTCGAGTTGAGAAATACCTGCACCCGAGGTGTAAGAAACCGCACCCTCGGGTCGATATAGCGAGTACTGGGGTTGCTGGCTCCGAATCACTGCTCGGAGCAGATTGGTATGTACCCGCAAAAGCGGGCGGACCAGGTCGAATCCGGGTATGGAGGACGCAATGTTGAGCACGCCGAGCGCACGAGACCACACCGGCCGCCGCGTCACCGTTCTCGCCGACGACGGCGTGCCGCTCGCAGTTCAGGAATTCGGTCGGGTGGATGCCCCGATCACCGCCGTGTTCGTGCACGGTCACTGCCTGCGCACGGAATCGTGGTCCTTCCTCCGCGAGTACCTGTCCTACTCCTGGGGAACCGACGTCCGCATGGTCTTCTACGACCATCGAGGGCACGGCGACTCCGGCCATGGCCCCGTCGACACCTACACGATCGACCAGCTCGGTCGAGACCTGGACGCCGTCATCCGCACGGTGGTTCCCGAGGGCCCTGTGGTGCTGATCGGTCACTCGATGGGCGGGATGACGGCCCTGGCCTATGCGCGGCAGTACCCGGACTCGATCGGCTCGAGGATCGTCGGGATGGCGCTGATCTCGTCCGCTGCGAACGGACTCACCGAGGCCGGCCTCGGTCGGCTCCTGCACTCCCCGATGGTGTCGTTCTTCCGCTCGGCCGTCCGGCGGGCGCCTCGCGTGATGCAGGGCTCGAAGCACGTCAGCCGCATGCTCTGTGCCGGCATCGTCCGGGTTGTCGGATGCGGCAGCGGTCGCGTCGATTCGCGGGTCGTCGCGCTCGCTGCAGCGATGGTCAACGACACCTCCGTGGTGACGATGTCCAGTTTCCTGGAATCGCTGATCGGTTTCGACGAATCGGCATCTCTGTCCGCGTTGGCGAGCATCCCGTCGTTGGTCCTGTGCGGCGACGCCGACGTGATGACCCCGTTCGAGCATTCCGCGTCGATGGCGTCACGGCTGCCGGCCTCGGAGCTGGTGCGTGTCAGCGGGGCGGGCCACTCGGTGATCCTCGAACGCGCGGCCGAGGTCGCACACGCGGTTGCCGCTCTCGTCGCGCGGGCGGGGCACGGCGAGCGGCTCGCAAACGTCGGCTGAGCTAGTGCCTCGTGCTCGAAGTCCATTGATGGTTGCGTGGGCCCCGGCAACCGCGGGAAGACTTCGGGCGCGGGGCACTAAAGGTCGCGCTCGTTGATGATGCCGCTCTGCATCGCCAGTTCGGCCAGCCGCACCCGCTTCTGGTTCTGCGGAAGGTCCTCGACGTCGAACTTGGCGAACAGCGCGCGCAGATGCGTCTTGATCGCGTCCACGCTGAGGAACAGCTCCGCCGCGATCTGCTGATTCGACGCCGGGTTGGCGAACGTCGCCCCGTGCTTGTAGGGCCGGCACAGTCCCGTCAGCACCGCTCGCTGGGTTTCCGTCAACGAGCGCACGTTCGGCATGTTCGCGGCGATCATGGTCGCGTCGTCGAGCGCGCCGCCGAACTCGTTGTAGGTCAACAGGGTTCCGCCGATCCTGATGCTGTCGCCCTGGCGCAGCCGCCGGCGTCCGGCGATCCGCTCGCCGTTGACGAACGTGCCGTTACGGGACATGCCGTCGTCGACGACGGTCCAGTGACTGCCCACGCATTCGATCACCGCGTGCAGTCGAGACACCTCCTCGTCGGAGGTGAGGGCCAGGCCGGAATCCGGTGAGCGCCCGACCGTCAGGCGCGGGCTATCGGGGGAGAGGTCCAGCCTGTGCTGTCGACCTTCCCTGTCCGAGTAGATCAGGCGAGACTCAGTGGCTCGGTCCACGACAACCCCAGGGCACGGTTCCATCGTGCCCTCCGGATGTGCGTGCAGCAAGATCGGAAACTCCGATAGGCCCCCTGGGGAGGGAATCTGTCATCTTGACGCCCATCTCAACCGGTCGAATACTTCTTCGGACAGGCCGAATTCGACCGAACAGCGTATCCGACTACTCGTCAGACGTTCGGCGTATCCTGATAAACCTGCGTCAAAGGTGGATTCGATGGTCGACTTCGACCCAGAGGTAACCCGGGCAGCTGGCCGCGGCATCGCGGCAGAGTTGGCCGCTGCCGGGTTCGAGGGGGCCACGGAGGTCGGCCGCGGCGGATTCGGCGTTGTGTACCGCTGCCTGCAGCCTGCGCTTGGGCGGATCGTCGCCATCAAGGTGCTGACCTCCGATCTGGACGCGGAGAATCGGGAACGCTTCCTGCGTGAGGGTTACGCGATGGGCGGCCTGTCCGGTCACCCGAACATCGTCAACGTCCTTCAGGTCGGCGTGACCACCACCGGTCGGCCGTACATCGTGATGCACTATCACCCGCGCGACTCGCTCGCGATCCAGGTGCGCCGGGAGGGCCCGCTGCCCTGGCCTGAGGCGATAGGCATCGGGGTGAAACTGGCCGGGGCACTGGAGACCGCGCACCGGGCGGGCACGCTGCACCGCGACGTCAAGCCGGCGAACATCCTGCTCACCGACTACGGCGAGCCCCAGCTGACGGACTTCGGCATCGCCCACATCGCAGGCGGCTACGAGACGGCGACGGGCGGCTTCACCGGCTCGCTGGCGTTCACCGCCCCCGAGGTGCTCAAAGGCGAATCGCCCACCGCGAGATCGGACGTCTACGGACTCGGGGCGACGATCTTCGCGCTCATCACGGGCCGTGCGGCGTTCGAACGCAAGACCGGCGAGGCCCTGGTCGCACAGTTCCTGAGAATCGGTACCCAGCCGGTGCCCGACCTGCGTCCTCAGGGCATCCCGAACGACGTGTGCGCCGTGATCGAGAAGGCGGTGGCCACGGATCCCGCCGACCGGTACGCATCGGCGGCGGACTTCGGCCACGAACTCCAGGTCGCCCAGCGCCGGCTGGGCCTGCGATCGGACCAGATGGCCCTGGCCGCGGAAGTCCAGACCGGGCAGGTCACCGAGGCGCATCCTCCGGGGTTCGTCGTGCACTCGGATCCCCCGTATCTGCCCCGGCTCGAACCCCATCCCTCCGGCCCTCCGGCGTGGCCGCCGACCGGCCCGCCGCCATGGCCGGGCCCAGGGCCACCCGGTGGACCGCCCGCAGGCAGTCGCAGGCGCGGGGTCCTGATCGCCCTCGCCTTGATCACGGTGGTGGCCGCGGTCGTGGGCGGCGGCTACCTGTTGGTCCGGCAGACATCCGGCGGGAACGGCGCAGGCCCCGAGGGCGGCACCGTCGCGGCACACGTCGACCCGACCGCCGCCTGGCGTCCGGTCAAGGACGCCCGTGTCGCGCGCCAGCAGACCGCGACGACGGAGGCCGACGGCACGATCTGGGTGTTCGGCGGGCTGGACAACGACGGGGTCTCCGCGAAACAGGAGGGCTACGACCCGGCCATCGACACCTGGAAGGCCGGGCCCGACCTCCCGGTGCCGCTCAATCATGCGATGGCCGTCACCTTCAACGAGGAGCCCGTGGTGCTCGGCGGGTGGCAGGCGGACGGTCAGAACCTGACCGCGGTCGCCTCCGATCGGGTGATGGCGATGCGGGACGGACGTTGGGTCGATCTCCCGCCGATGAACCGGCCACGCGCGGCGGGGGCCGCGGCCGTCGTCGGGGGCAAGATCGTGGTGACGGGTGGGCAGGCCGACGGCGCGCTGGTGCCGACGACCGAGGTGTTCGACGGGGTGGCGTGGACCGCCGCCCGAGACCTGCCGACCCCGAGAGAGCATCTGGCCGCGGTGTCCGACGGCAAATTCGTGTATGCGCTCGGTGGCCGAGACCTGTCCTCGGACAAGAACTCCGGAGCGTTCGAGCGGTTCGACCCGGCGACAGGGACGTGGTCACCGATGCCGGACCTGCCCACCCCGCGAGGCGGACTCGGCGCCACCTTCGTCGACGGTCGGATCATGGCGGTCGGCGGCGAGGAACCGACCCGGGTTCTCTCGACCGTCGAGGCCTTCGACGTCGTGGCCGGGACGTGGATGCAGATGCCTGCCCTGCGTACCCCTCGTCACGGCATGTCGGTCGCGTCGGTCGGCAACACCGTCTACGCGATCGGCGGTGCCACCGAGGCAACCCACGCCGAGTCCACCGCGGTCTCCGAGGCCCTGCAGCTCGCGCCGCGCAAGACCCAGTGGGCGCCTGCGTGGCGGCCGTTGCGGGACGCGCCGATCGCCCGCCAGCAGGCACCGGCGGCGATGTCGGACGGGACGATCTGGGTGTTCGGCGGCCTCGATGCGACGGGTTCGACCCCCAAGGTCGAGGGCTACGACCCGGCCATCGACACCTGGAAGTCGGGCCCCGACCTCCCGCTGCCGCTCAACCACGCGATGGCCGTCGACTACCGGGGCGAGCTGGTGGTCCTCGGCGGCTGGGTGCCGGAGGGGCCGAATCAGACCGCGAAGGCCTCGGACCGCGTGTTCGCGCTGCGCGACGGGGCCTGGGTGGACCTTCCCCGCCTCGACAGGCCCCGCGCGGCGGGTGCCGCGGCGGTGGCGGACGACAAGATCGTCGTGGCGGGTGGTCAGGCGGATGGCGAGCTGTTGTCGTCGACGGAGGTGTTCGACGGCAACACGTGGGCGAACGGCGCGGACATCCCCACCCCGCGCGAGCATCTGGGCATGGTGTCCGACGGCCGGTACGTGTACGCCGTCGGAGGCCGGAATCTGGCTTCGGACAAGAACACTGGAGCCTTCGAGCGGTTTGACCCGGCGAGCGGGGACTGGACGGCACTGCCGTCGATGCCGACACCGCGAGGCGGGCTCGGCGCGGCGTTCATCGACGGGCGAATCGTGGTGATCGGCGGCGAGGAACCGACCCGCGTGCTGTCGACGGTCGAGGCCTACGACGTGTCCACCGGTACCTGGTCGACGCTGCCGGCCATGCCGACGGTGCGGCACGGGATGGCCGTCGCGGTGGTCGGCCATACCGTCTACGCCATCGGCGGCGCGATGCGCCCCACGCACGCCGAATCCACCGCAAACGCACAAGCATTGGACTTCTGGTGATGATCGAGGGTGGCTTGTCGCCACCCCTTGGGTTGGTTTCGGCGCCGGCGTCGATGAATCAGGGTTGTAGGTGTTCACAGATCGGGAGTTCCGCACAACGGAGAAACCTTCCCGGAACCCAAGCAACAATCAGGAGGAATCATGCTCGGACTCATCATCGGACTCGGCGGCGCCGCGGTCGGAATCGGACTCAGCCTCGGACTCTCGGCACTCGGTCTCGGATTCGGACTCTTGCTCAGCGACGTCAGGATCAAGCACGACGTCACGGAACTCGCGGACTGACCCGGCGGACGATTCGGTGTCCGAAGCCATGAACGTGAGCACGGAGAGCGCGCAGCACGCCCCTGGCCGGTGGGTGACCACCGGCCAGGGGCGTGCGCGAGCACGCTTGTCTGCCCGCACCCGTCACCCGGTGGCCTGGCTCAATTCGGCATTGAGCCAGCGACGCGGGGTCGAGACCGAACGGCCGATACCGGCCGGAGCCGACGAGGTGCTTCAGCGCCTCGCCGAGATGCCGCTCAGCGTGTGGACCTACGGGTTCGATCATCCGTCGGTGCGCCACATGGGACCGATGGCACAGGATTTCGCCGCAGCCTTCGGGTTGGGATCGACCGACCAACGGATCGCCGCGGTCGACGCGAACGGGGTGTGCATGGTCGCCGTTCAGGCCCTGCATCGACGCCTCATCGAACTCGAGACCGAGGTCGCCCAGTTGCGCTCGGCCCGTGAGGAACTCTGAAAGGAGCCCGCCGTGGCTTCCCCCATTCCCGCCGGAGCCATTCCTCTCTCGGCTGCGCAGCGCGCGATGTGGTTCGCTCAGCAGCTCACCCCCACGGTCCCGATCACCATCGCGCAGTACATCGAGCTGCACGGGGACATCGACTTCGAGTTGCTCCATGAGGCGGCGAAGACGGCTGCGCACGAGTTCCAGTCGCCGTACCTCCGGGTGATCGAGGTCGACGGCGAGCCATTCCAGCTCGTCGACGAATCCATCGGCCTACCGCTCGGTTTCATCGACTTCCGGGGAGAGTCCGACCCCGCCGCCTCGGCCGACGCCTGGATGCATCGGGACTACGCGACCCCGGTGAACCTCGCCACCGACCGCCTGTTCGACATCACGATCCTTCAGGTCGGCGATCGGGACTACCTCTGGTACAGCAGGATTCATCACGTCGCACTCGACGGTTACGGCGGGGCGACGCTGATGAACCGGATCGCCGCGCTGTACACCGCCGCGGCCATGGGACGGGACCCCGAACCGCCCAAATCGTCTCCGCTGACGGATCTGTACGAGCTCGACGTGAAGTATCGCGCGTCGAGCAGGTTCGAGTCGGATCGCGCGTACTGGGCGGACCGTGTCGGCGGCGTCGACGAGGGCGTGAGCCTGGCGTCGGGCGCCGCGCCCGCCGCCGCTCGAAGCGGACTCGAGAGCACCCCGCTGTCGGGCGAGGCCGTCCGGCGACTCGAGGACGCCGATTTCCGGCGCGGAGCGACGTCGGCCGCCGTGGTGATCGCGGGATTCGCCTGCTACCTGTCCCAGATGACCGGCTCCGAGGAGGTGCTGGTCAACATTCCCGTTTCGGCGAGGACCACCTCGGTCCTGCACCGTTCCGGCGGCATGCTGGTCAATGTCGCGCCGCTGCGGCTGAGCGTGCGGCCGACCGACACCGTCGCCGAGTTGGTGCAGCGGGTCAACCTCGAGTTGATGGGCGCGCTGCGGCATCAGCGGTGCAGCCTCGAGGACATCCGCAGGGACGCCGGGCGCAGCGGCGCTCGAGCGCTGCACGCCCCGATGGTCAACGTGATGCTGTTCCACCAACAGATCACGCTCGGATCCGTCGTCGGCGAGAACCACATCGTGACCTCGGGGCCGGTCGAAGATCTGCTGGTCAACGTCTATCAGAGCGGCAGCCCGCCGAACACCGTCATCGACTTCCGGGGCAACCCGAACCTGTACGAGGACGACGACCTGCGATCACACCACCATGCCTTTGTCGAACTGTTCGAGGGGTTCGTCGCCGCCGACCCCGACACCAGGCTGATGGAGATCCACGCGCGAAGCTTCCGGATGGGTGGGCGAAAGCACAAGGCGGCGTCGTTGCTGGCGCACTGGTCGCGGGTGCTGTCCGGGATGCCCGACGTGCTGTCGCTGCCCGCCGACCGACCGCGGCCGATCGTGTTGTCGGCGCGACGAGATCGCGTGGAATTCGACATCGGCACCGACATCGCCGACCGGTTGATCTCGCTGACCCGGGATCGGAGCTCGAGCGTGTTCGCCGCGGCGCACGCGGCACTGGGGGTGTTGCTGAGCAGGCTCGGCGACACCGACGATGTCGCGATCGGGACCCCGGTCGCGGTGCACGTGGCGGCGGAGAACGGCGCCGCCGAGTCCTTCGAGAACACGGTGGTCCTGCGTACCCGGGTCGACGGCGGGGCATCGTTCGGCACGCTCCTGCACGAGGTGTGCCTCGGCGAGCTCGGCGCGTTCAGTCATGCCGAGCAGTCGTTCGAGCGACTGGTCGAGACGGTCTGCCCGGTCCGATCGACCGCATACGCACCGCTGGTCCAGGTGCTGCTGGAGGTGCGGAACGCGTCGCGTCCGCACCTCGAACTGCCCGGGCTCACAGTGGAATCGGTCGACGCGGACGGTATTGCCGCCGAGGTGGATCTGCGACTGACCATCGCCGAGCGGCACGACGCGGACGGCGCCCTGGCGGGCATGTCGGCGGCGTTCACCTTTGCCACCGACCTGTTCGATCCGGACACCGTCGCGGGCTTCGCGACCCGCTTCGTCCGGATCCTCGATGCCGCAACCCGGGATCCGGCGGTCGCGGTGGGGGACATCGAACTGCTCGACGAGGCCGAACGTGCGGCCCTGGCACCGGTGCGCGGGGGCGCGGAGGTGCCACCGCGCACGCTGCCGGAGCTGTTGACCGACGCTGCGGGGATCGATCCCGAATCGGTGGCGCTGGTGTACCAGGACGTGAGCCTGACGTACCGCGAACTGGACCAACGATCGAATCGCCTGGCGCGGATGCTGATCGACCGGGGAGTCGGTCCGGAATCCATAGTGGCGCTGGGGATGGCCCGGTCCATCGAGTCCGTGCTGTCGGTGTGGGGAGTGGCCAAGTCGGGTGCAGCGTTCGTGCCGGTCGACCCGAACTATCCGGCCGAGCGAATCGAGCACATGCTCACCGATTCCGGAGCCGCGCTCGGCCTGACCGTCGCGGATCGCAGGCCCCGGCTTCCGGACGCGGTGCCGTGGCTGGTCCTCGGAGATCCGGTGTTGCAGGCGGAACTCGACGGTTACTCCCCTTCGCCGGTCACCGACGCGGATCGGCGCGCCCCGCTGCAGCTGGCGCATCCGGCCTACCTGATCTACACCTCCGGCTCGACCGGCGTGCCCAAGGGGGTGAGCCTGACCCACAGCGGCATCGCCAGCCTCGCAGCCGAAGAACGAGACCATTTCGCCGTCACGCCTGCGTCGCGGACCCTGCACTTCTCGTCGCCGAGTTTCGACGCGTCGGTGCTCGAGCTGCTGATGGCGTTCGGTGCGGGCGCCACGATGGTGGTCGCACCGCCGACCGTCTACGGCGGCGCGGAACTGGCCGAACTGCTCGGCCGTCGTCGCGTCACCCATGCCTTTGTCACCCCGGCCGCGCTGGCCTCCGTCGACCCCGCCGGCCTCGACGATATCGAGTGCCTGATCACCGGCGGCGACACCTGCCCGCCGGAATTGGTGCAGCAGTGGGCGCCCGGGCATCGGATGTTCAACGCGTACGGACCGACCGAGACCACGATCGTCTCGTCGATCAGCCCCCGGATGACCCCGGGCGAACAGATCACCATCGGCAGGCCACCGCTCGGGTGTGGTGAGGTCGTCCTCGACGGACGGCTGCACCCGGTACCCGCGGGGGTGCCAGGCGAGCTCTATGTCACCGGCGCGGGCCTGGCCCGCGGCTATCACCGCCGACCGGTGCCCACCGCGGACCGCTTCCTGGCCAGTCCGTTCGGGGAGCCTGGCACCCGGATGTACCGCACAGGGGACCTGGCCCGCTGGACGAAGACCGAGGACGGGCTCGGCTACACCCTGGAGTACCTCGGACGCAGCGACTTCCAGGTGAAGATACGTGGCTTCCGGATCGAGCTCGGCGAGATCGACGCGACCCTCACCATGCATCCCGACGTCAGCTTCGCCGCCACCGTCGGTCACCCCGGACCCTTCGGTGACACCGTGCTGGTGTCGTACGTGCACCCGACCAACGACGCCGCGATCGCCGCAAACGAGTTGACCGCGCACCTGGCCGCCCGGTTGCCCGGACACATGGTGCCCTCGACCATCGTGCTGCTCGACGAGATCCCGCTGACACCCGCGGGAAAGTTCGATCGAAAGGCGCTGCCCGCACCGGAGTTCGTCACCTCGACCACCGAGTTCCGCGCGCCGGCCACCCCGAGCGAGGATGCGGTCGCCGGGGTGTTCGCCACGGTGCTCAGCGTGGAGCGAATCAGTACCAGGGACAGCTTCTTCGACCTCGGCGGGAACTCGCTGATCGCGACCCGGGTGGTCGCGCGCATCAACGCGGTCCTCGGCAGTGAGATCGGGGTGCTCGACCTGTTCGAGGCGCCGACGGTCGAGATGCTCGCCGAGCGTATCGACCGGACCGGCCGCCGGGAGTCGGGCAGGCCCGTGCTGGTGGCGGGGGAGCGGCCGTCGCGCGTTCCGGTCTCCCTTGCGCAGCAACGGATGTGGTTCATCAATCAGTTCGACCCGTCCTCGCCTGCCTACAACATCCCGATCGCCGTGCGCATCGCGGGCGAACTGGACCCCGATGCGCTCGCACGGGCGATGGCCGACGTGCTCGAACGGCACGAGTCGCTGCGCACCATCTTCCCCGACTCTCCGGACGGTCCGCTGCAGCAGATCCGGCCCGCGTCCGAGGTGGTGCCGGATCTCACGCCGGTACCCGTCTCCGAGACCGGCCTGCGGGAACGGATCACCGGGTTGGCCTCCGCCGGCTTCGATGTGACCACGGAGGTGCCGGTGCGGACCGAGCTGCTCCGGGTCGGTCCGACCGAGCACGTGTTCGTCCTGGTGGTCCACCACATCGCGGCCGACGGATTCTCGATGGCGCCGCTCGCGCGGGATGTGATGACCGCCTACAACTCCCGCCGGTCCGGCACCGCCCCGGACTGGACGCCGCTCGAGGTTCAGTACGCGGACTATTCCCTGTGGCAACGCGAACTGCTGGGGGAGGTTCGCGATCCCGACAGCCTGATCTCCGGCCAGCTCGACTACTGGACGACTTCGCTCTCGGGTGCCCCCGACGTGCTCGAGCTGCCCGCCGATCGGCCCCGGCCCCCGGAGCAGTCGTTCCGGGGTGCGATCGAGGAGTTCACCATCTCACCCGAGCTGCACAACAAGCTCATCTCGCGGGCGGGGCAGATGGATTCGAGCCTGTTCATGGTGCTGCACTCGGCGTTGGCGGTGCTGCTGGCGCGGCTGAGCGGCTCGGCGGACATCTCCGTCGGCACGCCGATCGCGGGCCGTGGTGAGGCAGCGCTCGACGACCTGGTCGGCATGTTCGTCAACACGCTGGTGCTGCGCACGCCCGTCGACGTCGGCGTGACGTTCTCGGAACTGCTCAAGCAGACCCGCGGGGTTGACCTGTTGGCGTTCAGCCACACCGACGTCCCGTTCGAACAGGTCGTGGAGGTGCTCAACCCGACGAGATCCACCGCCTACTCCCCGCTGTTCCAGGTGATGCTGGTGCTCCAGAACACCGGCCACACGCGACTCGAGCTACCCGACCTGATCGTCGACGTGGATGCGCTGGACAACGGGACCGCCAAGTTCGACCTGCAGCTCACGCTGACCGAGACCTACGACGACCAGGGAACGCCGGGCCGGATCGCGGCGGCGTTCTCCTACGCGACGGACCTGTTCGACGCGCCGAGCATCCGCCGGTTCGCGCAGCGCTTCGTCCGGGTGCTCGAAGCGGTCACCGACGACGTCGCGGTGACGATCGGCGACATCGACCTGCTCGACCGGAGCGAGCGCGAACACGTGCTGACCGAGTGGAACGCCACCGGACGGGAGTTGCCTGCCCTCACGCTCGGCGACCTGTTCGACGAGCAGGTCGCGCGCACGCCGGACGCCGTTGCCCTCGTGTACGGTCCGGACCGGCGCAGCTACGCCGAACTCGACGCCGAGGCGAATCGCCTGGCCCGTCACCTGATCTCGCTGGGGGTCGCCCCGGAGTCGACCGTCGGCCTGGCCATGCGGCGCAGTATGGACCTGGTCGTCGGCATGTACGCGATCGTCAAGGCGGGCGCCGCCTACCTGCCGATCGATCCGGATCACCCCGCGGACCGCACCGCGTACGTGCTCGGCAGCGCCCGGCCGGTGTGCGTGCTCACCACCCACGCGGATCGCGCGCTGCTCCCGGACCCGTTGGAGGCGGTGGAGATCGACCGCCTCGACCTCGCCGGGCAGGATCCGTCCCCGATCACCGACGCCGACCGACTGGGTCGGGTGCGGCCCGATGGCGTCGCGTACGTGATCTACACCTCCGGCTCGACGGGGAGGCCGAAGGGCGTCGCGGTCACCCACGCAGGCATCGCCAACAGGTTGTCGTGGATGCAGCACCGGTATCCGCTCACGCCCGCGGATGCGGTGCTGCAGAAGACCCCGGCCACCTTCGACGTCTCGGTGTGGGAGTTCTTCTGGCCGCTGCAGACCGGCGCCCGACTGGTGGTCGCCGCCCCCGACGGGCATCGCGACCCGGCCTACCTGTCCCGGCTGATCGACGAGGAAGCGGTCACCACGGTTCACTTCGTGCCGTCGATGCTGGCGAACTTCACCGCCGGTGCGCAGCCGGACCGATGCCGGTCGCTGCGGCGGGTGTTCTGCAGCGGTGAGGCCCTGGCGCCGTCGACCGCCGAGTCGTTCCGGCAGATCAATGACGCCGAACTGCACAACCTTTACGGACCGACCGAAGCCTCGGTGGACGTGACGTCCTGGGCGTGCAGCGCGGCCGACGAGGTGAGCGTGCCGATCGGTGCCCCGGTGTGGAACACCGAGGTGTACGTGCTCGACGGCCGGTTGAACCCGGTCCCGGTCGGCGTGGCGGGCGAGCTGTACCTGGCGGGCGTCCAACTGGCGCGGGGCTACTTCGGTCGCGGCGACCTCACCGCGGACCGCTTCGTGGCCAACCCGTTCGCGGCAGGCGAACGGATGTACCGCACCGGGGACCTGGTGCGGTGGAACGAAACCGGCAACATCGAGTACATCGGTCGCACCGACTTCCAGGTCAAGCTGCGGGGCCTGCGAATCGAGCTGTCCGAGATCGAGCTGGCATTGCTCGACCACCCGGCGGTGGCGCAGGCCGCGGTGACGCTGCACACCGACGCGCTCACCGGCGAATCACTGATCGGGTATGTGGTCGCCGAGCGGGGCCTCGAGATCGACCCCGACGGGGTGATCAAGCAGGCGGCCGTGCGGTTGCCCGGCTACATGGTCCCCGCGCAGCTGATGGTGCTCGAGGACTTCCCACTCGGGTCGACCGGCAAGCTGGACCGGTCCGGATTGCCGGAACCGGACTTCTCCGTACGCTCGTCCGAGTTCGTGGCCGCGCGGAACCCGATCGAGGAGATCATCGCATCGATCTTCGCGGACCTGTTGGGCCTGAGCCGGATCGGGGTGTACGACAACTTCTTCGACCTCGGCGGGAACTCGCTGGTGGCGACGAGGCTGGTGGCCAGGGTCAACGCCGGAGTCGACACCCGGATCGGGGTGCGGGATCTCTTCGACTCTCCGACGGTGGCGGCGCTGGCGGTCCGTGCCGAGACGCAGAGCGCACGCGCGTTGCCGCGTCCCGCGCTCCTCGCGGCCGATCGGCCTGCGCTGGTGCCGGTTTCGCTGGCGCAGCGACGAATGTGGTTCATGAACCAGTTCGACACGTCATCAGCTGCCTACAACGTGGCGTTGCCGGTCCGGCTGTCCGGCAGCATCGACGTACACGCGATGCGTGCGGCCCTGCTCGACGTCGTCGACAGGCACGAGGCGCTGCGCACGAGGTTCCCGCTGGTCGGCGGGGAGCCGACGCAGGTGGTCGTCGACGCAACCGACGTGATCGGGGATCTGACGCCGGTCGCCGTGTCGGGGAATGCGCTGCCCGAGCAGCTCGCCCGGTTCGTCTCGGCAGGCTTCGATGTGACCGCACAGGTCCCGCTGCGGGCGGCGCTGCTGCGGCTGGGCGAGACCGAGCACGTGCTCGTCGTCGTCGTGCACCATATTTCGGCGGACGGCTTCTCGATGGTCCCGCTGGCCCGGGATGTCATGGCAGCGTACAGCTCCCGGATGGTCGGGGAGTCCCCGCAATGGGCGCCGCTCGCGGTGCAGTACGCCGACTACGCGCTCTGGCAGCGCGAGATGCTCGGGTCCGAGGACGACCCAGAATCAGTGATCGCGCAGCAGTTGCGATACTGGACCGCGACACTGTCCGACCTTCCGGAGGTGCTGGCACTGCCGGTCGATCGGCCGCGGCCGATCGAGCGCTCGCTGCGCGGTGACCGGGTGGAGTTCTCCATCGACCCGGACTCCCACCGCAGGCTCGTCGCGCTGGCACGCGAAACCAGCTCGAGCGTGTTCATGGCGATGCACGCCGTCCTGGCGGTGCTGCTGAGCAGGCTCGCGGACACCGATGACGTCGCGGTCGGGACGCCGATCGCGGGCAGGGGCGAGGCCGCCCTCGACGACCTCGTCGGCATGTTCGTCAACACCCTCGTCCTGCGAACCCGCGTCCCGCGCTCGGCCTCGTTCGGTGAGCTGCTCGACGCGGTGCGCGAGAGTGACCTCGGTGCGTTCGGCCGCGCCGATGTCCCGTTCGAGCGGCTGGTGGACGTGCTGGCCCCGCACCGCTCGACCGCGCATTCCCCGCTGTTCCAGGTGATGCTCGAGTTCAAGAACACCGAACGGGCCCGGCTGGAGCTGCCTTCGCTCACCGTCGAACCTGTCGAACTCGGCTCCGTCACAGCGAATTTCGACCTCCAGCTGACCCTCGATGAGCGCTACGGCGGGGACGGCGCCCCGGACGGGGTTGCGGCCGCGTTCACCTTCGCCACCGACGTCTTCGACGCCGCGACGGTCGAACACCTGGCGGCGCGGTTCGTCCGGGTACTCGAGGCCGCGACCGCCGATCCGTCGATCGCCATCGGGGACATCGACCTGCTCGGCGCCGACGAACGCCTGGCGCTGACGCCGGTCACCGGCCCCGCTGAGGTGCCGCCGCGCACCCTGCCGCAGCTGCTCGCGGCCGCCGCAGAGATCGATCCCGACGCCGTCGCGGTGAGGTACGGGGACGCGGCGCTGACCTATGGCGAGCTCGACCGACGCTCGAACCAGTTGGCCCGGTTGCTCATCGGACGCGGAATCGGTCCGGAATCGATCGTGGCGCTGGGGATGGCGCGGTCGATCGAATCGGTGCTGGCGGTGTGGGCGGTGGCCAAGGCGGGCGGCGCGTATGTACCGGTCGATCCGAGCTACCCGGCCGAGCGGATCGAACACATGCTCACCGATTCCGGGGCCGAGCTCGGCCTCACGGTCTCGCGGTGGCGCGGCCACCTGTCGGACACGGCGGCGTGGATTGTCCTCGACGATCCGGGATTCGGGGCCGAGGTCGACGGATACCCCGGAGCCGCGGTCACCGACGCCGACCGGCGTGCGCCCCTGCTGCTCGGGCACCCTGCCTACCTGATCTACACCTCCGGCTCGACCGGCGTCCCGAAGGGCGTCGTGCTCACCCACCGCGGCATCGCGAACCTCGCCGCCGACGAGCGCACCCGGTTCGCCGTCAGCCCGACGTCGCGGACCCTGCACTTCTCGTCGCCGAGCTTCGACGCGTCCGTGCTCGAGCTGCTGCTGGCGTTCGGTGCGGGCGCCACGATGGTGATCGCCCCGCCCACCGTCTACGGCGGCGCGGAACTGGCAGATCTGCTCGCCCGCGATCGCGTCACGCACGCGTTCATCACCCCGGCCGCGCTGGCCTCCGTCGACCCCGCCGGTCTCGAGTCCGTCGAATGCGTGGTGACCGGTGGTGACACCTGCCCGCCGGAACTGGTGGCGCAGTGGGCAGCTGAGGCAAGAATGTTCAACGCGTACGGGCCGACCGAGGCCACCGTCGTCGCGAGCGTCAGCGATCCGATGCTCCCGGGTGCCGCGGTCGCGATCGGCCGACCCCCGGTCGGCTGCGGGGTCGCTGTCCTCGACGAGCGCCTGCACCCGGTGCCCGCAGGCGTCGCGGGTGAGCTCTATGTCACCGGGCCCGGGCTGGCCCGCGGGTACCACCGCAGGCCGACGGCGACCGCGGACCGGTTCCTGGCGAACCCGTTCGGCGGCCCCGGATCCCGGATGTACCGCACCGGGGACCTGGTGCGGTGGAATTCCGATGGGCAACTCGCCTATCTCGGGCGCAGCGACTTCCAGGTCAAGGTCCGCGGATTCCGAATCGAACTCGGCGAGGTCGAATCGGCGTTGCGGGGCTGCGCAGGCGTCGCGGGCGCGGTGGCCGCCGTCCGGGATGACGGTCGCGGGGTGGGACGGCTGGTCGGCTACGTGGTGCCCGAGGAGGGGGCGGAGCTCGGCGCGACGGAGATCCTGGCGTCGGTCGGGGAGGTGTTGGCCCCGCACATGGTGCCTGCCGCGCTGGTGGTGCTCGGTGGGCTGCCCCTGACGCCGGCGGGAAAGGTCGACAGGAAGGCGTTGCCCGCACCGGATTTCGGTGCGCGCACGACCGCGAGTCGGGCGCCGGTCACCGAAGCGGAGCACGTGCTGGCCGGGCTGTTCGCCGAGGTCCTCGGGGTGGAGTCGGTCGGCGTCGGCGATTCGTTCTTCGCGCTCGGCGGGGACAGCATCATGTCGATCCAGTTGGTCTCCCGAGCGAAGGCGGCGGGTGTGGTCCTGTCGCCGCGGGATGTCTTCGAACACAAGACCGTCGCGGCGCTCGCCGAGGTGGCCGTCGTCGGAGAGACGGCGAGCGTGCCCGCGCTCGAGGAATTGCCGGGCGGCGGAGTGGGCGAGGTTCCGTTGACGCCGATCGTGGCATGGCTGCTCGGCCGCGAGGGCAACTTCGATCGCTACTCCCAGGCCGTGTTGCTGACCCTGCCCCCTGGCATCGACCTGCCGGGACTCGAGGGTGCCCTGCAGGCCGTCCTGGAGCGCCACGACATGCTCCGGTCCCGATTGCACGGCGGGGCGCTGGAGGTGCTGCCCGCCGCAGCGGCGACGGCCGAGACGGTGCTGCGCCGGATCCTGGTCGATGCCGTCAGCGGACCGGACTTCACCGCCACGGTCGGCGACGCGCTGGCGCAGGCCCAGGGACGACTCGACCCGGCCGGGGGAGTCATGCTGCAGGCGGTGTGGTTCGAGACCGCCGCCGGGGTCGGACGCCTGCTGATGGTCGTGCACCACCTCGCGGTCGACGGGGTGTCCTGGCGGGTGCTGATCCCCGACCTCGCGACCGCATGGGCGCAGCTGGAGGCGGGTGAGCGGCCGGAGCTCGCGGCCGTCGGCACCTCGATGCGACGCTGGGCGCACGCGCTGGTCGACGCCGCGCACGACCGGTCGGGCGAGCTCGCCCTGTGGCGCCGGATGCTGGCGGAGCCGGACCCGCTGCTCGGGGCGCGGCCACTCGATCCCGCCGTCGACGTGAACGCCACGGTGGCCAAGGTCCAGGTCGAGTTGCCGCCCTCGGTGACCGAGTCGGTGCTCACGACGCTGCCCTCGGCTTTTCACGGCAGTGTGAACGACGGACTTCTCACGGCGCTCGCGCTGGCGCTGACCCGGTGGCGAGAGAACCGGGGCGTGCGCGCGAGCGGCGCACTCGTCAACCTCGAGGGCCACGGCCGCGAGGCGCAGGTGGTGCCGGGAGCGGACCTGACCCGCACAGTCGGCTGGTTCACCGCCGTGTTCCCGGTGCGCCTCGACCTGTCCGGCATCGACCTCGACGATGCCTTTGCAGGCGGCCCGGCGGCAGGGGCGGCGGTCAAGTCCGTGAAGGAGCAGCTGCTGGCGATCCCGGATCACGGGATCGGGTACGGCATGCTGCGCCACCTCGATCCGGCCGCCGCCGCGGAACTCGGCGAACTTGCGGCACCCCAGATCAGCTTCAACTACCTCGGCCGGTTCGCCACGGCCGGCTCCGATCACGGTGACACCGGCTGGATGCCGGTCGATGACGCGGGGGACCTGGCAGGCGTCGCGGATCCGCGGCTGCCGGTAGCAGCGGCCGTGGACGTGAACGCGGTCACCGCGACGACCGCTGACGGCCCACAACTGAAGGCCACCTGGGCATTTCCCACCGGCGTGCTCGCCGAGGACGCGGTCGCGGAGCTCGCCGAGCTGTGGGTGGCGGCCCTGACCGCGCTCGCCGACCACGCCTCGGCGCCGGGGGCGGGTGGCCTGACGCCCTCGGACCTCGGCCTGGTGTCGATGGATCAGGCCGCGATCGACCGGCTCGAGAGCCGGTACCCGAGCCTGTCGGATGTGTGGTCGATGGCCCCGCTGCAGCAGGGCCTGCTGTTCCATGCGCTGCTGTCGGACCGGTCCGTGGACACCTACCTCGTTCAGCTCGGCCTGGAACTGGACGGCGTCGTTGACCCGGAGCGGATGCGACGAGCAGCGCAGGCACTGCTCGACCGGCACCCGAACCTGCGTGCCGCCTTCCACCAGGACGGCGACGCCGCGCCGGTCCAGGTGATCGCCGCGCACGTCCCGGTGCCGTGGGTGGAATTCGATCTGTCCGAGCGGGATCCGGCCGCGGCGGAGGCGGAGCTCAGGGCGATCCTCGCGGCGGACCGTGCCACCCGCTTCGACATGGCTGCGCCCCCGCTGATGCGGTTCATGCTGATCAAGACGGCGCCGAACCGGTACGGACTGATGATGACCAACCATCACATCCTGCTCGACGGCTGGTCCACGCCGCTGCTGCTCAAGGAGTTGCTCGTCTGCTACGCCACCGATGGCGACACCGGCGTGCTACCGCGGGTAGCGCCGTATCAGAACTACCTGGAATGGCTGGCGCGGCGGGACACCGCGGATTCGACGGATGCCTGGGTGCGCGCCTTCGCCGACGTCGACGAGCCGACGCTGCTCGTCCCAGCAGATCCGGGACGTGAGGTGAGCACCATCCCTGGCGAGGTGCTCGTCTCGCTGAGCGAGGAGCAGACCGACGCCCTGCGCGAGGTGGCCCGAACGGGCGGGTTCACGCTGAACACGATGGTGCAGACGGCCTGGGGGATCGTGCTGGGGCTGCTGACCCGTCGCGGCGACGTGGTGTTCGGGGCAACCGTCTCCGGCAGGCCACCACAGATCTCGGGCGTCGAGTCGATGATCGGACTGTTCATCAACACCCTGCCGGTTCGAATCACGCTGGACCCCAACGAGACTCTCGGTCAGCTGTTGACGCGAACCCAGTCCGAACAGGCCGCCCTGCTCGATCACCACCACCTCGGCCTGCCGGAGATCGCCCAGGCGGTCGGATCGGGGCTTGGCTTCGACACCCTCACGGTGTTCGAGTCGTATCCCGTCGACCGCGCCGGGCTGTCCCAGGTCACCGACATCGCCGGGATGCGGATCGCGGGCGTGCTCGAGGGCGGCGACGCGACGCACTACCCGCTGACGGTCATCGCCTCCGCCGACGCCGAATTGCGGCTGAGGCTCACGTACCTGCCCGAGCTGCTGGAGCGGGATCGGGTGGAATCGATCGCCGACCGGGTGGTCCGCGTGTTGGCGGCCGTGGCCGCCGATCCCGACACGGCGCTGGCAGGCCTTGACCTGCTCAGCCCGGCGGAGCGCGCGCGGCTCGCGCCCGTGCGTGGGCCGCAGGGATTCTCGATCCGGCTGTTGCCGCAGCTGCTCTCCGATGCGGCCGCGCGCCGACCCGACGCGGTTGCCGCGATCTGTGCGGGCGACTCGCTGACCTACCGCGAACTCGACGAACGCTCGAACCGGTTGGCTCGAGTCCTGATCGAACGTGGAGCAGGTGCGGAAAGCTTTGTGGCGGTGGCCATGTCCCGGTCGCTCGAATCGGTGCTCGCGGTGTGGGCTGTCGCCAAGAGCGGTGCGGCGTTCGTGCCGGTGGACCCGAGCTACCCTGACGAACGCATCGTGCACATGCTCACCGACGCGGGCGTCTCCGAAGGCCTGACCGTCGCGGCCGAGCGCGACTCGCTGCCGGACCTGGTCGACTGGATGGCGATCGACGATCCCGAGTTCGATCGGGACTGCGCGCGGATGTCCGCGGCGCCGGTCACCGACGCCGACCGGCGCACGGCGATGCGCTTCGAACACCCGGCCTACCTGATCTACACCTCCGGATCGACGGGCGTGCCGAAGGGTGTCGTGGTCACGCATCTGGGGCTGGACAACTTCTCGGCCGAGCAGCGGGCCCGGTACACGACCGATTCGACGTCGCGGGTGCTGCACTTCTCCTCGCCCAGCTTCGACGCCTCGGTTCTCGAGTACCTGCTGGCCTTCGGGGCGGGCGCGACGATGGTGATCGCGCCGCCCACCGTCTACGGCGGCACGGAACTCGCGGACCTGCTGCGCACCCACCGCGTCACGCACGGCTTCCTCACCCCGTCCACCCTCGCCTCGATCGACCCCGACGGACTGGACGCGTTCGCCTCCGTCGTCGTCGGCGGGGAGGCCGTTCCGCGCGAGCTGGTTGGCGCCTGGGCGGCTCCTCCGCGGCGGCTGTTCAACGCGTACGGACCCACCGAGGCCACCGTCGCGCCGAACATCAGCGACCCGATGAGCGTGGGTGAGCCCGTCACCATCGGCGGTCCGATCCGCGGCGTGGCCGAGGTCGTCCTCGACTCGCGGTTGCAGCCCGTGCCAGCGGGCGTGCCAGGCGAGTTGTACGTCAGCGGTGTCGGTCTGGCCCGGGGCTACCATCGCCGTGGTCCGCTGACCGCGGAGCGGTTCGTCGCGAATCCGTACGGCGAACCCGGCTCGCGGATGTACCGGACCGGCGACCTCGCCAGGTGGACAGACGACGGGCGGCTCGAGTATCTGGGGCGCGGCGACTCGCAGGTGAAGGTCCGCGGGTTCCGGATCGAACTCGGTGAGATCGACGCCGTCCTCACCGACCATCCGGACGTCGGCTTCGCCACCACGGTCGGGCACACCGGGCCCTCCGGGGACACCCGGCTGGTCGCCTACGTGATGCCGGTATCGGATGCGGCCGACCTCGCGCCCCGGCTAACCGCGCACGCCGCCACCCGCCTGCCCGCGCACATGGTCCCGTCCTCGGTCGTCATCATCGAGGAGATCCCCCTGACCCCGGTCGGCAAACTCGATCGGAAGGCGCTACCCGCACCGGACTACGTGCTGTCTTCCGCGGAGTTCCGCGCGCCGGGGACCCCCGCGGAGGAGGCCATCGCGGAGATCTTCTCCGCAGTCCTCGGTGCCGACCGGATCGGTGTCGACGACGACTTCTTCGACCTCGGCGGCAACTCCCTGATCGCCACCCGCGTCATCGCCCGGGTCAACGCCACGCTCGGCTCCGAGATCGGGGTGCGCGTGCTGTTCGAGGCACCGACCGTGCACCGGCTGGCCGCCGTGATCGAGCATCACACCGCGGACCGGCCGAAGGGCCCCGGCCTGCGGCCCATCCCGCGCCCCGACCGAATCCCGCTCTCGCTGGCGCAGCAGCGGATGTGGTTCATCAACCAGTTCGACACCGACTCGTCCGCCTACAACATCCCGCTCGCGATCCGGCTCACCGGACGGCTGGATGTCGGCGCCATGCGAGCGGCGATCCGCGACGTGCTGACCAGGCACGAGTCGCTGCGCACCGAGTTCCCGACGATCGACGGTCAGCCGGTCCAACGGATCGTGGACGCGGCCGAGGCCGGACCCGATCTGGTTCCGGTGACGGTCGCCGAGGCGGACCTCGCCGACCGGATAGCGTCCTTCGTATCGGCCGGATTCGACGTCACCCGTGCGGTTCCGCTGCGCGCAGGCCTCTTCGAACTCACCGAGACCGAGCACGTCCTCGCGGTCGTCGTGCACCACATCGCCGCGGACGGCTTCTCGATGGCGCCGCTGGCGCGCGACGTCATGACCGCGTACAGCTCCCGCGTCGCGGGGCGCAGCCCCGAGTGGGCCCCGCTGGCGGTGCAGTACGCCGACTTCACGCTCTGGCAGCACGAATTGCTCGGCTCGGAGGACGATCCGGATTCGGTGATCTCGCGGCAGCTGGCGTACTGGACGGCGAACCTGGCCGGGCTGCCGGACCTGCTGCAGCTGCCGACGGACCGGCCGCGCCCGCTCGCGCGCTCGTTCCGCGGGGACGCTGTCGACTTCGACATCGGCCCGCGACTCCACCGGGAGCTGGCGACGGTTGCCCGGCAGAACAACTCGACGATGTTCATGGTGGCGCACGCCGCGCTCGCGGTGCTGCTCGCCCGGCTGTCCGGCAGCACCGACATCGCGGTCGGCACCCCGGTGGCCGGGCGCGGCGAGGCGGAGCTCGACGAGATGGTCGGGATGTTCGTCAACACCCTCGTCCTGCGCAGCGAGGTCGATTCCGCGACGACGTTCACCGACCTGCTCGCACAGGTGCGCGAGACCGACCTGGCCGCGTTCGGCAACGCCGACCTGCCGTTCGAGCGGCTGGTCGACGTGTTGGCGCCGGAACGCTCGACCGCCCACTCGCCGTTGTTCCAGGTGCTGATCGAGTACCAGAACAATCTGTCGGCGCACCTCGAACTGCCGGGACTGACCGTCGACGCGATCGACCACGACCTGGGTGTGTCGAAGTTCGACCTGCAGCTCACGCTCGGCGAGCATCACGACGACCACGGTGAGCCCGCCGGCATGCGCGCCGGGTTCACTTTCGCCACAGAACTTTTCGACCGGGACACGGCGGCGAGCTTCTCGTCCCGCTACCTGCGTGTCCTGGAGGCGGTCGCGGCGGACCCGGACTGGGTGATCGGGGACATCGACATCGTCGATCCCGCCGAACTGGTCCGGGTGCTCGTCGGTGAAGAGGGCGCCCCGGTCCCGGCGGCGACGCTGGCCGACCTGTTCGCCGACGTCGCCGCGGATCATCCCGCCGCCGTCGCGGTCACCTTCGAGAACACCTCGCTGACCTATGCGGAGCTGGACGGGCGCGCCAACCGCCTGGCCCGCCACCTGATCTCGCTTGGCGTGGGGCCGGAAGACCTGGTGGCCGTGGCGATGCCGCGGTCCGCCGATCTGGTCGTCGCGCTCCTCGCGGTGATCAAGGCTGGCGGTGGCTACCTGCCGGTGGACGTGACGTACCCCGCGGAACGGCTCGCGTTCATGCTCGAGGACTCGCACCCGGTGTGTGTGCTGACCACCGTCACCGAGGCGGAGTCGGTACCCGCGTCGGCCATCCCGACCGTCATGCTCGACGCGGCGGAGGTCGTAGACCGACTGGACGCCCTGCCCTCCTCGCCGATCACCGACGCCGATCGGATCGGCGCGCTGGAACCGTCGGCCTTGGCGTACGTGATCTACACGTCGGGGTCGACGGGCAGGCCCAAGGGCGTCCTCGTCTCCCATCGGAACGTGGTGACGCTGATGGCGAACACCGTGGGCAAGTTCGGCTTCGACCACACCGACGTGTGGACGATGTTCCACTCCTACGCATTCGACTTCTCGGTGTGGGAGCTGTGGGGGCCGTTGCTCCACGGCGGCACCCTGGTCGTGGTCGACTACTTCACGGCGCGGGCGCCCGAGATGTTCCTCGAACTGTTGCGGCGCGAACGGGTCACCGTGCTGAACCAGACGCCGACCGCCTTCTACCAGCTCGCCGAGGCCGACCGGGTGGCGTCCGAGCGGGGCGACCCGGCGGGGCTGCACCTGCGGTACGTGATCTTCGGCGGCGAGGCCCTCGACCTGGGTCAGCTCTCGCGCTGGTACGGCCGCCATGGTGACACGGCGCCCGCCCTGGTCAACATGTACGGGATCACCGAGACGACCGTCCACGTCAGCCACATCCCGCTCGACCGGGAGTTCGCGGCCGCCGCGTCCGCCTCGGTCATCGGCCGCGGCCTGCCGGGCCTGCGCGTGTACGTCCTCGACGAGCGCCTGCACCCGGTTCCGCCCGGCGTGGCCGGCGAGATGTACGTCTCCGGCGCGCAGGCGGCACGCGGCTATCTCGGTCGGGCCGGGCTCACCGCCGGTCGTTTCGTGGCCGACCCTTGGGGTTCGGCCGGCGCGCGGATGTACCGGTCCGGCGACGTGGCCAGGTGGAACGCCGACGGAGAGCTGGAGTACCTGGGCCGCAGCGATTTCCAGGTGAAGGTCCGCGGGTTCCGGATCGAACTCGGCGAGATCGAATCGGCGCTGCTGCGTTGCCCCGGCGTCGCACAGACCGTGGTGGTCGCGCGCGACGACGAGCACGGCGGTGTCCGACTGGTCGGGTACCTCGTGCCGGAGTCCGGTACCGGACTCGACGTCGACACGGTTTCGGACTTCGCGGGGGAGGTCCTGGCCGCGCACATGGTGCCAGCCGCGTTGGTGGTCCTCGGCGAGTTGCCGCTGACGGCGAACGGCAAGCTCGACCGGAAGGCGCTGCCCGCGCCGGACTTCGGGGCGCGTGTGACGGCAAGCCGGGCTCCGGTCAGCGAGGCGGAACAGGTACTCGCCGGATTGTTCGCGGATGCGCTCGGCCTCGAGTCCGTCGGCGTCGAGGATTCGTTCTTCGCCCTCGGCGGCGACAGCATCATGTCGATCCAGCTGGTGGCGAGGGCAAAATCCGCCGGGGTCATCATCACGCCTCGAGATGTCTTCGAGCGCAAGACGGTTGCCGCGCTCGCCGAGGTCGCCCGCGTCGCTGAGGCGGCGGAGGTACTGGAGGAACTCCCCGATGGCGGCGTCGGATCGGTTCCGCTCACACCCATCGTGGCCTGGATGCTCGAGCGCGGCGGCGAGTTCCACCGCTACGCCCAGGCGGCGATGCTGGCCCTGCCGTCCGGGGTCGACGAGGTCGCGTTGCAGCGCACCGTGCAGGCCGTCGTCGACCAGCACGACGCGCTGCGCGCGCGGCTTCGCGCCGACCGGGGCGGCTGGTGTCTGGAGGTGCAGCCCGTCGGGTCGGAGCGCGCGGATCGCCTGGTCCGGCGGGTCGCAGTGCCGTCGGTGTCGGGGGACGAGTTCACCGAGATCGCGGCGGCCGAGCTGGACGCGGCCGCGGACCGGCTCGACCCCGGGGCCGGAATCATGCTGCAGGCGGTGTGGTTCGACCCGCCAGAGGGGCAGGGCAGGCTGCTGGTGCTCGCCCACCACGTGGCGATCGATGGGGTGTCCTGGCGGATCCTGGTCCCGGACCTGGCCACCGCGTGGGCACAGATCGCGGCGGGCGGTGAGCCCGAGCTCACGCCCGTCGGGACATCCATGCGCCGGTGGTCGCACGGGCTGACCGAGGCCGCGCACCGCGAGGATCGCCGCGCCGAACTGGACCTGTGGCAGGCGATGCTGGCTGCCGACGACCCGGTGCTCGGCAGCCGACCGCGCGACCGAGCGGTGGATCTGAACTCGACGGTGCGGAAGGTTCAGGTCACGGTGCCGACCGAGGTGACCGAGTCGGTCCTGACCTCGCTGCCACAGGCCTTCCACGGCAGCGTCAACGACGCACTGCTGACCGCGCTGGCGATGGCCCTGACCCGGTGGCGGCGCGGCAGGGGAGTGCCCGCCGACGGCGCGCTGGTCAACCTCGAGGGCCACGGCCGCGAGGAGCAGGTGGTTCCGGGTGCGGACCTCGCGCGCACCCTCGGCTGGTTCACCACGATCTTCCCTGTCCGCCTTGATCTCGCGGGCCTCGATCTCGACGACGCGTTCGCGGGCGGGCCCGCGGCGGGTGCGGCGGTGAAGGCGGTCAAGGAGCAAATGCTGGCGATCCCGGACCACGGCATCGGCTTCGGCATGCTGCGGTACCTCGATGCGGATTCGGCGGCCGTGCTCCGCGAACTGCCTGTCCCGCAGGTGAGTTTCAACTACCTGGGTCGGTTCGAGACCGCCGCGGCCGACGACACCGGCGACGCGGCGTGGCTGCCGGTCGACTACGCAGGGCTGGGCGACCCGAACAACCCGGGGATGCCGGTCGCGGCGGTGCTGGACATCAACGCCATGACCAGGGCCACCGAGACCGGCCCACAGTTGCGGGCGACCTGGTCGTACGCCAGCGGCGTGCTCACCGAAGCCGATGTCGAGGAGATGGCGGCGCTGTGGACCGGCGCGCTGCAGGCGCTCGCGACGCATGCCGCAGGCCCGCGGGTTGGCGGGCTGACCCCGTCGGACCTGAACCTGGTGGACCTCGATCAGTCCGCGATCGACCGGCTCGAGCAGCGGTACCCCGCGCTGACCGACGTCTGGTCGATGTCGCCGCTGCAGTCCGGAATGCTGTTCCACGCCTTGCTGTCGGACGAGTCCGTCGACTCCTATCTGGTGCAGCTCGCCCTTGACCTGCGTGGGGCCGTCGATCCGGAGCGGATGCGCCGGGCCGGGCAGGCGCTGCTGGACCGGCACGCGAACCTCCGTGCCGCCTTCGTCTACGACGAGCAGGGCCGGTCGGTGCAGGTCGTCCAGGACCGGGTGACGTTGCCGTGGACCGAGATCGACCTCTTCGACCTGGATCCGGTGGTGCGGGAGGCCGAGCTGACCGCGCGCCTCGCCGCGGATCGCGTCACCCGATTCGACATGGCGCAGGCGCCGCTGATGCGGTTCACCCTGATCACGACGGCGCCGGGGGAGTACCGACTGGTGATGACCAACCATCACATCCTGCTCGACGGCTGGTCCACCCCGCTGCTGCTGCGGGAACTGCTCGTCCTCTACGCGACGGACGGCGACCCGGCCGTCCTGCCGCGTACCCGCTCGTACCGTGACTACCTGGAATGGCTGTCGGAGCGCGACGCCGCCGAGTCCACCGCGGCGTGGACCTCGGCCCTCGCCGGGGTCACCGAGCCAACCCTGCTCGTCCCCGCCGATCCCGGACGGGAGATGTCCACGGTGTCGAACGAGGTGGGGCTGTCGCTGACCGAGCAGCAGACCGACCGGCTCAAGGCCGTTGCCCGCGAGCGCGGGTTGACCCTCAACACCGTCGTGCAGGCCGCCTGGGCGATCGTGCTCGGTGCGCTGACCGGCCGCACCGACGTGGTGTTCGGCGCCACCGTCTCCGGGCGCCCGCCGCAGATCTCCGGCATCGAGTCGATGATCGGATTGTTCATCAACACGATCCCGGTCCGGGTTCGGCTGGTGGCAGGAGAGACGCTCGGCGAGTTGCTCGACCGGGTTCAGACCGAACAGGCGGCCGTACTCGATCACCACTACATGGGCCTGCCCGAGATCCAGCGCGCGGTCGGCGCCGGAATCGGTTTCGACACCCTCGCGGTGTTCGAGTCCTACCCGGTGGACCGGTCCGGCCTGTCCGAGGAGACGGACATCGCGGGGATGCGGGTGGTCGACGTGTCCGGGAGCGATTCCGCGCACTACCCGCTGTGCCTGGTCGCGTCCGTGGATTCCCGCATTCACCTCAAGCTCGAATACCTCCCAGACCTGTTCGACCGCGCCGGTGTCGAGTCCATCGCCGGTCGGGTGGCCCGCGTGCTCGACCTTTCAGACCTCGACAGCCCGCTGGCGCGGGTGCAGGTGCTCGACGAGCAGGAGCGGCGCGAGCTGTCTCCGGTGCGCGGACGGCCCGGCGGCTCGAACCGCACACTGCCGCAGATCTTCTCGGACGCGGCGGCGGCAGATCCCGAGGCGATCGCGGTCAGCTTCCGAGGCTCCCAGGTCAGCTACCGCGACCTCGACGAACGCTCGAACCGGATCGCCCGACGGCTGATCGCGCACGGCGCCGGACCGGAGACCTTCGTCGCGCTCGGCATTCCGCGATCCGTCGAATCGGTGCTCGCGGTCTGGGCGGTGGCCAAGACCGGGGCCGCGTTCGTGCCGGTCGACCCGAACTATCCGGCCGAGCGGATCGAGCACATGCTCACCGACTCCGGCGCCACGCTCGGTCTGACGACGGCGGCCGAGCGGGATCGACTTCCTGCCGCCGCGCAGTGGATCGTGCTGGACGACCCCGCGTTCGAGTTCGACTGTGCGGCACAGTCCTGCGCCGACCTGGCCGACGCCGACCGGACCTCGCCGATCACCCTGGACACCGCCGCGTACGTGGTCTACACGTCGGGCTCGACCGGTGTGCCGAAGGGGGTCGTCGTCACCCACCTCGGGCTGGACAACTTCGCGGCGATGCAGACCGAGCGGTTCCACGCGACCCCCGAATCTCGGACGCTGCACTTCTCGTCGCCCAGTTTCGACGGGTCCATCTACGAGTACCTGCTTGCCTGCGGCGCGGGCGCGACGATGGTGGTCGTGCCCCCGACCGTCTACGGCGGCACCGAGCTGACGCGCCTGCTGGCGGAGGAGCGGGTCACGCACGGGTTCATCACCACCGCTGCGTTCTCCACCATGGACCCCGAGGGTCTCGATGACTTCCAGTTCGTGGTGTTCGGCGGCGAGGCCTGCCCGCCGGACCTGGTGGCACGGTGGGCGCCGGGACGCCGCCTGTTCAACGCTTACGGCCCGACCGAGACCACTGTCATGTCCAACATCAGCCCGGCGCTGACCCCTGGCGAGCCGATCTCCATCGGCGGGCCGCTCCGCGGCGTCGCGGAGACGGTGCTGGACTCGAGGCTGCAACCGGTGCCCGTCGGCGTCGCGGGCGAGCTGTACCTCGCCGGGGCCGGGCTGGCGCGCGGCTACCACCGTCGGGCGGCGCTGACCGCCGGGCGTTTCGTGGCGAACCCGTTCGAGCCGGGCGGCCGGATGTACCGGACCGGGGACATCGTCCGGTGGGTGCGGGACGCCGAGAGCGGCGACCTCCTGATCGAGTACGTGGGGCGCAGCGACTTCCAGGTCAAGGTCCGCGGGTTCCGCGTCGAGCTCGGCGAGATCGACACGGTGCTCACCGATCATCCCGAGGTCGGCTTCGCCGCGACCATCGGACACACCGGCCGCTCGGGCGACACCGTGCTGGTCTCGTACGTACTGCCGGTCGGCGGCTCGGGGGTTCAGACCCGCGAGCTCACCGAGCACCTCGCCAGCCGGTTGCCCGCGCACATGGTGCCATCGGCGATCACGTTGCTCGACGAGATCCCGTTGAACCCGGTCGGCAAGCTCGACCGAAAGGCGTTGCCGGAACCCGACTTCGTATTCGCAGCCACCGATTTCCGGGCGCCGACGACGCCGATCGAGGAGACCATCGCTGACGTCTTCACCGCGGTCATCGGATGCGATCGCACCGGCCTCGACGACAACTTCTTCGATCTGGGCGGCAACTCCCTGACCGCGACCCGTGTGATGGCCCGGCTGAACACCGCGCTGCACACCGAGATCGGCGTGCGCGCGCTGTTCGAGGCACCCACCGTGCGCGCACTGGCCTACCGCGTCGAGGAACACACCGCGGTCGGCAGCACCCGGCCCGCGCTCACCGCCCGCCCGCGCCCCGCGATGATCCCGCTCTCCCTTGCCCAGCAGCGGATGTGGTTCATCAACCAGTTCGACCCGTCGTCACCCGCGTACAACATCCCGCTCGCGGTCCGGCTCACCGGATCCCTCGACCGGCAGGCGCTGCAGACCGCCCTGTCCGACGTCCTGGCCAGGCACGAGTCGTTGCGTACCACCTTCCCGGAGTCGACAGAGGGTCCACGCCAGGTGGTCCATCCGGTGGCGCGGGTCGTTCCCGACCTCACCCCCATCGACCTCGGCGCCGAAACCGATCTGCCGGGTCGCCTCGGCCGATTCATGGCGACCGGCTTCGACGTGACCACGGCGGTGCCGCACCGGATCGCCCTGTACCGGCTTGCCCCGGACGAGCACGTGCTCGCGATCGTCGTCCACCACATCTGCGCCGACGGCTTCTCGATGGCGCCGCTCGCGCGGGATGTGATGACCGCGTACACCTGCCGAATCGACGGTCGCGCGCCGGACTGGGCGCCGCTGGAGGTCCAGTACGCCGACTACGCGCTGTGGCAGCACGAGTTGCTCGGCTCCGCGGACGATCCGGGCAGTCTCGTGTCGCGTCAGCTCGACTACTGGACCGAGGCACTGGCAGGCCTGCCCGACGTGTTGGCGCTGCCCGCGGATCGGCCCCGACCCGCGCAACAGTCGTTCCACGGTGACCGAGTCGACTTCACCGTCGACCCGGAGCTGCACCGACGGGTGGTGGCGCTGGCGCGGGAGAACAACGCGAGCGTGTTCATGGTCGTGCACACCGTGCTGGCCCTGCTGCTCAGCAGGCTCGGCGGCACCGAGGACGTCGCGATCGGCACGCCGGTCGCGGGCCGGGGGGAGGCGGAACTCGACGACCTCGTCGGGATGTTCGTCAACACGATGGTGCTCCGCAGTCGCGTCGATCCGGCCGCGTCGTTCACCGAACTGCTCGCCCGTGCCCGCGAGATCGACCTCGCCGCGTTCGGTAATGCCGACGTCCCGTTCGAGCGGGTCGTCGAGGCGCTCAACCCGATCCGCTCCACCTCCTACTCGCCGATCTTCCAGGTGTCACTGGAGTTCCAGAACAACCTCCGTCCCCGCCTGGAACTGCCGGGTCTGACCGCGGCGGGCGTCGAGCTCGAGGTGAACGTGGCGAAGGAGGACCTGGAACTGCTGCTGTCCGAGGAGTTCGGAACCGATGGCACGCCCGCGGGGATGACGGCAGGCTTCGACTTCGCCACCGACCTGTTCGACCCCGGCACGGTGCGCGGATTCGCGGAGCGGTTCCTGCGCATCCTCGAGGCCGTCACCGCCGACCCGACCGGGCCGGTCGGCGACATCGAGATCCTCGATCGCAGCGAACGTGAGGCGCTGGCCCCCGCGCTGGGGCGGCCTGGCGAGCGGTCGCGGACCTGGCCGGAGCTGCTGGCCGACGCCGTCGCGGCGAGGCCCGATTCGGTGGCGCTGACGTACCAGGGGTCCTCGATGACCTACCGAGAACTGGACGAGCGCTCGAACCGGTTGGCGCGGGCCCTCATCGATCGTGGTGTCGGACCCGAATCGGTGGTCGCACTCGGCCTGACGCGGTCCATCGAATCGGTCCTGTCGGTCTGGGCGGTGACCAAGGCGGGCGGCGCGTTCGTTCCGGTGGACCCGAACCATCCCGCGATGCGGATCGGCCACATGCTCACCGATTCCGGGGCTCGGTTGGGGCTCACCGTGACCGGCAGGAGGGCGGACCTGCCGGACCTGGTGCCGTGGCTCGCGCTCGACGCGGCCGAGGTGAAGGCCTGGGTGCACGGGTACTCGTCCGCCCCGATCACCGATCTGGACCGGACCGCACCCCTCCACCGCGAGCACCCCGCCTACCTGATCTACACCTCGGGCTCGACCGGCGTTCCCAAGGGCGTCGTTGTCACCCACGGCGGGCTGGCGAACCTCGCGCGGCAGGAACGCGAGCTCTTCGAGGTGACACACGAGTCGCGGGTATCGCACCTGGCGTCGCCCAGTTTCGATGCGTCGGTGTACGAGCTGCTGATGGCGTTCGGGGCTGCGGCCCGCCTGGTGATCGTCCCGCCCACCGTATTCGGCGGGCCCGAGCTGGCCGACCTCCTTCGCGAGGAGGGCGTCACGCACGCACTGGTCACGCCGACGGCGCTCGGGTCGATCGACCCCCGCGGACTCGACGGGGTGCAGGTCCTGGTCGTCGCGGGGGAGGCGTGCCCACCGGAGTTGGTGGCGCGCTGGGCCCCTGGAAGGCGGATGTACAACGGTTACGGTCCGACCGAGACGACGGTGCAGGCCAGCGTCGGTGGGCCGATGCTGTCCGGGAAGGCGGTGGACATCGGCGGGCCCGCGATCGGTTTCGGTGTGGCGGTTCTCGATTCGAGGATGCAGCCGGTGCCGATGGGTGTGCCGGGCGAGCTGTATGTGTTCGGTCCAGCCCTCGCGCGCGGCTACCACGGCAAGGGCGGGTTGACCGCACAGCGGTTCGTGGCAAACCCCTTCCAACCGAACGGGTCTCGGATGTACCGGACGGGGGATCTCGTGCGTTGGCTGCCCGACCACACTCTCGACTACCTCGGCCGCAGTGACTTCCAGGTAAAGGTGCGCGGGTTCCGGATCGAGCTGGGCGAGATCGACGCCGCCCTGATGGGGCACCTGGGGGTCAGCTTCGCGACCACGATCGGGCATGCCGGGCCCACCGGCGACACCGTGCTGGTGTCCTATGTGCTGCCGCATCACGGCATCACCCTCGAGCCGGGGGAGGTCAAGGCGCATGCCGCGGCGTTCCTGCCCGCGTACATGGTGCCCTCGTCCATCCGCGTGCTGAGCGAGGTCCCGCTGACCCCGGTCGGAAAGCTCGACCGAAATGCCTTGCCCGCACCGGAATTCGGGTCGCACACGGAGGAATACCGCGCCCCGGGCAGCCCGCTCGAGGAGGCCGTCGCCGGAGCCTTCGAGGCGGTGCTCGGCATCGAGCGGGTCGGTGTCGACGACAGCTTCTTCGACCTCGGCGGGAACTCGCTGGTCGCCACCCGGGTGATGGCGGATCTCCACGAGCGGCTCGGGCGGCCGATTCCGCTACAGCTGATGTTCCTCGACCCGACTCCCGCGGGCCTTGCCAGGCGCATCGCCGAGCTGGACGGCGCGGTGACCGGGGTCGGCGCGACGGGAATCGAGGAGGCGCTCTCGGTGGTGATCGGGCTACGCGCGACCGGCAGCAAGGCGCCGTTGTTCTGCGTGCATCCCGGGATCGGCCTCTCCTGGGGGTACGCAGGCCTGGCGGCGCATCTCCCGGTAGACCGGCCCGTCTACGGACTGCAGCTGCCGACGATCAGCGAGGGGGTGCACTTCGGCTCCGTCGAACAGCTCGCGCACCGCTACGTCGAGGAGCTGCGGTCGATTCAGCCACAGGGGCCATACCACCTGTTGGGGTGGTCGCTGGGCGGGGCGATCGCGCACGCGATGGCGGTCGAGCTGCGCGGCGCAGGCAACGAGGTGGCGACCCTGGCCCTCATGGACACCTACGCGGTGACCGGGGAGCCTGTCGTGTCGAGGCTGAGCGCCTCGGAGCTGCTCGCCGGCCTCGGCCTCGGCGACGAGGGTGCGGGCGACGCCGCGCTGACCTATGAGCGTGCCGCCGATCTGCTGAACGAATCGCTTGGCACCGGCACCGGTCTGACCGCGGCGCACCTCGAGCGGATCGCAGACGGCTTTGCCGATTCCGCGGAGAACATGCACCGGTTCGCACCGGCGGTCTTCGACGGTGACCTGCTCTTCTTCTCCGCCCGAGCGGAGGGCGGGCGCTCCGCCCAGGAATGGCAGCAGGCGATCACCGGCGAGATCCGGGAGGTCGAGGTGGACTGCGAGCACAACCAGATGATCGAGCCCGATGCGCTCGCGGTGATCGGCCCGGTGCTGGCGGCACATCTCGAGTCGCAGGGCCAACCCGAAAGCGTATCCTAAGAGGGGCCGTGCTGGCGGCGATTTCGAAAAATTGCTTGTGGCCACCGGCCTGGCGACTGCCAATCTAGGAGGAGATCCATCATGCTTGGACTCATAGTGGGCCTCGGCGGTGCTGTGCTCGGACTCGGACTCGGTCTCGGCGGAGCCGCGCTCGGCCTCGCGTTCGGACTCGGTGGCGCCGTGCTCGGGCTTGGGCTCGGTGCGCTCAGTCTCGGATTCGGACTGTTGATCAGTGACAGAAGCATCAAGTACGACATCGAAAGACTCGCAGGCTGAGTCGCCTGCGATGAACGGGCGCGGCCGGGCGCGGCTGACCGCATGTACCCGGCACCCGGTGGCGTGGCTGCAGTCGACGATCACCCACCGGCGGGGCGTCGCCGCCGATCGTCCGATTCCCGCCGGTGCCACGGAAGTACTCGAACGAATGAACGAGCTGCCGGTCAGTGTGTGGACCTACGGCTTCGATCATCGATCGGTGCGGCACATGGGGCCGATGGCCCAGGACTTCGCGGCCGCGTTCGGCCTCGGATCCTCCGACCGACGGATCGCGATGGTCGACGCGAACGGCGTGTGCATGGCGGGGATACAGGCGCTGTATCGCCGTGTGCTCGCGCTCGAGGCGGAGGTCGCCGAGCTACGAGCGCACCCCCGGTAGGGGACTGTCCGCGTCCGCGGCGACGAAGCCCTCGACGAACACCAGGAACCGCTCGTGCAGCTGCCTGGTCTCCGTCTCGGAGTACAGGTTCGGGTTGGCCAGGAAGTCGATGCGGGTGGCGCCGTCGATCGCCCCGGGATGGACCCGAACGGTCAGGTCCTCGACTCGGCCCGAGCACAGCACATGGAGGTTGCCGTCCAGCGGCCCGAGCGGGATCGCGCTGTCGGCGAGCATCAGCTCGATGGTGGGGCCGAAGGACGCAGCCCGCTCGCCGACCACGCCGGCCTCGCGCGCAATATCTTCCCGGCGGTAGCGCTGGCGGCTCAGCGCGCCCGCGAGCTCCCGGCCGGCGGCACTGCTCGCGTCGCCGACCGTCATGTCCGCGCCCGACGACAGCCGAAGCGGTACCGCGTTGGCGAGGGATCCGCCCGAACGGCGCAGCCCGGCGGTTCCCCGCGCCGGGGTCGGGAGGGTGACCGTGACCTCGTCGCGGCCGGTGTACTGGGCCAGAAAAGCGCCGAACGCGGCGACGATCGTCGGCGCCGAGATGACGGCGTCCTCGCCTGCGGGGGCCAGTTCGCCGCGCACAACGACGGGCTCGGACTGCGCCGGCGCGGCCCTGCCCGCGAACGTGACCGCCTCCGCGACGCCTGCGAGGTGCCCGGCCCACGAGTCGCGGTCCCGCTCGAAGCGGGCAGACTCGCGGTAGGCGGCGTCGGACGCCACGACGGCCTCGAGGTCGAGTGCCTCGGACGGGCAGGCGGCGGCGCCGACGAACGCGTGGGTGTACAGCTCGGCGGAGCGTTCGATCAGCATGCGCAGTCCGTTGGCGTCGAGGGCCACCTGGTGGGCGCGCGCATACCAGTAGGTGTGGTCGTCGCTGATCCGCAGCACGGCAGCGGTGACGAGCTGGTCGGCCGACATGTCGACCGGGCGCGAGTGCTCGTCGCGCATCCATTCCTGCGCGGCTGCGGCCGGATTCGCCTCGCCGCGGAAGTCGACCTGCTCGACGAAGTCGTCGTCGGCCGCGGCGAGGGTCAGGTACGGGTACCCGTCGACCTCGTGCACGTGCAGCCGTCCAGCCCCGAATTCCCGTCCCGCCCAACGGATCGAGTCCATGAGCAGATCGACGTCGAACGTGCCCCGGATATCGACGTACTGCGCAACGGCGATGGGTGCGTCACCGGAGACCCGCTGGGAGAACCAGACCGAGTGCGCTGCGGCGGAAAGGGCGAGTACCCGCGGCCGGGCGCCGCAACCGGAGAACCTGGTGGGCTGCACTGGCTGATTCACGAAACTCTCCCTCGACTCGGGCTTGGTGACCGGGAACTGCTCTGGTCTCAAAGTCTGGTCGGAGGGGGAGGTCGCGGACAGGCACCCAAGCGGTGGTGGGACGAGCCCCGAGGGTGATGGATCTGCCACCCTGGGTGAGGCCCGTCCCGTCCGCGTCAGTACAGCGGGCCGCCGCCGAACGCCGCGCGATGCGAGGTCGGCTGGGCGCCGTCCACGTCGGTGATCCCGTACTCGAGCGCGGTCTCCGCGGTGATCTGGGTGCGTCCGCTGCGCTCGCCGACGTCCGGGTCGCCTGCAAGCGCGACGATCACCCGGCCGATGAACTCCGGCGATTCCGCCTCGGAGAGCGGGAAGCCGGCGAAGCTCTCCATCCCGCTCGCCAGCATGCGCTCGTTGCGCACCAGACCGGGCCAGAAGGACAGCGCCGTGACGCCGGTGCCCTTGAGTTCGACCGCCATGTCCGCCGCCATCTTGTCCAGTGCGGCCTTGGACATCCCGTACAGGACCGAGTGCAGGTAGCCGCGGGTGCCGAACGACGAGATGTTGCCGATCACGCCGGACCCGCGCGGGACCATCAGCTTGGCGGCCTCGACGCTGGCCACGTAGTGCGCCCGGAGCCCGACGCCGATCAGCGAGTCCCAGTCGCTGATCGGGCGCTTCCAGAACGGCTCGGAGAAGCCCGCGAATCCCTTGGGGTGCGCCCAGACGTTGTTCACCAGCAGGTCGAGCCTGCCGTCCTGCTCGTCGGCGATGCGGGCGAACAGCGCCTCGATCTGGGCGTCGTCGGTGTGGTCGCACTGCACCGCGATCCCGGTGCCGCCGCGCCCGGTGACCTCCGCGGCGGCCGCGTCGAGCGGGCCACCGGTGCCGACCTCGCCGCGGGCGGTGACGTACACGGTCCAGCCGTCCGAACCGAGCGCGAGCGCGATTCCCTTGCCGACGCTGCGGCTCGCCCCGGTGACCAGGGCAACCTTCTTGTCGCTCACTGCGCCGACCCCGCGAACTGCCCCTCGCGGACGACGGCGTCAGCGGACAGCGGGCGCGTCAGCGACCAGGTCTCCGTGAAGTGGCACTTCGACATCTTCCACTCACCATCCTCGATCAAGTACTCGTCGTCGTATTCGCCGGTCGTGACGGATTCGGTGTTGTCGAGCAGGTTCACCTGCCGAAAACGGAGCGTCCAGCGGCCGGTGGCGGTGTTCTCCCCTGTGAGGGTGATGTCCGGATGCAGCCCGTGGTGCATGTCGAGGATGACGTGCTTCCCGTCGACCTTGTGCAGCGCGATCTTCTCGAAGATCGCGGCCAGCGGGGCTGCGTCGTCGAACGCGCCGATCCGGCCGTAGTCGATGTCCGCGCCCGAGCGGATGAAGCAGGCGCGGAAGGTCTGCGGGTCCTTGGCGTCGCAGGCCCGCCAGTACCGGTGCTTGAGTTTCTTGATCGCCTCGATCTGTTCGAGGGCGTCGATCCGTTGCGCGAGGTCCAAGGTGCGTCCCGTTCTCTTGTCACTGATCGGTTGTGACCTGGACGATAGGTGGCCGGGGTCACGCCCGCAGCAACGCCTCCCACCCTGCGGGCTGCGGCACACACCTTTTGCCGGGATCACACACGCATTGGGGGTCCAGAACGTGTGTGATCCCGTCAGCGGGTGTGTGATGTGCGAGTGGCCTAACCCCGCGCGGCAGCGGCGGCCTTCAGGATGGCCGCCGACCCCGAGATCGCGGCCTCCAGGGTCTGGCCGAAGGCGCATTCCGAGAGTTCGGCGAGCGCCGGGTCCTCGTCGAAATGCTCGGGTGCCTGCATGGCGAGCAGGATGTTGAGCAGCATTCCCTTCGCGATGAACTCCCGCGCCTTCTCCGGCGTGCACCCCGTTCGGGTGCGGATCTGGGTGTAGATCTCCGACATCGCGGCCCGTGCCTGCGAGCCGATCTCGGGGGTTCCGCCTGCGGAGAAGCCATGCATCATCACCAGCAGCAGGTCGCCGTCGGAGACGAGTTCGCCATAGGACGCTCCGAGGGTGGACCAGAAGTCCTCGCTCTCGGGGTCGATGCCCCCCGGCAGGGCCGCGATCCGGTCGAGTTCCTGGTCGAACGTCGCCACGATGCTCTGCAGCGCCCTGGTGAACACCTCGCGGAAGAGTTCGGCCTTGGTGCCGAACATCCGCACCACGTACGGCTGGGACACCCCGGCTTCCCTGGCCACCGCGTCCGTACTGGTGCCCGCGTAGCCGCCGCGCGCGAATGCCCGTGAGGCCGCGGCCAGTACGAGCTCGCGACGCTCCGGTGCGCTCATCCGGGTCGCGGGGCGGGGAACCGCCGGGTCGCCTTGAACAGACATGTTGACAGGTTATCACTCGATACCTTAGCTTTTAGTAATCATTCGATGCTTACAAGGGGGAGTACTGATGACCGCGACAACCGATCAACTCGACATCCCGACCGAAGGCCAGGGGAGGGCGCCAGCAGGGCGCCGGGTACCGATCTGGCTGGCGATGCTCGCGGCCTCGCTGCCGATGTTCATGGCCACCCTGGACAACCTGGTGATGACAAGCGCGCTGCCCGTGATCCAGGCGGATCTCGGCGCCTCGGTTGGGCAGCTGCAGTGGTTCATGAACGCGTACACCCTGTGCTTCGCGACGTTGATGCTCTCGGCCGCCACCCTCGGCGACCGGTGGGGCAGGCGGCGCATGTTCCTGTACGGCATCGGGCTGTTCACGCTGGCCTCGATCGCCTCCGCGCTGTCCACGACGCCGGAGCTGCTGATCGCGTCGCGGGCAGTGCAGGGGGCTGGCGCGGCGGCGATCATGCCGCTGTCGCTGACCCTGCTGGCGGGCGCGGTGCCCGCATCCAAGCGGGCACTCGCCATCGGCGTGTGGGGCGGCGTGTCCGGACTCGGTGTTGCGCTCGGACCGGTGGTCGGCGGGGCCGTCGTCGACGGCGTCTCCTGGCAGGCGATCTTCTGGCTCAACGTCCCGGTCGCACTGGTCGCGGTGCCGCTGGCCCTGTATGCGCTCAGCGAATCCCACGGTCGGCGCGAGCGACTGGACGTGCTCGGGGTGGTGCTGGCGGGTGCCGGCGTGTTCCTGGGCGTCTGGGGAATCGTGCACGGCAACGACGACGGCTGGACCTCCGCGAGCGTGTTGGGCGCGCTGGTCGCCTCCGCGGTCGCGCTCGGCGCGTTCGTGTTCCGCGAGTCGCGCACCTCGAACCCCGTGATGCCGCTGCGGCTGTTCCGTTCGCGCAGCTTCTCGATGGCCAACATCATCGGGCTCGCGTTCACCCTCGGCATGTTCGGGGCGGTGTTCCTGCTGGCCCAGTACCTGCAGATCGTGATGGGGTACAGCCCCTTCGAGGCGGGACTGCGCACCCTGCCGTGGACGGCCGCGCCCATGGTGGTCGCGCCCATCGCGGGCATCCTGGCGCCGAGGGTGGGCCTGCGGCCGCTGCTGATCGCCGGTCTGACCCTGCAGGCGGCGTCCCTGGTCTGGATGGCACTCCTGCTCGAGCCCGGCGCCGCCTACGGCGAGATGATCCCGGCCTTCGTGATGGCAGGGGTCGGCATGGGCCTGACCTTCGCCCCGAGCGCGACCGCGGTGCTCGTGGACATGGCGGAGGTGGACCACGCGACGGCCAGTTCCGCGAACTCCACCATCAGGGAGATCGGCGTCGCCCTCGGCATCGCGATCCTCACCGCGGTGTTCCTCGGCAACGGCGGCAGCCTCACCCCGACCGGCTACGCGGAGGGGCTGCAGCCGGCCCTGTTCGTCGGCGCGGCCGCTGTCGGGGTGGCCATCATCGCGGCCCTGTTCATGCCCCGCCGAAACCTCTGAAACTCGTCGCCGGAAATGTGTCGCATTCTCGGCCTCGGGAACGACATATGAGTAGAAGCACGAAGGGTCACGAGGAGGTGAGAGCGATGCTGTTGACGCACATGTTGAGCGACCTGACCGAGGACGAGGTCGACATGGTGGTCGCCGACGAACTGCGCCTGCTCGACACCGCCTCGTCTATCTCCTAGGGCTGACCTGGGAATGGCACCGTTGGTGGTGCCATTCCCAGGATCGCCCGCCAATTCGCTGCGCGCAGAGCGGTTTCCGTCAGCGCGTCGACCGCAGCTCCGCGGGTGTGCTCGGATTCGGCCCGCTCGATCACCGATCGCCAGGCGACCGCGGTGTCGGCCTCGACCTGTACCGCCAACCGGATCGCGGTGATCGGATCGACGACCGGGAACGGCACGGTGTAGCCCGAATCGGCCGCGGGCGCGCGCACCCCGGCTGCGGTGAGCGCGTCGATCGTGGCGTCGCGCCTGGCCCGGTGCGCGGCGGCGTCGGCTGAGATGTCTCCGATCCGGGCGGGGTTCGAGAAGGCGGCGATGAGGCCGTAGGCGTAGACGGCGGCGTGTTCGGCGGTCAACGCGTCGACCAGGGCCTGCTGCTCCGGCCCGAGTGACTGGTTGGGGCTGGGGGAAGTCACAGCAGCAACACCGCCTGCTGCGTCGCGACGGCAGCGCTGACCGAGCCCAGCAGCCCGGCACGGTAGCCGGACAGGCGACGGGCCAGGCCCGCGGCCTCGCGCTGTGAGTCGGCGAGTTGGGTGCGCAGCTGGTCGATGGTCGGCGGAGGCGGGGCCGGTTCGGTGGGGGCACCGGTCGGGCTGGGCGAGGGCATCGATGACGGATCGACTCCGGCGGCTCGCGCGACCTCGGCCGAGAGTGCGTCCGCATGGGCCCCGCGCTCGCCTGCGATCACGCTCAGCGCCCCTGCCCGCTCGGGTGCGAGCGCGGCAGCGGCGGTCGCGGTGGCCGCGTCCCGACGCGCCGATTCCGCCGCCGAGATCAGCGGATCCGGTTCGTCGGAGTCGCGGTCGGTGGAGCCGGTCGCGCAGCCGACGGACAGCGAGAGCGCGGTCAGGCCGACCGTCGCGGCACCCGCGATCCGAAAGGCCGAACGCCGGGAGATCGGTGACGGGGTGACGGCTACAGGCACCGGACCATCTTGTCAGGTGCCCCGTCGATCGCGGGCACCCAGGCTGGTCACGAAGCCGTCGAATGCGCGATATCCTTGGTCATCGCGCTGACCACAACTTCAACGAGGAGCTCCACTGATGCCGGTTCCGCCGAAGGAGAGGGTGATCGAGCTTCTCTCCGATCTGGTTCATCGCCAGGGATACGACCTGGAGGATGTGGTCGTCACCCTCGCGGGCAAGCACAGCGTCGTCCGCGTGATGGTCGACAGTGACACCGGACTCGACCTCGATGATGTCGCAGAGCTCAGCCGGGCGATCTCCGAGACCTTCGATGCCACACCCGAATTCGGGGAGGCGCCGTACACGCTCGAGGTCACCTCGCCCGGGATCGACCGACCGTTGACCCAGGACCGGCACTGGCGCCGGGCACGCGGCCGCAAGGTCCGCATCGACCTCGCGGACGAGAGCCTGACCGGTCGCATCGGCGCGCTCGGCGACGGTGTGATCGCGATCGTGCTGCCCGGCAAGGGCGGTCCGTCGGTGCGCGAGATCGCGCTCGCCGACATCGGTTCGGCGGTCGTGCAGGTGGAGTTCTCGCCGCCGAACGAGCGCGAGCTCGAACTGGCGGGTGGCGTCGCCGAGGGTCGTGTGGCTTCGGCGCAGCTCGACGAAACAGATTTTCAGGTTGATGAAGATGAAGAGGTAGAGGGGTAGACAAGTGAATATCGACATTGCTGCGCTGCGCGCGATCGAGGTGGAGAAGGGCATTTCCGCCGGCACCATCATCGCGGCGATCCAGACGGCGTTGCTGACCGCGTATCGCCACACGGAGGGCCACCGCGCGCATGCGCGGATCGACGTGGACACCAAGACCGGTGTCGTCCGGGTCATGACCCACGAGGCCGACGCCGACGGAAACATGATCGGTGAAGAGGTCGACGACACCCCGGAGGGTTTCGGCCGGATCGCCGCGACCACCGCCCGCCAGGTGATCCTGCAGCGCCTGCGTGACGCAGAGCACGAGCGCAGCTTCGGCGAATTCTCCACGCACGAAGGCGAAATCGTCGGCGGCATCATCCAGCGCGACACCCGGGCCAATGCCCGCGGCATGGTCGTCGTGCACATCGGCAGCGAGGCCAGCGGCGCGGAGGGCATCATCCCGGCGGCCGAGCAGGTGCCGGGGGAGAGCTACGAGCACGGCGAGCGGATCAAGTGCTACGTCGTCGGGGTCACCCGCGGCCAGCGCGGCCCGCAGATCACCCTGTCCAGGACCCACCCGAACCTGGTCCGCAAGTTGTTCGCGCTCGAGGTCCCGGAGATCGCGGACGGTTCGGTCGAGATCATCGCCGTCGCCCGTGAGTCCGGTCACCGCTCGAAGATCGCCGTCCAGTCACGGGTTCAGGGCCTCAATGCCAAGGGCGCGTGCATCGGTCCGATGGGCCAGCGGGTGCGCAATGTGATGAGCGAACTCGCGGGCGAGAAGATCGACATCATCGACTACGACCCCGATCCGGCCCGGTTCGTCGGAAACGCACTCTCCCCGTCGAAAGTGGTGTCGGTCACAGTCGTGGACGCGGATGCACGTGCCGCCCGGGTGGTCGTCCCCGATTTCCAGTTGTCCCTTGCCATCGGCAAGGAAGGGCAAAATGCCCGCCTGGCAGCGCGGTTGACGGGATGGCGAATCGACATCCGCAGCGACGCCGAACCCGCCGCGGATCGGCCCGCCGGACCCGCTCCCACGCGTGTCTAGGGGCGCTATGCGCGAAACTGGCCCGAACAGCGGTAGAGTGGTCAATGGCTCAGCATGAGTTGTCGGCACAGGCGCGTGCGCAATCCGGTGAACCGGTCCGTACGTGCATCGGGTGCCGTAAACAATCGCTGGCCGCTGATCTGCTGAGGATCGTCGCGCAAGAGGTGCAGCCGCAGGGCTGGACGCTGGTGCCCGACCCGCGACGCAGACTCCCGGGGCGAGGTGCCTGGTTGCACCCCGACCCGCAGTGTCTGAGTCAGGCCGAGAAGCGCCGAGCATTCGGCAGAGCACTGCGAGTGTCCGGAGGTCTGGACACGGCGGCCCTCGATCACATGATCGAATCGCTCCCACAACAGAGCAGTACCTCTCGAGAAGTCAGGCAAACACAAACATGAGCACACCGTGAAGCACCAGCGATGATCGTCCATCGGAGATAACCCGAGGTCGTGCGGGCACCCAGCCGCGCTCGACCTCTCAGTGAGGAGAGCAGTGGCAGGCAAGGCCCGCGTGCACGAGTTGGCAAAAGAACTCGGTGTCACAAGCAAGGAACTACTCGCGCGGCTCAAGGAGCAGGGCGAATTCGTGAAGTCGGCGTCCTCGACCGTTGAGGCCCCGGTTGCACGGCGCATCAGGGAGTCATTCCCCGGCGCAAAGTCGGCGGATGCCGAAGCAGCGAAGCCCCAGGCCCCGTCGCCAAGCGCGGCGAAGCCCGGTGCGCCGCGCCCCGGCCCGAAGCCGGCGCCGCCCGCTCCGGCGGCCCCGGCCCAGCCGGTCGCCCCCGTGGCCCCGGCCGCGCCCGCCCCCGTCGCCGCCCAGCCGGCGCCGCGTCCGGCCGCACCCGCGGCACCGGTCCCGGCGGCTCCCGCAGCACCGGCGCCCGCGGCTCCGGCCGCACCCGTCGCTCCGGCGGCGAGCGCGGCACCTGCGGCTCCCGCAGGTCCGAAGCCCGGACCGAAGGCGCCGCGCGTCGGTAACAACCCGTACTCCTCGGCACCGGCGGAGCGCCCCGCGCCCCGTCCGGCGCCCGGCGCACCCCGCCCCGGCGGACCGCGTCCCGCACCCGGCCAGGGCGGTCCCCGCCCCGCGCCCGGCGCCCCGCGCCCGGCCGCAGGTCAGGGCGGTCCCCGTCCGGCTCCCGGCCAGGGCGGACCGCGTCCGAGCCCCGGCTCGATGCCTCCGCGCCCGAACCCGGGTGCCATGCCGTCTCGTTCGGCTCGTCCCGCTCCCGGTGCCGGTCGGCCCGGTGGTCCGGGTGGTCGTCCCGGTGGTCCGGGCGGTCGTCCGCCCGGTGGCGGCGGCTACCGCGGTGGCGGAGCTCCCGGTGCAGGTGCAGGCGCGGGCGCTCCCGCCGGTGGCGCTCCCGCCGGTGGCTTCCGCGGTCGTCCCGGTGGCGGCGGTGGCCGTCCCGGCCAGCGCGGTGCCGCGGCCGGTGCGTTCGGTCGTCCCGGTGGCGCGGTCCGTCGTGGTCGTAAGTCGAAGCGGGCGAAGCGCGCCGAGTACGAAAGCATGCAGGCGCCCGCCGTCGGCGGCGTCCGTCTGCCCCGCGGCAACGGCGAGACCATCCGTCTGGCCCGCGGCGCATCGCTCTCCGACTTCGCGGACAAGATCGACGCGAACCCGGCAGCACTCGTGCAGGCGCTGTTCAACCTCGGCGAGATGGTCACGGCCACCCAGTCGGTGAACGACGAGACCCTTGAGCTGCTCGGCGGCGAGATGAACTACGTCGTGCAGGTCGTCAGCCCGGAGGACGAGGACCGCGAGCTGCTCGACTCGTTCGACCTCACCTACGGCGAGGATGCAGGCGGCGAGGAGGACCTCGAGTCCCGTCCGCCGGTGGTCACCGTCATGGGCCACGTCGACCACGGTAAGACCCGACTGCTCGACACGATCCGTAAGGCCAACGTCCGCGAGGGCGAGGCAGGCGGCATCACCCAGCACATCGGCGCCTACCAGGTGCTGACCGAGCTGGACGGCAACGAGCGTCTGGTCACCTTCATCGACACCCCCGGTCACGAGGCCTTCACGGCCATGCGTGCCCGTGGCGCGAAGGCCACCGACATCGCGATCCTCGTGGTCGCGGCCGACGACGGCGTCATGCCGCAGACGGTGGAGGCGATCAACCACGCCCAGGCGGCCGACGTGCCGATCGTGGTCGCGGTGAACAAGATCGACAAGGAGGGGGCAAACCCCGACAAGATCCGCCAGCAGCTCACCGAGTACGGCCTCGTCACCGAGGAGTACGGCGGAGACACCATGTTCGTCAACATCTCGGCCAAGCAGGGCACCAACATCGATGCCCTCCTGGAAGCGGTGCTGCTGACCGCGGATGCCTCCCTGGATCTGCGCGCCAACCCGGACATGGACGCACAGGGTGTCGCCATCGAGGCGCACCTCGACCGTGGCCGTGGCCCCGTCGCGACCGTGCTCATCCAGCGCGGAACCCTGCGGGTCGGCGACTCGATCGTGGCGGGCGACGCCTACGGACGCGTTCGCCGCATGGTCGACGAGCACGGCGAGGACGTCCTGGAGGCGCTCCCGTCGCGTCCCGTCCAGGTGGTCGGTTTCACCTCCGTGCCCGGTGCAGGCGACAACCTGCTCGTGGTCGACGAGGACCGGATCGCCCGGCAGATCGCGGATCGTCGTAATGCGCGCAAGCGCAACGCTCTGGCCGCGCGCAGCCGCAAGCGGATCAGCCTCGACGATCTCGATGCAGCGCTGAAGGAGACCTCGCAGCTCAACCTGATCCTCAAGGGCGACAACTCGGGCACCGTGGAGGCACTCGAGGAGGCCCTGCTGGGCATCCAGATCGACGACGAGGTGCAGTTGCGCGTCATCGACCGTGGTGTCGGCGGCGTGACCGAGACGAACGTGAACCTGGCCTCGGCCTCGAACGCGATCATCATCGGCTTCAACGTCCGCGCCGAGGGCAAGGCCACCGAGCTGGCGAACCGCGAGGGCGTCGACATCCGGTACTACTCGGTGATCTACCAGGCCATCGACGAGATCGAGAAGGCCCTCAAGGGCATGCTCAAGCCGATCTACGAAGAGGTCGAGCTGGGTACGGCCGAGATCCGTGCCATGTTCCGGTCCTCCAAGGTCGGTAACATCGCCGGCTGCCTGGTCACCTCGGGCGTCGTCAAGCGCAACGCCAAGGCCCGCCTCATCCGCGACAGCGTCGTGGTGGCGGAGACGGTCACCATCTCCTCGCTCAAGCGGGAGAAGGAGGACGTCACCGAGGTCCGCGACGGTTACGAGTGCGGCCTGACCGTGACGTACAACGACATCAAGGTCGGTGACGTGATCGCTGCGTACGAGCTCCGCGAGAAGCCGCGCGACTAGTAGCGCGACACGTGGTGTCCCGCGGGCCGATTCGGCCCCCGGGACACCCTTGAGCACGGGAGGCCTCGTTGTATCTCGGCGCTCTTGAGCTGGACATCCTGCTCGGCGACGTGCGGTCGCTCAAGGAGAAGCGGTCGGTGGTCAAACCGGTGATCGCGGCCCTGGCCCGATACGGGGTGTCCGTCGCGGAGACAGGTGAACACGACCGATACCGGCGATCGATGCTCGGTGTTGCGGTCGCGAGCGCGGACGTCGGCCACCTCAACGAGGTGCTCGACACATGTGAACGTCACGTCGCGGGCCGACCCGAGTTGCAGTTGCTCGCGGTACGGCGAAGGATCTTCGGACCCGAGGACTGACCCGGGATCCACGTGAAATCGGACCGGAGGTCCGTGTGAAACTGAATGGCTTTTACTGACGGCATCGCCGTTGTGAAGAAGGGACCACTGTCATGGCAGATCCGGCGAGGGCGCGCAAGCTGGCCAAGCGCATCGCGACGATCGTCGCGTCGGCGATCGGGGGCGAGATCAAGGACCCGCGCCTGGACTACGTCACGATCACAGACGCCAAGGTGACCGCGGACCTGCACGACGCGACGGTCTACTACACGGTGCGGGGCGTCGACCTCGAGACCGAACCCGACTACGAAGGCGCCGCGGCCGGCCTGGCGAAGGCCACCGGATCGCTGCGGTCGAAGGTGGGCGCGGGCACAGGCGTCCGGTTCACCCCGACGTTGACGTTCGTCGCCGACACCGTGCCCGATGCGGCCCGGCACATGGAGGAGCTCCTCGCCAAGGCCCGCGCGGCCGACGACGAGGTCGCCCGTGCCAGGGAGAACGCCACGCATGCTGGCGAGGCGGATCCGTACAAGGAGCCGCGGTCCGTGGATGACGAGGACGACGACCGGATCGGCGAGGACGACTAGGGTCCGGGGAATGACCGTGACCGAGCAGAACTCTGACGTGGACCTGGCCGGTGCGATCGGACTGCTGTCCGCCGCCGCCTCGGTGACCGTGCTGTGCCACATCCAGCCGGACGCGGACACCGTCGGGAGCGGGCTCGCGCTGGCAATCGTCCTCGAGCGCAAGGGCATTCCCGTTCAGGTTGCCTTCGCCCGGCCGGAGAAGCTGCCCGACTCGATGGGCGGTCTGCCAGGAGTGCATCTGTTGGTGCCGGCCGCACAGGTCAACGCGGAGGTGGACCTGCTGGTGACCGTGGACTGCGGTAGCCGTGGTCGGCTCGGGCACCTGGCCGATCGATTCGACGGTGCCCGCACCAGCCTGGTCATCGACCACCACCGCTCCAACACCCGGTACGCCGAGCACAACCTGGTCGACGATTCCGCCGAGTCGACCACCGCGATCATCGCCCGCCTGCTCGACGGGTGGGGCGTCGAGATCGACGAGGACATCGCGCACTGCCTGTACGCGGGCCTGGTCACCGACACCGGGTCCTTCCGGTGGGTCCAGCCGGGTACCCACCTGCTCGCCGAGCGGCTCATCGACACCGGTATCGACTCGACGGCGATCGCCCGTCGGTTGCTCGACACCCACCCGTTCGGCTGGCTGCCGATGCTGTCCTCGGTGCTCGGGTCGGCGCAGCTGGTCCCCGAATCCGCGGACGGACTCGGTCTCGTGTACGCCCTGCTCCGGTTCGAGGACACCGTCGGCATGCGCTCGGAGGAGATCGAGAGCGTCATCGACATCGTGCGCACCACCTCCGAGGCGGAGGTCGCGGCGGTGCTCAAGGAGACCGCACCCGGTCAGTGGTCGGTGTCGCTGCGGTCGAAGGCCGCCGTCGACGTGTCTGCCGTCGCGGGTCGGCTCGGCGGCGGCGGGCACCGCTTCGCCTCCGGGTACACCGCCGAGGGAGACAGCGAGTACGTGGTGGCCGGGCTACTCGGTGCACTGTCCGACTGACTGTGTATGAACCGTCCGCCCGCCGGATTCTTGGTCTCGCGCTGCCCGCGCTTGGCGTGCTGGCCGCGGAACCGCTGTACCTGCTCTTCGACATCGCGGTGGTCGGGCGGCTCGGGGCCCTGCCCCTCGCCGGGCTCGCCGTCGGCGGGCTGATCCTGGCTCAGGTCAGCACCCAGCTCACCTTCCTGTCCTACGGCACGACCGCCCGCGCGGCCCGGATGCATGGGTCCGGCGACGAGCCCGGTGCGGTCCGTGAGGGCGTGCAGGCCACCTACCTCGCAGCGGGCATCGGGCTCGCGATCGTCGCGGTGGTCCAACTTCTCGCCGAGCCCGTCACGTCACTGATCGCCGGCGGCGGCGACATCGCCGCGGAGGCACTCTCGTGGCTGCGCATCGCGGTGTTCGGTGCGCCGCTGATCCTGGTGGCGATGGCGGGCAACGGCTGGATGCGTGGGGTCCAGAACACGCTGCGACCGTTGCGCTTCGTCCTGGTGGGGCTCGGGCTGTCCGCGGCCGCGTGCCCGATCCTGGTGCACGGCCTGCTCGGTGCACCGCGCTGGGAATTGGTCGGCTCCGCGGTCGCCAATGTCGTCGGGCAGGCGGTCACCGCGGGGTTCTTCGCCGCGGCGCTCATCCGGTCCGGGGTGCCGCTGCGGCCTGACCTTGCGGTGATGCGGGCCCAGGTGGTGCTCGGCCGGGACCTGATTCTGCGGAGCCTCGCGTTCCAGGCCTGCTTCCTCTCCGCCGCGGCGGTCGCGGCGCGCTTCGGCGCGGCCGCCGTCGCCGCGCATCAGGTGGTGCTGCAGCTGTGGAACCTGGTCGCGCTGACCCTGGACTCGCTCGCGATCGCCGCCCAGACGCTGGTCGGGGCGGCGCTCGGCGCGGGACGGGCGGCGCAGGCGAGGGGGCTCGCGCGCCGGCTCACCGAGTGGTCCACGGTGTTCGCGGTGGCGCTGGCCGCGGCGTTCGCCCTCGGGCACACCGTGCTCCCGGCGTTGTTCACCGACGATGCCGCCGTGATCGACCAGATCGACGTGATCTGGTGGTTCTTCGTCGCGATCATGCCGGTCGCCGGGGTGGTCTTCGCATTGGACGGGGTGCTGCTCGGTGCGGGTGACGCGCCGTTCCTCAGGAACGCGACGCTCGGCTGTGCGATCGTCGGGTTCCTGCCACTCATCTGGCTGTCGCTGGTGCAGGACTGGGGTCTGGCGGGAATCTGGACGGGGCTTACGGTGTTCATGGTGCTGCGGATGCTGGCCGTCGTGTGGCGGGTTGCTTCCGGGCGATGGGCTGTGACCGGCGCCGACATTCAGGCGGGAAGGTAGGGCACGTGACACGGAAGCTGTGGGCGGTCAGCGACACCCATGTGGGGCATCGCGGGAATCGCCCGATCACCGAGGAGCTGTACCCGGAATCGCCGGAGGACTGGCTGATCCTGGCCGGCGACGTCTCGGAGAAGACCGATGACATCGCCTGGGCGCTGAAACTGCTGCGCAGCCGGTTCGAGAAGGTGATCTGGGTGCCCGGTAACCACGAGCTGTGGACCACGGCGAAGGATCCCGTCCAGATCCATGGCGCGGCCCGGTACGACTATCTGGTCGCCATGTGCCGTGAGCTCGACGTGATCACCCCCGAGGACCCCTACCCGGTGTGGGAGGGCGAGGGCGGCCCGGCCACGCTGGTGCCGATGTTCCTGCTCTACGACTACACGTTCCGGCCGCCGGGCTCGATCTCCAAGTCGCACGCGCTGAAGATCGCGCGGGACAAGAACGTGGTCGCCACCGACGAGTTCCTGCTCTCGTGCGAGCCGTACAGCACCAGGGAGGCCTGGTGTCACGCCCGGGTTGAGTCGACCAGGGCCCGGCTCGATGCGTTGGACCCCACCATCCCGACGGTCCTGATCAATCACTTCCCACTGGTCCGCGAGCCCACCTCGGTGCTGTTCTATCCGGAGTTCTCGCTGTGGTGCGGAACCGTGCTGACCGCCGACTGGCACACCCGGTACAACGCCATCTGCAGCGTCTACGGCCACCTGCACATCCCACGCACCACCTACTACGACGGCGTCCGCTTCGAGGAGGTGTCGCTCGGCTATCCGCGCGAGTGGCAGCGTCGCGGGATGCCCGAGCGGTTGTTGCGGCAGATCCTGCCGGTACCCGAGTACGCGCCCGGCACGCTGAACAAGTGGGGCGGTCACTTCAAGGTCACCCCGGAGCAGGAAGCCGAGTTCGATGCGATGAGGGCGGGGCGCGCATGATCGAGAAGATTCTGCCGAGTGGAGTCGCCTACGCCGAGCTGTTCGAGGATCCGCCGGGACTGGTCCCGCACCCGCAGGAGGAGGCGCTGGTCGCCAGGGCGGTGGACAAGCGCCGACGCGAGTTCACCAGCGCGCGACACTGCGCGCGGGTCGCGATGGGCAAGCTCGGCATGGAGCCGGCCCCGATCCTGAAGGGGGAGCGGGGCGTTCCGCTGTTCCCGCGCGGGGTCGTCGGCAGCCTGACGCATTGCGACGGCTACCGCGGCGCGGTGCTGGGCTACTCGATGCAGGTGCGGTCGGTCGGCATCGACGCGGAACCGCACGGCCCGCTGCCGGACGGCGTCCTCGATGCGGTGAGCCTGCCGGAGGAGCGCACCGCGATCGCGGCGTCCGACGAGGGCGCCGTGCACTGGGACCGGCTGCTCTTCTGCGCCAAGGAGGCCACCTACAAGGCCTGGTTCCCGCTGACCGGGCGCTGGCTCGGCTTCGAGGACGCGCACATCACCTTCACATTGGCCGACGCCGCGGCCGGTGCCGCGTCGGGCACATTCCACTCGAAGCTGCTGGTACCGGGGGAGACGGTGTCGGGCCCGCCGTTGGCGTCGTTCGACGGTCGCTGGATGGTCGCCGATGGCCTGGCGATCACCGCGATCACCGTCCAGTAGTCTCGAAACCCGTGTCTTCCCACCGCAAACCGTCCTCCGGCCTCGTTGGCGCCGGGCTGCTGATCGTCGACAAGGACGCGGGGATGACCAGCCACGACGTCGTGGCGCGGTGTCGCAAGATCCTGAACACGCGCAAGGTCGGGCACGCGGGCACCCTCGATCCGATGGCCACCGGCGTGCTGGTGCTCGGCATCGAGCGGGCCACCAAGATGCTCGGGCTGCTGGCCCTGACCACCAAGGCGTACACCGCGACCATCCGGCTGGGCCAGGCGATGACCACCGACGACGCCGAGGGCGAGCTGATCTCGCAGGCCGACGCGGCCGCCGTCACCGACGCCGAGATCGCGGCCGTGATGGGCACGCTGACCGGTGACATCTCGCAGGTGCCTGCCAGCGTCAGCGCGATCAAGGTGGACGGGCAGCGGGCGCACAAGCTGATCCGGGCAGGCGAGGAGTTCGAGCTCAAGGCCAGGCCCGTCACGGTGGACCGGTTCGAGCTGACCGCGACCCGGCGCGAGGGAATGTTCATCGATCTCGACGTGGAGGTCGAGTGCTCGTCCGGCACCTACGTCCGGGCGTTGGCCCGCGATCTGGGCGCCGCGCTTGGCGTCGGCGGCCACCTGACCGTCCTGCGGCGCACCCGAGTCGGGCCGTTCACCCTGGAACACGCGCGCACCCTCGAGCAGCTGGCCGAGGATCCGGCGGTCAGCCTCGACATCGACCAGGCCGCTCAGACCGCGTTCGCGCACCGGCAGATCGACGCCGCCCAGGCGGAGTCGATCAGCCAGGGGCGCTGGCTCGAGCCGGTCGGGATCCCGGGCACCTACGCGGCGATCGACCCGAGCGGGCACACCATTGCGCTGCTGCAGGAGCGCGGCAGGCGGGCGAGCTCGGTGATGGTGGTGCGTCCGGCGACGCTACGCGGGCACTGACGTAACCCGGTCAGCCCTCGACGAGCCAGATCGCCTCGGCCGCGGGATTGCCCAGGTCGACGGTCTCGTCGCCGGCGTCCCCGAGCCGGACGGAGACGGTGCCCGCGAAGTCGCGCCGCTCGATCACGGTGATCCTCAGGTCGAGGGCGATCCCCACCGAGTCGAAGTAACGCAACATCGCCGGATCGGCGTCGGAGATCCGCGCCACCGTGCCGCTCTGGCCGTCCGTGAAATCGCTGAGCTGACGAGCGGGAGGGGTCGGGATGGCGCCGTCGGCCGTCGGGATCGGGTCGCCGTGCGGGTCCCGTTCCGGGTGGCCCAGCTTGGCGTCGATCCGGGCGATCATCAGCTCCGAGACCGCGTGCTCGAGCACCTCGGCCTCGTCGTGCACCTCGTCCCAGCCGTAGCCGAGCTCATTGACCAGGAAGGTCTCGATCAGGCGATGCCTGCGGACCATGCCGATCGCTGCCGCCCGTCCCCGGTCGGTCAACGCGATCGAGCCGTACCGGGCGTGGTCGACCAGGCCCTGTCCCGCGAGCTTGCGGATGGCCTCGGACACCGTCGACGCCGACACCCCGATCTTCTCGGAGAGCATTTTCGTCGAGACGTGCTCGCCGGACCATTCGCCCGCCGTCCAGATCACCTTGAGGTAGTCCTGTGCGACGGTGGTCAGGGATTCCGGTGCCGCCGCATTCCCCGTCTCGATCGGTCCACTCTTACTCTCGGCCACGATCATGAGCTTAGGCAATGCACGTCTGCGGGCATACGCCGACACTCTCGGGACCCGCAGTCGGGGGATCGGACCAGGGGGGTGGCCGGCGCATAGGGGGTGGTGACCCCGGCCGGCCCCTAATCTCCCCCTAACGTGGGAGCGCCATCTCGGAACCGTTCGTTTCCGCTGGTATCAATATGCGATGACCTCCACGATGACGACCGACACGCTGATTGTCTCGGGTTGCTCCGCAGATACCGCGCAGGCACCGACCGCCCGGCTGACCGCCGAGCAGCGGCGCACGCAACTGCTCGAGTGTGCGCTCGACCTTGCCGAGCGCGGCGGTATCGGCGCCGTCACCGTGCGCGCGATCGCACGGGAGGCGGGCATCTCGCTCGGCATGGTGCATTACTGCTTCGCGAGCAAGGAAGTGATGCTGACGGAGATGGCCGAGCGGCTGGTGCTCGAGTTGAGCACGGCCTCGCAGATGGTCCTCGCGGCCGTCGGTGATGCGCCGCAAGCGCCCGGCCGTGCGGGCCTACGCGATCTGGTGCTGGTCGGGCTGAACGCCATGTGGTCGATCGTCGAGGCGAACCCGAACCGCCGGTTGCTGACCTACGAGATCGCCACGCACGCCCTCCGCCTGCGTGCGGCCGGGTCGTCGGTGGCCGGCGACATCGCAGGCGACCAGTACCGGATCATGGACAACGAGGTCAGGGCGTTTCTCGACGAGTGCGCGGTCCGCACCGGGATGACGTGGGCGGAGCCGGTCGCGAGGATCGCGCACCGGAGCCTGTCCATTGTCGACGGCCTGGTCCTGCGCTGGTTGGTCGACCGGGACACCGATGCGATCGCCGCGGAACTCGGCCAGGTCGCGACCGCCATCGCCGCGAAGGCCGTCGAGTCCTGAGCCAAACGTGACGCACATCGGCGGGGGCCGTAGGCTGCCACTCGTGCAGAGATGGCGTGGTCTCGACGAAGTACCTGCGGACTGGGGTCGTTGCGTTCTCACGATCGGCGTTTTCGATGGCGTGCACCGTGGGCACGCGCAACTGATCAGCAGGGCGGTCAAGGCGGCCAGCGAGCGCGGAATCGCAAGTGTGCTCATGACTTTCGATCCGCATCCGGCCGAGGTCGTGCGTGCGGGCAGTCACCCGGCGCAGCTGACGACGCTCGCGCGCAGGGCGGAACTGGCCGAGGAACTCGGTATCGACGTCTTCTGCGTGATGCCGTTCACCCCGGAGTTCATGAAGCTGACTCCCGAGCGCTACGTGCACGAGATCCTCGTGGAGCGATTGCACGTTGCCGAGGTCGTGGTCGGTGAGAACTTCACCTTCGGGCGCAAGGCGGCAGGCAACGTCGACCTGTTGCGCAAGACCGGGGAACGGTTCGGCTTCGCGGTTGACGGGGTCAGCCTGCTGGCCGAACACGCGGTGACCTTCTCGTCCACGTACATCCGGTCCTGCGTGGACGCGGGCGACGTCGCGGCCGCATCCGAGGCGCTCGGTCGCCCGCACCGGGTCGAGGGCGTGGTGGTGCACGGTGACGGGCGCGGTCGGAAGCTCGGCTACCCGACGGCGAACATCGCACCCCCGATGTACTCGGCCATCCCGGCGGACGGCGTGTACGCGGCCTGGTTCACGGTCCTTGGCCCTGGCCCGCTGATCGGAACCGTTGCGCCGGGCGAGCGGCACCAGGCGGCGGTGTCGGTGGGCACGAACCCGACGTTCTCCGGCCGGACCCGCACGGTCGAGGCCTTCGTGCTCGACGGCGAGGCCGACCTGTACGGCCAGCACGTGGCGGTCGACTTCGTCGAGCGTCTGCGCGGCATGGAGAAGTTCGACTCGGTCGATGCGCTCGTCGAGGAGATGGGCCGGGACGCACAGCGCGCGCGAGAGATCCTGCTCGAGGCGGACCTGCGCCACGGCGAGTAGTTCACCCCATCTGTGCTGGTAGTATCTCCTCTCGGTGTGTGCTGCGGTGCGCGGTGGCCGCACCAACGTGGACCCCGGTCCTCGTTCCAATCACGCGGACGTCAGTTACAGGAGATTCACAGTGGCGTTGACCACCGAAGAGAAGAAGGCCGTGCTCGGCGAGTACGGACTGCACGAGACCGACACCGGTTCGCCGGAGGCGCAGGTGGCGATGCTCACCAAGCGCATCGTCGACCTCACCGAGCACCTGAAGAAGCACAAGCACGACCACCACTCCCGCCGCGGCCTGCTGCTGCTGGTCGGACGCCGTCGTCGTCTGCTCAAGTACGTTCAGAAGGTGGACATCGCGCGTTACCGTTCGCTGATCGAGCGTCTGGGCCTGCGTCGATAGTTCGGAGCGCACGGTGACCCGCGACACGTTGCGGGCCACTTGGACGTGAACTTCCCGGTAGCCAGCGAGGCGAGTGCATAGACTTGGTCTCGCTGGCTACCGGCGTTTTTTGCACCACCCCGGATCCACGGGATCCAGCCGTACGTACCTGAAGCCGCGATGTTCCCGCCCGCCTCGGGCGCAGGACCGTCGTGAAGGTGCGCGTCGCAGCCAGGAGGGCTGCGCCGCCCACGCGGATACGGCAAAGACGAGAGGACGAGAAGAGAAAAGATGACAGAGAATTCCGCAGTAGAGGTCGACGAGGGCGTGTTCGAATCCACCGCCGTGATCGACAACGGGAGCTACGGCACCCGCACCATCCGTTTCGAGACCGGTCGTCTCGCGCAGCAGGCGGCAGGCGCCGTCGTCGCCTACCTGGACGACGAGACCATGCTGCTGTCGGCCACCACGGCCAGCAAGCACCCCAAGGAGCACTTCGACTTCTTCCCCCTGACGGTGGATGTCGAGGAGCGCATGTACGCCGCGGGCCGCATCCCCGGCTCGTTCTTCCGTCGCGAGGGTCGTCCCTCCACCGACGCGATCCTGACCTGCCGTCTGATCGACCGGCCGCTGCGCCCGTCCTTCGTCGACGGCCTGCGCAACGAGATCCAGGTCGTCGTCACGGTCCTGAGCCTCGACCCGAAGGACCTCTACGACGTGGTGGCGATCAACGCCGCGTCCGCGTCCACCCAGATCGCCGGCCTGCCGTTCTCCGGCCCCGTCGGTGGCGTGCGGGTTGCGCTGATCACCTCGGACGAGAACAAGGCCGGCCAGTGGGTCGCGTTCCCGACCGTCGAGCAGCTCGAGAACGCCGTCTTCGACATGGTCGTCGCCGGCCGCATCGTCTCCGGTTCCGGTGACGACGCCGACGTCGCGATCATGATGGTCGAGGCCGAGGCCCCCTCGCATGTCATCAGCCTGATCGACGGCGGCGCGCAGGCACCGACCGAGGCGATCGTGGCCGAGGGCCTCGAGGCCGCCAAGCCGTTCATCGCGCGGCTGTGCACCGCTCAGCAGGCGCTCGCCGCCAAGGCCGCCAAGCCGACCGGCGATTACCCGGTGTTCCCGGCCTACCAGGACGACGTCTTCGCCGCAGTGGAGAAGGCCGCCGCCGAGAAGCTCACCGCCGCACTCACCATCGCGGGCAAGCAGGAGCGCGACGACAAGACCGACGAGGTCAAGGTCGAGGTGCTCGAGCTGGTGGCCCCGAACTTCGAGGGTCGCGAGAAGGAGATCGGCGCGGCGTTCCGCTCGCTGACCAAGAAGCTCGTGCGCCAGCGGATCCTCAAGGACCACTTCCGCATCGACGGCCGCGGCATCACGGACATCCGTTCGCTGTCGGCCGAGGTCGCGGTCATCCCGCGGGCCCACGGCTCCGCCCTGTTCGAGCGTGGCGAGACCCAGATCATGGGCGTCACCACCCTCGACATGGTCAAGATGGCGCAGCAGATCGACTCGCTGGGACCCGAGACCAGCAAGCGGTACATGCACCACTACAACTTCCCGCCGTACTCCACCGGTGAGACCGGTCGTGTCGGGTCGCCGAAGCGTCGCGAGATCGGCCACGGCGCGCTCGCCGAGCGCGCCCTGATGCCGGTGCTGCCGAGCCAGGACGAGTTCCCGTACGCGATCCGTCAGGTCTCCGAGGCGCTCAGCTCCAACGGGTCCACCTCGATGGGCTCCGTCTGCGCCTCGACGCTGTCGCTGCTCAACGCCGGTGTGCCGCTGAAGGCCCCGGTCGCGGGCATCGCCATGGGTCTGGTTTCCGACCAGGTCGACGGTGAGACCCGGTACGTGGCGCTGACCGACATCCTCGGCGCCGAGGACGCGTTCGGCGACATGGACTTCAAGGTCGCGGGCACCAAGGACTTCGTCACGGCGCTGCAGCTGGACACGAAGCTCGACGGCATCCCGTCCAAGGTCCTGGCGGGCGCGCTCTCGCAGGCGCACGACGCCCGCACCACCATCCTGGAGGTCATGGCCGAGGCCATCGACACCCCGGACGAGATGAGCCCGTTCGCCCCGCGCGTCACGGCCATCAAGGTGCCCGTCGACAAGATCGGCGAGGTCATCGGGCCCAAGGGCAAGATGATCAACTCGATCACCGAGCAGACCGGTGCGAACATCTCCATCGAGGACGACGGCACCGTGTTCGTCGGCGCCACCGATGGACCGTCTGCGCAGGCCGCGATCGACATGATCAACGCCATCGCCAACCCGCAGCTGCCCAAGGTGGGCGAGCGTTTCCTCGGCACGGTCGTCAAGACCACCGCCTTCGGCGCGTTCGTCTCGCTGCTCCCGGGCCGCGACGGACTGGTGCACATCTCGAAGCTGGGCAACGGCAAGCGGATCGCCAAGGTCGAGGACGTCGTGAACGTCGGCTCCAAGATCCGGGTCGAGATCGCGGACATCGACAACCGCGGCAAGATCTCGCTGGTCCCCGTCGAGGACGAGGCCGCCGAGGCCCCGGCCGAGACGGAAACCGACGCCTAGTTCGTCGAGTTCGAACACGAGGTGCCCTCGACCCAACGGGTCGGGGGCACCTCGTGTTTCGGGGCCGTGACGGGAAAGTTGCGCCTCAAATGCGTGTTTCGCACTGCGAAGAACGATCACAAGTGCTTTCCTGGACAGGTGAACTCAGGGACTCCTGTATTCGACAAATCGGCCCAGGTTCGGAACTTGGTTCTGGCGACCTGGACGTCGACAATCTGCTTCTGGGCCTGGAACATGATCGGGCCGATGTCCACCACGTACGCCGACCGCCTGGATCTGAGCAGTTCGCAGGCGTCGATGCTGGTGGCGACGCCCATCCTGGTCGGTTCGCTCGGCCGGATCGTGACCGGACCGCTCACCGACCGATACGGCGGCCGGGTTCTGTTCATCTTCGTCGCCCTCGCGTCGATCGTGCCGGTGCTCGCCGTCGGGTTCGCCGCCGAGGCCGATTCGTATGTGATGCTGCTCGTTTCGGGGTTCGTGCTTGGCGTCGCGGGCACGGTGTTCGCCATCGGCATCCCGTTCGCGAAATCCTGGTACGAGTCGAGTCGCCACGGCTTCGCGACCGGCGTGTTCGGTGCAGGCATGGTGGGCACCGCACTGTCGGCGTTCTTCACCCCGCGCTTCGTCCGCTGGTTCGGGTTGGTCCCGACTCACATCATCATCGCCGTCGCGCTTGCGGCCACCGCCGGCCTGTGTGTGGCGTTCATGAGGGAGTCTCCTGGCTTTGCCCCCAACTCGGAGCCGGTGGTGCCCAAACTCGTCGCGGCCGCGAAACTCGGTGTGACATGGGAGATGTCGTTCCTGTACGCCATCGTGTTCGGCGGCTTCGTGGCGTTCAGCAACTACCTGCCGACCTACATCAAGACGATCTACGACTTCTCGGCGGTTGACGCAGGCACCAGGACCGCTGCGTTCGCTCTTGCCGCGGTGATCGCCCGGCCGATCGGCGGATCGCTCTCGGACCGCATCTCGCCGAAGTGGGTCGTGCTTGCCTCGCTGGCCGGTACCGGGGCGCTCGCGGTGGTAGCGGCGTTCCAGCCGCCGCCGGACTTCTGGTCGGCGGTCACGTTCACCGCGCTCGCGATCTTCCTCGGCATCGGCACCGGCGGTGTCTTCGCCTGGGTGGCGCGCCGGTCGCCCGCCAAGAGTGTCGGCAGCGTGACCGGAATCGTCGCTGCCGCAGGCGGACTCGGCGGTTACTTCCCCCCGCTCATCATGGGCGCGACCTACGACGAAGCCGACAACGACTACACCGTCGGCCTGCTCCTGCTGGCCCTGACCGCGGCTGTCGCGCTGGTGTACACCGCGGTCAAGCTCTCCAGCCGTGAACCAGAGGCTGTGACAGCGCACCAGAAATCCTGACGTATCCGACGCGAAGGAGATCACGTGGCAGCCAGCACCGGTACCGGAGGTTCGGCGGAGGAACTGCTACTGCGGAGCGGGCGGTTCTTCGCCCCGGGGAAATTCTCCTCGGACCTGCGCACGGTGACCCGCGAGGGCGGCCGCGAGGGCGATGTCTTCTACCGGGACAGGTGGAGTCACGACAAGGTGGTGCGGTCCACGCACGGCGTCAACTGCACCGGGTCCTGCTCGTGGAAGATCTACGTCAAGGACGGGATCATCACCTGGGAGACCCAGGAAACCGACTACCCCTCGGTCGGCCCGGACCGTCCCGAGTACGAGCCGCGCGGGTGCCCGCGCGGGGCGGCCTTCTCCTGGTACACGTATTCGCCCACGCGCGTGCGGTATCCGTATGGCCGCGGGGTGCTCGTCGAGATGTACCGCGAGGCCAAGGCGCGTCTCGGCGACCCGGTGGACGCCTGGGCTGACATCCAGGCCGACCCGGAGCGCCGCCGCCGCTACCAGCGGGCCCGCGGCAAGGGCGGACTGGTGCGGATCACCTGGGAGGAGGCCACCGAGATGGTGGCCGCCGCGCACGTACACACCATCAAGACCTACGGCCCGGATCGGGTGGCGGGCTTCTCGCCGATCCCCGCGATGTCGATGGTCTCGCATGCGGCGGGCGCGCGGTTCGTGGAGTTGCTCGGCGGCGTCATGACCTCGTTCTACGACTGGTACGCGGACCTGCCCGTCGCGTCGCCGCAGGTGTTCGGCGACCAGACCGACGTGCCCGAGTCCGGCGACTGGTGGGACGCGTCATACCTGCTGATGTGGGGGTCCAACGTCCCGGTCACCCGGACCCCGGACGCGCACTGGATGACCGAGGTTCGGTACCGCGGCTCCAAGGTGGTCTCGATCAGCCCGGACTACGCGGACAACACGAAGTTCGCCGACGAGTGGATGCCGTGCGCGGCGGGCACCGACGGCGCGATGGCGATGGCCATGGGTCACGTCATCTTGAAGGACTACTTCATCGAGCGGCGGGTGCCGTTCTTCGTGGACTTCGCGCAGAAGTTCACCGACCTGCCGTTCCTGGTCAAGCTCGAGGAGCGCGACGGGGCCTATGTCGCGGGAAAGCACCTGATGGCCTCCGACCTGGGACAGACGGTGGAGGGGGCGAATCTCAAGCCGGTGCTCATCGACGGCAGCACCGGGGAGGCAGCCGTCCCGAACGGCTCCCTTGGTCACCGGTACACGGAATCCGGCATGGGCAAGTGGAACCTGGACCTGGAGGGGATCGTCCCGCATCTGACCATGGCGGATTCGGCTGGGGAGTCCGTCGAACTGCTCATGACCGGCTTCGACAGCGTGGACGGCACGGCCGGGGTCTTGCGCAGGGGAGTGCCGATCCGCCGGGTGGGCGGGCACCTGGTGTGCACCATCTTCGACCTGCTGCTGGCCCAGTACGGCGTCGCGCGCCCGGGTCTGCCGGGGTTGTGGCCCACCGGGTTCGACGACCCCTCCCAGCCGTACACGCCCGCATGGCAGGAGGCGATCACCGGCGTCAGTGCCGAGCAGGTCGTCCGCGTCGCGCGGGAGATGGCCGACAACTCCGAGGAGTCGGGCGGCCGCACCATGATCATCATGGGCGCAGGCATCTGCCAGTGGTTCCACGGCGATGCCACCTACCGTGCGGTGCTCTCACTGCTGCTGCTCACGGGGTCGATGGGCCGCAACGGCGGCGGCTGGGCGCACTACGTGGGCCAGGAGAAGGTCCGCCCGATCACCGGATACAGCACGCTCGCGATGGGCCTGGACTGGAGCAGGCCCCCGCGCACCATGACCGGCACGTCGTACTGGTACACCCACACGAACCAGTGGAGCTACGACGGCTACCGGGCCGACGCGCTGTCCACGCCGCTGGGGCGCGGCCGGTTCAAGGGCAAGCACACGATGGACGTGCTCACCGCCGCGACCGCGATGGGCTGGTCCCCGTTTTTCCCGCAGTTCGACCGCTCCAGCCTCGACCTGGCGGATGAGGCGGAGAAGGCCGGTGTGGACGCCGCGGAGTACGTGGCAGGCAGGCTCGGCTCCGGCGAGCTGAAGCTCTCGGTGACGGACCCGGATGCGCCGGAGAACTGGCCGCGGGTGCTCAGCGTGTGGCGCTCGAACCTGCTGGGCTCGTCGAGCAAGGGCAACGAGTACTTCCTCAAGCACCTTCTCGGCACGTCGTCGAACCTGCGGGCCGAACGGACCCCCGGGGGGCTGCGACCGCAGAGCGTGGTCACCCGCGACGAGGTCCCCGAGGGCAAGCTCGACCTGGTGATGTCGATCGACTTCCGGATGACCTCGACCACCCTGCTCTCGGACATCGTGCTGCCCGCCGCGACCTGGTACGAGAAGTCGGACCTGTCCAGCACGGACATGCATCCGTACGTGCACGCGTTCACCCCGGCGATCGACCCGCCGTGGGAGTCCCGCTCGGACTACGAGGCGTTCGAGGCCATCGCGAAGGCGTTTTCCGTGATGGCCGCCAGGCACCTCGGGGTTCGCAGGGATGTCGTGCTCGGCACTCTGCAGCACGACACCCCCGGCGAGACGGCCTACCCGGGCGGGGTCGAGAACAACTGGCTCGAGACCGGCGCGACGCCGGTCCCCGGCAAGACGATGGGCCCGATCGCGGTGGTCGAACGCAATTACCCGGCGATCGCGGAGATGTGGGGCTCGCTCGGCCCGCTGGTGGACACGCTCGGCATGACGACCAAGGCCATCACCTTCCGCCCCGACGAGGAGGTCCGGCAGCTGGCGGAGCGCCACGGCGTGATGAGCCACGGTGTCGCGGCGGGCAGGCCCGCGCTGGATACCGACGTGAAGATGTGCGAGGCGATCCTGCTGCTCTCGGGCACCACGAATGGACGGCTCGCGGTGCAGGGCTTCCGCCAGTTGGAGCAGCGTACAGGTCAGCGACTCGCGGACCTCGCGGAGGGGGAGGAGGGCAAACGGATCACGTACGCGGACACCCAGGCGCGCCCCGTGCCGGTGATCACCAGCCCCGAGTGGTCCGGGAGTGAGCACGGCGGCCGCCGATACGCCCCGTTCACGCAGAACATCGAGCACCTCAAGCCGTTCCACACGGTCACCGGCCGGATGCACTTCTTCCAGGACCACGACTGGCTCGAGGAGATGGGCGAGCAGTTGCCGGTGTACCGGCCGCCGCTGGACCTGCACAAGCTGTTCGGCGAGCCGCAGCTCGGCGACACCGGCGAGCTGGGCCTGGCGGTGCGCTACCTGACGCCGCACTCCAAGTGGTCGATCCACTCCGAGTACCAGGACAACCTGCTGATGCTCTCGCTCTCCCGCGGCGGCCCGACCATGTGGATGAGCCCGGTCGACGCGGCCAAGATCGGTGTCGCGGACAACGACTGGATCGAGGCGGTCAACCGGAACGGCGTGCTGGTGTGCCGCGCGATCGTCTCGCACCGCATGCCCGAGGGCGTCGTGTACGTCTACCACGTCCAGGAGCGCACCATCGACGTCCCGCTGACGGAGACCACCGGCACCCGCGGCGGCATCCACAACTCGCTGACCCGGGTGCTGGTCAAACCCTCGCACCTGGCGGGTGGGTACGCCCAGAACAGCTACGCCTTCAACTATCTCGGCCCCACCGGCAATCAGCGCGACGAGGTCACGATCGTCCGCCGCCGGTCCCAGGATGTGACCTACTGATGCACCCGAGCGAAGCGAGGCATTCATGAAAGTCATGGCTCAGATGGCAATGGTGATGAACCTCGACAAGTGCATCGGCTGCCACACGTGCTCGGTCACGTGCAAGCAGGCGTGGACCAACCGCTCCGGCGTCGAGTACGTGTGGTTCAACAACGTGGAGACCCGGCCCGGCCAGGGATATCCGCGCACCTACGAGGATCAGGACAAGTGGCAGGGCGGGTGGGTCAGGGACAAGAACGGACGGCTGCGTCTGCGGGCCGGTGGCCGGGCGCGCAAGCTCATGTCGATCTTCTCGAATCCGAAGCTGCCCACGATGGACGAGTACTACGAACCCTGGACCTATGACTACGAGAACCTGACCACCGCCCCGCTCGGCGAGCACATTCCGGTGGCCCGCCCACACAGCCTCATCAGCGGCAAGCCGATGAAGATCGAGTGGTCCGCCAACTGGGACGACGACCTCGCGGGCAGCCCCGGGATCGTGCCTGGCGATCCGATCCTGGCGAAGGTGAGCGAGCAGGTCAAGCTCGAACTCGAAGAGACCTTCATGTTCTACCTGCCGCGGATCTGCGAGCACTGCCTCAACCCATCGTGTGCCGCCTCCTGCCCCTCGGGCGCGATCTACAAGCGCAGCGAGGACGGCATCGTGCTGGTGGACCAGGACAAGTGCCGCGGCTGGCGGATGTGCGTCTCCGGCTGCCCGTACAAGAAGGTGTACTTCAACCACAAGACGGGCAAGGCCGAGAAGTGCACGTTCTGCTACCCGCGCATCGAGGTCGGGCTGCCGACCGTGTGCGCCGAGACGTGTGTGGGCCGGCTGCGTTACATCGGGCTGGTGCTCTACGACGCCGACGCGGTGCTCGCGGCCGCCTCGGTCGAGGACGAGAAGGATCTCTACCAGGCGCAGATGGACGTCATCCTCGATCCGGGCGACCCGGCCGTCATCGCGGGGGCCCGCGAATCCGGCATCGCCGACGAGTGGCTGGACGCCGCCCGCAGGTCACCGATCTACGCGCTGATCAAGACGTACAAGGTGGCGCTCCCGCTGCACCCGGAGTACCGGACGATGCCGATGGTCTGGTACATCCCGCCGCTCTCGCCCGTGGTCGACGCCGTCGCCAGGGACGGGCACGACGCGGAGGATGTCGGGAATCTGTTCGGCGCCATCGACGCGCTGCGCATCCCCAAGGAGTACCTCGCCGAGATGTTCACCGCAGGCGACGTCGGGCCGATCGACGACGTGCTGCACAAGCTCGCCGCGATGCGCTCCTACATGCGCGACATCAACATGGGGCGCGAGCCGCAGGAGCACATTCCGCACGCCGTCGGCCTGACCGAGGAACAGATCTACGAGATGTACCGGCTGCTCGCGCTGGCCAAATACGACGAGCGCTATGTCATTCCCACCGCGTACGCGGCCGACGGCCACAAGCTGGAAGAGACCGCCACCGAGTGCGCACTGGACTTCGAGGGTGGACCCGGAATGTACGAGGGCTCCGGACCCTTCGGCGAGACCAGCGGCGGCCCGACCCCGGTCGCCGTCGAGACCTACCAGGCGCTGAAGAACCGGCAGACCAGCGAATCCTCGGTGCGCCCGGGCGGTTCCCGGGTGAACCTGCTGAACTGGGACGGGCAGGGCTCGCCGCAGGGGATCTTTCCCACTCGCGACGGCGGCGGCCAGAAGGGCGCAGGCCAGTGAGGATGTTCGGCAGGGCGCCACGGGTCACGGACCGGCACCGGAAACTGGTCTGGCAGGCGTCCTCGCTGCTGCTGGCCTACCCGGATGAGGAGCACGAGGCGCGGCTGGCGCTGGTCTCGCGCGTCCTCGGCGAGCTGCCCGCCGGCCTGGCCGCGCCGCTCGCGGAGGCCGTCACCGGGCTCGAATTGCTGAGCGCGCACGAGGCGGCCGCGGACTATGTGGAGACCTTCGACCTGCGGCGCAAACGGTCGCTGTTCCTCACCTACTGGACCGACGGGGACACCCGCAACCGCGGCAACTCGATGCTGCTGTTCGCGAACACCTACCGGGACTGCGGCGTCGAGCCGCCGGAGGGCGAGCTGCCGGATCACCTTGCGGTCGTGCTGGAGTTCGGCGCGACCGTCGACGTGGCAGGCGGGCTGGCGCTGCTGGCCAGGCACCGCGCGCCGCTGGAACTGCTGCGGCTGGCGCTCGCGGAGATGCCGTCCCCCTACGTCGGGGCAGTCGCCGCGGTGCTCGCCACGGTGCCAGAGCCGCACCCGGACGCGACCCGCCTCGAGGCACAGCGCCTGGCGGAGCAGGGACCGCCAGCGGAATCCGTCGGCCTGCGCCCGTACGCGGTGACCATCCCCGTGGAGAACGTGACCGCGTCGCTGCGCGGGCCGGGATCTCGCACCATGAACGAGGCAGGAGCGGTCCGATGAGCGTGTTCGAGAGCGAGATCTTCTGGGACGTCGTCCCGTACGTGAGCCTGGCGATCCTCATCGTCGGGCTGATCTGGCGATATCGCTACGACAAGTTCGGCTGGACCACGCGGTCCTCGGAGCTGTACGAGTCGAAGCTGTTGAGCGTCGCCAGTCCGATGTTCCACTTCGGCATCCTGGTCGTCGTCATCGGCCACTTCGTCGGACTGGTCATCCCGCAGAGCTGGACGTCGGCCATCGGCATCGACGAGCACATGTACCACTGGAGCGCGCTGGTGCTCGGCGGCATCGCGGGCCTGGCCACACTGGTCGGCATCGTGCTGTTGATCTATCGGCGCCGCACCGTCGGTCCGGTGTTCATCGCGACCACCAAGAACGACAAGCTCATGTACGTGGCGCTCGTCGCGGCGATTGTCGCGGGCCTGTCGACCACGGTCATCGGCATGATGCCTGCCGGTCAGACCCCCGAGGCGAACTACCGCGACACCGTCGCACCCTGGTTCCGCTCCATCTGGATCCTCCAGCCCGACGGCGCGGCGATGGCCGCGGCGCCGCTGCAGTTCCACATCCACGTCGCGATCGCGCTTGTGCTGTTCGCGCTGTGGCCGTTCACGCGGCTGGTGCACGTCTTCAGCGCGCCCATCGGATACCTGTTCCGGCCATACGTGGTCTACCGCAGCCGGGACACCGCGCGCCGGGACGAGCTGCTCGGCTCCGCTCCGCACCGTCGAGGGTGGTGACCGCGCCCCGGGGCCGGCCCCGCCGCGGTGTGTACTGTTTGGTCCTCATGCCCGTACAGCTCTGACGAGGACCGCTGACCCACTGATATGGCCGCCCACACACGCAGTCGCACGTCCGCACGGACGACCAGAACCACGGAATTCGGCGTCCGGCGCACCGTGTTACCCGGTGGCCTGCGGGTGGTCACCGAGCACATGCCGGGGGTCCGGTCCGCCTCGGTCGGCGTGTGGGTCGGCGTCGGGTCCCGCGACGAGAAGCCGTCGGTGGCAGGCGCGGCGCATTTCCTCGAACATCTGCTCTTCAAGTCGACCCCGACCCGAAGCGCGCTGGAGATCGCCCAGGTGGTCGACGGTATCGGCGGCGAGCTCAACGCGTTCACCTCCCGCGAGCACACCTGCTTCTACGCGCACGTGCTCGACGACGACCTGCCGCTGGCCATCGATCTCGTCAGCGACGTGGTGCTGCGCGGGCGCTGTCGATCCGACGACGTCGACATCGAGCGGCAGGTGGTCCTCGAGGAGATCTCGATGCGGGACGACGACCCGGAGGACCTGCTCGGTGACGACTTCCTGACCGCGCTGTTCGGCGACCACCCGGTGGGCCGGCCCGTGATCGGCAGCGTCGAGTCGATCGAGTCGATGACCCGAACGCAGCTGCACTCGTTCCACGTCCGCCGGTACACGCCGCAGCGGATGGTCGTCGCGGTGGCGGGCAATGTCGACCACGACAAGACCGTCGAGCTGGTCCGGCGCAGCTTCAAGGGACACCTGCAGCGCGGTGCGAAGCCGGCCGCCCGCCGCGAGGGGAAGCTGCGGCTGCGCACGGTCCCGGAGCTGACGCTGCGGGGGCGCGACAGCGAGCAGGCGCACCTGTGCATGGGAGTGCGTGCCTTCGGGCGGCACGAGGGACATCGGTGGGCGTTGTCCGTGCTCAACACGGCGGTCGGAGGGGGACTGAGTTCCCGTCTGTTCCAAGAGATCCGGGAGTCGCGCGGCCTTGCCTACTCGGTGTACTCGAGCATCGACACCTTCGCCGACAACGGGGCCTTCTCGGTGTACGCGGGCTGCCAGCCGGAGAACCTGGGCGAGGTCACCACGGTGATCCGCGAGGTGCTGTCCCAGGTTGCGAGCAACGGCATCACCGACGCCGAATGCGCTCGGGCCAAGGGCTCGATCCGCGGCGGACTGGTGCTCGGGCTGGAGGATTCCGGCTCCCGGATGCACCGGATCGGTCGCAGCGAGCTGAATTACGGGAACCACCGCAGCATCTCGGAGACGCTCGCCCGGATCGACGAGGTGACCACCGAGGAGGTGCGCGAGGTCGCCGCGATGTTGCTGAACCGGCCGTTCGGCGCGTCGATCGTCGGCCCCTACAAGCGCAAGAGGGACCTGCCCGCCTCCGTCCGCGGGATCGTCTGACCGGTGTCTTTGTCCGGCTACAGGCCGGCGAAGAAGGAGCGGATATCGTCGATCAGCAGGTCAGGGACCTCGAGGGCGGGGAAGTGACCGCCCTTGTAGAACTCTGACCAGTGCGTGATGTTGTGGGCCTTCTCGGCGAAGCGGCGGATGGCGTAGTCGCCGTCCTTGAACACCGCCACGCCGGTGGGCACGGTGCCGCGCGGCTTGGGCGCGAACATTGCCGCGTCGTGGAAGCGCTCGTAGTAGTAGTTGGCAACGCTGCCGGCGGTGTCGGTGAGCCAGTAGATGCTGACAATGGTGAGCAGCCGATCCCGGTCCACGGCGAGTTCCGGCAGTTCGTGCGACTGGTCGGTCCACTCCCTGAACTTCTCCACGATCCAGCCCAGCTGCCCGGCAGGCGAATCGGCCAGCAGCTGCGCGATCGTGTTCGGGCGGGTGCCGTTCAGCTGCATGTACGCCGAACCGTCGTCCTGGAAGTTCTTCATTGCACCCAGGCGCTGCTTCTCAGCATCGGTCAACGCCGCCATATCGGCCGGATCGCCGGTCGGGAAGGTGACCAGGGCATTGGCGTGCACGCCGATCACGCGGTCGGCGAAGTCGCGGCCGATCCGCGGGCCGATGAAGGCGCCGTGGTCACCGCCCTGCACGCCGAAACGCTCATAGCCGAGGCGGGTCATGAGTTCGGTGAGGGCCGCCGCCACCCGGCCGTCGTCCCAGCCGGTGTCGGTGAGGGGACCCGAGAACCCGTGGCCGGGGAGGGAAGGGATGACCAGGTGGAAGGCGGGGGCATCGCCGGACGGGTTGGTGAGCGGGTCGATCAGGTCGAGGAAGTCGACTACCGAGCTGGGCCAGCCGTGAATGAGCAGCAGCGGGGTGGCATCCTCACGGGCTGAGCGGATGTGCAGGAAGTGGATGTTCTGCCCGTCGATGAGGGTGGTGAACTGTGGCTGCTCATTGAGCTCGGACTCGGCTGCGCGCCAATCGAACTTATCGGCCCAGTAGTTGGCCAGCTCCTTCAGGTAGGAGGTGGGTACGCCGCGCTCCCAGCCGACGCCGGGGACTTCGTCGATCCAGCGGGTGCGAGTCAGGCGGTCATGCAGATCGTCGAGGTCGGCCTGCTGGATGTCGACGCGGAAGGGGCGAATCTCTGTGTTTGTCATGGCATTCATGGTTCCGGGAACGAGGGGGTCTGCGAATCATGAATATTCGTTATTTCTGGCCGGCGTCGCTCTGCCCGGCTCTTTACGGCATGATCGGTTCGGTGGTGAACCTCCCGGTCAGCAGCACCTTCGTCGGTCGGGGCGGTGAGCTGGCCACATTGCTCGACGGCCAGCGGGATCCATTGGTGCACGCCGTGCTGGTGGCGGGTGAGGCCGGTATCGGGAAGTCTCGGCTGATACGCGAGTTCACCGATCGGCTTCCAGCGGAGACGCCTGTACTGATCGGTCGGTGCCCGGAATTCGGTAACGAGGGTGTGCCGTTCGCGCCGTTCATCGCCATCATGCGCACGCTGATTCGTCGGTTGGGCGCCGAGCGGCTGGCAGCACTACTCCCGGTGCGCCCGGCGCTGGGCCGGTGGCTTCCCGAGCTGCCACCGGATTGGAGTTCGGACCCAGCGGAATCTGATCGCATCCGGCTGTTCGGGGAGATTCTCACGCTGTTCGAACGACTCGCCGCCGCTGAGCCCGCAGTGGTGGTGATCGAGGACCTGCACTGGGCCGATGACTCCAGCCGGGAGTTGCTCGCCTTCCTGGTCGCCAATCTGGCTGCCACCCCGGTGCTGTTGGTGGGCACCTATCGGCCGGTCGGCGCGCCTGAACTGCGGCAGATGCTCGCCGAACTCGCGCGCAATCCGGGGGTGCGGACCATTGCGCCGACCCCGTTCACCAAGCATGAAGTGGGCCGCCAGCTTGCGGCGATAATGGGGAATGAGCCCGAATCTAATTTGGTGGCAAGGGTTTTCGAACGCAGTGCTGGCAATCCACTGTTCGTCGCGGCACTGAGCCTGTCCGCGGAGGACACGCCGGCGGAGCTGAGCGAACTGTTGCTGGCCTGCCGATCAGGGCTCTCCGACGACGCTCTCGTGGTGTTGCAGGTATCCGCTGTGGCCGGATCGCCGGTGGGACACGAGCTGGTGGAGGCCGCCGCCGAACTGCCAGAGCGGGCGTTGAATGCCGCGGTGCGAGAGCTCATCGACCATCGGCTGTTGGTCACGGTGGATACCGGCTACGAGTTCCATCACGTACTGCTGAAGCGGGCGGTGTACGCGGATCTGCTGCCGATCGAACGGAACCGCCTGCACGCACGGCTGGCGCGACTGTTGCAGGCGTATCCGAATCTTGTTCCGGTGGAAAGTCGCAGCGCCGAACTCGCCGAGCACGCACGGGCGGCGGGGGACCTGGCGCTCGCGCTGGAGGCATCCTGGGCGGCGTCCGGAATCGCCGAACATGCGGGCGCGCAATCGGAGCGACTGCGGCACCTCGAACGAGTCCTGGAGTTGTGGGACAAAGTCCCGGCGAGCGCCGAACGCTCCGTGGCCGATCGACTCGACGTACTCGAGCAGATCATCGACGCCTGCTTTTGCGGAGCGACGGGCAAGCGTGGAATCGAGGCGGCGGACGAGGCCATCGAGGCCCTTGATGCACGGTTGTATCCACACCGGGCCGCGCTGTTGCGGCACCGGCGGGCGTTTCTGCGGACCAGGGCCGGTCAGGGTGGTCGCGACGATCTGTTGCGGGCACTGGAACTGCTGCCCAGCGAAGCACCGACGCAATTGCGCGGGGAGGTTCAGGCGGACCTGGCCGGGACCCTGGCCTTCGGTGGCCGATCGGAGGACGCCGCACGCCATGCGGCAGCCGCACTGGAGGTGGGCGAGCAGCTCGCCGTACCTTCGCTCATCGCGCGAGCGAATGCCTACCTCGGCTTGACGGCAACCGATACCGAGATGGCGATGGCGTATTTCGCCGATGCGAACGCGGCGGCCGATGATCCGAGGACCTTGCTCGATGTGGTGACCTGGGAGTCGGCCATGCTGGTCGCGATCGGTGACTACGACAAGGCGATTCACGCTATCCAGCAGGGACTTCGGGCCGCTCACGAGACCTTCCGATTCACCGAGCAGGGTCCGCTGTTGACGGTGAAGTGGGTGCAGGCGTTGCACGCGCTTGGGCGTTGGGACGAGGCGGTGAACCTCGTGGACGAAAGCCTGGCGGAATCCGTGCCACCGCTCAGTGCTGCGGTGCTGCGGTTGAACCGCGCCGGAATCTCCTTGACGCGTGGACACCTGGACAAGGCGGGGGCGGATGCGGATACGGCCGGGGAATTGCTCGGCGGTAGCCCCTGGGCCGGACAATATCGGCTCGAGTTGGCCGGTGTGCGTAGCCGGCTCGCGCTCGCGCGGGGTTCCGACGATCAGGCCGCGGCCATTCTGGCCGAGGCGCTGGTCGGTGACGAGCTCATGAGGCATCCGCGTGAAGCCTGGATGCTGCTCGTGCTCGGTGCTCGGATCCCGGATCTACCGGTGGATCTCACCGAGTTCGCGGCCGCGTTGTCGTCACCGACCCCGGTCGGGGCCGCGTATCGCACCGTCTATACCGCTGTGGCGAGCGGTGATCCGACCATCTGGGCCGACGCGGTGCGCCGGTGGCGAGCGCTGGGGCAGCGCGAAGAGGAGGCGAGGAGCCTGCTCGGCGCTGCCGAAGCCGCATTGGTGCACGGGAATCGGTCCGAGGCAGAGGCGTCGCTGCGGGATGCGTCGACCATCGCAACGGAACTCGGTGCGGCGCCGTTGCTGGAAGAGGCGCAGAGTGTCGCCTCCCGTGCCCGGTTGGGCCTCGACACGCTGCCGGGCGTCGCTGCGTCGAGCCGTCAGGTTGCCGGCCCCTTTGGCCTGACCCCACGCGAACTCGAGGTGTTGCGTCTCGTCGCAGAGGGGTTGACCAATCGACGCGTTGCGGAGGAACTGTTCATCAGTCCCAACACTGCCGGCGTGCACGTCTCGCGCATTCTCACCAAACTCGGTGCGGCGTCCCGCACCGAGGCCGCCGCCGCGGCGCATCGGCACCGGTTGCTCGCCGACTGAGCAGGACACCCCGGTTTCGGGGCGGTGCGCTGTGGAAGGCTGGGAGCGTGAATCACGTGCTTCCGCATGGGCGGCGGGCGGTGCCGCTGGTCATCGTCGCCCTCATCACCCTGGCGATGCTGTTCTCGCCTGGTTCGACGGTGCCCAGCGGTCCGCCGAACATCGACAAGGTCACTCACCTGTTGATGTTCGCGGCACTGGCCTACAGCGCGCGTTTCGCGGGGGTGGCGGTCACCGCGGTGATCGTCTGGGCGGGTCTGTACGCGGCCGTCTCGGAGGTCCTTCAGGGGCTGTTGCCGATCCACCGCAGCGCGTCCGTCTGGGACTGGGCCGCCGACATCGTCGGTGTGGCCGTCGGGCTGCTCGCCTTCCGAGCGTGGCAGGGTGGCCGTAAGGACGACGAAGGGTAGCGGCATGCGGATTCGCGGTGCGGTGCTGGAGGAGATCGGCCGGGAGCGCCCGTACGCGCAGTCGCGGCCCATCTCCATCGCGGAACTCGAGCTCGACGCGCCGGGTCCTGGCGAGCTGCTGGTCCGCATCGAGGCGGCCGGGCTGTGCCACTCGGACCTGTCGGTGGTCGACGGAAACCGGGTGCGTCCGGTGCCGATGCTGCTCGGACACGAGGCGGCGGGCCTCGTAGAGCACGTCGGCGAGGGCGTCAGCGACATCCGGATCGGTGATCGGGTGGTGATGACCTTCCTGCCGCGGTGCGGCGCATGCGCGGGCTGCGCGACCGACGGCCGGATGCCGTGCAGCGCAGGCGGCGCGGCGAACAACGCAGGCACCCTGCTCGGCGGCGGGGAGCGCCTGCACCGCGACGGCGAGCCGGTGCACCACCATCTCGGCGTGTCGGGCTTCGCGACACACACGGTGGTCGACCGGCGCTCGGTCGTCCCGGTGGGCGACGACGTGCCGCCCGCGGTCGCCGCCGTGCTCGGCTGCGCGGTCCTGACCGGCGGCGGCGCGGTGCTCAACGCGGCACGGACGGCGCCGGGGGACTCGATCATGGTGGTGGGGCTCGGCGGGGTCGGGATGGCCGCGGTGCTCACCGCCCTGTCACTCGGCCTCGGTGAGGTGATCGGTGTCGACGCGATGCCCGAGAAGCTCGCGGTGGCAACCGAACTCGGCGCCACCGCGGTGTACACCCCGGCCGAGCTGGCAGAGCGCGGGGTGCGGGCGGACCTCGTGGTGGAGGCGGCGGGCAACGTGCGGGCCTTCGAGACGGCGGTGGCGGCGACGGCACCCGGCGGCACCACCGTCACCGTCGGACTGCCGAACCCGGAGGCCAGGTCCTCGATCTCGCCGCTGCTCCTGGTCGCCGAGGCCAGGACCATCGTCGGCAGCTACCTCGGGTCGGCGGTGCCGGAGCGGGACATCCCGAAGTACGCGCAGATGTGGCGCGAGGGCAGGCTGCCGGTCGAGAAGCTGATCTCCTCGACGATCGCGCTCGAGGACATCAACAGGGGCATGGACGAGCTGGCCGAGGGTCGGGCGATTCGCCAGGTGATCGTGTTCGAGTGAGGGGCTAGAGGGTGATGGTGGTTGTGTCCTGAACCTTCAGGGCGGTATTGGAACCGGTGAAGTCGATCTTGAGGGTGTAGTCGCCCTGGGCTGGCGCGTCGATGAGGAATACAGCCCATTCACCTTCGGTGTTGGTGGTCGAGCTGACCCGGCTGTAACTCCACGGGCTTCTTGCGTCCGCGGGCAGCGTCTGGCCGTTGGGGGCTGTCAGGGTGAGGGACCCGCGTTCCATCGTGTAGCTGAGGATGCTCGGGCAGTCCACGCAGTCAGCCTTGAGTTCGACCCAGAGTTCGTATTTGCCCTTCTCCCCGGGCTGGTAGCTCGGCCAGAGGAACGCCTTGGTCAGTTGGACCTTGACCGCACCGCCGATCGTTTGGCCGACCGTGATGCCCCGCGGCTCGATGCTCTCGACCTTGCCGTCCTCGGCGAACGGGATCGTGGTCTGGTTGGCGTCGGACTCGCCGTAGACGAGCGCCGCGTTGTCGAGCAGCTTCTCGGGGTCGGCCTTGTTCCCCGTCGCCTTGACCGAGGCCGTCGCGGTTCCCGACGCCTCACCGAATCCCGCGATCGTCTGTTCCTCGAACTCGATGTCGACGACCGAGCCGTCGACGTCGAGGTAGGCCTCGTCGGGTGGGGGAGCCTTCACCCCGACCAGGTTCTTGTAGCTCAGTTCGAGATCCACGTCCGTCGCCGCGCCCGCCGGCGTCGCCGTCGCCTTGTCGACGGTGATCTCGAACCCACCGAACCAGCCGGTCTTGTCGACCGCGAGGTCCACGGTCTCGCCCGACGCCGTGGTTGTGCCCGAGGTCGCCGCTGTGGTGGTTCGGGTGCTTGCAGTGGTCGTATCGGCAGCTTCCGGTGTGCCCGAGTCGCCATCGCCGGAACATCCGGCAATCGCGAGGACGCAGGCCGCGGCCACATAGGTGAGCTTCCACGAAGGTCTCATGTCGATCCCTCTCGGTTTCGATCCGGGGCTCGCACTGAAACAGACCGCCGCGTGCGACAACGCCTGACGAAGGAAGGTGGTTGTGGCCCTGACGACGCACAGAGCGCGGACACCAAGGTTGAGAAGGGCGGAATCAATCCGCATCGTCGAATTATCGCCGTCGGCGGCGGCGTTGTCACGGGTGGTCGGGCACCTGTCCCTCGGGTCGGGGCGTCCGCGCGGCCGCCTCCTCGATCAGCGCCCGCAGCTCGGGGAGGGCGAGGCGCTGGGCGTCTCGGATCTTCACATGGCGGGCCCGCTTCCCGGTGCCCTCCAGCAGCCCGGCTGGATCGTGCCCGGCGGCGAGCTCGACGCCCCGGCTGAAATTGATGTTGACGTAGCTCTTCTGCGGCGCGACCGCGACGATGAGTCCCTTGTACGTGCCAGGGATGAAGGTGAACCCGATCAGTCTCGCCGAGGTGTCGATCTCCTCGATCGCATCAGGCGCGATCCGTCGGACGAGATTCCGTGTCGCCAAGACGAGGTCGCGCACCTCCTGGTCGTACGGCGCCAGCAGGTCGGCGACGGACGGTGTGGGCATCATCTGACTCTAGGACCTGGGACGACCTTGGCGATCGAGGTCCGGTGCGCCCCGCGTAGGCTTCCCTTCGAGAGTCAACGCGATCAGACGGAGAGTGAATCAAGTGACGTCAGCGCCAATCCGGGTCGGAGTCCTGGGTGCCAACGGCAAGGTCGGCCGCGCAATCTGCGAGGCCGTCGAGCAGGCGGCGGACCTCGAACTGGTCGCCACGGTCGATCAGGGTGACCGGATCGAGACGTTCGTCGACACCCGGACGCAGGTCGTCGTGGACTTCACCCATCCCGATGTCGTGATGGGCAACCTGGAGTTCCTCGTCGCCAACCGCATCCACGCGGTCGTCGGGACCACCGGCTTCGATGACGCGCGGCTGACGACGGTGCAGTCCTGGCTCGCGGCGAACCCCGAGGTGGGCGTCCTGATCGCGCCGAATTTCGCGATCGGTGCGGTGCTGTCGATGCGGTTCGCCGAGCAGGCCGCGCGCTTCTTCGACTCGGTAGAGGTCATCGAGCTGCACCACCCGAACAAGGCCGACGCCCCCTCCGGCACCGCCTACCGCACCGCCGCGCTGATCGCTGCCGCCCGCGCGAAGGCGGGCAGGGGACCGAGCCCGGACGCGACCACCACCGAGCTCGAGGGCGCCCGAGGCGCCGACGTGGACGGTGTCAGGGTGCATTCGGTCCGTCTCGCGGGACTCGTTGCGCACCAAGAGGTTCTGCTCGGAACCCAGGGCGAGACGCTGACGATCCGGCACGACTCGATCGACCGCAACTCCTTCGCGCCTGGTGTGTTGCTCGGCGTCCGGGAGATCGCAGGCCGGCCCGGGCTCACCGTCGGCATCGACCCCCTGCTCGACCTGTGACCAAGGATTGGTCGCTCCGCGGGCTCCGCTCCGGTCCGTCGACCAAGGTCGTCGTCACCATCGCGGCGATCGTCCTCGCGCTCGGCTTCTACTTCGTGCTCCTCGGACAGCGTGGCGTCGAGCTGATCCGGGAGGGCGGGGTGGCCCCGGTCGGGCTCGGTATCGGTGTGCTGCTGCTTCCGGTGCTCGGGATCTGGATCGTGGTGGTGACCCTGCGCGCCGGATTCGCGCATCAGCACCTCGCGCAGCGGATCGCGGACGAGGGCCTCGAGCTCGACGTGTCGGAGCTGCCGAAGCGGCCCTCCGGACGGATCGACCGGGATGCCGCGGATCAGCTTTTCGCACAGGTGAAGTCGGAGTGGGAGGCGGACCCCGACAACTGGCGCAACTCCTACCGGCTCGCACGGGCGTACGACTACGCGGGCGATCGCGGCCGCGCCCGCGACACCATGCGCCGGGCGGTCGCGCTGGAGGAGCGTGAGCGCAGGAGCTGAAATGCCGCGGCGGGTCTAGGCTGACGCAATGACCGCGCACACCGGTCGCGACCGCACGGGTGTGATGCTCGGCGGCGTGTACCGGGATGAGTCGAGAACCCAGCACGACGCGGCGGCCGTCGGCTACCCGCTGATCGGTCGGGCGCTCGCGCACCTGCCGCCGCCGGACGGCTTTCCGGTGCTGATCGCGGATTTCGGTGCGGCACAGGGCACCAACAGCCAGTGGCCGATCGCGCTCGCGCTGGACCGGGTGCGGGAACTCGCGCCGTCGGTCCCCGTGCTTGTGGTGCACACGGACCTGCCCGGCAACGACTTCGCCGGCCTCTTCGACGCCGTCGAGCACGGCGCCGACAGCTACCTGGTCGGTCGCCCGCAGGTGTTCCCGTTGGTGGCGGGCAGGTCCTTCTACCGGCGGATCCTGCCCGACGCGCGGCTCGCGTTCGGCTGGAGCTCGTCGAGCCTGCACTGGCTCAGTGCGACGCCGGCTCCGATTCCCGACCACTTCTTCGTGCACCTGTCGCGGGACGCCGCTGCGCGCGAGGCCTACCAACGTCGCTCCCGGCGTGACTGGATCGACTTCCTCGAGCACCGGGCAGCGGAGCTGTGTCCTGGCGGCGGTGTGGTCGTCGTCGACGTGCTGCGCGGCGACGACGACCTGATGGGCGCGGAGGCGCTGTTCGGGCGGCTGTCCGACGCGCTCGCGCGGGCGCGGGAGTCCAACGAACTGAGCGAGGCCGAGTACGTCGACATCGTGTACCCGACCTGGTTCCGCTCGCTCGACGACGTGCGTGCACCGTTTGACAGCGTGTTCACCGGTCGTGGCGGGCACCAACTGGTGTTGGCCGAGGCGGTGACCGCGGTGCTGCCCGACCCGTTCGCCGGGCTGCTGGCGGCGGGCCGAGTCGACGACTACGCCGCTCGGCAGGCGGGCTTCCTCCGCGCGTTCCTCGAACCGAGCTTCGCGGCGGCGCTGAGCCGGTCCCGGTCCGACGACGAGCGCATGCGGATGCTCGATGGCATCTGGCGGCGCACCGCTGAGCTCATCGCAGCCGACCCGCACGCCGTCGCGCCGGCCTACCGGCTCGCGGCGGTTCGGATCCAGCGAGTCTGATCGACGACAGTAGCCTGAACCGCGTGACGGACGACAGGGATCTGCCCACCCTGCTGGTGGTGCACCACACGCCTTCGCCGGCGACGCGCGAGCTGCTCGAGTCTGTGCTCGCGGGCGCGGGCGACCCGGAGATCGAGGGGGTGCGGGTGCGGGCGGTGCCGGCCCTCGGCGCCACCATCCCGGACGTGCTGGCCGCGGACGGCTACGTCTTCGGCACCTCGGCGAACTTCGGCTACATGTCGGGGGCGCTCAAGCACTTCTTCGACACCGTCTACTACCCGTGCCTCGACGCCGTCGCGGGTCGGCCGTACGGGCTGTGGGTGCACGGCAACAACGACACCGCCGGGGCGGTGCGGTCGGTCGACAAGATCGTCACTGGACTCGCACTGACGAAGGTGGCGGAGACGGTGGAGATCATCGACGGGATCGACGCCCGCGCCCGCGAGCGCTGCTATGAGCTGGGGGCGACCGTCGCGGTCACACTGGCGGAGTCCGGATAGATTCGGCTCTCTACCAGGAAAGATAGCTACCCTTCGCAAGTTTCGAATCTCACCATTTGGACCCAAGTGGGCGCTCGCTCTGGTCGAATGTGGCCGGGGGGAGCGTCGAAAACTGTTCGCCCCACCGATCGATCCGAGGAATTTCCGACGAGCGAAGGGTGAGCTGGATGACGTTTTCGAAGAGTGAGTTGGGCGGGGTTCGGGGGACTGTGGCCCGCAGAGTCGGCGCGGTGGTGTTCGGCACCGGGCTGGCCGTGGCGGGCCTGGTGGCGGTGGCTCCGGTTGCGAGTGCCGACATCGTCATCGGCACGTGCACGATCACGGATCCCAATCCGCCAGCGACGAATTGTCCCGGCGCAAGCCTGGCTGGTGCCGATCTGAGCGGGCTCGACCTGCAGAATGCCGACTTTTCGGGCGCGGATTTTTCGGCTGCCGATCTGTCCGGTGCGGATCTGTCCGGTGCGAATCTGACCAACGCCTTCATTTGGGGTGCGAATCTGTCCGGTGCGAATCTGACTGGCGCGTTCCTGAGTTTCGCGACAGTCGAATTCTCGAATCTGTCCAACGTGGACCTGACCGGCGCCACCCTCGTCGATGCGTCCTTTGAGGGGTCGGACCTCGCAGGTGCCGACCTCGCTGGAGCCAACGTCGATGGTGCAACGGGCATCAACTGGACCGGCGCGACCGGGCCCGGCACACCGGGGCCGCAGGGGCCTGCCGGCCCCGCCGGGCCTGCGGGGCCTGCCGGTCCTCCCGGGGAGGGCTCGCTGGAGAACCTCTTCGGTTCCTAGGTTGAATGCGTGAAACCCGGTGGCCGGCAGGGAGTTCGACCGCCGGCCACCGGGAGCGGGGGGCTAGCTGAGTAGCTTGTCCTTGAGGTCGGCGATGGTGCCGCCGTCGAGGCCGAGGCCGTCCTTCAGGTAGTTCTCGACCGATCCGTGGATGGCGTCGAGTTCGGCGATGCCGGCACCGAGGTAGCTCGCCTCGACCCCGAGCAGCGGGGTGTAGATGGCGGCGATCTGCTCACCGGAGGCCGCCGCCATCTGCGCCCTGGTGGCGGCGATGAAGGCCGCCGAGTACTCGTTGGTGAGCAGGTAGTCCGACATGATCGTCTCGCGCGAGACCCCGGCGATGCTCAGCAACAGGAAGGACGTCCAGCCGGTGCGGTCCTTGCCAGCGGTGCAGTGGAAGACCTGCGGCCCGTCGGTGTTCGCGAGGTCGGTCAGCAGCTGCTTGAACCCGGCCCGCTCGCCTGCGCCGGTGACGAAGCCGCGATTCAGGTTCTGCATGAACGCACGGGCCTCGTCGGGGGAGCGCAGCTGCGTCGCCGCGCCGGTCAGGTCGCCCGACCGGATCGGGATGTTGACGTAGGACGCACCGGCCGGGACGCGGTCCGGCTTCGCCGCGACCTCGTCAGGGGTGCGCAGGTCGTACACCTGGGTCGGGTGCAGCCCCTCCAGGCTCACCAGGTCGGCGTCGTCGGGAACGACCGCGTTGGACCGGTAGAACACGCCCTTGCGGACGTGGTCGCCGCCGCTGCCCGCGTACCCGGCGCCGGTTCCGGCCACGTCGCGGAAGTTGTCCACGCTGGCGAGCCGGGGCGCGTCGGCGGCCGGGGCGGTGTGGGAGGTGCCGGGCGACGAGCCGGAGAACAGCGGAGCGAACAGTCCGTCCAAGGGATTCGCGAATGCGGTGCCCATGAGCGGGCTGGCCAGGAGGACCCCGCACATGGCGGAGGTGGCGGCGGCGCGTCTGAGGTGAAGTGTCACGGAGGAACTCCTGTTCAGCGAAACCTCGACCGGTTACGTTCGAGTTCGTAACACAATAGGGACGGGGGTTCCGGGTCCGTGGCCGTTTAACGGAATCGGATGTCGGACCCCCGTGGCAGGGTGGTGAGATGCTCGAGATGACGGCGGCCGCCGCCAGACGAACGGCGCTCGCCGCGCAGGGGTTCGGCGATCCACGGCCCGCCGGCGCGCCCACGCGCAGGCACCTGCTCAAGGCGGTGGGCCGCACCTCGCTCCTGCAGATCGATTCGGTCTCGGTGGCCGTGCGGGCGCACTACATGCCGGTGTTCAGTCGGGTCGGCGCCTACGACCGGACCCTGCTGGACGCCGCCGCGTGGCAACACACAGCCGCGAAACCCCGTGCACTGGTGGAGTATTGGGCGCACGAGGCGGCACTGATCCCGGTGCAGGACTGGCCGCTGCTGCGGTGGCGGATGCACGCCTACACCGGCGGGCGCTGGGCAGGCGAACGCAAGGTGCTCGAGCGCAACCCCACGCTCAGCCGCGACGTGCTCGACGTGATCTCCGCGGTCGGGGCGGCCAGCGCGGGCGACGTCGAGCGGCACCTGGAGCTCGACGGGGGCGGCAGGGGTGGGCCGTGGTGGGACCGCAGCGACACGAAGGTCGTCTGCGAGCAACTCTTCGCGGCAGGCGCGCTGTCGGTGGACAGGCGGGTGGGATTCGTCCGGCACTACGACCTCGCGGATCGGGTGCTGCCGGCGGGCGTCGTGTCCGCCTCGATCGACGAGCCGGACGCGGTGCGGGAGCTGATTCGCCGGGCGGCGCGGTCACTCGGCGTCGGAACGGAACCGGACCTGCGCGACTACTACCGGCTCTCGCGCGCACAGGCCGCCGCCGCGATCGCGGACCTGGTGGACGAGGGCACCCTGGTCCCGGTGGCCGTGCGCGGCTGGCAGGCGCCCGCCTACCTGTATGCGCAGGCAAAGACGCCGCGCCGGATCACCGGCGCGGCGTTGCTGTGCCCGTTCGATCCGCTGGTGTTCTTCCGGCCGCGGACGGAACGAATTTTCGACTTCCACTACCGACTGGAGATCTACACGCCACAACACAAGCGCGTGCACGGCTACTACGTGTTCCCATTCCTGCTCGACGGCGAGTTGGTCGCCAGGGTGGACCTCAAGGCCGATCGCGCGGCCGACGTCCTGCGGGTGCTCGGGACCTTCGCGGAGGGTGAGCACGCGCACGGGCGCGTGGTGGAGTCGCTCGCCTCGTCGCTGCGCGAGATGGCGCAGTGGTTGGGCCTGTCCGGGGTGGCGGTCGGCGACCGCGGCGACCTCTCCGCGGAACTCGCCGCCGCCGTCGCGTCCTCGTCGTAGCTACTGGCTCTCGACGAACTTCGTCAGGCCCTTGGACGCGGTCTCGAGCGCGTGCTTCTGTGCCTTCTTTACGATGAACCCGGGCAGGGGAATGGTCGGGTCCACGGTCAGATCGAAGACCACGTGGGTGCTGCCGTCGGCGTTCGCGCTGAGCACGTAGCTACCGTCCTGCTGGCGCTGCTGAGAACTGGAGACGAGCGTCCAGGACAGCTTCTCGTCGCCCTCGAAGGAGTAGTCGACGACCTGCTCGTCGCTGATCCCGACGACGGACACGGTCATCCGGACGCGGTTGGGCCGACCGTCGTCGTGCGTCGACTCCACGGTCACCGACTTGTGGGACGAGGACCATTCGCCGAGCCGGTCGACCGCGGCGAGCGCCGCCATCACCGTCGCCGGATCGGCCTTGATATCGAATTCCTTGGTTCCGGACACGGCCATGACCCACCCCTTGTTGCTTGTGACTACACGTGATCGGTCATTAGATCACTACTGGCACAAGGTCGGTCGGCCTCGGGTGTCACTTCGCGTCCGGGTCGTTTGTCCAGTTGCTCCTGCGCATCTGATCGCGCAGCGCGCCCTGCACGGCCTGCGATACCCACGAGTTGAGCGACACCCCATTCTGCGATGCGGCCTCCTCCGCGCGGGACTTGACCTGCTCGACCAGTCGCAGCGTGACCCGCGAGATGTCGCCACTGAGGTCGTCGAAACTCTGGCCGGCGCTCGGCGGTTCCTCGCCCGCGCCCGCGCCGCGCGGGGTAGGGGTGATCTCGACGGCGGCCTCGGTGCCAGCGAGGCGCACGTGCACCGTGCGGTCGCCGAGCGCCGTCGACACCTCGGCGGCCAGGTCGGAGAGCGCGGACAGCAGCATCAGCCGCGCCGAGTTCTCGGCCGCGACAGCCAGCGCCCCGGCGATCCTCCTGGTGTTCTCGTCGCCGAGGGCGGCCGCCGCGATCAGGTCGTCGCGCAGGGTGGTGGTGTACTCCGACAGTTCCATGACGTCAGTGTGACGCCTTGGACGGCGTCGGTCAAGGCGTCATTGGCGTCAGGCGGGCGGTGGGGGAACCCGCGCCGATAGGGTGCGGAGACTCCCAGCAGGACCCAGCAGGACCAGGAAGGAACGCAGTGCGGCAAGCGGTGTCTCTGAATGTGCAACTCATCGCGAAGACGGAGTTCGCCCCGCCGGCGGACGTGCCGTGGGAGACCGATGCAGACGGCGGTGAAGCGCTGGTCGAGTTCGCCGGGCGGGCCTGCTATCAGAGCTGGTCGAAGCCGAACCCGCGGACCGCGACGAACGCCAGTTATCTGCGCCACCTGCTCGAGGTCGGGCACCTGTCGGTCCTCGAGCACGGAAGCGTCAGCTTCTACATCACCGGGATCTCGCGCTCCTGCACGCACGAGCTGATCCGGCACCGGCACCTGTCCTACTCGCAGCTCTCGCAGCGATCGGTCACCGAGCGGGATGCCAATGTCGTGGTGCCGCCCGCCGTCGTCGGTGACCCCGAGCTCGAGGCCCTCTTCGTCGCGGCGACCGACGCCAGCCGCGGCGCCTACGCGGAGTTGCTCGAGGCGCTCGAAATCAAGCTCGCGCACGTACCGAACGGATCGCTGCGGGCGCGTCAGGCTCGGCAGGCAGCCCGCTCCGTGCTGCCCAACGCCACAGAGACCCGGGTGGTCGTCACCGGTAACTACCGCGCCTGGCGGCATTTCATCGCGATGCGTGCCTCCGAGCACGCCGATGTGGAGATCCGCAGCCTGGCCATCGAGTGCCTGCGTCAGCTGAGTGCGGCGGCGCCGAATGTGTTCGGAGACTTCGAGATCGCGACCCTCGCGGACGGAACCGAAGTCGCGGTGAGCGAGTTCGACGGCCGCGACTGAGTGGGGCGATCCGGCACCGGTGCCGCTGTGTTCAATCTTCACCTGCGCACCGGGTAACCTTCTGACCATGACCAACGGTGAATCCGCCCCCGTCGAGCATCCGTTCGGCACCATCCTGACCGCGATGGTGACCCCGTTTACCGGCGACGGGAAGCTGGACGTCGAGGCAGGCGTGCAGCTGGCGACGCACCTCGTCGACGGCGGCTGCGACGGACTGGTGCTCGCGGGCACCACCGGTGAATCTCCCACAACCACGGAGAACGAGAAGCTCGAGCTGATGCGCGCGGTCATCGACGCCGTCGGCAGCCGGGCCAAGATCATCGCGGGCGCGGGCAGCAACGACACCGCGCACAGCGTCGAGCTGGCGCGTGATGCCGCTCGGGCCGGTGCGCACGGACTGCTCGTCGTCACGCCGTACTACTCGAAGCCGCCGCAGTCGGGCCTGCTGGCACATTTCACCGCCGTGGCCGACGCCACGGACCTGCCGGTGATGCTGTACGACATTCCGCCGCGCTCGGTCGTGCCGATCGAGACCGAGACGATCTACCGGCTCGCGGAGCACCCGCGGATCCTCGCGGTCAAGGACGCGAAGGGCGACCTGAACGCGGGCGCCGAGCTGATCGCGAACACCGACCTGCAGTTCTTTTCCGGTGACGACCCGTTGAACCTGCCGTGGCTCTCCGTCGGCGCCACCGGCTTCGTCAGCGTCGTCGGCCACCTCGCGCCCGGCCGCCTGCGCGAGCTGCGCGACGCGTTCCTGGCCGGCGACCACGACCGGGCGCGCGAGATCAACGTCAGCCTGTTGCCCCTGATCCGTTCGCTGAGCCGGCTCGGCGGCGTCTCGGCCTCGAAGGCGGGCCTGCGACTGCAGGGCATCGACGTCGGGGACCCACGATTGCCGCAAGTGCCACCGGGCCCGGAGCAGGTCGAGGTCCTGGCTGCTGACCTGCGCGCGGCAGGGGTGCTGTCATGACTCGCCCGCCGCGTCGTCGTAGCGCCAGCCGTCAGGCCGGACCCCCGGCTCCGGCCGCGGCTCCCGAGGCCGCACCTCAGCCGCAGCAGGCGCAGGCCCCGGTGACCGAACCGGCACCGCAGCAGCAGGCGCCCGCCGAGCAAGCCCCGGCCCAGGAGAAGGCGCCCAGGCGTCGCCGCGGTGGCGCCAAGTCGCAGGGTGGCGACGCCCCCAAGTCGCAGGGTGGCAACGCAGGCAGGTCGCAGGCCGGCTCCGGACGTCCGCAGCGGCAGCCGAAGAACGCGGGCGGCTCGAGGCGTCCCGACGGCCGCGTCGGCGTCGACCCGACCGAACGGCTCGGCCTCCCGCCGAAGGCGCCGCGCAACGGTCTGCGCGTCGTCGCGCTCGGCGGCATCGGCGAGATCGGTCGCAACATGACCACGTTCGAGCATCAGGGCAAGATCCTGATCGTCGACTGTGGGGTGCTGTTCCCGGAGGACCAGCAGCCGGGTGTCGACCTGATCCTGCCCGACTTCAACTACATCGAGGACCGGATGGCGGACGTCGAGGCCGTGGTGCTCACGCACGGCCACGAGGACCACATCGGCGCGATCCCGTTCCTGCTGCGCCTGCGTCCCGACCTGCCGGTGATCGGGTCGAAGTTCACCCTCGCCCTGGTCGCGGCCAAGTGCCGCGAACACCGGCTGCGGCCGAACCTGGTCGAGGTCATCGAGGGCCAGCGCACCACTCACGGACCGTTCGAGTGCGAGTACTTCGCCGTCAACCACTCGATCCCCGATGCGATCGCCGTCGCGATCCGCACCTCCGCGGGCATCGTGCTGCACACCGGTGACATCAAGCTGGACCAGTTGCCGCTCGACGGCAGGCTGACCGACCTCGCAGGGTTCTCGCGGCTCGGCGACGAGGGCGTCGACCTGTTCCTGGTGGATTCGACGAACGCCGAGGTTCCGGGCTTCGTCACCCCCGAGCGCGAGATCGGCGGCGTGCTCGACAACGTCATCGGCAAGGCGAAGCAGCGCGTCATCGTGGCGTCGTTCGCCAGCCACGTGCACCGCATCCAGCAGGTCGTGGACGTCGCGGTGCGCTACAACCGCCGGATCGCGTTCGTGGGCCGGTCGATGGTCCGCAACATGCAGATCGCGCAGGACCTGGGCTACCTGTCGGTGCCGGACGGCGTCGTGGTGGACATCGACACCGCGGCGAACCTGCCCGACGATCGGCTGGTGCTGATCTCGACCGGGTCGCAGGGCGAGCCGCTCTCGGCGCTGTCGCGGATGGCGCGCGGTGAGCACCGGCAGATCAACATCCGCGCCAACGACCTGGTGGTGCTGGCGTCCTCGCTGATCCCCGGCAACGAGAACTCGGTGTTCGCGGTGGTCAACGGGCTCGCCAAGCGCGGCGCCACGGTGGTCACCCAGCAGAGCGCCAAGGTGCACGTCTCCGGCCACGCCTCGGCGGGCGAGCTGCTGTACCTGTACAACGCGGTCCGCCCGACCAACGCGATGCCGGTGCACGGCGAGTGGCGACACCTGCGGGCCAACGCGGCGCTGGCGAAGGCCACCGGCGTGCCCGAGGACCGGGTGGTGCTGGCCGAGGACGGCGTCGTGGTCGACATGGTCGACGGCCTCGCGGAGATCGTCGGCCGGGTTCCGGTCGGAATGGTCTACGTCGACGGCCTGTCGGTCGGCGACGTCGGCGAATCGACGCTCTCCGATCGCCTGGTGCTCGGCGAGGGCGGGTTCATCTCGATCTCGCTGGCCGTGGACACGCGCACCGGCAAGGCCGTCAGCACCCCAGCGGTGCACGGGCGCGGCTTCTCCGACGATCCGGCGGCGCTCAAGGAGGCCGCGGTGCTCGTCGAGTCGGAGCTCGCCCGGCTCTCAGGCGAGGGCATCACCGACACCCACCAGATCGCACAGGCCGTGCGGCGGGTGGTCGGTCGCTGGGTGGCGGACAAGTACCGTCGCCGGCCGATGATCATCCCCACCGTCATCGGCGTCTGATCACACCTGGCCGGTCGGTCTCTGGCGTCTTCTCTAGGCGAGAAGACGCCAGAGACCGATCAGGCCGAGCACGACGATGATCGCGCGCAGCGCGTTGGGGGACAGGCGCCTGCCGTACCTGGCGCCGACGGATCCGCCGATCAGTGAGCCCGCGGCGATGAGTCCCGCTGCGGCCCAGCTGATTCGGTCGAACGCGACTAGGGTGTAGGTCGTCGCGGCCACGACGTTGACCAGCAGGGCAAGCAGGTTCTTCGCGGCGTTCATTCGCTGCATCGACTCCGGCAGCAGGGCGCCCATCACGCCGATCAGCAGGATGCCCTGGGCGGCGGTGAAGTAGCCGCCGTACACCCCGACCGCGAAGGTGCCCGCGGTGAGCGCGGCCATCCGGGCCGGTCCGACGTGCGAGGGCGCGCGCCCCGCCTCCTCCGCCCGGCGTCGCGCCCAGGACTGGATCTTCGGTCCGGCGACGACCAGGACCAGCGCGAGCACCAGCAGCACCGGGACGATCTGGATGAAGACCTTCTCCGGCAGACGCAGCAGCAGCCACGCGCCGACGGCCGCGCCGAGCAGCGATGCCGGGATCTGCCAGCGCAGCCGGTCCCATTGCCCGCGCAGTTCGCGGCGGTAGCCCCAGGTGCCCGACACGCCACCCGCGACCAGGCCAACCGCATTCGACATGGTCGCAACGACCGGCGGATAGCCGAATGCGACCAGGGTGGGGAAGGTGATCAGGGTGCCCGAGCCGACGAGGGCGTTGATCGCACCAGCGCCGAAGCCGGCGACGGCGATGACGATCATCTCGGTGATGGGCACCGGAAGGACGGTACTGCTGCCCGAGCGGCAGTACCGTGACGGGCATGAGACTTGCCCACGACGAACGCCTTGCGCTGGTGGTCACGATGGCGGAGTTCGGGCCCGACGCGCCGACGCTGTGCGGTCAGTGGACCGTCCGGGACCTGGCCGCGCACCTGGTGCTGCGCGAACGACGACCCGACGCGGCCGCGGGCATCATGATCTCCGCCCTGGCCGGGTACACGGAACGGGTGCAGGCGTCGATCGCCCGCGGGTCGTTCGAGGACCTGCTCGAGCAGATCCGGACCGGTCCGCCTGCGTGGTCGCCGATGCGGCCGTTCGACGAGCAGCTCAACCTCGCCGAGATGTTCGTGCACCACGAGGACGTGCGCCGCGGCGGCGCGGACTGGCAGCCCCGGGAACTCGATCCGGCGTGGCAGGGCCCGCTGTGGGCGCTGGCCCGGCGGATGGGCGGGCGGGCCTACCGAAAGGCGTCGTGCACTGTGGTGCTGGAGCGTCCGGACGGCGAGCGTGCGACGGTCCGCGCCACCGGCGGCGAGACCGTGGTGCTGGTCGGCGATCCCGCGGAGCTCGCGTTGCACGCCTTCGGGCGCGACGCGGTTCGACTGGAGACGCACGGGCCTGAGCAGGCCGTCCAGGGTCTGCTGGCGCTCGATCGCGGCATCTAGGACCCCTGTTGCGGGTGTTGCGGATGGTCCTGATGGTGCCTCAGCGACTAACCTCACGTGCATGGCAGGTAAGACCGGGACCCGAACTACCAAGAGCGCGCCCGGAAGTTCGAAGGCGCGGTCTGGTGGTCGGACGACCAAGACGGTGACCACCCCGCGCAAGCCGACGGCGCCGCGAACCAACGCGCAGGCGGCCAGGCGCAAGCCGGCCAAGCCGCCGACGAGTCCCCTCAAGGCCGTTGGCAGGGGAGTGGGCCGTGGCTGGTCGATGGTGGCGCGCGGCGTCGGGGCGACGACCAGGACGGTCGGCAAGGCCGCCGACATCGAGCCCGGTCACCGTCGGGACGGGATCGCGCTCGGCCTCGTCGCGGCCAGCGTGATCGTCGCCGCGGCGATGTGGTTCGCCGCCGGTGGTCCGGTCGGGGAGTGGCTCGAGACCGGGGTGCGGGCGCTGTTCGGCGGTGCGGGCGCGGTCCTGCCGGTGCTCGCCGGGGCGATCGCGGTGGTGCTGATGCGTTCGGAACCACACCCGGAGGTGCGCCCGCGGCTGATCCTCGGTTCGCTGCTCATCGGGTTGCCCGCCCTTGGCCTGTGGCACGTCATCAACGGGGCGCCGGTCGATGCCGACGGACGCGCAGGGGCTGCCGGGTTCATCGGGTACGTCGTCGGTGGTCCGCTGACCGACGGTCTCACGATGTGGCTCTCCATTCCGCTGCTGATCCTCGCGATGGGGTTCGGGGTGCTGTTGGTCACCGGCACCACCGTCAGGGAGGTGCCAGGGCGCCTGCGGACGCTGTTCGGCGTGCACGGTCACGGCGACGAGTACGAGCCGTACGAGCCGGGCGACGGCTACGACTACGAACACGACGACGCGGGCCACGACGACCTCGAGGACCTGCGAAACCTGCGGCCCGCGCGCCGATCGCGTCGGTCGGCTCACGATCCCGCGGACTTCGACCCGACGCTGTTCGACGCCGACGGGTACCCGGTGGACGATCGGGTCGGGCCTGCCGCCAACTATCCGGTCGAGGAGACATCGGCGGAGGCGGTCACCGAGGTCATCGCGGCGCCGCCTGCCCCGCCGGTGCCCGCGGCGCGCCCGCGACCGAAGCCGAAGGCGACGCCCGCCCCGGCCGAGTCCGACGACGCGACGCCCGCGATGCTGATCCCGGACCGCGTCATCGAGGGCGACTACACGCTGCCGCCGACCTCGCTGCTGATCGACGGCGATCCGCCGAAGACGCGCAGCTCGGCCAACGACTCCATGATCGAGGCCATCACCGAGGTGCTCGAGCAGTTCAAGATCGACGCCGCGGTCACCGGCTTCACCCGCGGCCCGACGGTCACCCGGTACGAGGTGGAGCTCGGACCCGGCGTCAAGGTCGAGAAGATCACCGCCCTGGCCCGCAACATCGCGTACGCGGTCGCGACCGATAACGTCCGACTGCTGGCGCCGATCCCCGGCAAGTCCGCGGTGGGCATCGAGGTACCGAACTCGGACCGCGAGATGGTGCGGCTGGCGGATGTGCTCTCGGCGCCGTCGACCCGAAAGGATCACCACCCGTTGGTGATCGGCCTCGGCAAGGACATCGAGGGCAACTTCGTCAGCGCCAACCTCGCGAAGATGCCGCACCTGTTGGTGGCGGGCTCGACCGGTTCCGGTAAGTCCAGCTTCGTGAACTCGATGTTGGTCTCGCTGCTCGCCCGGGCCACCCCGGACGAGGTGCGGATGATCCTGATCGACCCGAAGATGGTGGAGCTGACGCCGTACGAGGGCATCCCGCACCTGATCACCCCGATCATCACCCAGCCGAAGAAGGCCGCGGCGGCCCTGGCCTGGCTGGTCGAGGAGATGGAGCAGCGGTACCAGGACATGCAGGCCAACAAGGTCCGGCACGTCGACGACTTCAACAAGAAGGTCCGGTCCGGCGAGATCACGGCGCCGCTCGGCAGCGAGCGCGTGTACCGGCCGTACCCGTACATCCTCGCGATCGTCGACGAGCTGGCGGACCTGATGATGACCGCGCCGAGGGACGTGGAGGAGGCGATCGTCCGGATCACCCAGAAGGCGCGTGCCGCAGGCATCCACCTCGTGTTGGCCACCCAGCGCCCGTCGGTGGACGTGGTCACCGGCCTGATCAAGACCAACGTGCCCTCGCGGCTGGCGTTCGCGACCTCCTCGCTCACCGACTCGCGGGTCATCCTCGACCAGCCGGGCGCGGAGAAGCTGATCGGTATGGGCGACGCGTTGTTCCTGCCGATGGGCGCGGGCAAGCCGACGCGCCTGCAGGGCGCCTTCATCACCGACGAAGAGATCTCCGCGATCGTCGACTTCTCCAAGAACCAGGCCGAGCCCGAGTACACCGAGGGCGTCACGGCATCGAAGGCGGCGGAGAAGAAGGACGTCGACCCCGACATCGGCGACGACATGGACGTGCTGCTGCAGGCGGTCGAGCTGGTGGTCACGAGCCAGTTCGGCTCCACCTCCATGCTGCAGCGCAAGCTCCGGGTCGGCTTCGCCAAGGCGGGGCGCCTGATGGACCTGATGGAGACCAGGGGAGTGGTAGGCCCGAGCGAGGGCTCCAAGGCCCGCGACGTGCTGATCAAGCCGGACGAGCTCGACGGGCTGCTCTGGTCGATCCGTGGTGGGGACCCGGAAGGCGCCGACGCCGACGAGTGAACCTTCGCGCGGGAATCGGGGCACCCGGTCCTGTGGTTGAATAGGTGAGCCTTGGAGGGGAGTATCCCCGTTCCTGTGGCAACCTCGTCAACACGAACGGCACCGCTGCCGCTCCGGGGTTGCCGGTCGACGGTGACGTCGGCGGGAGAGACCTCCGGTGCCCTAACTATCGGCAACCGGAGGTCGCTGGCTGATGCACGTCTCACCGCTGATCTGGGCGGTCACCATCGTGGTGATCCTCGGACTCTTCGTATTCGACTTCTTCGCGCACGTGCGGACCCCGCACGAGCCCACCTTCCGCGAATCCGCCTTCTGGTCGGCCGTCTACATCGGATTGGCCATCGTCTTCGGCCTCATCGTGGTCTGGGTCTGGGGCGGCACCTATGGCGGCGAGTACTTCGCCGGATACGTCACCGAGAAGGCGCTGTCCGTCGACAACCTGTTCGTCTTCGTGATCATCATGTCGACCTTTGCGATCCCGCGTCAGTACCAGCAGAAGGTGCTGCTGATCGGCATCGTGATGGCCCTCGTTATGCGCGGCGCCTTCATTGCGGTCGGTGCCGCGGCGATCAACGCGTACAGCTGGGTGTTCTACCTGTTCGGCATCTTCCTGGTCTACACGGCGATCAAGCTGGTCAAGGAGGCCGGGCACGAGGCCGAGATCGAAGAGGAACGCGACAGCAAGATCATCGCGCTCGCCAAGCGGTTCCTGCCCACCACCGAGGAGTTCGACGGCGACCGGCTGACCACCCGCGTCAACGGCAAGCGACTGGTGACGCCGCTACTGCTCGCACTGGTCGCGATCGGGTTCACCGACATCCTCTTCGCGCTCGACTCCATCCCCGCGATCTACGGCCTCACCAATGAGGCGTACATCGTGTTCACCGCCAATGCCTTCGCGCTGATGGGTCTGCGTCAGCTGTACTTCCTGATCGGTGGGCTGCTCGAGCGGCTGGTGTACCTGTCCTACGGGTTGTCGATCATCCTCGCGTTCATCGGCGTGAAGCTGGTGCTGCACGCGCTGCACGAGAACACCTTGCCGTTCATCAACGGCGGCGAGCACGTGGCCGTGCCCGAGATCTCCACGGGAGTCTCGCTGCTGGTGATCCTCGGCGTGCTGGTGGTAACGACGGTGGCGAGCCTGCTCAAGACCCGTAAGACCGCGGCCGAGTCCTGACGACCTAGTTTCGCGAGTGAGCCGTGGAGGCGACAGCCCTCACGGCTCACTCGGGACCTCGTCCCCCGCAGTGCGGTCGTGGTTGAATGGGGATGCTATGGAGGGGAGTATCCCCTGATCCTGTGGCAGCCTCGTCAGCACGAACGGCGTCATGTCCGGTCTGGGGTTGCCGGTCGGCTTCTGGGCCGGCGGGAGAGACCTCCGGTGCCCTGCTAGGCAACCGGAGGTCATCGGCTGATGTACGTAACGCCAATTGTCTGGATCGTCACCTGCGCGGTGATCCTCGGGCTGTTCGTTTTCGACTTCTATGCGCATGTGCGCACTCCCCACGAACCCACCCTGAGTGAGTCCGCGTCCTGGTCTGCCGTCTACATCGGGATCGCGATCGCCTTTGGGCTGGTGGTGATCTGGGCCTGGGGAGGTACCTACGGCGGCGAGTACTACGCCGGATACATCACCGAGAAGGCGCTGTCCGTCGACAACCTGTTCGTCTTCGTGATCATCATGTCGACCTTCGCGATCCCGCGTCGGTACCAGCAGAAGGTGCTGCTCATCGGCATCGTGATGGCGCTCGTCATGCGCGGCGCCTTCATCGCGGTCGGCGCCGCGGCGATCAACGCCTACAGCTGGGTCTTCTACCTGTTCGGCATCTTCCTCGTCTACACCGCGTACCGGCTGATCAAGGAGGCTGGGCACGAGGAGGAGAGAGAGGTCGCGCGCGAGAACAAGATCATCAACCGCGCGAAGCGTTTCCTGCCCACCACCGAGCAGTTCGACGGCGACAAGTTGATCACCAAGATCGACGGCAAGCGCCTGGTGACGCCGCTGATGCTGGCGCTGGTCGCGATCGGGTTCGCCGACATCCTCTTCGCGCTCGACTCGATCCCCGCGATCTACGGACTCACCGAGGAGCCGTACATCGTGTTCACCGCGAACGCCTTCGCCCTGATGGGCCTGCGTCAGCTGTTCTTCCTGATCGGTGGGCTGCTCGAGCGGCTGGTGTACCTGTCCTACGGGTTGTCGATCATCCTCGCGTTCATCGGCGTGAAGCTGGTGCTGCACGCGCTGCACGAGAACACCTTGCCGTTCATCAACGGCGGCGAGCACGTCGACGTGCCCGAGATCTCCACGGGACTCTCGCTGCTGGTGATCCTTGCCGTACTGGTGGTGACCACGGTGGCGAGCCTGCTCAAGACCCGGAACGCCGCCGCCAAGTCCTGACTGTCAGGCGAAGGCGCCCATCACCGGAACCCATTCGGTGAAGCGCGCGGCGTCGACCAGCTCGGCCTTCGCGAACGGGTCGTTCGTGAAGAGGGAGCGCGCGGCCGCGACGTCGTCGGCCATCACCAGGATCAGTGCGCCGCTGCCGTCCGCGAACGGTCCGGTGCTCAGGACGACGCCGCGATCGACGAGATCGGAGAGCCACCCGCGGTGGTCGGGCCGAACCTCGTCCCTTGCGGCGGCGGTGGCCGCGCTGTAGGTGTACTCGACGGCGATGATGGGCATCGGTGCTCGCTTTCGGAAGTGGTGAGAAGTTCTACAGGGTGAGGAGCATTCGGGTGTTGCCGAGGGTGTTCGGCTTCACGTAGCTCAGGTCGAGGAATTCGGCCACGCCGGTGTCGTAGGAACGGCACATCTCGCCGTACACCTCCGCCGTCACCGGGGTGCCCTCGATCTCGACGAATCCGTGCTTGCCGAAGAAGTCGACCTCGAAGGTGAGTACGAACACCCGCCCGAGTTCGAGCTCGCGCGCGACCTGGATCAGGTGTGCGACGACGAGGTGCCCCACGCCGCGGCCCTTGACCTTCGGATCGACCGCGACCGTCCGCACCTCGCCGAGGTCAGCCCACAGGACATGCAGTGCGCCACAACCGATTACCTCGCCCGCGAGCTCGACGATCCAGAACTCCTGCACGGCCTCGTAGAGGGTCACCAGGTTCTTCTCGAGCAGAATTCGGCCCGCGTAGATGTCGATCAGGCGCTTGATCTGCGGTACGTCCGAGGTTCGCGCACGGCGGACAGTCGGCGTGTCCGGATCGGAGGTCGTGGGCCCAGAGGTCATGTGGTGCAGAGTAGTCATGGATGGAACCGATATTCTTAGCCGTGTGCCGGTCCGACTCGACTTTCCCCGTGACGACGCCCCCTCTGTCGGGGTGGCGTCGTTCGCCGTTCGGGTGGGGTCCCGGTGACCGCGCATTCGCACGACGCGACGGCGTCCGGCGGACATCCGGACGCGGGGCCTGAGATGGCGCCGGTGCGGGACGGGGTGGCGCACGACAAGCCCGTGCCCGTCGTCAACATCGCCAACATCCTGACGGTGCTCCGCATCGTCCTGGTCCCGGTATTCCTGGTCACGCTGTTCGTCGACGACGGGCATTCGACCTTCTGGCGGATCATCGCGACGATCGTGTTCGCGGTCGCCGCGATCACCGACCGGATCGACGGCCAGCTCGCCCGCAAGTACGGACTGGTCACCGACTTCGGCAAGCTCGCCGATCCGATCGCGGACAAGGCCCTCATCGGTGCCGCGCTGGTCGGGCTGTCGGTGCTCGGCGACCTCAGCTGGTGGGTGACCGCGATCATCGCGGTCCGCGAGCTCGGGATCACCCTGATGCGGTTCGCGGTCCTTCGACACGGGGTGATCCCCGCCGGGCGCGGCGGCAAGCTCAAGACCCTTGTGCAGTCCCTCGCGATCGGGATGTACCTGCTGCCGCTGCCCGCCGGCTGGGCGACCGCGAGCGCGATCGTGATGGGCCTGGCGGTCTTCCTGACGGTCGTCACCGGCCTGGACTACGTGGTCCAGGCGATCCGGCTCCGGGCGGGCGTGCACCCGCACGAACCCGGGCAATGACCGACCCGCTGGTCGCGGGGACCGAGGCGGCGGAGCTGGTGTCCGTCCTCACCGCGCGGGGCCAGACTGTTGCCACGGCCGAGTCGCTGACCGCGGGACTGCTCGCCGCCACGATCGCCGGGATTCCGGGAGCGAGCGTGGTGCTGCGCGGCGGACTCGTTGTCTACGCGACCGATCTGAAGTCCGGCCTCGCCGGCGTCGATCCCCTGGTGTTGGAGTCTGACGGTCCGGTGGCGCCGAGCACGGCCAGGGCCCTGGCGGTGGGCGCGGCCCTGCGGTGCGGCGCCGACTGGGGAGTGGCGCTGACGGGGGTCGCGGGCCCTGACCCGCAGGACGGGTGCCGGGTCGGGACGGTGTACCTCGGAATCGCGGGCCCGGACGGTGTCTCGGTGGAGCGGCTCGAACTGGGCGGCGATCGGTGGGCGATTCGCAGCGGCGCCGTCCGATCTGCCGTGTCGGCACTCCTTGTTCGCATGCGGGCAGCGGCGGCGGGATAGGCTCGGTCTGCTCGAGTCGCGGCCGCCGGGAACCATTTCGGAACCCCCGGGCGTTGAACAAGCTGTTGGGCGGAGATGAAGGAGGAGCCACATGGCGGTGCTGTTGCGTGAAGCAATCGGTGACAGTCTGCGGCGTGCGAGGGTCTCGCAGAGCCGAACCCTGCGTGAGGTCTCGGGCACCGCGCGGGTGAGCCTCGGCTACCTCTCCGAGGTGGAACGCGGGCGCAAGGAGGCCTCCAGCGAGCTGCTGGCGGCAATCTGCGATGCCCTTGACGTGCCCCTGTCCGAGGTCCTGTACGACGTCAGCGAGTCGCTGTCGGACGGTTCCGTCAGTCGTGGCGCCCCCGCCGATGCGAAGGTCGCCCCCACCAACGCGAGCCCCGCCGCGGCGGGCGGGTCGCCACGGATCGCCGAGGACACCCGGATGGTCATCCCCGCGCCGAACGCCACGGCGCTCGCTGCCGCGTAAGTTTTCGACAATTGGGCCGTGGCAGGGATGTCAGCGGCCGTCCGAACCGATAGATTCGACCAGCAGGTAGGGCAGTGCCCTTGTTCCGGTGCGTGACGGTCGCGCATCGGGTCGCGTATCGCGGCGCATCATATGGAGGCAGGATCAACCCATGGCTAATCCGTTCGTCAAGGCATGGAAGTACCTGATGGCGCTCTTCAATGCGAAGATCGACGAGAAGGCCGACCCCAAGGTTCAGATTCAGCAGGCGATCGAGGACGCGCAGCGCCAGCACCAGGCGCTCTCCCAGCAGGCCGCGTCGGTGATCGGCAACCAGCGCCAGTTGGAGATGAAGCTTAACCGCCAGCTCGACGAGGTGGAGAAGCTCAACGCCAATGCCCGCCAGGCCGTCACGCTCGCGGATCAGGCCGCCACAGCTGGTGACGTCGAGAAGGCCACCCAGTACACCAACGCCGCCGAGGCGTTCGCCGCGCAGCTCGTCACCGCGGAGCAGGGCGTCGAGGACCTCAAGGCGCTGCACGACCAGTCGCTGCAGGCAGCCACCCAGGCCAAGAAGGCCGTCGAGCAGAACGCGATGGCCCTGCAGGCCAAGGTCGCTGAGCGGACCAAGCTGCTCAGCCAGCTCGAGCAGGCCAAGATGCAGGAGAAGGTCAGCGACTCGCTGCGCTCCATGGACAGCACGCTTTCCGCGCCCGGCAACACCCCGAACCTGGACGAGGTCCGCGACAAGATCGAGCGCCGCTACGCCGATGCGCTCGGATCGGCCGAGCTGGCGCAGAACTCGGTGCAGGGTCGCATGATGGAGGTCCAGCAGGCCAGCGTCCAGTTGGCAGGGCACAGCCGGCTGGAGCAGATCCGGGCCTCGATGAAGGGCGACGCGCTGCCCACCGGCGGCACGGCGGCCCCGGCGGCCGCGCCCGCCACCCCGGCCGCCCCGGCGGCGAAGCCGGATGCCGCGGGACCTGCCGCGCAGTAGTGCGCGGTTCGATGAGTGTGAGATGACGAGTTCGAGGCGCGGCCGACCGGGAAGTGATTCCCGGTCGGCCGCTTCTTTTTTCGCCGCCACCGAGGTGGCCCGCAGCGTGGGCGGATCGGTGGCGTCTGCCGTGCGGAAATGGTCCGATCCCCGGGAGAAGCTGCTGCGCAGGCGACGCCGGGCGAACCGGCGCCGGATGCGGTACGGCACGGTCTCGGGTGTCTCCGCGGTGGGGACGGTCGGGCTGGTCGCGGCGTCGGCGCCGGAATGGTCGCTGATCGCGGGCGGAGGCGCGGCGGCGCTGTTCGCGGTTCCGACCGTCGCGGCGTGGCGAACCTATCGGAGGCTGGGCCGGATTCCGTTGCCTTCCCCGAGGCCTGCCCGCCGGGTACTCCCGCCGGTCGGTTCGGCGGCACGCGAGCCGGTCGCCCGGCTGCTGGGTGCGCAGACGAGCCTGCATCAGTTGCTCGGGGTGCTCACCAGGTCCGCGGTGGTGCCGGAGGAGGACATCGAGCAGATCGGCGAGACCGCCGCGGCGGCAGCCGCGGCGCTGCACGCCGTTGCCGACGACGTGGTCGCGATGGAGCGGGCGGGATCGACCGCCGCGGGGCTGCGGCTGGGGGACACGATCGATGTGACCGCGGCTCGACTGTCGGCGGGGGTGGAGCAGTACGAGGAACTGCTCGCATCGGTGGCGACGATGACCGTGCCCGCCGCGGCCGATTCGCTCGGCAGTCTCGAAAGGCAGCGGTCCGAGATGCTTTCGGCGTCGGACCGACTCGAGGGCTGGGCGTCCGCGCTCGAAGAGATCGCGTCGATCAGGCGCAGGCACTCGGTTTAGTCGTCGACTCCGCGCGCGGCCAGCGCCTCGCCCATGGCGTCGGCGGTTCGCAGCGCCCCCACCACGACAGGGACGGCGAGGGCCCGCAGCGAAAACCCCAGGCCCCTGGCCTTTCTCGCCTCCGTCACGTCCGACACCAGGCCGCTGAGCAGGGGGATGCACCGGAGGGTCATGGCGAGGACAAGCCCCACCCGATCCGGGTTGACGCCGAACCGCCGCAGCGGGGCCAGGATTCGCTGAAGGGAGTCCAGCATGTCCATGACCTTGGTGGTGAGCGTGATCAGCGCGGCGAGCGCCAGGGACAGCAACAGCACCCCGCACACCACCAGTGCGCGTCGCCAACCCGTGAAGATCACCTGAAACGCGCCGATGAAGAGCAGCATCCACAAGGCCGGACGCAGCTGCCCGAGCGCGAGCCGCGGTGGGATCCGCGCCAGCACGAATCCCGCGGCGACGAGCAGCGCGGCCGGGATCAGCTGCCAGGGCGCCCGGACCGCGACAGTCAGCGCGATGAGCGCGACGACGAGCCCGGCGAGCTTGGCGCCTGCGGGCGCACGATGCAGCAGCGACGTCCCCGGGTGGTAGATGCCGAGCGTGGTCACTGGACCAGTCGCCGGTAGAAACCGATCGCCTCGCCAGGGGCGCCGTCGGCGACGACCCGACCCGAATCGATCACCAGCACCCGATCGAAGTCGGCGAGCAGGTCGAGCTGGTGGGTCACCGCGATCACCTGCTGCCGGAGCGCGGCGATGGTGGCGGCCACCAGTCGGGTGTTACGCAGGTCGAGCAGCGTGGTCGGCTCGTCGGCGACGATCAGTTCGGGATCGGTCACCATGATCGCCGCGAGGGCCAGCAGCTGCTTCTGGCCGCCGGAGAGCAGATGCGTGGGATGCTCGGCGTGCCCGGCCAGGCCGAACGTCTCGAGCACCGTCGCGACGCGGTCATCGCGTTCCGCGGCGGGAAGCGGGCTGCGGCGCAACGAGAACGCGATGTCCTCCGCGACCGTCGGCATGATGATCTGGTGGTCCGGGTCGGTGAACACGAAGCCGACCTTTCGGCGCACCTTGCGGCCCTCGCGCGCGGTGTCGAGACCGTCCACCGTGACCCGCCCGCTACTGGGTGTCACCAGTCCGTTGATCATCCGGGCCAGGGTGGACTTGCCGCTGCCGTTCGCGCCGACGATCCCGATCCGCGCCTCGGTCAGCGTGAGTTCGACGTCGGCGAGGACCGCGCGCTCACCGTAGTGATGCGCGACGGACTCGAAGCGGATCTCGGGCATCGGATGGTCAGGCGGGATCGGCGGCAGGCGTGCGCGCCGGCGCCGCGCCGGTGAGCAATGCCGGGTAGGCACGGTGCACCTGGGCGGCGACGACCGCGGCCACGACGGCCTTGACGAGATCGCCGGGCACGAAGGTGCCGTTGGCGCTCAGCGCGGCCCACAAGGTGAGGTCGGTGCGGAGCATCATGCCCGCGATACCGAAGGCGTAGATCACCACGATCCCGCCGAGCGCGTTGATGACGATGCCGGCGAAGACGTTGTAGCGGGGCAGCATCTTGACGGTGAGCCAGCCGATCAGCGCGACGGCGGGGATCCAGCCGATCAGGAACCCACCGGTGACGCTGGAGAGGGAGGTGAGCGAGGTGCGGCCGCCTGCGAGCACGGGCAGGGCCAGGCCGAGCGCGATCACGGTGAGTACCGTCAGGACGCCCTTGCGGGGGCCGAGGAGCGCGCCCGCCACCATCACGCCGAGCGTCTGCAGCGTGATCGGGACGCCGGACGAGCCGATGGTGATCGTGCCGGGGAGCCCGAGCGCGATGATCAGCGCGGCGAACACCGCGATCTGGGCGAGATCGCGGGCAGTGGTGCGGGGGGCACCCGCGGTACGTGTAGACACGAGCGGTCGAGCTCCTTGCGAGTTCGGGGACAACCCGGTGAGCCTACCTCCTCAGGGATCACCCTGATCTTTCCCTGATCTTGCCTCTGAGCTGGTGCTTTTGTCGCCGGGGCGTGTCAGGCTGGACGCATGTTCTGGAAAATCGTAGGAATCGTGGCCGTGGTCTGGATCGCGCTCGCCGTGGTCGGCGCGCTGGTCAAGGGGCTGTTCTGGGTTCTGGTCGTCGGTGCGGTGGTGTTCGGGCTGTACCTGCTCTTCAAGGCGATGTCGGGCAGCGAGGCGAAGGACGTCACCAGGCTCTAGCGTGGCGTCGCGCAGTGCCGCCCCCGGCCGGGCATGCTGAGCGCATGGAGCCGATTCCCGAGGACTGGCAGCGGGGCGTCGTCATCGTCGCCCACCCCGACGACATCGAGTACGGGGCCGCCGCCGCGGTGGCCCGCTGGACCCGTCAGGGCAAGGACATCCGGTACGTCCTGGCGACCAGCGGTGAGGCGGGCATCGCGGGCCTGCCGCCAGCCGAGTGCGGGCCGCTGCGCGAGGAGGAGGAACGCCGCTCGGCGGCCGTCGTCGGCGTCAGCGAGGTCGAGTTCCTCCGGCACCCCGATGGCATGCTGCAGGAGGGGCTTGACCTGCGGCGCGACCTGGCGGCGGCGATCCGGCGGCATCGGCCGGAGTTCGTGCTCACCATGAACCATCGCGAGACCTGGGGGCCGGGCTTCCTCAACAGCGCCGACCATCGGGCGCTCGGGCAGAGCGCGCTCGACGCGGTGTCCGACGCCGCCAACGAATGGATCTTCCCGGAGCTGACCGAGCCCGCGTGGACCGGCGTTCGGTGGGTCGCGGTCAATGCCATGGTCGGCACGACCCACGCCGTCGATGTCGGTGACACGGTCGAGGTGGCGGTGGCCTCGCTTGCCGAACACAGCCGGTACCTCCAGGCGCTCAGCGATGTGCCGGCGGCGGAGCAGGCGCGCGCGCAGATCGAGATGGCCACCGGACCGAAGGAGGGTTTCGAGGCGGCTCGTGCCGTCGGGTTCGAGCTGTACCGGTTCTGACGGCCGGGCCGCTACCGGATCGGCGCCCCGACGATGACGGAGCCGGCCCCGGCAACCGCCTCGATGTCGATCGGCAGCGGGGCGACCCGCTCGCCGTCGGCGTACGCGGTGATGCCAGGCGCTTCGAGCCGGACGTGGCGGGACCGGAACGTCTGCACCTCGTCCAACTCGATGTGGGTGCCCTTGTAGACAGTCGGGAACAGGCGCACCAGTCGCAACCGGCTGCCCGCCGTCACCACGGTGACGTCCAGCAGCCCGTCGGTGACCTCGGCGTTCGGCGCGATCAGCATCCCGCCGCCGTACGAGGTGCCGTTGCCGACCGAGACCATCGCCGCATCCAGTTCGATGGTCTGGTCGTCGAGCACGATCCGGTAGGGGATCGAGCGCAGGCTCGCCAGTTCGACGAGCATCGCGACGTTGTAGCGCATCGGCCCGCGCGGCCAGCGCATCCGGTTCGCCCGGTCGGTGACCAGCGAGTCGAAGCCACTCGACAGGACGGTGCCGAACCAGCGTTCCCCGACCCGGGCGAGGTCGATCGCGGCGACGTCGCCGCGGGCGATGATGTCCGCCGCGGCGGCCGGGTCGTCCACCGGGATGTGGAACAGTCGGGCGTGGTCGTTGCCGGTGCCGCCCGGGATGATGCCGAGCGGGATGCCGCTCTGCGCCAACGCCTGCCAGGCGATGCTGATCAGTCCGTCGCCGCCTGCCGCGATCAGCGCGTCGGTGCCCTCGGCGACCGCCCTGCGGGCCAGCTCGAGCGCCTCGGCAGGGGAGTCGCCCTCGATCTCGGAGACCTGCACGCCGAGCTCGCGGAGCCGGGCGATCGCGGCCGCGGCGGCCTCGGGGGCGTGGCCGTTACCCGCGGCCGGATTGGTCAGAACCGTGACGGATCTCATGGAATTAGCTTGCCAGGGTTGAGGATTCCGGTGGGATCAACGGCATCCTTGACCGCCTGCAGCACCCGTCCGCCCAGCTCGCCGATCTCGTCGGTCATCCACGGGCGGTGGTCGCGCCCGACGGCGTGGTGGTGGGTGATGGTGGCGCCGACGGAGACGATCGCGTCGCCCGCGGCCTTCTTCGCGGCGGCCCACTGGGTCAGCGGATCGGCGGTCTGCGCGCAGACCACGGTGAAGTAGAGCGAGGCACCGGTCGGGTAGGTGTGCGAGATGTGGCACATCACCATGGCCGGGGTGCCCTGGGCGGTAAGCGATTCGGTGAGCGCGGCGGTGACGGCGGAGCGCAGGTTCGACAGGTTCGACCACGTCGTGGCCGTCTCCAGGGTCTCCACGATGGCACCGGCGTTGAGCAGCGCATCGCGCATGTACGGCGCGTCGAATCGGCCGTGCTCCCAGGACCTGGCGGGCTGCTGCCCCAGGTCGGTGCCGCCTGCCGCGGCGAGCAGGGCGCTCGCCTCCGCGTGCCGCGACTCCACGTGCGCCGCGCTGCCCTCGAAGGTGGTGATCGCGAGGCAGCCCGCCGCCGCGGGGCTCTCGCCGCCGATGTCGCCTGCCAGTGCCAGGTTGAGACCGGTCTCGGCCTCGTCCGACAGGCGCATGACGGTCGGTGTGGCGCCGGTTTGGATCACCGTGCGCAGGGCCGCGGCGCCGGTCTCGAAATCGGGGAACGACCACGCCTGGTAGGCGGTGGTCTCGGGGATCGGGTGTACCCGGACGGCGACCTCGGTGATGATCCCGAAGGCGCCCTCCGAGCCGACGAACAGCTCGCGCAGGTCGGGTCCGGCGGCGGACGCGGGCGCCCGGCCGAGGTCGAGGCTGCCTGCGGGGGTCGCCACCCGGATCTTCTGGACCATGTCGTCGAAGCGGCCGTAGCCGGCGGAGGCCTGGCCGGAGGACCTGGTCGCGGCGAAGCCGCCGATGGTGGCGAACTGGAAGCTCTGAGGGAAGTGTCCGAGCGAGAAGCCGTGGCTGCCAAGGAGCTGCTCGGCCTGCGGGCCGGTGACCCCGGCCTGCAGGGTCGCGATGCCGGATGTGGTGTCGAGGTCCAGCAGGGCGTCCAGTCGGCGCAGGTCGAGGGCGATCACCTCGGCGAATTCGCCTCGCGCCGGGTCGACTCCGCCGACCACGCTGGTGCCGCCGCCGAAGGGCACCGCCGCAATGGCCTCGGCCGCGCAGTACTGCAGCAGTGCCACCACCTCGTCGTGGGAACCGGGTCGCAGCACCGCGTCGGGTGCATCCTGAGGCTCGGCGTCCTTGCGGCGCAACAGGTCCGGCGTGCTCTTGCCGCCCGCGTGGCGGAGCCTGGTTGCGTCGTCGGTGCGTAGGTGTTCGGCGCCGATCAGGTCACCCAGCCCGGACCGGTGGCCCTCGGTCAGATTGGTCGGACGCAGCACCGCAGCGGATTCCTCGGGTGGCGGCGACTGTTCGCCGCTGACGCCGAGCGCCGCGCCGAGCAGGGCGAGTACCTGCGGCGAGAGCTGCTTGCGGAACTCGGCGACACCCCAGGCGTCCCACTCCATGGTGGGTGCCTCGGTGTCGGGGAACTGCGGACCGGTGGTCGGTTGCGGAGCTGCGGTGTCGGACATGCGTTACAGTGTTACACACGATGTCTATCCGTAACGCAGATAACCTGATTCTCGACGCGGCCCGCGCCTGCGTGCTCGAGTTCGGTCTGCGGCGAACCACCCTCGCGGAGATCGCCCGCCGCGCCGGAGTGAGCCGGCCGACCGTGTACCGACGCTGGCCGGATACCCAGGCCGTGGTCGCGGACCTGCTGACCAGGGAGATTCGGCAGGCGCTGCCCCAGATGTCCGGCTCGGGCGTGGCACGCGAGCTGATGGTGCGGGGCGTCGCCGAGACCGCCGAGACGGTGCGGACCCACCCGCTGTTCGTCAAGATCCTGCGCTCGGACCCCGAACTGCTCATCACCTACATCGTCGATCGGCTCGGCGCGAGCCAGCGGGCGATCGTCGAGGCACTCGCCCCGGTGGTCCGGATCGGTCAACACGACGGCTCGATCCGTGCGGGCGATCCCGTCGGCATCGCCACCATGATCCTGCTGATGGCGCAGTCCGCCGTGCAATCCGCGGGGATGGTCGCCGAGATCCTGCCCCCGGAGGCGCTGATCGCGGAACTCGCGCTCGCTGTCGACGCGTACCTCACTCCACGAGCACCCATCACAGAGGAGCAACGGTGAACCAGCAATCTCAGTCGGCGCTGAACGCGGACCGACGCGGCCGGGAACTGTCCGCGCTCGGCGACGGCGCCACGGTGGACGTGCTCGTGATCGGCGGCGGCATCACCGGTGTCGGCACCGCGCTCGACGCGGCGTCGCGCGGCCTGAAGGTGGTGCTCGTAGACAAGCACGACCTGGCGTTCGGGACGAGCCGATGGAGCTCGAAGCTCGCGCACGGCGGCCTGCGTTACCTAGCATCGGGAAACGTCGGTATCGCGCGGGAGAGCGCCGTCGAGCGCGGGATCCTGATGACCCGCACGGCCCCGCACCTGATCCGGGCGATGCCGCAGCTCGTGCCGCTGTTGCCGTCGGTCGGATTCTTCGAGAAGTCCCTGGTGCGAACGGGATTCCTGGCGGGCGACGTCCTGCGCGCCACCGCGAGGACGTCGGCGAAGGTGTTGCCTCGCTCGCGCCGGGTGTCCGCTGGCCGGGCCGCGGAGCTCGCGCCCGCGGTCCGGCGTGACGGCCTGCGCGGCGGACTGCTCGCGTTCGACGGCCAGCTCATCGACGACGCCCGGCTGGTGGTGGCCATCGCGCGCACCGCGGCGCAGCACGGGGCCACCGTCCTGACCCGGGTCGGCGCGTACGACGTGACCGGCACCTCGGCGCGGCTGCGTGACGAGATCACCGGCGAGGAGCTGACGATCCGGGCGCGCTCCGTGGTCAACGCGGCGGGCGTGTGGGCCGGGCAGGTTGACCCAGACATCCGGCTCAAGCCGAGCCGGGGAACCCACCTGGTGCTACCCGCGCAGGCGCTGGGCAATCCGACCGCGGCGCTGACGGTGCCGATCCCGGGGGAGACCAACCGCTTCGTCTTCGCGCTGCCCGCGCAGCTCGGTCGGGTCTACCTCGGCCTGACCGACGAGGCGATCGAGGGCGAGATCCCCGACGTGCCGCAGGCCGCGGGCTTCGAGATCGACTTCCTGCTCGACACGGTGAACACGGCGCTTGGGACGCCGCTGACCCGGGCGGACGTGCTGGCCACCTATTCGGGCCTACGTCCGCTGCTGGACACCGGTGAGGGCAAGACCGCCGATCTCTCGCGCAACCACGCGGTGCTCCGCTCGTCCAACGGTGTCATCAGCGTGGTCGGCGGCAAGCTCACCACCTATCGGAAGATGGCGCAGGATGCGGTCGACGCGGCCGTCCGCGCGGGCGGGCTCGCGGCGGGGCCGTGCGTGACGACGCGCCTTCCTGTGGTCGGCGCCGGACCGGTCGCGGGCGACCTGCCCGCCTCGCTGGTCGCCCGCTACGGCAGTGAGTCGGCTCAGGTAGCGGCGGCCGGTGCGCTGACCCCGATCGCCGAGGGCATCGACGTCACGCATGCCGAGCTGGCGTTCGCGGTCAGCCACGAGGGCGCCCTCGACGTCGAGGACCTGCTGGACCGTCGCACCCGTGTCGGGCTGGTGCCCGCGGATCGCGAACGGGCAACGGCGGCAGCCGAAGCCGCACTGGGCGGCCGCTGACTGTCCGCGAGCTAGTCGTTTTCGCGGTGGTATCCACCGAAACAGTGTGAAAATGACTAACTCGCGGGGATTTCTGACCGGGTCGCTTGAATTAGGACCGTTTCTGACCGCAATGGCTCGTAGCGTCATCCCTACCAACAACACGGGAAGGCCGAATCACATGAGCACCTCTCAGAACTCCGCCGCACAGTCCACCGTCACCGGCGAGCGCGCCGACATCCTGGCGATGCTCGCCGACCAGCGGCAGACCTTCCTCATCACCGTCCGCGGACTCGACGACGCGCAGGCGCGGACCCGGTCCACGGCAAGCGAACTCACCCTGATGGCGCTCGTCAAGCACGTTGCCGGCACCGAACGGGACTGGGTCGAGACGATGCTCGAGCGCGACGAGAACGCCGAGTTCGACATGGCGACCGCTACCGAGTCGTGGACCGTGGGCGAGGACGCGACGCTGGCCTCGCTGCTCGAGGACTACGCCGCCGTCGCCCGCGCCACCGAGGCGGCGGTGGCCGGGCTGCCGGACCTGGACCTGCCCATCCCGATGCCGACCGCGCCGTGGGCCCCCGAGCGCCAGTGGTGGACGGCCCGAAAGGTTCTGCTGCACATCCTCCGGGAGACCGCGCAGCACTCGGGTCACGCCGACATCCTCCGCGAATCGCTCGACGGCGGGAACACCACCATGCAGATGGGGGCGGACGCAGGCATGGAGTTCTGACCCGGCGCACCCCGTCGATCCGCGGAGTAGCGTCGGGCGCGTCTAGGGAGGCGAGAAGATGGAGCGCAGGAGCGATGCGTCGCGGACCCGTCGGCTCGGGGATCGGCGCTCAGCGTTCGAGCGGTTCGTCGAGCAGGCGGAACTGAGGGTCAGTCAGGCCCCATTCTTCTTCGTGTGTGCCGGGATCGTCGCCCTCTGGTTGATCAGCCTGCCGCTGTGGGCCGATCTCAAGGCCTGGCAGGTGGCCATCCATACGGTCGCGAGCGTCTTCACCTTGCTGCTTGTGGTGCTGCTGGAGAACTCGAGCCGTCGGGCCGACGAGGCCTCGCAGGAGAAGCTCAACGTCATCGCCGAGGCGGTGGCCGCGCTGATGGATTCATCCGCGGCCGATGACCCCGCCCTGCGTGAGGCGGCGGCGCGGCTCCGCGATGCCGTCGGCCTGGAGGAGCGTCACTGAGATTCTCCGCTCTCGGATGGACCGCCGCCCTTGCGGCTGTGGCACGCTGATCGGATGCGAGTCGCCGTCGTCGCCGGACCGGATCCGGGTCATGCCATTCCCGCTATTGCGCTTTGCCTCAAATTCATTGCGGCGGGGGATGATCCGGTTCTCTTCACCGGGGTTCGCTGGTTGGAGGCGGCGCGGGCGGCCGGCATCACCGCGCGCAAGCTGAAGGGGCTGGCCCCCCGGCCCGAAGACGACGACATGGACGCGGGCCAGCGGATCCACTCACGGGCGGCGCACATCTCCACCGAGGTGCTGCCCGACCTGAGCGTCATGCTGCCGGACCTGGTGGTCTCCGACATCCTCACCGCGGGCGGCGGGATGGCAGCCGAGCGTCTCGACGTGCCATGGGTGGAGCTGTCGCCGCACCCGCTGTACGCGGCCTCGAAGGGGCTGCCGCCCATCGGCAGCGGGCTCGCGCCGGGGGAGGGTCTACGCGGCCAGGCCAGGGACGCGCTGATGCGGGCCGCCACAGGGCGGTCGATCCGGCAGGGCGAGCGTCAGCGATCCGCCGCCCGGGTCGGCGTCGGGCTGCCGGCCACGGACCCAGGCCCGGTCGCGCGGCTGATCGCGACCCTGCCAGCGCTGGAGGTGCCGCGGCCGGACTGGCCGGAGAACGCGCACGTGATCGGTCCACTGCTGTGGGAGCCGACGGCGGAACTGCTGACGCCGCCCCCTGGCGACGAGCCGCTGGTGATGATCGCGCCGTCGACCGCGTTCACCGGAGCCGACGGGATGCTGGAGACCGCGCTGGAGGCGCTCGACGGCGCGGGCGTGCGGGTGGTCGCCTCGATGCTCGACGCGCCGCCGACCGAGCTGCCGGACTGGGCGCGTGCCGGGCTGGGCCGACAGGACGCGTTGCTCGCGCAGTCCGCCGCGGTCGTGTGCGGCGGCGGTCACGGCATGCTGGCCAAGACCCTGCTTGCCGGGGTCCCGGCCGTCACGGTGCCGGGCGGCGGGGACCAGTGGGAGCTGGCGAACCGCGCATCCAGGCAGGGCAGCGCCGTGGTGGTGCGCCCGCTCGGGGTGGACGCCCTGCGTGAGGCGGTCCTGCGGGTCCTCGCCGAGCCTGGGTTCGGGGAAGCCGCCGCGCGTGCGGCCGCGGGGCTGACGGAGGTGGCCGATCCGGTGGCGGTGTGCAGGGCGGCGGCCCGGTGACGGTGCGCGCTACGGTTGTCTGGTGCGTCTGACCGAGTTCAACGAGATGGTCCACGGCGAGTTCGGCCGACTGTACGGCGAATCGCTGCTGGTGGACCACGTCTTGATCAGCCTGGGTGGCAAGACCGCGGCCGAGGCCATCGAGGCAGGTCGCGACCCCCGTGAGGTCTGGCGGGCGCTGTGCGCCGAGTTCGAGGTCCCGCGCGCACGCTGGTGACCGGAATCGATCGATCCCGCGCCACGCCGCCACGGTTAGTTGACTCGAACAGGTGTTCCCCTATGCTGGGTTCTGTTCGGTGATCTCGCGAATCGGCGGCGTTGTTCGATCGACACAGTCGGCTGATCGACGAACTTGTCGGTACCCCGCTCTAACGTGACGGCATCGCTGAAACAGATCGCTGATGAAGCCCAGATCGCTGGACGAGTCGTTGACTTAAGGAGAACCGAAGATGGCACCACAGGCACACGATCGCGACAAGGCGCTCGAGCTCGCACTGGCGCAGATCGACAAGAACTTCGGCAAGGGTTCGGTGATGCGGCTCGGGGACGAGTCTCGTCAGCCCATCGCGGTGATCCCGACCGGGTCGATCGCGCTGGACGTCGCCCTCGGGATCGGCGGTCTGCCGCGCGGTCGCGTCATCGAGATCTACGGTCCGGAATCCTCCGGTAAGACCACCGTCGCTCTGCATGCGGTCGCCAACGCGCAGGCCAACGGCGGTATCGCGGCCTTCATCGACGCCGAGCACGCGCTCGATCCGGACTATGCCAAGAAGCTCGGCGTCGACACCGATGCGCTGCTGGTCTCCCAGCCGGACACCGGCGAGCAGGCGCTGGAGATCGCGGACATGCTGATCCGCTCCGGCGCGCTCGACATCCTGGTCGTCGACTCGGTTGCGGCGCTGGTGCCCCGCGCCGAGATCGAGGGCGAGATGGGTGACAGCCACGTCGGTCTGCAGGCGCGCCTGATGAGCCAGGCGCTGCGCAAGATCACGGGAGCGATGAGCAATTCCGGCACCACCGTCATCTTCATCAACCAGTTGCGCGAGAAGATCGGTGTCATGTTCGGCTCGCCGGAGACCACCACCGGCGGTAAGGCGCTGAAGTTCTATGCGTCGGTTCGGATGGACATCCGGCGAATCGAGACGTTGAAGGACGGCTCGGATGCGGTCGGTAACCGCACCCGCATCAAGGTGGTCAAGAACAAGATGGCGCCGCCGTTCAAGCAGGCCGAGTTCGACATCCTCTACGGCCACGGAATCAGCAAGGAAGGCTCGCTGATCGACATGGGCGTCGAGCACGGCTTCATCCGGAAGTCGGGTTCCTGGTTCACCTATGAGGGTGACCAGCTGGGTCAGGGTAAGGAGAATGCCCGCAAGTTCCTGCTGGAGAACACCGACATCCGTGACGAGATCGAGAAGAAGATCAAGGAGAAGCTGGGCATCGGCGCCGACGTGACGGCGGACGAGGCGCCCGCGGCCCCCGTCGACTTCTAGGACCGGCAATGCGTTCCGGTGACGCCGAAGCCCGGAGCCCGGCCGCCAAGGAGGCGCAGGCGAAGGACGTGTGCCTGCGCCTCCTGACGGATCGGGCGCGCAGCCGGGCGGAACTGGCGAAGAAGCTGGCGGACAAGGGCTTCGACGAGGACGTCGCCGGGCGGGTGCTCGACCGGCTCACCGCGGTCGGCCTGGTCGACGATGCGTCCTTCGCGGCCCAGTGGGTGCATTCGCGGCACACCTACTCCGGCAAGGGAAAGCGTGCGCTGGCGATGGAGTTGCGCACCAAGGGTGTCGCACCGGAGATCGCGGCGCAGGCGCTGGACCAGATCGACGGCGACGACGAGCGGGTCCGCGCCACCGCACTGGTCCACCGGAAGCTGCGCACCATGTCGCTGGACTTCGAGGTGGACGGGCCGGGTGGGCGTAGCAGCGAACGTGACCGGGCCGTGCGTCGGCTGGTCTCGATGCTGGCCCGGCGGGGATTTCCGCAGGGAATGGCCTTCGACATCGTGAAAACCGAACTCGCGCAGGCGGGTGCGGAGACGGACGGGTTGTAGCATTCCGGCATGCGCAGCGACCTGATGAAGAATGCCGAACGCAGCGGTGAGCCGGGAACTTTCGTCCTACAGAACCCCCGAATGCTCAAGGTGGACCTGGCAGGGGCCGGTGGACACTTCCTTGCCCGCCAGGGATCCATGGTCGCGTACCAGGGCGACGTCGACTTCGCGTACCAGGGCAGCGGCGGACTCGGCAAGCTGTTCAAGAAGGCGCTCACCGGCGAGGGCATGTCGCTGATGAAGGTGTCCGGCAGCGGCGACGTCTTCCTCGCCCGCGACGCCGACGAGATCTTCCTGCTCGAACTCGAAGACGAATCGGTGACCGTCAACGGAGCGAACGTGCTCGCGTTCGAGAGCTCGCTGAGCTGGGACATCAATCGAGTCGAGGGTGCGTCGATGCTCAGCGGCGGGTTGTTCAACACCACGTTCACCGGTCGCGGCGTGCTCGCGATCAACATTCACGGCACCCCCGTCGTGCTGAACGTGGACACCCCCACGTATGTCGACATGCAGAGCGCGGTGCTGTGGTCGACCGGTCTGCAGTCGACCATCCGCAAGACGGCGAAGATGGCCGCCGCCATCGGCCGCGGCTCCGGCGAGGCTTACCAGTTGTGCCTCACCGGTAGCGGACTGGTCGTCGTCCAGGCCTCCGAGGGACATCCTGTCCCGCAACACTGATCGGTGGCCCGAGGCGCGATGAGCACCAACGGTCTGTACCCCGCGATCGAGCCATTCGACCAGGGGATGCTCGAGGTCGGCGACGGTCACCGCCTCTACTGGGAGGTCAGCGGCAACCCCGACGGCAAGCCGGTGGTCGCGTTGCACGGCGGCCCGGGCTCCGGTGCCACACCCGGGATGCGTCGCTATTTCGACCCAGCGGCGTATCGCGTCGTGCTGTTCGACCAACGCGGGTGCGGCCGCAGCACCCCGCACGCGAGCGACCCCGGGGTCGACCTGTCCACAAACACGACCGACCACCTGGTCGCGGACCTCGAGGCCCTGCGCCGCCACCTGGGAATCGACCAGTCGATGGTGTTCGGCTGGTCTTGGGGTTCGACCCTCGGGTTGGCGTACTCGCAGCAGTACACGGAGCGCGTCACCGAGATCGTCCTCGCCTCAGTGGTCACCACCGGACGGCGCGAGGTGGAGTGGGTGACCCGCGACATGGGCCGGATCTTTCCCGCGCAGTGGCGCCGTTTCCGTGACGGCGTGCCCGAGGAGGAGCGTGAGGGATCGCTTCCCGCGGCCTACGCGCGGTTGCTCTCGCACCCGGACCCAGCGGTCCGGGAGAAGGCCGCGGTGGATTGGTGTGACTGGGAGGACTGGCATGTAGCCGTGCACCGGCCGTACCGCCGCAGTCCCCGGTACGACGACCCGATATTCCGAATGTGCTTCGCGCGACTGGTCACGCATTACTGGAGTCATGCCGCGTGGCGGTCCGACGGTGCACTGCTGCGCGGGGTCGAACGGATAGCGCACGTGCCGGCCGTCCTGGTCCACGGTCGGCTCGACATCAGCGGCCCTGTGGACATCGCCTGGGAGCTGGCCGCGGACTGGACGGCCTGCGAGCTGATCGTGATCGACGACGCCGGCCACTCGCCGGGGGATCGCGGCATGCTGGAGGCCCTTGTCGCGGCGACGGATCGATTCGCGCTCACCGGCGCCCTGTCCTGAGCCAGGGGATCAGTCGCCGGTGATGTCGATGCCAGGCGCGGCGGCGGCCGCGCCACCCACCGGGGTCACCTTGCCGCGCTTGCCCGTTCGCAGTCGCTTCTCGATCCGGGTGGCGAGCATTGTCAGCGCCGAGTTCAGCACGATCATGATGGCGGCGACCACCAGCAGCGCCGGCAGGTAGTTGCCGTAGAACGAGCCGAGCTGCTGCCCCGAGCGGACCACCTCGATGTAGCCGATCAGGTAGCCGAGCGCGGAGTCCTTCAACGCGACCACCATCTGGGAGATGATCGCGGGCAACATCGCCGTCACCGCCTGAGGCAGCAGGATCGTCCGCATGACCATGCTCTTGCGCATGCCGAGCGCCTTCGCGGCCTCGGTCTGGCCCTTCGGGAGCGACCGGATGCCTGCGCGGACGATCTCGGCGATCACCGATCCGTTGTAGAGCGTCAGTCCGGTGACCACGGCGGCGAGCGCCAGGTATTTCGACTTGAAGATCTGGTAGTCGGCGAACAGCTGGTAGGCGAAGATCATCAGGATCAGCACCGGGATCGCGCGGAACAGCTCGACGAAGAATCCGGCGACGCTCCGGACGATCCGGTGATCGGACAGCCGTGCGATGCCGAGCACGGCGCCGAGGATCAGCGCGAGCACGATCGAGATCGCCGCGGCGATCAGGGTGCCCCGAATGCCGGGGATCAGGTACGTCGTCCAGGACGTGGACTCGGTGAACGGGCTCCACTTGTCGGAGGTGAGCTGACCCTTCGAGTCCAGCGCGCGGTAGACGAGGTAACCGAGGACACCCAGGGCCACCGCCACCGCCACCGACAGCAGCCGGTAGAGATTGCGCGCCTTGGGTCCGGGGACGTCGTAGAGGACGGTCGGTTCGGCTCTCATCGGGCCACCTCCAGTCGCTTGCCGAGATACCCGAACAGCAGGCCCATCGGAAGCGTCAGGATCACGAACCCGAGCGCGAAGATGCCGCCGACCACGAAGATGGCGGCCTCGTTCTCGATCATCGTCTTCATCAGCAGCGACGCCTCGGCGACGCCGATCACCGAGGCGATCGTCGAGTTCTTGGTCAGCGCGATCAGGACGCTGCCCAGGGGCGCGATCACGGACCGGAACGCCTGCGGCAGCACGATCAGGCGGAGGTTCTGCGCAAAGGTCAGGCCGAGCGAGCGTCCCGCCTCCGCCTGACCGACATGCACGGTGTTGATCCCGGCGCGCAGTGACTCGCAGACGAAGGCCGCCGTGTACACGCTCAATCCCAGAACCGCGAGTCGAATGTTGTTGTCCACCAGCGACGTCGGTGAGCTTTCCGGTGCCAGTCGGACGCCCATCGTCTGGTAGAGGCCGAACGAGCAGAAGATGATGATCAGCGTGAGCGGGGTGTTGCGGAAGATGGTCACGTACGCGGTGCCGATCCACCGGGCCACCGGGATGGGGGAGACCCGCATCGCGGCCAACACGGTGCCGATGACGAGCGCGCCGCCCGCAGACAGCGCGGTCAGCTTGATCGTCATCCAGAACGCGGAGATCAGTTGATCCCAATACTCACTGAGCAGGTCCACGTGGCCTCTCCCGGGGTGATGATGCGGATACGCCGCAGTTGCGCGGTCACGGACTGCCCGCAGCCCGTGACCGCACCACTGGCGCGCAGCGCCTGCTAGTAGCGGTCGACGGTGGGCGGTGCCGGGATCTGGTAGCCGGCCCCGACGTTCTTCTCCAGCGAGGCCTGCCAGGAGCCGTCCTCGATCATCGCCTCGATCGCGTCGTTGATCTTGCCGCGGGTCTCGGTGTCGCCCTTGGAGAGTCCGATGCCGTATCGCTCGGTGCTGAACGTCTGGCCCACGACCTTGAGCTCACCCGGGTACTGGGCCGCGTAACCCGCCAGAATGATGTCGTCGGTGGTCACCGCGTCCACGGCGCCGTTGCGCAGGGCTTCGACGCAGGCCGAGTACGTGTCGAACTCCTGCAGCTGAACCTGCGGATCCTCCTTGATCCGCTGCGCAGGCGTCGAGCCGGTCACCGAGCACACCCGCTTACCGCCAAGCGACTCGCGACCGGTGATGTCGGTGTTGTCGGACTTGACCAGCAGGGACTGGCCGGCGACGAAGTACGGCCCGGCGAAGTCCACCTTCTCCTTGCGGGCGTCGGTGATCGAGTAGGTTGCGACGACGTAGTCGACCTCGCCGTTCTGGATCAGCGTCTCGCGCTGGGCCGACGGCGACTCCTTGAACGTGATGCCCGAGGCGGGCACACCGAGCTTGTCGGCCACATACGTGGCGACGTCGACGTCGAAGCCGCTGAACGTGCCGTCCGGGTTGCGCACCCCGAGCCCGGGCTGGTCGAACTTGATGCCGACGGTGAGTTCGCCGGACTCCGCACTCTGGGTGGCGCTCTTCTGCTCGTCGCCCCCGCAGGCCGTGGCGACGACGGCGATGGCGACCAGGCCGACGCCGAGGCGTAGCGCGCGATTGATCCTCATGGTGTTCCTCTCTGTGGTCAGAACATTGGTGAAGCGTGGTGGCTCAGCGACTCAGTGGCCCAGGATCTTGCCCAGAAAGTCCTTGGCGCGGTCGGTCTTCGGTGTGGTGAAGAACGTCTCCGGATCGGTGTCCTCGACGATCAGGCCATCGGCCATGAACAGGACACGGTTGCCCGCCTTGCGGGCGAACCCCATCTCGTGGGTGACCACGAGCATCGTCATGCCCTCCTTCGCCAGCGAGACCATCACGTCGAGAACCTCGCTGACCATCTCCGGGTCCAGCGCGGAGGTCGGCTCGTCGAACAGCATCACCTTCGGGTTCATCGCCAGCGCCCGCGCGATCGCGACCCGCTGCTGCTGCCCGCCGGAGAGCTGCGCCGGGTACTTGTCCGCCTGGTCGGCGATGCCGACACGTTCGAGCAGTTCCGTCGCCCGCTGCTTGGCTTCGCTCTTGGTCTTCTTGCGCACCTTGACCGGCCCGAGCATCACGTTCTCGAGAATCGTCTTGTGCGCGAACAGGTTGAAGGACTGGAACACCATTCCGACGTCCGCCCGCAGCGCCGCGAGGGCCCGACCCTCGGCGGGCAACTCCTTGCCGTCGACCGCGATGGTTCCGGAGTCGATCGGTTCGAGCCGGTTGATCGTGCGGCACAGCGTGGACTTGCCGGACCCGGACGGCCCGAGCACGATCACGACCTGGCCGGTCGGAACCTCGAGGTCGATATCGCGAAGCACGTGCAGATCACCGAAGTGCTTCTGCACCGACTTCATCGAGATCATGGTGGGGGAGTCGGCCACCGACGTGGCTGCCCCCGATTCACCCGCGTTCGTCATAGCCCAAGACCCTAGGTGTTGGAGCGGGCCCACCGCATCCTTTGCGCGCCGCGCCGCGCCTTCGGAAATCGAGGTGATCGCCGATGGTGTGCGCTGTTTCGGTGTCCCGGTAGGTTGGCCTGGCCGAACGCGACGGGAAGTAAAGGGGAGCGCGATGACCGGGGACCTGACCTGCCGGGCGGACGTCGAGGCCCTGCTGCGCCGGTTCTACGGCCGCGCCCTGGTCGACGATCTGCTCGCGGAGCCGTTCACTGAGGTGCGCGAGCAGGGCCTCGAGTCCCACCTGCCGGTGATGTGCGACTTCTGGGAGACGGTGCTGTTCGGCGCCGGGACATACCGGGGCAGCGCGCTGCGGGTGCACCAGCGCGTCCGCGCACAGCACCCGTTCGGTGCCCGGCACTTCGACCGCTGGCTCACGCTCTGGCACCAGACCGTCGACGAGATGTACGCAGGCCCGCACGCGGACCGGGCCAAGGTCCAGGGCGCGGGGATCGCGACGTCGATGAATCGACGGTTGTCCGGGCTGCCCAGTGTCGCGGCCGAAGCCCTCCGCCTCGGCGCGGCGGGGCAGGCGCCGCTGACCTGAGTCACCGGCAACGTGGGCGTGCAAGCGGCCACGGCGGGGGCCGTACCCTTGTTGACGTGGACACGATCGACCGACCGACCCCCCCGGCCCGTAGCTATGAAGTACGCACCTTCGGCTGCCAGATGAACGTGCACGACTCCGAGCGGTTGTCCGGCCTGCTCGAGGACGCCGGGTACACCAAGGCGGCACCGGGGTCCGATCCCGACCTGCTCGTGTTCAACACCTGCGCAGTCCGCGAGAACGCCGACAACAAGCTGTACGGCACCCTCGGCATGCTCCGCCCGACCAAGGCGTCGCACCCCGGCATGCAGATCGCCGTCGGCGGATGCCTCGCGCAGAAGGACCGCGACACCGTGGTCAAGAAGGCGCCCTGGGTCGATGTGGTGTTCGGCACCCACAACATCGGGTCGCTGCCGACCCTGCTCGACCGGGCCCGGCACAACCAGCGAGCCGAGGTGGAGATCCTCGAGTCGCTCGAGGCCTTCCCCTCCACCCTGCCCGCCAAGCGCGAGTCCGCGTACGCGGGCTGGGTGTCCATCTCGGTCGGCTGCAACAACACCTGCACGTTCTGCATCGTGCCCGCGCTGCGCGGCAAGGAGGTGGATCGCCGTCCCGGCGACATCCTCGCCGAGGTGCAGGCCCTGGTCGACGAGGGTGTCCTCGAGGTGACCCTGCTCGGCCAGAACGTGAACTCCTACGGCGTCTCCTTCGCCGACCCCGACGCCCCCCGGGACCGGGGCGCCTTCGCGGCGCTGCTCAGCGCCTGCGGGCACATCGAGGGACTCGAGCGGGTCCGCTTCACCTCCCCGCACCCCGCCGAGTTCACCGACGACGTGATCGAGGCGATGGCCGCCACCCCCAACGTGTGCCCACAGCTGCACATGCCGCTGCAGTCCGGCTCCGACCGCGTGCTCAAGGCCATGCGCCGCTCGTACCGCAAGGCCAAGTTCCTCGGCATCATCGAGAAGGTCCGCGCTGCCATGCCGCACGCGGCCATCACCACCGACATCATCGTGGGCTTCCCCGGCGAGACCGAGGAGGACTTCCAGGAGACCCTCGACGTCGTCCGGAAGGCGCGCTTCACCAGTGCCTTCACCTTCCAGTACTCCAAGCGGCCCGGTACCCCGGCCGCGGAGATGGAGGGTCAGCTGCCGAAGGCGGTGGTCCAGGAACGCTACGAACGGCTGATCGAGCTGCAGGAACAGATCACCCTCGAGGAGAACCAGAAGCTGCTCGGCGCCGAGGTGGAGCTGCTCGTCGCGGCGGGCGAGGGCCGCAAGAACGAGGCGACGCAGCGGATGAGTGGCCGCGCCCGCGACGGCAGGCTCGTGCACTTCCGCCCGGAGGGCAGGCTCGACGGCGACATCCGCCCCGGCGATGTGATCACCGCGACGATCACCGGCGCCGCGCCGCACCACCTGATCGCCGACGGCCCGGTGCTCACCCACCGCCGCACCAGGGCCGGCGACTCTCACGAACGTGGCATCACCCCCAAGACGCCGCCCATCGGCGTGGGGCTGGGCCTACCGCAGATCGGCGCGCCCGCGCCGCTGCCCACCGCGACGGAATGTGGAGCATGAGCAAAGACGCGCACGAGGACCCGATCGAGCAGTACCGCAAGGACATCGACGCCGCCGAGCGGAAGGTCGCCGGGGAGATCGACCCCGGCATGCGCGCGGTCGTCGTCGCGGTGGCCGTGCTGGTGCTGCTGCTCTCGTTCATGCTGCCGCACGCCGGATCCGCGAACGGGTGGGACGTGCTCGCCGGGGACGACACCGCGATCGCGGAGTCCATCGCGCTGCCGTCGCGCGTGTTCGTGTGGCTGGCAATGGTGTTCGGCGTCGGGGTGAGCGTGCTGGCCCTGGTCACCCGGCGCTGGGCGCTGGCCTGGATCGCGTCGGCCGGCTGCGCGGTGGCCTCGGTGTTCGGCATGCTGGCCATCTGGTCCAGGCAGACGCTCCCCGCCACGGATCCGGGTGGTGGCCCCGGCATCGGCCTGATCCTCGGTTGGATCGCGGTCATAGTGCTGACCTTCCACTGGCTGAAGGTGGTCTGGAGCCGTACCTCCGTGCAGTTGGCCGCGGAGCAGGAGCGCAGGCAGCGGACCGCCGAGGCCGAGCAGCGCTCGATCTGGGACGACAAGAAGGACTGAGGCCCGCCGTCGGATCTGCTCGACGCAGGGGAGCCGCGCCCTTCATGCTGTGTGCATGCTCGGTCGCCAACGCGGGGTCATCGACGTGGGCCGTGCCCTCGGCGCGGTGCCGCCTGCGGCCGGCGCGGCGGCCATGGCCAGCGGGATCGTGTCGGTCGCGTTGCACCTGGCCGGCATCGAGTGGTTCTCGATATTCTGGCTGGTCATCGGCGTCGTCATCTGGACGATGCTCGTCGGCATCTTTTTTGCCAGGCTGATCGGCGATCGAGCCCGCTGGGTCGGCGAGGCAGATACCCCGGCGGCGCTGACCGCTGTCGCGGCGACCACCGTGCTCGGCACCAGGGTCGCCCTGCTGGGCGGGGACACGATCGCGGTGGTCGCGCTTGGTGTCGCGGTCATCGTGTGGGTGGTGCTGATGCCCGCGGTGATCAGCTACTGGACCGGACCGACCGCCGGGGCTTATTTCCTGCTGTGCGTGGCGACCGAGGGACTGGCCGTGCTGGGCGCCACCCTTGCGGTGGAGTTGCCCGCGCCGGGCCTGACCGCGGTGGCGGTGGCGGTGTCCGTCCTCGGACTGATCGCCTATGGCCTGGTGCTTTCGCGATTCTCGTTCGCACAGTTCAAGACCGGCGCGGGCGACCAGTGGGTGTGTACCGGCGCGCTCGCCATCAGCGGCCTCGCGGCGGGCAGGCTCATCACGGCGACGGAATCGGCGGGCTGGAGTGGCTGGCCGACCACCGCCATCCGGATCGCCGCGATCGTGATCGTCGTCCTGGACCTGACCGGATACCTGGCGCTGGCGGTCTGTGAGGTGCGCTGGCCCCGCCCCGGATTCGACATCCGACGGTGGTCGACGGCGTTCCCGATGGGGATGACCGCCGCGGCCACGATCACCGTCGGCACCGCGATCGGCCAGCCGTGGCTGAGGACGGTCGGGCTCGTGCTGATCTGGCCCGCCGTGGCGGTGTGCCTGATCCTGCTGATCGCCTCCGCCAGGCAGCTGGTGTCCGCGGGAGCCGCGGACACCAGTTCCGGCTAGAGCCCGTTGACCGCGCCCTCGGCGGCCTCGGCCCACTCCCGCCACTGCTGCGCCTGTGCGAGGGCCTTCTCGGCGTCCTTGGTCTTGCCCGCGGCGGTCGCCTTCGCGGCCTGGTCCTCGAACTGGGCGACCCGCTCCCGGAACTGGGCTGCACGGGCCATTGCCTCGGGATCGGTTCGGCGCCACTGGGAATCGACGGCGTCGCGCACCCGCTTCTCGATCGAGCGCAGCTTGCCCTCGAGATCGTGCATCCGCTCGCGGGGCACCTTGCCGATGGCGTCCCACTTGTCCTGCAGGTCCCGCAACGCGGCGCGGGCGGCCTCGAGGTCCTGGTCCGGATCGATGTCGCCTGCCTCGCGCAGCAACGCCTCCTTGGCGACGGCGTTGTCGTCGAACTCCGCATCGCGCTCGGACGCCGCGGCGTTGCGGGCGGCGAAGAACACGTCCTGGGCGCCCTTGAACCGCTTCCACAGTGCGTCGTCGGCGTCCCGCGGCGCCCGCCCGGCGGCCTTCCACTCGGTCAGCAGGTCACGGAAGGCACCCGCCGTCGGACCCCAATCGGTGGAGTCGGACAGCGCCTCCGCGCGGACCACGAGCTCCTCCTTGACGACCTTCGCGGACGCGCGGTCCCGGTCGAGCTCGGCGAAATGCGCGCCGCGACGCCGGTTGAACGCCTCGCGGGCCTTCGAATACCGCTTCCACAGCGCGTCGTCGACCTTGCGGTCCACCCCGCGGATCGTCTTCCACTCGTCGAGGATCTCGCGCAGCCGGTCGCCCGCGGCCTTCCACTGGGTGGACTCGGCGCCGATCTGCTCGGCCTCCGTGGCGAGCTCCTCCTTGCGGTGGGTGTGCTCTTCGCGCTCGTGCTCGCGTTCGGCCTTCGCGGCCACCGCGGCCTGCTCGGATTCCGCGACGATCACGTCCAGCCTGCGGGCGAGCGCATCGATGTCGCCGATCACGGCGGCGGTCGGCAGCGACTCCGACAGTGCGGCGGCGGCGGTCTTGGTCTTCTTCGCGTCGCCGGCACCGGAGACGAGCCGGGCCTCCAGCAGCGCGACCTCGGTGGCCAGGTCGTCGTAGCGGCGACCGAAGTGGGCCAGGCCCTCGGCCGCGTCACCGGCCTGCCAGGAGCCGATCTGACGTTCGCCGTCGGGGGTCTTGACCCAGGCGGTGCCGTCCTCGTCGACCCGGCCGAAGAGGCTGGGGTCGCTCGGCGGAGCCACGGTCGGCGCGTGCGCTGCTGCGGGGGTGGGCCCGGTGGCCGACGGCCTGACCGCGCCGGGCTTGGGTGCGCCGGGCTTGGGTGCTCCGGGCTTCGGGGCGCCTGGCTTGGGTGCGCTGCTGTCGGTCATGACTCCTCATCTCTGCCGCGCGTCACGGCTGCCGGTGCATGTTCGTCTCAGGCCGCAGGCAAATCCGGGTTCTATTCAACCCGGTGCAAGCGGCCACGACTATTGAAACAGGTCAGACCCCGAAGTCGGGGATTCTGGCGTCGACTACCGTGGCCCAGTGTGTTCACCGCCGCGGCCCTCGTCTCCTCGCCACCCCTGCTGATACCCGAGTTGGCGGGCAGCGCGGCGGCGGAGACGGAAGAGCTGCGCCTGGCCTCGACGGAGGTGGCCGCCCGGCTCGGCGGCCTCGCGACGCACTGGACCGCGATCGGGGTCGGCCGCACCGAATGCGAGATCCCGGCGACGGCGGCCGGCACCTTCCGCGGATTCGGCGCCGACGTGCGGGTCGCGTTGTCCGATGCAGCGACCGGGGCCGCCGACCCGGACCTGCCGCTGGCCGCGCTGATCGCCGGCTGGCTGCGCGCCGCCGTGCCTGCCGAGACCGTCGTGGACGCGATCATCGTGGCCGAGGACACCTCCCCGGTGTACTGCGCCGAGCTCGGGGCACGGCTGCGTGAACGCCTCGACGCGGATCCGCAACCTCACGGCGTCCTCCTGATCGCCGACGGCGCCCGAACGCTGACCGCCAAGGCGCCGGGCGCGTTCGATGATCGGGCACCCGCCGCACAGGAAGAACTCGACCGGGCACTGGATTCCGGGGACGCCGAGTACCTGGCCGAACTCGACCCGGTCGCCTGCCTCGACATCGGGATCGAGGGGCGCGCGGCCTGGCAGGTGCTGGCCGGGCTGTTCGGCGGACCCCCGAGCGAGAGCCGGACCCACTACCGCGGCGCCCCCTACGGCGTCGGCTATCACGTCGGCATGTGGTTGCCGTGACGTCGCGCACGCCAACCCCGATCGCCGTCGTCGGCCCGACCGCGACCGGCAAGTCGGACCTCGGACTCGACCTCGCCCAGCGGCTCGGCGGCGAGATCGTCAACATCGACGCGATGCAGCAGTACCGCGGAATGGACATCGGCACCGCCAAGTTGCCGACGGATCAGCGCCGCGGCGTTCCGCACCACCAACTCGACGTGCTCGATGTCACCGAGACGGCCACCGTCGCGAACTATCAGAGTTCGGCCAGGGCCGATGTGGAGGCAATCGCCGCCCGCGGCGCGGTGCCGATCATCGTCGGCGGTTCGATGATGTACGTGCAGTCCCTGCTCGACGACTGGTCGTTCCCCGCTACCGATCCCACCGTGCGGGCGCGCTGGGAGGCGGTGCTGGCCGAGCGCGGTGTCGCGGGAGTGCACGCGGAACTGGTCAAGGCGGACCCCGAGGCCGCAGCCACGATCCTGCCGACCGACGGCAGGCGGATGGTGCGGGCCCTCGAGGTCGTCGAACTCACCGGACGGCCGTTCGCCGCGTCCGCGCCCGCCATCGGCGAACCGCGTTGGGGGACCGTTGTTCTCGGCGTCGACCGCGACACCACCGAACTCGACGAACGGATCGGCCTGCGCACCCGGTCGATGTTCGACGGCGGGCTCGTCGAGGAGGTGCTCGGCCTGATCGAGGTGGGCCTGCGCGACGGCGTCACCGCGCCGCGCGCCATCGGCTACGCCCAGGTGCTGGCCGCCCTCGACGGCGAGTACGACATGGCCCAGGCCCAGGAACGGACGCTGATCGGGACGAGGCGATACGTCCGCAGGCAGCGTTCCTGGTTCCGGCGCGACCAGCGGGTGCGCTGGCTCGACGGCGGCGACCGCGATGTGATTTCGAAAGCTATGACGATTGTGGGGAGCCAGTGAGCAAGAAGCCGGTCAGCAAGTTCGGGGCCCGCGACGCCAGGGTGACGGTGCGCAATGCGCGCTTCCAGCAGTGGGAGTCGTACCTGAACACCCGCGCCAAGCGGACGAAGGCGGCGCGGTTCCTGATCCAGGGGGTGCGCCCGCTGACCCTCGCGATCGAGCACGACTGGCCGCTGGAGACGCTGCTGTACCGGATCGACGGACCGCCGCTCTCGGCGTGGGCCCGCGAGATCCTCGACGGCTGGAAGCACGAGAAGGTCGGCGTCAGCGGTGAACTGATGGCGGAGCTGGGGGAGAAGGACGCCTCGCCCGAGCTCATCGCCATCGCCAAGCAGCGGCACCGCGGGCCCGGATCGCTCGCCCTCGCCGGTCCGGCGCCGCTGCTCGTGGTGGTCGACCGGCCCTCGTCGCCTGGGAACCTGGGCACCCTCATCCGGTCCGCCAACGCGTTCGGGGCGGACGCGGTGATCGTCGCCGGCCACGCCGCCGACCCGTACGACCCGCAGTGCGTGCGCGCCTCGACCGGATCGCTGTTCGCGGTGCCGGTGCTGACCGTCGCCGACGCGGACGAGGTGCTGGCGTACCGGGCCAGGGCCCGCGACGGCGGCACCGAGCTGCGGATCGTCGGCACCGACGAGGACGGCGACATGGCGATCTTCCAACACGACTTCACCGGCGGCACGATCCTGGTGATCGGCAACGAGACCCGCGGGATGAGCGCGTCCTGGCGCGCGGCCTGCGATGTCACCGTGAGCATCCCGATCGGCGGCGCGGCCAGCTCCCTCGGCGCGCCCAGCGCGGGCGCGGTCTGCCTCTACGAGATCGCGAGGCAGCGCGGATGAGCGACGAGTGGGACTCGGACTGGCAGTCGCACCCCGATCTGTCGGCGTCGGCCCTCGCCAACCGGCTCGCCGGGCGGATGGCCCTGTTCGCCGGTGTCGGCGAGCCGTACCCGCCGCTCGGTAGCATGATCGGCATGGAATTCAGCAAGGGCCACGGCACCGAGAACGATTTCGTGGTGCTGCCGGACCTCGACGTGCGCCTCGATCTGCGTGCCGATCGGGTGGCCGCGCTGTGCGACCGACGGCGCGGACTCGGCGCCGACGGGGTGCTGCGGGTGGCCAGGGCGGGCGCGCTGCGCCGCGCGGGCGTGCTCGAGGCGCTGCCGGACGGCGTCGGCGACGACGACTGGTTCATGGACTACCGCAACGGCGACGGTTCGATCGCCGAGATGTGCGGCAACGGGGTCCGGGTGTTCGCGCACTACCTCCGGGCCACCGGCCTCGAGGGCGCAACCGAGTTCGTCGTCGGCAGCCGCGCGGGTGCCCGTCCCGTGGTCGTGCACGGCTGCGACGGATGGACCGCCGACGTGACCGTCGGCATGGGGACGGTCACCGATCTCGGGACCTCCACCGCCACCGTCGGCGGTCAGACGTTCACCGGGCTCGGCATCGACGTGGGCAATCCGCACCTGGCCTGTGTCGACGACTCGCTCACCGCGGACAAGCTGGCGGCGCTCGACCTGACGTCGCCGCCCGCGTTCGACACGGCCTTCTTCCCGCACGGGGTGAACGTCGAGATCCTCACCCCGTTGGTCGACGGCGTCGTCGACATGCGCGTCTACGAGCGCGGGGTCGGCGAGACGAGGTCATGCGGAACCGGTACGGTCGCGGCCGCCGCGGCGGCGCTGCGGGCCGACGGACGCGCGGAGGGCGAGGTCCGGGTGCGGGTGCCGGGCGGCGAGGTGCTGGTCGCCGTGCGCGACGGCGCCGCCGAGCTGCGGGGGCCGTCGGTTCTGGTCGGTTCCGGGCGCATCGACGACGACTGGTGGAACGCGCTCGCGTAATTGCGCGTGCACCACGGGGGTCGGTCGTGGGACCATGGGTCCTGTATGACGAAAACACCGCGTATCACGAAGACACCGAGCCTCGATCACCTCGACGCCGACGACCACGACACCACCGATCACGACACCGACCGGGCGGGTCACGACCCGTCGGTCGGCGAGATGCAGTTGGACGAGCGCGCTGCGCTGCGGCGGGTCGCCGGGCTGTCCACCGAACTCACCGACGTCACCGAGGTCGAGTACCGCCAGCTGCGCCTCGAGCGGGTGGTGCTGGTCGGCGTCTGGACCCACGGCACCGCCGCCCAGGCCGAGGCCAGCATGGCCGAACTGGCCGCGCTCGCCGAGACCGCGGGGTCGGAGGTCCTCGAGGGGTTGGTGCAGCGCCGCGACAAGCCCGACGCCGCCACCTACATCGGCTCCGGCAAGGCCAACGAACTGCGTGAGGTGGTGCTCGCCACCGGCGCCGACACCGTCATCGCCGACGGCGAGCTGACCCCCGCGCAGCTCACCGCGCTGGAGAAGGTGGTGAAGGTCAAGGTCATCGACCGGACCGCGCTGATCCTCGACATCTTCGCCCAGCACGCCACCTCCAGCGAGGGCAAGGCGCAGGTTGCGCTCGCGCAGATGCAGTACATGCTGCCGCGGCTGCGCGGCTGGGGTGAGTCGATGTCGCGGCAGGCAGGCGGCCGCGCAGGCAAGGACGGCGGCGTGGGAACGCGCGGACCGGGCGAGACCAAGATCGAGACCGACCGCCGCCGGATCCGCGAGCGGATGGCGAAGCTGCGCCGCGAGATCAAGGAGATGAAGGGCGCCCGCGACACCAAGCGCACCCAGCGGCTGCGCAACGAGGTGCCGTCGGTGGCGATCATCGGATACACCAACGCGGGCAAGTCCAGCCTGCTCAACTCGCTCACCGGTGCAGGCGTGCTGGTGCAGAACGCGCTCTTCGCCACCCTCGACCCGACCACCCGCAAGGCGGAGTTCGAGGACGGCCGCCAGTACGTGCTGACCGACACCGTCGGCTTCGTCCGGCACCTGCCGACCCAGCTGGTCGAGGCGTTCCGCTCGACGCTGGAGGAGGTTGCCGACGCCGACCTGCTGCTGCATGTCGTGGACGGGTCGGACCCGCTCCCGACCGATCAGATCAAGGCGGTGCGCGAGGTGGTCACCGAGGTGCTCCGCGAGACCGATAGGCCTGGCAACGGAGACATGGGTCGCTCCGCAGGCTCCGCTCCTGCGGAGTTGTTGGTGGTCAACAAGATCGACGCCGCGGATCCGGTGACGCTCACCCAGCTCCGCGGCCTGCTGACCGGGGCGGTATTCGTCTCCGCACGGACCGGTGAGGGGATCGCCGAGCTGCGCGACCGGCTCGCCGAGATCGTGAAGGCGCCGGAGGTGGAGGTCACCGTGCTGGTGCCGTACACCCGTGGCGACCTGGTGGCCCGCATTCACGCGGATGGGCGAATTCTCGGGTCCTCGCACGAGCCGGAGGGCACACTGGTCCGCGCGAAGGTGCCGGAGGCGCTGGCCTCAGTCCTGCGGGACTACCGCCACAGTGCGTAGGCGCCTGGCAGCGGCGGTCGCCACCGTCCTGGGTTCGGCCGCCCTCAGCGTGCTGCCCGCGTCGGCCCAGCCGAGCTCGGCCCCCGGTCCGATCGAGGTGGTCGATGCCGAGTTTGAGAACCTCTGCACTCCAACGGATTCCGCATTGGCGGAGTTGTCCGGTCTGGCGGTCACCGATGACGGGATCTACGCGGCCGCCGACAGCGGGACAGATGATGCGGTCCTGGTCCTCGACGATCGATGCCGGGTGACCGGCACGTTGCCGCTGCCCGTCGACCCGTTCGACGTGGAGGACCTCGCGCAGGCCGACGTGCGGTTGTGGCTCTCGGACACCGGCGACAACGCCGGTGCGCGGACCACCGTCGCGCTGACCGACATGGACACCGGCACCGGTGCGGGCACGCTGCGCCGGCTCACCTACCCGGACGGCGCCCACGACGCGGAGGCGATCCTCCTGGGCAGCGACGGGGTCCCGGTGCTCGTGACGAAGGAGCTGTTCGGCGCGAGCGGCATCTATCGGCCCGCCGGGGCACTGCGCGCCGAGCAGTTGCCGAGCCCTGGACCCACCGCGCTCGAGCGGGTGGGGCAGATCGGATTCGAGCCCACCGAGACGCCGGGTGGCCCGGTCCCGTTCGCGGGCGGGGTCATGATCACCGGCGGTGCGGTCAGCGAGGACGGCACGGTGGTGGCGCTGCGCACCTACACCGACATCTACCTGTACCCGGCGCCGCACGGCGACGTGGTGGCGGCGCTGACCGGTGCCCAACCGATCCGGGTGCCGATGCCGGACCAGCCGCAGGGCGAGGCCATCGCCTTCACCCCGGCAGGGGATCTGCTCAGTGCGTCCGAGGCGAACGGCGGACCGCTGCCGCCGATACGGGTCCTGTACGGGGCGACGGCGCTGGTCACCCCCACGGCCGGGGGAGTGGGGGTCGCACTGCAGGTGGACCAGGGGGCGTTGATCGCCGCGGGCGCCGGCGCCGGGCTCGTGGTCACCCTCGGCGGTGTGCTGTGGTGGCGGATCCGCTCGCGGCGTCGTCGGAACTGACCAGTTGTCGGGTTCGGGTCGGTAGGCTCCATGCCGATTCCACTGCGGCGAAGGGCTTGGATTGATGTTCAGCATTGCGGTCAAGAAGGGGCACGACAACGTGTCGCTGCTCGGGATCGGCGCCTACCGGCCCGAGCGGATCGTCAGCAACGCCGAAGTGTGCGAGGTGCTCGACTCGAACGACGAGTGGATCTATGAGCGCAGCGGGATCCGCAACCGCCGTTGGATCAGCGGCGACGAGACCGCCAAGTCGATGGCCGTGGCCGCGGCCGAGCGCGCGATCCGCAACAGCGGCATCGACAGGGAGCAGATCGGCGCGGTCATCCTGGCGACCGGGAGCTGGAAGACGAAGATTCCGCACGGCGCCCCGCAGGTGGCGCACGAACTCGGCATCAACGGCATCGCGGCGTTCGACATCGCCTCCGGCTGCGGTGGCTTCGGCTACGGACTCGGCGTGGCCACGGACATGATCCGGTCAGGATCCGCCGAGTACATCCTGGTCATCGGCGTCGAGACCATGTCCGTGGTGATGGAACCCACCGATCGCAACACCGCCTTCATCTTCGGTGACGGCGCGGGCGCGGTAGTGGTCGGTCCCAGTGAGACGAACGGCATCTCGCCGACGGTGTGGGGCAGCGACGGCGAGAACGCAGGCGCGATCAGCCAGAACTACGACATCCCCGCGTACATGGACCGGGCGCAGGCCCTGCAGGGTGAGGGCCCGGACGGCGAGCCGGTCGGTCGCATGGTGGTCAACATGGAAGGGTCCCGCGTCTTCCGGTGGGCGGCGATCACGCTGCCGAAGGCACTCGGCGGCATTCTGGAGGAATCCGGCGTCGCGATCGAGGACATCGAGGTGTTTGTCCCGCACCAGGCCAACGCCAGGATCAACGACCTCATGAAGAAGAACCTGGGCCTCGGAGACGACGTCCCGGTCGCAAATGACATCGAGAACACCGGCAACACGTCGGCGGCGTCGATTCCGCTCGCCATCGAGGAAATGCTGGTGACCGGCAAGGCGAAGGGCGGGCAGCTCGCCCTGCTGCTCGGCTTCGGCGCCGGACTGAGCTACGCAGGCCAGGTCGTGACATTGCCGCCGGTGCCCGTCGAAACGAGCTTCTGACTCGCCGGATAGCGCATCATGGGCAGATGGACCCTGTCGAGGCGCTGCGGGAGATCGCCTACTGGCTCGAGCGTTCGCGGGCCGAGACGCACCGCGTCAAGGCATACCGCAGGGCCGCCGACATCGTCGAGGCGCTGACCACCGACCAGCGGGATCGGTTGGGCCGCACGGGTACCTGGTCGGCGTTGAGCGGGATCGGGCCGAAGACAGCGGCGGTGATCTCGGAGGCCTACGCAGGCGGGGTGCCCGCCTATCTGACCGAGGTGAAGTCGAAGGCCGGCCAGATCGGGGAGGGCGGGCGGGCGTTGCTCGCGGCGCTGCGTGGCGACCTGCACACCCACTCCGACTGGTCCGACGGCGGCAGCCCGATCGGGGAGATGATGCGGCGCGCCGCCATGATCGGTCACGAGTACTGCGCGCTGACCGACCATTCGCCGCGGCTGACGGTGGCGAACGGGCTCTCCGCGGACCGACTGCGCAGGCAACTCGAGGTGATCGCGGAGCTGAACTCGGAGCTGGCGCCGTTCCGGATCCTGACCGGGATCGAGGTGGACATCCTGGATGACGGTTCCCTCGATCAGGAGGAGGACCTGCTGGCCCAACTCGACATCGTGGTCGCGAGCGTGCATTCGAAGCTCGCGATGGAGGCCGACGCGATGACCAGGCGGATGGTGCGGGCCGTCGCGAACCCGCACGTGGACGTGCTCGGGCACTGCACCGGCAGGCTCGTCGAGGGCACCCGCGGGAACAGGCCGGAGTCGAAGTTCAACGCGGAGGTGGTGTTCGAGGCCTGCCGTCAGTTCGGCACCGCGGTCGAGATCAACAGCAGGCCCGAGCGTCGTGATCCGCCCGCGAGGCTGATCGCGCTCGCCCTCGAACGGGACTGCCTGTTCTCGATCGACACCGACGCGCATGCCCCGGGACAGCTCGACTTCCAGGGCTATGGCTGCGAGCGTGCCCAGGCCAGCGGCGTCGAGGCGGAACGGGTGATCAACACCTGGCCGGTCGACGACCTGGTCGCCTGGACCCGGCAGTAGGCCCCTCGCTCTACTCGTCGACCGTCGGCTCGGACGGCGTTGCCCGCTTGGCCGGAGTGCGTGCGGCCGTTGTCTTCTGGGCCACGCTCTTCTTGACCGGGGTCCGGGCCGCGGCGGTCGTCGCGGCGACGGCCTTCCGCGCTGGGGTCCGCTTGGCGGGCGCCTTCTTTGCCGCGGGCTTCTTCGCCGGTGCCTTCCTGGCAGGTGCGGGGGCGGGCGGCGCGGACTCCTCGAGCTCGTGCGGGGTGGCCTTCGCGTCGAAGTAGTCGCCGCCCTTCCTGCGCACGTCGTCGGTGCCCCAGGACCGGGTCCGCTCGACCGGGGCCATCTGCGGAATGTGCTTGCGGCAGTGAATGTATGCCTCTTCGACGTCCACGACCACCCAGCGTTCGGGGGTGCGGCCCTTCGCATGGTCGGACGGCAGATCCGGCGTCTCGGCCCGAAGGTCGGCGTCCTCGACAATCCGTGCCGAGCCGTTGACGTGCAGGCCGATCAGGTCTCGGACGAAGTCCATCATCAGGATCCCGACGTGCGGGTTCTCCCTGATGTTTCCGAGGCTGGCCATCACGCCGTTGCCGCGGTACTCGGGATAGGCGACGGTGCGCGGGTCGATGACGTGAATGAAGCCGGGTTCGCCCGCCCGGAAGGTGGAATCGCATTCGCCCTTCGCGTCGGCGGTGGCGATGAACGCCATCTCCTGCCGGGCGACGAACTCGACCATTGTCGGATTCAGGTGATTGAGCACTTGATCGGAGTAGAACCGGTCGGCGCGGTCGGTGGTACCGAGCTCGCTCTGCAGTTCATGTTCGCCGACACTCCCCAAAGTGGGACGAATGGACATGGAACTCCTCAGAGAAGGCAACCACGGACCAGATGGTCCGTAGTACGGGCCGTAACGCTAGCCGAGGGGCCTATTCATCGCACCATTTCGTTGCACGCAATCGCCGCGAATCCCATTGCGCGCCCTAGAATTGTCCACCGTGACTGAGCAAGAGACGACGACCTCCGCGCGCTCGCGATTCGGCTGGAAGCTGCACGGCGACGGCAAACGGATCGCGGACGGTGCCGTGGTGGCCCCCGACGAGCGGCTGTCGTGGCCCCGCACGGTCGGCATCGGTATGCAGCACGTGATCGCGATGTTCGGCGCGACGCTGCTGGTGCCGACGATCACGGGATTCCCGGTCACGACCACGCTGTTGTTCTCCGGCATCGGCACCGCGCTGTTCCTCGTGATCACCAGGGGCCGGATCCCGAGCTATCTCGGTTCGTCGTTCGCCTTCATCGCCCCGCTCACCGCGTCCGCGGCCGAGGGTCCGGCCGCTCAGCTCGGTGCGGTGCTGTCGGTCGGTGTCGCGCTGATGCTGGTCGGCGTCGTGGTCAAGCTCGCGGGCGCCCGGGTGCTCGACGCGGTGATGCCGCCGGTGGTCACCGGTGCCGTGGTGATGCTGATCGGACTGAACCTGGCGCCCGCGGCGGTCGGATCGTTTCAGGCGCAGCCCCTGATCGCGGCCGTCACCCTGATCTCGATCCTGGTGGTCACCGCGGCCGGACCGGGACTGCTCGGCAGGCTCGGCATCCTCGTCGGCGTCGTGATCGGGTGGGTGTTCGCGGCGGTGACCGGGGGATTGTCGGCCGAGCGGGTCGACGCGCTGCGCGAGGCGGCCTGGGTTGGCCTGCCGCACCTGCGGGGGCCGAGCTTCCAGTGGTCGGTGATCGCGCTCGCGTTGCCGGTGGTGATCGTATTGGTCGCGGAGAACGTGGGTCACGTCAAGGCGGTCGCGGCGATGACCGGCCGGTCACTCGACGACGTCGCGGGCGATGCGCTCTTCGCGGACGGGCTGGCCACGACCTTGGCGGGCGCGGGCGGTGGTTCGGGAACGACCACCTACGCGGAGAACATCGGCGTGATGGCGGCGACCCGGGTGTACTCCACCGCCGCCTACTGGGTGGCGGCGGCGACCGCGATCGTGCTCGCGTTCTCGCCGAAGTTCGGTGCCCTCGTGTTCACCGTGCCCGACGGCGTGATCGGCGGCGCCACCCTGGTGCTCTACGGGCTGATCGGCATCCTCGGTGTGCGGATCTGGATGGAGGCCAAGGTCGATTTCACCGATCCGGTGAATCTGACGGTGGTCGCGGCGGCGCTGGTGGCGGGCATCGGCAACCTCACCCTGATGGTCGGTTCGGTCGAACTCGGCGGCATCGCATGGGGTTCGGTGGGGATCCTCGTCGGCTACCCGCTGATGCGGGCGCTGGCCCGGCTGCGCAGGTAGCCGCGGGGCGTGGCGTCCCATTCGATCTGGAGCGCGCGCGGACCGGAGAGCCCCACCATCGGCTTCCACGGCACGGGCCCGGCCAGGCGTGGGTTGCACATTCGCTGTGTGAGCACCCGCAGTGCCTCGGCGAGTTCCAGCCTGGCCAGGTGCGATCCGAGGCAGTAATGCACCCCACCGCCGAAGGTGAGCATCGCGGGCGGGCCGTGCCGGGTGATGTCGAGTCGCTCCGGTTGGTCGTAGACGGCCGGGTCACGGTTGGCGGCGGCAGTGTTCGCGACGACGAAGGTGCCTGCCGGGATCCGAACACCGCCGAGATCGACATCCTCACGGGTAACCCGCAGGCAACCGAAGACAACCGGCGACCAGCGCATCAGCTCCTCCACCGCAGCCGGGGCGAGTTCCGGGTCGCGGGCGAGTAGATCCCATTGGTCTGGGTGCTCGGACAGCGCCTGGACCGCGGCAGCCAACTGGTTTCTGGTCGTGTCGGTGCCTGCGGTCAGCAGGATGGCCGCGAGGTCGATCAGTTCGTCGACCGTCAGGTGGCCGCCGTCGGCCTCTGCACGGATCAGATCGGAGATCAGGTCGTCGGTCAGCGACCGGCGCCGTTCGGTGATCATGGCCTCGACGTATCCGGCGAGGCCGTCCCACGCCCTGACGATGTCGGGCGCGTCGGCGGCGACGTTCATCCCGAACGCCCTGGTGATGTCGGCGGCCCAGTCCGCGAACCTCGGCCAGTCCTCGCGGGGCGCTCCGAGCAGCGCGCAGATGATCGGGACCGGGTAGGCCTTGGCGATGTCGGCGACGACGTCACAGTCACCCCGGTCGGCGACCCGGTCGACCAGCTCGGTGACGACCTCGACGGCCAGCCCCTTCAGTCGCGCGACCGCCGAGGGGGTGAACACCTTCGACACCAGGCGCCGCAGGCGCGCATGGTCGGCACCGTCGAGACTCACGATCACCTTGCTGACCCGATCCCAGACCGGGCCGCTGGTGATTCCCTGCACCTGAAGCGTGACCCCCTTCGGCATGGCGAACCTCGGGTCGCGCAGCACGGTGCGGACCAGGTCGTAGGCCAGCACCTCGGGCCCGTAGGGGCCCATCGCGATCGGCCCCTGCGCCGCCGCCCCGGCAATGATCCGGTGGGCTTCGAGCGGGTCCGTCGTGTTCTGGTAGGCGACCGTAGGCAGGTCGACGTCGAGAATGCTCGGACTGTACGTGTCGGCGGTCATGGCGACTTGCCTCCTCGAATCGGTGACACTTCGACTGTGCCGCGGCGACGCCGCGCAACCATCGGCCACAACGCGTAGCCGAGCAGGGAGGGTTGCCGGTGCCTGACACTGCGCGTAAGCGGCGGGTACGCCAATGCGCGGATGTCCTGTGATTCAACTCACTGCACGCCGACTACGATGATTGGGGGCGATGCCGCGGCTTGGACGCCGCCCACGCCTCGGAGCGAGTTGGACATGACCAACCTGCCGACTGGAACAGTGACGCTGTTGCTCGCCGACGTCGAGGGGTCCACGCGACTGTGGGAGACCCGCGCCGACGAGATGACCGCTGCCGTGGCACGCCTCGATCGCACCGTCACCGAACTCGTCGCCACCCACCGCGGCGTGCGCCCGGTCGAGCAGGGCGAGGGCGACAGCTTCGTGATCGCGTTCGCCCGCGCTGGCGACGCCGTCGCCTGCGCCCTCGACCTGCAACGCGCAACACCGACCCCGATCACGCTGCGCATCGGCGTCCACACCGGCGATGTGCAACTGCGCGACGAGGGCAACTACATCGGCCCCACGATCAACCGCACCGCACGGCTGCGCGATCTGGCGCACGGCGGCCAGACGGTGCTGTCGGGGGCGACCGAAGAACTGGTCACCGATCAGCTCCCGGACGGCGTCTCGTTCACCGACCTGGGCACGTACCCGTTGCGAGATCTGCCGCGCCCCGAGCGGGTGCTGCAGCTGTGCGACCCCGACCTGCGCACCGAGTTCCCGCCGCTGCGCGTGTACGGCACAGCCGGGGTTCACCATCTCCCGATTCAGCTCACGAATTTCGTGGGGCGCGACACGGAAACTCGACACCTACGTGAGGCCCTGATGGCCAACCGGCTCGTCACCCTGACGGGAACCGGCGGGGTCGGCAAGACGCGACTGGCGGTGCAGGTGGCCACGGAGCTGGCGGGCGAGTTCAGCGACGGGGTGTGCTACGTGGACTTGGCGCCGATCACCCATCGCGCCGCCGTACCGGTCACCGCGGCCCGCGCACTCGGTCTGCCCGATCAGCCAGGCCGTTCGACGATGGACACGCTGCTGAAGTTCGTTCGCGACCGGCAGATGCTGGTGGTGCTGGACAACTGCGAACACCTGCTCGATGCCAGCGCAACTTTGGTCGTCGGACTCCTGGGTGGCGCGGCACGGATCACGGTCCTCGCGACGAGCCGTGAACAACTCGGAGTGGCCGGGGAAGCGACGTGGCAGGTTCCCTCATTGTCACTTGTGGACGAGGCCGTCGAGTTGTTCGCCGATCGCGCCCGCCTGGCCCGGACCGACTTCACGATCACCGACGACAACGCGGCCACCGTTGCGGAGATCTGCCGTCGCCTCGACGGGATACCGCTGGCGATCGAACTGGCGGCGGCGCGGGTGCGCTCGCTGACGCCGGCGGACATCGTAGGAGGCCTTCACGACCGCTTCCGCCTCCTGACCGGTGGTTCCCGCACGGCGATGCGGCGCCAGCAGACATTGCGCGCCTCGGTGGAGTGGTCGCACGCGTTGCTGACCGAGACCGAACGGGTGTTGTTCCGCCGGGTGGCCGTCTTCCTCGGCGGATTCGATCTCGATGCGGCCCAGGCGGTCGACGGCGGCGACCTCGATCGGTACCAGATGCTCGATCAGCTCAGCCTGCTCGTCGACAAGTCCCTGGTGGTGGCAGAGGAGCATCGCGGGCGCACCCGGTACCGACTGTTGGAAACGGTGCGCCAGTACGCGCTGGAGAAACTCGCCGCGTCCGGCGAAGCCGATGCCGTCCGGTCACGCCACCGTGACCACTACACCTCCTCCGTCGCGGCCCGACTCGACGCGCCGGCACGCGCCGACTACGAGCAGTACATCGAGCGGGCCGAGATCGAGATGGACAACCTCCGGGGCGCACTGGGGTGGAACCTGGAGAACCACGAGACCGAATTCGCCCTGGCACTGGGATCGTCGCTGCAACCGTTGTGGCTGACGAGGGGCCGCGTCCTGGAAGGCCGCGCGTGGTTCAACGCCGTTCCCGACAACTTTGACGAGGTCGACGTGGCGGCGGCGGTGCGGGCGAGGGCACTTGCCGACAGGGCAGTGCTAGACATCATGGTCGCCAGTGCCGCGAGTTTGGACGAGGCGCGCCGGGCCCTGGCGATCGCCCGCGAGCTCGACGACCCGGCGCTGCTGGCCCGGGCACTGACCGCCTGTGGCTGTACGGCTGGCTACAGCGACGACGCCGAAGCGGCCAGCACGTTCCTTGCCGAGGCAGCGGGCCTGGCTCGATCTTCGGACGACCGGTGGCAGCTGAGCCAGATCCTCGCTTGGCAAGGCAGTACCGCGGCGACTGCGGGCTACCCGATCGCGGCGGCCGAGGCAGCCGAGGAAGGACTCGCACTCGCCGACGCGACCGGGAACCTGTCCGGCTCGAGGCTGTGTCGTCAGACCCTCGGGTGGGCAAAACTGATGCTGGGCAATGTCCCAGAGGCGATCGCGCAGTTCGGAGCCGTGGTGTCTGCGGCCGAGGCGGCGCACGACAACCTCATGGCGGGCGCGAGCCTCCTGGGCCTGAGTTTTGCCCACGCCTACCGGGGAGAGGTGAGCGCGGCGCGCAGCGCCGCCGGCGCGTGCCTCGAGGTCGCCACTGGGATCGGCGAGTACTTCGTGGGAATGGCCTGCGGGGCTGCGGCGGTGACGGCCCTGGCTGCGGGAGCTGTTGCGGCGGCGCGTGAGTCGAGCGAGGCGGGCACAGAACACCTGAGCGCGACCCACCCGGAGTTGGCGGCCATACAACAGGCCCACAGTGGCATTGAGGCAGTCCTCGCGGGCGGTGATCTCGTCGCGGCCCGCCGGTCGGCTGACGATACGGTCGCGATGGTGACAGGCTGGAGCCTTGCGGCAGCACTGCTGGCCCGCGCGCGGGTAGCGGTTGCGGAGGGTGAGCCGGTGGCAGCCGAACACGACGCCCTCGATGCGCTCGCCTGCGCGGCCGGCAGCGGGGTGTACCTACCGCTCCCGGACATCCTCGAATGCCTCGCCGATTTGGCAGGACGCGCCGGCAGTCGACAACGAGCCGCGCGACTGTTCGGCGCGGCCGAGTCGTTCCGACAACGCACGGGTGTGGTGCGGTTCGAGGTCCACCAGGCCAGCTACGAGGCCTCCGTCGACGGACTACGAGAAACATTGGGCGGCAACGCCTTCAATGCAGCCTGGACCGAAGGTGCCGCACTGTCCACCGAGGAGGCGATCGCCTACGCCCGCCGCGGCCACGCCGAACGCGGACGGCCGGCCAGCGGCTGGGACTCCCTCACCCCGGCCGAACACGACGTCGTCCGCCTCGTCGGTGACGGCCTCGGCAACAAGGAGATCGCCGCCCGGCTGTTCGTCTCGCCGCGCACCGTGCAGAGCCACCTCACCCATGTCTTCGCCAAACTCGACTTGACGTCCCGCGTGCAACTCGTCCGGGAGGCGTCCCGACATGAGCAATAGCAACTCCGAGCTGCCGACCGGAACGGTGACGCTGCTGCTCGCCGACGTCGAGGGGTCCACTCGGCTCTGGGAGACCCGCCCCGGCGAGATGGCGGCCGCGGTGGCGCTGCTCGACCGCACGGTCACCGAACTGGTCACCGCTCACGGCGGTGTCCGCCCGGTCGAGCAGGGCGAGGGGGACAGCTTCGTCGTCGCGTTCGCCCGGGCCAGCGACGCCGTCGCGTGTGCCCTGGACCTGCAACGCGCACCGCTGGCTCCGATCGCGCTGCGCATCGGTGTACACACCGGCGAGGTGCAGCTGCGCGACGAGGGAAACTACATGGGCCCGACCGTCAACCGGACGGCACGCCTGCGCGACCTGGCGCACGGGGGCCAGACGGTGCTGTCAGGTGCCACGGAGGAACTGGTTGCCGATCAGCTTCCGGCCGATACCTCGCTGACGGACCTGGGCACACATCCATTACGAGATCTTCCGCGCCCGGAACGGGTCCTGCAGCTGTGCCACCCCGACCTGCGCACGGAGTTCCCGCCGCTGCGGACCGCGCGGGCGTACGGTGCCCGGCATCTGCCGGTGCAACTCACCAGTTTCGTGGGCCGAGGCGCCGAGACCGCCGAGGTGTGCGGCCACCTCGCCCGCAGTCGGCTGGTGACCCTCGTCGGAGCGGGTGGCGTCGGCAAGACCCGCCTCGCGATGCGTGTCGCCGAACGGTGGGCGGACCGGCACCACGAGTCCGTCTGCTACGTCGACCTGGCACCGATCACCGATCCGCCGGTGGTGCCGGTGGTGACTGCCCGTGCACTGGGCCTGCCCGACCAGCCCGGCCGGTCGACCGAGGACACCCTGGTCCGATTTATCGCCGACACACCGATGCTCGTGGTCGTCGACAACTGCGAACACCTCCTCGACGCCTGTGCCTCGCTGATGGACACGTTGCTCGGGGCCTGTCCAGAGCTGACGGTCCTCGCAACCAGCCGCGAACCGATCGGAGTCCCGGGCGAGGTCAGCTGGCGGGTGCCGTCACTCTCGCCCGACGGCGAGGCGATTGAACTCTTCGCCGACCGCGCTCGTCGGGTACGGCCCGACTTCGCCCTCACCGACTACGACGCCACATCCGTTGCCGAGATCTGCCGGCGCCTTGACGGACTGCCACTGGCCATCGAACTCGCCGCGGCCCGGGTGCGGGCGATGTCCCCCGCGGAGATCGTCAACGGCCTCAACGACCGCTTCCAGTTGCTGACCGGCGGCGCCCGCACCGCGGTGCCCCGCCAGCAGACGCTCCGTGCCTCCGTCGACTGGTCCCACACCCTGCTCACCGAACCCGAACGGACCCTGTTCCGGCGGCTGGCCGTCTTCCGCGGCGGCTTCGACGTCGATGCCGCCCACGCCGTCTGCGGGGACGAGTCCGAAGCCTTCGAAACGCTCGACGGGCTGGCCCAACTCGTCGACAAGTCCCTGGTGACAGCAGACGATCACTGTCGGGCTACCCGCTACCGACTGCTCGAAACAGTCCGGCAGTACGCCCTCGAGAAGCTCGGAGAATCAGGCGAGGCCGATGCCGTGCGAGCACGCCACCGCGACTACTACACAGCCATGGCCGTCCTCTTGGACGCTCCCGGCCGCGACGACTACAAGCGGCGCCTCGAACAAGCTGAGACCGAGATCGACAACCTGCGCGGCGCCTTCACCTCGAGCCGGGACGATGCCGATCCCGCCACCGCAATGACGCTCGCGTCATCCCTACAACCATTGTGGCTGGCCCGGCGCGTGCGGGAGGGTCATTCGTGGCTCGAAGCCGCGCTCGCCGGTGCCGGATCGGAGGATTTGCGGATCCCGGCCGCGGTGCGGGCGCGTGCGCTCGCCGACCTCGCGACCCTCGACGTGTGGTTCGACATCGTCGGGGGCCTCGCGCGGGCGCGGGAGGCCCTCGCCATCGCCCGCGATCTCGACGATCCGACACTCGTCGTGCGGGCACTGACCGCCTGCCTGTTCGTTGCCGGATACGGCTACAACGCGGAAATGGCCGAACCGTACTTCACCGAGGCCATCGGGCTCGCGCGCTCCCTGGACGACCGCCGCCGCCTGTGTCACGTCCTCACCCGGCAGGCGGAGACCGCGATCGTCCAGGGCAACCCGTCCCCCGCCCGAATGGCCGCCGAGGAGGGACTCGACCTGGCCGAGGTGATCGGCGACGTCGCTTCCGCCCGCGAGTGCCGGATCAACCTTGCATGGGCACTGTTGATCCAGGGCGACCTCCGCGGGGCACTCGCTCAGGCCGGAATGCTGCTGGCCTCGGCCTACGCGGACCACGACCAGTTCCTCCTACCGAGCGGCCACCAGTGCCGGAGCACCGCACTCGTCGGTATCGGGGATCTGGATGCTGCTCGCGTGGCTGCCGACGCGGCACTCGACTCCGCTGCCGACATCGGCGGCTTCTTCCTCGGGCTCGGACATTCAGCGGTGGCGTATGTCGCGGTGGCATCCGGTGACTTGACCGAGGCCGGTGCCGCGGGCGAGGCGGCGTGGGGGTACCTGAAGTTCCTGCCTCAGCTCGGCGCCGCGCAGCGGGCCTTCAACGGTGTCGAGGTCGTGCTCGCCTCCGGAGACCTCGACACCGCCCGCACCTGGGCCGATGAAGCGGTGTCTGTTGCGGCCGGCTGGCAGTTGATCGTCGCCCTGACGGTCCGGGCCCGAATCGAGCGCGCCGCCGCCGACCCGACTCGTGCAGCCGGCGATGCCCACGCGGCCCTCGACCTCGCCGCCGAGATCGGTGCGTTCCTGACCGTCCCCAATATCGTCGAAGTCCTCGCAGAACTCGGCGTCGACGCCGGCGACGACCCCCGCCGTGCCGCACGACTGTTCGGCGCTGCCGACGCGATGCGAGAGCGTTCGGGCCCGGTCAGGTTCGCCGTCCACCAGACCGACTACGACGATGCGGCGACGGCATTGCGCAACATGATGAGCGACAGCGACTTCGACACCGCCTGGACCGAGGGCGCCGCGCTGTCCACCGACGAGGCGATCGCCTACGCGCGACGCGGTCGCGGTGACCGCGGACGACCGGCGACCGGATGGGACGCCCTGACCCCAGCAGAACGTGACGTCGTCCGCCTCGTAGGTGAGGGCCTCACCAACAGGGCCATCGCCGCGCGACTGTTCGTTTCGCCGCGCACCGTGCAGAGCCACCTCACCCATGTCTTCACCAAGCTGGGCCTGAGCTCCCGTGTGCAACTCGCCCAGGAGGCGACCCGGCACGCCTGACCTGTGCGTCGGGTCACAGATTGCGCTCGTTCGAGTCATCGACCGCCGCGTCCACCGCCGCCTAGCCTGGCAGGCAGGTACGTCGATCAACACAGGAGCCTTGATGGAACGCACGCTTTTCGAGCCCGAGCACCTCCTCTTCCGGGAGTCCTACCAGAAATTCCTCGCCCAGGAGATCGCTCCGAACCACGACAAGTGGGAAGAGCAGAACATCGTCGACCGCGAGGTCTGGAAGAAGGCGGGCGAGCAGGGCTTCCTCGGCATGGATGTGCCCGAGGAGTACGGCGGCGGCGGCGTCGAGGACTTCCGCTACAACGCGATCATCACCGAGGAGACCACCCGCGGCGGGTTCAGCGGTGTCGGCTTCATGCTGCACAACGACGTGGTGGCGCCCTACCTGCTCAAGCTGGCCAACGAGGAGCAGAAGCAGCGCTGGCTGCCCGGCTTCTGCTCCGGTGAGATCATCACCGCCATCGCGATGACCGAGCCCGGCACCGGCAGCGACCTGCAGAACATCAAGACCCGCGCGGTTCGCGACGGCGACGACTGGGTCCTCAACGGATCCAAGACCTTCATCACCAACGGCATCAACGCCGACCTGGTGGTCGTGGTCGCCTGCACTGATCCTGAGAAGGGGGCGCAGGGCTTCTCGCTGTTCGTCGTCGAGCGCGGCATGGAAGGCTTCGAGCGCGGCCGGAACCTGGACAAGATCGGCCTCAAGGCGCAGGACACCGCGGAGCTCAGCTTCACCGACGTGCGGGTCCCGGCGGCCAACCTGCTCGGCGAGGAGGGCATGGGCTTCATCTACCTGATGCAGAACCTGCCGCAGGAGCGCATGTCGATCGCAGTGGTCGCCGCGGCCGCGATGGAGTCCTGCCTCGAGATGACGATGCAGTACGTGCGCGATCGCAAGGCGTTCGGCAAGCCGATCGGCAGCTTCCAGAACACCCGGTTCGTGCTGGCCGAGCTCGCCACCGAGACGACCGCCGTGCGCGTTCTGGTCGACAAGTTCATCGAGCAGCTCAACGAGGGCAAGCTGACCATCCAGGAGGCCGCGATGGCCAAGTGGTGGACCACCGAGGCCCAGGTCAAGCTGATCGACCGCTGCCTGCAGCTGCACGGCGGCTACGGCTACATGCGCGAGTACCCGATCGCCAAGGCGTACATGGATTCTCGCGTGCAGACGATCTACGGCGGCACCACCGAGATCATGAAGGAGATCATCGGACGGGGCCTGAACCTGTCCTGATCGCGCTCACCCACGAGAAAGGCCGCGGCACCATGTGCCGCGGCCTTTCTTGCGATCAGATCTTGCGGATCACCGTGACGACCTTGCCGAGGATCGCCGCGCTGTTGCCGGGGATCGGTTCGAACAGCGGGTTGTGCGGCATCAGCCACACCGTGCCCTTGGTTCGCTTGAACGTCTTGACCGTCGCCTCGCCGTCGATCATCGCGGCCACGATGTCGCCGTTGTCGGCCACGCTCTGCTGCCTGACGACCACCCAGTCGCCGTCGCAGATCGCGGCATCGATCATCGACTCGCCGACCACCTTCAGCAGGAACAGCGATCCCTGGCCGACCAGCTCGCGGGGGAGTGGGAAGACGTCCTCGACGGCCTCCTCGGCGAGGATCGGGCCGCCTGCGGCAATTCTCCCGAGCACCGGCACGAAGGTCGGCTTGGGCAGCTGGGTCTCGGTGCCCGAGCCCGCCGGCAGCGCCGCGTGCTCGAAGCCCGCCTCGGTGTCGGAGGCCGCCACGCCGTCGTCCAGCCCGCGCACGTCGACGGCGCGCGGACGGTTCGGGTCGCGGCGCAGGAAGCCCTTGCGCTCGAGGGTGCGGAGCTGGTGTGCGACCGACGAGGTCGAGGTGAGTCCGACCGCGTCGCCGATCTCGCGGATGCTCGGCGGGTAGCCGCGTTCGCTGACCGAGGCGCGGATCACCTCGAGCACCCGGCGCTGTCGATCCGTGAGCCCCGCCGCGAGGTCGGTTCCGCCTGAGGTGGCGGCCGAGCCGTCGTTGGAGCTGTCGTCCTTCATGGAGGGCCTCCCGTGTCGATGTGGGTTCTGACACGAATCTAGACCGGATTCCTGCATGTTTCAAACATCTGTTCGACACGTGTCGCGCCAAATCGAGACTTTGTCGGACCGGCGTGGTAGAAATCGAACATGCGTTCCCTCGAACGTGTGAACGAACAACAGCGATCCGATCACTGGCGGAGGTTCCGATGAGCATGGCAGTCCCCATGAACGGCACGGTCCCGAAGAAGGCGCTCCCGAAGAACGTGGTCCCGAAGAACGCGGTCCCGAACGGTGGGAGGTCGCGACAGCTCGCCGCGCGCCGCCGCCGGGTCGACGGGCCCGTCGAGTACGGCCGGGCGCGGGTGCCGGTGTCGCGTGCGGCCCACGGCAAGCGCGGCCACGAGAACGGGATCGGGTCGTTGCTGGTGGGGATGCTGCTCTCGGCCGTGGCCGTCGCAGGCCTGTTGGGGATCGCGCAGGTCAGGTCGAATCCGCAGCTCGCCCTCGGCGAGACCGCGGTGGTGCAGGTACAGGGCGGGGAGACGATCAGCGACGTCGCCTCCCGGGTCGCACCGGGGGCCCGGGTCGAGCAGGTGGTGGCGCGGATCCTCGATCTGAACGCCATGGCGGGGGCCTCGGTCCAGGCGGGTCAGTCCCTGGTGGTGCCCGTCCGATTGGCGGACTGAACGCCGATGCGCGCCCCCGGGTGCCCGGCGGCGGTATCCTCGAACCCTGTCAGCCCCACCACATCCAGTGGTAGTACCGGGCTCCTCGGTTCCGACGAAGGATTCGCCATGCACTGCCCGTTCTGTAGGCATCCCGATTCGCGCGTGGTCGATTCGCGTGAAGCCGACGAGGGCAACGCAATTCGCAGGCGCCGGTCGTGCCCGGAATGCGGTCGACGGTTCACCACCGTCGAGACCGCGGTGCTCTCGGTGGTCAAGCGCAGCGGGGTCACCGAGCCGTTCAGCCGCGAGAAGGTGGTGCTCGGCGTGCGGCGGGCCTGCCAGGGCAGGGCGGTGGACGAGGACGCGCTCTACAAACTCGCGCAGAAGGTCGAGGAGGCCGTGCGCGCGGCCGGATCTGCCGAGATTCCGAGCAACGAGGTGGGGTTGGCGATCCTCGGCCCGCTGCGGGATCTCGACGAGGTCGCGTACCTGAGGTTCGCCTCGGTGTACCGCTCGTTCAGCTCCGCCGAGGACTTCGAGCGCGAGATCAAGGACCTGCGCGTGCACCGCGAGGAATCCGAGCGCGGCTGACCACGGTCACCTCGTGATCGCGCCGATCGCCTTCCGGATCCGCTTCTCGGACACGGGGTACGGGGTGCCGAGTGACTGCGCGAACAGGCTGATCCTCAGCTCCTCGATCATCCAACGGATCGCGTCGACGTCCGGATCGTGATGCCTGCGCTCATCCAGGCGCGCGAGCAGGCGGCCGTACTCCTCGAACACCGAATCGAGCACGATCAAACCCTGGCCGTCGCGGCCCGCGCCCGCGGGCAGCGCCTCGAGGCGGCGAACGGCACCCTCCAGGTACCGCGGCACCTCCCGGAGCCGCTGGCTGCCGGTGTCGGCGACGAAACCGGGAAACACCAGCGCCTCGAGCTGTTCGCGGACATCGTCGGCGGCCTCACCCGTCGCATGGTCCAGGATCACGCGCAGCTCCTGGGCGCGGGTCAGCGCCGGGACCACCAGCCGGACCAGGACCGCCACTCGATTCGCGAGCTGAGCGCGCACCGCGGCCTGCAGCTTCTCGAAGGCCTCCGGCGTCCGGGTAGGCCCGCCGTTCGCGTCCATCAGCTCGTTCACCGCGCAGGTTCGGCAATCCTCGACGAGCGCCTCCACGCTGCCGTGCGGATTCTGGCTCAGTGCCAGCCGGTCCCGGGTTCCGAGTCCGGAGACGGCGGTCTTGACCGGGGTGACGATCGCGCTCAGCAGCAGGGCCCTGGTTCCCTCGCGCATCGCCTGGCGTTGCGCGAGCGGTGTGCTCAGCACGCGGACAGCGACGCCCTCCTTCTCGGGCACGAGTGCCGGATAGCCGACGACCTTCTGGCCCGCGATCGTGCGGGTGACGCTGTCGGGCAGGGTGCCGAGGGTCTCCGACGTCCACACCGCGGCAGCTGCGCGCTCGGCGGCAGAGGCGGCCTTGGCGACCTCGACGTCGACGCGGGGCGAAAGCGACGCGGAGAGCCCGGTCAGGCTCTTGCCCCGGCCGAGCACCTTGCCCGACCCGTCGACGGCGGCGAAGGTCATCCGAAGGTGGTCCGGGACCGCACTCAGGTCGAAGTCGCGTGGCGAGATCGGGGCACCGGCCATTCGCGACAGCTCGCGCGCGATCGCCACCGTCAGCGTCTCCGAGCGCGGCTTGACGACGGACAGCGCCGCCCTGGCGTAGTCGGGGGCGGGAACCACGGTGCGGCGCAGAGCCTTCGGCAGCGTCTTGATCAGCGCGGTGACCAGGTCCTCACGCATGCCGGGCACCAGCCAGTCGAAGCCGACCGGACGAACCTGGGCGAGCAGCGCGACCGGGATGCGTGCGGTGACGCCGTCGTCCTCGGTGCCCGGCTCGAACTGGTAGGTCAGCGGGAACGAGATCTCGCCCTGGCGCCAGGTGTTCGGATAGTCGCCGCCGAGCACCCCGGCGGCGTCGGCGTTGACCACGGTCGACGCCGTGAAGTTCAGCAGATCGGGGTTCTTGCGCCTGGCCTGCTTCCACCACGTGTCGAAATGCCTGGCGGAGACCGCTTCCTGGCCCACGCGCTGGTCGTAGAACTCGTAGAGCGTCTCGTCGTCGACCAGGATGTCCCGGCGACGGGCCCTGGTCTCCATCTCCTCGACGTCCTCGAGCAGCGCCCGGTTCTGATGGAAGAACTTGTGCTGGGTCTGCCATTCGCCCTGGACCAGCGCGTGCCGGATGAACAGCTCCCGCGACGCCTCCTGATCGATCGAGCTGAAGGTGACCGCCCGCTTGGCGACCAGCGGGATGCCGTAGAGCGTCACCCGCTCGTAGGCCATCGCGCACGCGCGCTTGGTGGACCAGTGCGGTTCCGAGTAGGTCCGCTTCACCAGGTGCGGCGCCAGCTTCTCAGCCCATTCCGGCTCGATGCCTGCGGCCATGCGGCCCCAGAGCCGGGAGGTCTCGACAAGTTCGGCCGCCATCACCCACCGCGGCGGCTTCTTGAACAGCGAGGATCCGGGGAACACCGCGAACCGGGCCCCCCGGGCCCCGAGGAAGTCGCGCTTGTCGCCCTCGCGCAGGCCGATGTGGGAGAGCAGGCCGGACAGCAGCGCCTGGTGGACCGCGGCCTCGCTCGCGGGCTGGTCGTTGCCGGTCCAGCCGAGCCCGCGGGTGATCTGGGCGAGCTGGCCGTGCAGGTCCTGCCACTCCCTGATCCGCAGCCAGTGCAGGAACTCGCTCTTGCACATCTTCCGGAACTGGTTGGAGGACAGTTCCTTCCGCTGCTCGCGCAGGTACTCCCATAGCTTCAGGTAGGCGAGGAAGTCGGAGCCGGCGACGTTGAACCGGGCGTGCTTCTCGTCGGCGGCCTGCTGGTGTTCGGCTGGCCGCTCGCGCACGTCCTGGATCGACAGCGCGGCGACGATGATCAGCGTCTCGCGCAGGCATCCGGTGTTGTGGGCCTGGGCGAGCATCCGCGCCATCCGCGGGTCCACCGGCAGCTGTGCCAGCTCGCGACCGACCGGGGTCAGTTGGGCGTGCCCGTCCTTGCCTGGCGCCTTGATCGCGCCGAGCTCCTCGAGCAGTGCGACACCGTCGCGGACCGCGCGCGGGTCCGGTGCCTCGACGAACGGGAACGCGGCGATGTCGCCGAGCCCGAGGGCGGTCATCTGCAGCACCACCGACGCCAGGTTGGTGCGCAGGATCTCGGGTTCGGTGAACGCGGGACGCGCCTCGAAGTCGTCCTCGGAGTAGAGGCGAATGCAGATGCCGTCGGCGACACGCCCGCATCGGCCCGCGCGCTGTCGGGCTGAGGCCTGCGAGATCTCCTCGATGGGCAGCCGCTGGACCTTGGTCCGCACGGAGTACCGGGAGATGCGGGCGGTGCCCGGGTCGATCACGTACCGGATGCCTGGCACCGTCAGCGAGGTCTCCGCGACGTTGGTCGAGAGCACCACCCGGCGCCCGGTGTGCCGCTCGAAGACCCGGTGCTGCTCGGCCGCGGACAGCCGCGCGTACAGCGGCAGGATCTCGGTGCCGCGCAGCTTGCGGTCCCGCAGCGCGTCGGCGGTGTCGCGGATCTCGCGTTCGCCGGACAGGAACACCAGGATGTCGCCGTCACCCTCGCCGAGCAGTTCCTCGACGGCCTCGCCGACGGCGTCGACGGGGTCGCGGTCGATGGTCTGCTCACCGACCTCGACGCTCAGCGGGCGGTACCGGATCTCCACCGGGAAGGTGCGGCCGGAGACCTCCACGATCGGAGCCGGCACCCCGTTCACGGCGAAGTGCTGCGCGAAGCGCTCCGGGTCGATGGTGGCGGAGGTGATGATCACCTTCAGGTCGGGCCGCCGCGGCAGCAGTTCCCTGAGGTAGCCGAGGATGAAGTCGATGTTGAGGCTGCGCTCGTGCGCCTCGTCGATGATGAGCGTGTCGTACCGGCGCAGCATCCGGTCGCGCTGGATCTCGGCGAGCAGGATGCCGTCGGTCATCAGCTTGATCAGCGTGCCGTCCGACACCTGGTCGGTGAAGCGGACCGTGTAGCCGACGGCCTCGCCGAGCGGGCTGTCGAGCTCCTCGGCGATCCGCTCGGCCACGGTGCGCGCGGCGAGCCTGCGCGGCTGGGTGTGCCCGATCAGGCCGCGGACCCCGCGCCCGAGGTCGAGGCAGATCTTCGGGATCTGGGTGGTCTTGCCGGAGCCGGTCTCGCCGGCGACGATGACCACCTGGTTCGCCTCGATCGCTGCCGCGATGTCGTCGCGGCGCAGGCTGACGGGCAGGTTGTCCGGATAACTCGTCTTCGGGGAACTCGCGCGCCGGGAGGCGATCCTGGCCTCGGCCTGCGACACCTCGCGGAGCGCCCCCGCGATGGCCTCCGGGCTCGTGGCGCGGTCGAGGCGTCGTCTGAGGCGGTGCTCGTCTCGGAGGGTGAGGTGGGCCAGGCGGCGCTTGAGCTCGCGCCGGTCGACGTCGGGCAGCTCGGGCGATGGTGTGGTGGACATGCTCGGACCAGCCTATCGAAAGGCCGCCAGTCAAATACCGCTGCCTGTGGTTGCTCTGTGCGAACATCGGCGGGTGACCCTCACCTCGGAGGCATCGGTCCTCCCACACACGAACCCGGTCTTTCGTGCCCTGCGCCTCGTCTTCGCCGTGTTCGGCATCGTCGCGTTGGCCTGGATTCCGCTGCGCAACATCGATGTGGCCGAATTCTCGATCTCGAACTACTTCAGCTACTTCACGGTGCTGAGCAATGTGCTGGGTGTGGTCGCGCTGTTGGTCGGCGCGATAGCGGACCCGCAGTCTCGGGGGTGGCAGCTGTTCCGGGGCGCCGCCACGCTGTACATGGTCATCACCGGCATCATCTTCGCGGTCCTGCTCTCGAACATCGACGTGTCCATGAACGACAAGTGGATCGACGACACCATGCACCGCTACCTGCCGCTCGTGCTCCTGCTGGACTGGGTGATCAACCCGCCGCGGGTCCGGATCACGGATAAGCAGTCGGTCAGCTGGCTCTGGTTCCCGGCCGTCTACGGGGTGTACACCCTCGTCCGCGGACCGTTCGTCGACTGGTACCCGTACCCGTTCATCGACCCCCGCACCCAGGGCTACCTGCAGATGGCGATTGGGCTCGTCGTACTGCTCTTGGCGTTCGTGCTGATGGCGCTGGCGGTGAACGCGGCCGGACGCCTGGCCCGGCGCTGGCGTTACGGCAACGACGAGGAGTCGGCGTGACGTGCCTGTGAGCGACATCGCCGATAAGTCGACCAGCCCCCGCACCCATCCACTGGTCCGCGCGCTGCGGTTGGCCTTCGCCGTACTCGGTGGCGTGGCGCTGCTGTGGTTGCCGGTGCGCGAGGCAGGCGAGCCCGACTTCAACCTCGTCAGCTACTTCAGCTACTTCACCGTGCTGAGCAACGTGCTGGCGGCACTCGTTCTCGTGGTCGGTGCGATCGCCGACCCACAGAGCGAGCGCTGGCAGCTGTTCCGCGGTGCGGTGACCACCTACATGGTCATCACCGGCATCGTGTACGCGGTGCTGCTGGCGAACGTGGACGTCGGGGGGCAGGGCACGTGGACGAACGAGGTGGTGCACCGGATCATGCCGCTCGTGATCGTCCTGGACTGGGTTCTGATGCCTGCGCGGATGCGGATCGGTGATGCCAAGGCCCTGACGTGGCTGTGGTTCCCGGTCGTCTACGGCGTGTACACCCTGATCCGCGGCCCGATCGTGGACTGGTACCCCTACCCGTTCATCGACCCCCGCGAGCAGGGCTACCTGCAGATGGCGATCGGACTGGTCGTCCTGGTGATCGCGTTCCTGCTCATCTGCCTCGCCGTCAACGTCGCCGGGCGCCTCGGCAGGCGGTGGCGATAGGTCGGCTCGGCCGACGGTGGCGATACGGTGAGGACACTGCCGCGGCGTCCGGCGCGGGAGTCGACAAGGAGGTCGAGTAATGGGTTCGAGCGGTTCGCTCTGGCACGGGTTCGCCGACATGGGCGCGGTCACACGCGACGGCGCGTTCGTCGTCAGCCGCGGCGAGGGCGCCTACATCTGGGACGACAAGGGCAACCGCTACCTCGACGCGACGGCGGGCCTGTGGTTCACCAACGTCGGGCACGGTCGCGCCGAGATCGCGGACGCGGTGGCCACGCAGCTGTCGACGGTCGCGCACTTCTCGAACTTCGGGGACTTCGCCCCCGAGACCACCATTGCCCTGGCTGAGCGGCTGGCGGCGATCGCCCCGGTGCCCGGCAGCAAGATCTTCTTCACCTCGGGTGGATCGGACTCGGTGGACACCGCGGCGAAGCTGGCCCGGCGCTACTGGCACGAGATGGGCAAGCCCGGCAAGAAGATCGTGGTCGGCAGGCAGAAGGCCTACCACGGCATGCACGTGGCCGGCACCGCGCTGGCAGGCATCCCGGTGAACCGCGAGGGCTACGGCGAGCTGATGCCGGACGCCAGGACGGTGGAGTGGGACAACGGCAAGAGCCTGCTCGAACTCATCGAGCGCGAGGGCGCGGACACCATCGCGGCCTTCTTCGTCGAGCCGATCATCGGCGCGGGCGGGATCTACCTGCCGCCGGAGGGCTATCTCGCCGAGGTCCGCCAGATCTGCCGCGAGCACGACATCCTGTTCGTGGTCGACGAGGTGGTCACGGGCTTCGGCCGGATCGGTGGCTCCTGGTTCGCGTCAACGCGTTTCGACCTGCAGCCGGACATGGTGACCACCGCGAAGGGACTGACCTCCGGCTACGTGCCGATGGGTGCGGTGTTCATCGCGCCGCGTGTCGCGGAGCCGTTCTTCGCCGGCGGGGTGTGGTGGCGGCACGGCTACACCTACGGCGGTCACGCAGGCGCGGCCGCCGCGGCGATGGCCAACCTCGACATCCTCGAGCGGGAGAACCTGCTCGAGGACTCTGCGCGACTGGAGCGTTCGCTGCACGAGCACCTGTCGCCGCTGGCCGAGCACCCGCGGGTCGCGGAGGTGCGCAGCGGCCTCGGTGCGGTCGCGGCCGTGCAGCTCGCGGACCCGGCCGAGGCGTTGCCGTTCGTCAAGACCCTTCGGGAGCACGGCATCTCGGGTCGCGCGGCGGGCGTCGGCGCCATGCAGTTCTCGCCGTCGTTCGTGATGACCGACGACGAGGTGGCCGAGATGGCGGCGGGCGTCCTGAAGGCGTTGGGCTAGTTTCGGCGGAGTACTCGCGACAGCCGTTCCCGCAGGGTGGGTTTCACCTCGACGAGATCCACCCGCGGGAGGTCCGCGGCGGCGGTGGCCTGCGCGAAGCGGGCGTGCAGCTGGGACCGGACCTCGTCGGGGGTGTAGGCGCGGCGCTTGCGTTCGGCCCGCGCGGCCAGTGCCCCCGTGGCCGCGACCCCGACGACTCCCGCGAGGCCGAGGAGCTTCCACACGTGTCTGCCGTCCATTCGCATCGCTCTAGGCTAGGTGCATGAGTCGCCGGATGCACGAATCGCAGGTGAGCCTCGACGAGGCCGTGGAAGCCACCCGGACAGGGGACATCTGGATCTTTCGCGGCCAGTCCGGCGCCGATCGGGCGATCCAGACGCTGACCAACAGCCCGGTGAACCACGTTGGGATGTCGGTGGTGCTCGACGACATGCCGCCGCTGATGTGGCATGCGGAGCTCGGACATTCCTTGCAGGACATGTGGACCGGGCGGTTTCAGCGTGGCGTGCAGCTGCACGACCTGAGGCAGGCGGTGCAGGTGTGGGGCGCCAAGTACGGCCAACGCGGCTGGCTGCGGCAGCTCGAGGAGCCGGTCACCCGCGGGCAGGAGGACGCGCTGATGCGGACCATCGCGAGGCTCGACGGCACCCCGTTCCCGTCGACGGCCAAGCTGGTCACGCGTTGGTTCGGCGGCAGGCTGCCGTCGCTTCGGCGCCGCGCGACCCCGGATTCCGAGGTTGCGGCGGCGGGCCTCGAAAGCGCGTACTGCGCCGAGGTGGTCGCGCAGACCTACGAGTCGATGGGCCTGCTCACGGAGCGGCGCAAGACGAATTGGTATGACCCGGGACGGTTCTGGAGCGGGGATCGGCTGCCGCTCACTCCGGGGGTGTCGCTGGGCGGGGAGATCGAGGTGCTGCTCAGCGCGGCCGATCTCGCGGCCGGCCGGTCGCCGCAACACCTCGGGCGGAGCCTCGGGCAGGGTGACAGCTGACGGCGACCGGCCCCCCGCGTCGGGTCAGGCCGCCGTGGTCCGGGAGAACCAGGTGACCGAGGCGCCGCTGTCGAAGGACTCGGTGCGGGTCGGCGTGAACCGCGTCGGCTGGAATGCCCCGTCGAACGCCGGGATGCCAGCCCCCGCGACCACGGGGTAGCGCTTGATGATCAGCTCGTCGATCTCGGGCAGCAGCGCGCCGGCCAGCTTGCCGCCGCCCGCGAGCCAGACATCCATCCCCTCCTGGGCCTTGAGCTCGCGGACGAGGCCGAGCGGGTCGCCGGAGACCAGCTCGACCGCCGGGTCGGCGATCTCGCCGAGGGTGGTGGAGACGACGTATTGGTGCAGGTGCGAATACGGGCTGGTGATACCGGCGGCCAACGCGGGCTGATAGGTCCCGAGGCCCATCACCACCGCTCCGAAGGTCTGGTTGGCGGTGCCTTCGAGGCCGACGTGCGGGCGGATGTGGGTGGGGACGGTGTCCGGGTATCGCTGGGTGATCCAGGTGGTCACCTCGTCCGAGAGCATGAATTCCCATTCGCCGCCCGGGCCGGCGATGTAACCGTCGAGCGAGGTTCCCACGTAGTACACAAGCTTGCGCATACAGATACTCCGTCCGTAGTACTCTGTTTGAAGTGGTCTGAACGTAGTACTACAGATGGAGTGGTGTCAAGTGCGGAGCAATCCGGAGCGACGAGCGGCGTTGGTCGACGCCGCGATCGAGGTCCTGGCGGAACTGGGTGCGCGCGGGCTCACCTTCCGGGCCGTCGATTCGCAGGCGGGGGTGCCGCCGGGTACGGCGTCGAACTACTTCGCGAACCGTGACGACCTGCTGGCGCAGGCGGGTGGCCGGGTCTACGAGCGGCTGACCCCCGATGGCGAGTCGTTGGCGCAGAGCCTCGGGGGACCGCACGATCGTGATCGCCTGGTCGAGCTGATGCGCGAGGTCGTCGGCCGGATCACGGCATTTCGCACCGGCTTCCTCGCCCTGCTCGAGCTGAGGCTCGAGGCGACCCGGAGGCCCGAACTCCGCGGCGTGCTGACCGAACGCATCCGGGCCGACCTGGACTTCAACGTCACGAACCACCTGCGGTCGGGCATGCCGGGCGACGCCACCACGGTCCGCCTGCTCTATTTCACGCTGAACTGGTTGATCGTCGATCAGCTGACGCTGCCGGACCTGCTGTCCGAGAACGAGATCCACGAGCTCATCGGCGCGGCGGTGGATCGCGCGCTGCCCCGGTAGTCGCTTGGTCTAGACGCTCAGTGTCCGGTCGGGGTGCACCCGTCCGCCGACCTCCACCCAGCCGTCCGCTGAGTAGTGGGTATGGATGTGCGAGCCGCGGCCCTGCGTGATGTGCAGGCTGCGGCGCAGGTGCTCGGTGATCCGGACCGCCGCCGCGCCGGTGGCCTCATCCTCCGGTATCCCCATGAGCGGGGCGAACATTCGGGATCTGATCGCGCCCTCGCCTGCCCATGCCCAGACGTAGTGGTGCCCCGAGTCGAAGGAATCGGCCCGGGTCGAGACGACCGCGGCGGAGTCGGGCTTCGGGTGCAGCGTGAACTCGGGCGCCCAGTCGGGCTTGGCGCGCACCCAGGTCATCGCGTGGTCGACGTACGTCGTGACCGGGCCCGCCGGGACCTCGAGAATGCCGACGTCCGCGCCGCGTTGGCGTAGCCACCAGGACAGGCCGACCGTCGGGTGCCCGGCGAAGGGCAGTTCGGTGGTCGGGGTGAAGATCTGCGCCCGCGCGCGGTCGGAGCCCGGCGCGGGGAGCTCTACGAAAACCGTCTCGCTGAACCCGAGTTCGGCGGCAATGCCCTGCCTGCGCTCCGCGGGTGCAAGCGCCGCGTCCACGATGCCCAATGCGTTGCCGTAGTGGCCGTTCGCATCGGTGAATACCCTGACGACGTCAACCTCGATACTCATTGTTAAACGATACCGCCGGTAACGACCGAAGGTGCCCTTTGTGCGATCGGATCGCACAAAGGGCACCTTCGGGTGTAGCGGGTGGAGCCGGACTAGACGCTCGCGCCCGCGAGGGTCTCGTTGGCCTCCACGGCCTGGCCGACGCCCGCGACGATGGATGCCGCCCGGATGGCCTCGAAGATCGCCTCGCGGGAGATGCCCTCCTGGCGGAGGGTGTTCTCGTGCGCCTCGAGGCAGTGGTTGCAGCCGTTGACTGCGGACACGGCCAGCGACCACAGCTCGAAGTCGGCCTTCTCGACGCCCGGGTTGCCGATGATGTTCATCCGCAGGCCGGCGCGCAGGTCGTCGTACTTGCCGTCCAGGTAGCCCTTGGTGCGGTAGAAGACGTTGTTCATGCCCATGATCGACGCCGCGCCGAGGGCCGCGTTGTAGGCCTCTGCGGAGAGGTTGTCCGCGGCCTCCTCGGCGATCTCGCGCAGGGTGGTCGCCGACTTCGACGCTGCCGCCGTCGCGAGCAGGGTGCCCCAGAGCTGCTGCTCGGTGAGGACGGTGGTGCGCGCGATGGAACTCAGGTTGAGCTTGAGGTCCTTGGCGTACTCGGGCAGGGAGTTCTTCAGGGTCTCGACACTCATGACTAGACGCTCTCCGCCAGGAGCTCGCCGGCGTTGATGGTCGGGTCGCCCTTCTTCCAGTTGCAGGCGCACAGCTCGTCGGACTGGAGTGCGTCCAGCACGCGCAGCACCTCGTCGACGTTGCGGCCGACGGAACCGGCGGTCACGGAGACGAACTGGATCTCGTTGTTCGGGTCCACGATGAAGGTGGCGCGGTCCGCGACGCCGTCGGCGTTGAGGACGCCGGTGGCCTCGGCCAGCTCACGCTTGAGGTCCGAGAGCATCGGGAAGGGGAGGGTCTTGAGCTCGTCGTGCTGTGCACGCCACTGGAAGTGCACGAACTCGTTGTCGACCGAGGCGCCGAGCACCTGGGCGTCGCGGTCCGCGAACTCCTCGTTCAGCTTGCCGAACGCGGCGATCTCGGTGGGGCACACGAAGGTGAAGTCCTTGGGCCAGAAGAACACGATCCGCCACTTGCCGGCGTAGTCGTCGCTGGTGACCTGGGTGAAGTAGTCGTCGGGCTGCTGGGCGTCGACCTTGGACAGGTCCCCGCCGATGACGGCCTTGAGGTTGTACGCCGGGAACTGGTCGCCGATGGTCAGCAGAGCCATATGTCTCGTCCTCCTACTTGTGGTGAATCGTCAGGGCACGCGCAGCCACGCACGTGGCTGCGTCGGGGTGTTTTCGATACCGGGAGCGGGTCTCTCGGTTCCCCGCTGACCTGCGCTCTTTGGTATGAGTCCATAGTGCCCGAAACCTTTCAAAAGGTAAAGGCGATATATGCCACTACACTGATAGGCATGGCTGATCAGACTTATCAACCGACACTGTCGCAGCTGCGTGCCTTCGTCGCGGTGGCGGAATACCGCCACTTCGGTACCGCGGCAGCGCGATTGAATGTGAGCCAGCCCACGTTGTCGCAGGCGCTCGCGGCGTTGGAGAACGGGCTGGGGGTGCAGCTGATCGAACGCAGCACCCGGCGCGTGCTGGTGACCGACGCAGGCACCCAACTGCTCGCGCAGGCGAAGCTCATCCTCGAGGCCGCGGACGGGTTCGTCGCGACCGCGGCCGGCGTCGGAGACCGGCTCGGGGGACCGCTCCGGATGGGGCTGATCCCGACCGTCGCGCCGTACGTGCTGCCGGTCCTGCTGCCCGCGATGCGCGCGGAGCTGCCCGCCGTCGTGCCGCAGGTGATCGAGGACCAGACCGCGCGGCTGCTCGAATCGCTGCGTGCGGGCGCGCTGGACGTGGCGGTGCTCGCGCTGCCGTCGGACGCGCCGGGTTTGGTGGAGATCCCGCTCTACACAGAGGATTTCGTCCTGGTTGTGCCGGGGGAGCACGAGCTGGCCGGCCGCGTGGACCTGTCCCTGCAGGTGCTCGACGACCTGCCGCTGCTGCTGCTCGACGAGGGGCACTGCCTGCGTGACCAGACGCTGGACCTGTGCCGCTCGGTGGATGCGCATCCGGTCTCCGGGGACACGCGCGCCACCTCCCTCGCCACCGTCGTGCAGTGCGTCGCGGGTGGGCTCGGCGTGACGCTGGTGCCGGACTCGGCGGTGTCGGTGGAGACCCGTCGCGGCGACCTCGCCACCGCGCGGTTCGCGGCGCCGGCACCCGGGCGAACGATCGGGTTGGTGTTCCGCGCCTCGAGCGGACGCGCCGACGGCTACCGCAGGCTGGCCGAGTTGGTGCGATCGGTGGCGCCGGGCGTCGCGGTGTAGCGGGTCAGCGGCGGCCGCGGCCGCCGGAGCCTTTGCCGCCGCGCTTGGCCGCGGCCTTGCCCGCAGAGCCCTTGGCCGGAGCCTTCCCTGCAGAACCCTTGCCTGCCAAGCTCTTTCCGGACGGTGTCTTGCCTGCGGCAGCCCTGGCCGCAGCCTTGGCCGCGGTCTTCTCGGACGCCTTGCGCTTCGGCGGCGGTGCTGCCTCGTTGGCGCCCCCGCTGCGGGAACTGTTCGCGGTGCGGCCCCGCACGATGCCGATGAACTCCTCGACGAGCTCGGTTGTGGCGTCCTCCGGCCAGGCCAGTGCGATCCTGGACTCCGGTGCGTCGGTCACGGTTCGGTAGGTGAGGTCCTTGCGGTGGTGCAGCCGCGCCAGCGACTGCGGCACGACCAGTACCCCGATGCCCGCGGCCACCAGTTCGACGGCGTCGGCGGTGCACGCGGGCCGCTCGGCGGCGGGCTCGCCGGGCAGCGCCTCCCATTCGAGCATGTCGTCGAGGGGGTGCAGCACGATCTCCCCGGCCAGGTCCGACGTGGCGACCTCGTCGACGGCGGAGATCACGTGGTCCTTGGGCACCACGACGACCGGGGTCTCGGCGTACATCGCGATCACGCTGAGCCGCTGCTCACCCTCGCGGTCGATCGGTAGCCGCACGAGTCCGGCTTCGGCAGCGCCGGAGCGCAGCAGGTCCGCGGCCTCCAGTTCGGGCACCGCGACGAGCTCGAGAGGGACCTCGGGCAGGCGCTCCTTCCAGATCCGCACCCACTTGGTCGGCGTCACCCCGGGCACGTACGCGAGCCGGAAGGGGACGGGATCGGTCGGCTCGGTCATTGGGCCAGGCTACCGGGGCGCGGGCACCTGTCATCGCCACGTCGCGGGCGCTCGTTAGGCTTGACCCCATGACGTCGCACAAAACGCCCCAGACGATGAAGCCCGCGACCGCGGCGAAGAAGCTGGGCGTGTACCTCGAGGCCACACCCGCCGAGTTCCAGGCGGGTGCCGTCTCACGCGACGAGCTCGCGCAGCTGCTGGCCGATCCGCCGCAGTGGCTGGCGACGCTGCGCGCCGAGGGTCCGCACCCGCGCCCGGTGGTGGCCGCCAAGCTCGGCGTCTCCATCGCAGGCCTGGCCAGGGGCGGGGTCGAGGAGGCGCTCACCACCGCCCAGATCGATGCGCTGCTCGGCGACCAGCCGGACTGGCTGCAGGCCGAGCGCAAGTCCCTGGTGGAGGTCCGCAAGGACGAGAAGCGGATCAAGGAGCAGCAGGCGACCCGGCGCGAGCAGTCGAACCGGCGTGAGCGGTTTGCGAAGCCGATCCATCACCCGAACGAGGGGTAGGCCCGGCGGCCGCGTGCAACCAGTAGGTGCGGTTCGCGCCGCTTACTTCCGCGCGAGCGGGCTGTAGAACACCAGGCCGTTGCCGTTGTTGTCGTAGACCACGACACGACGCTCGTGCGCGTCGTCGTACGGGCCCTTCACGATCGCCCCGCCCCCGTCCTCGATGGCCTTCGCGGCCGCGTCGACGTCGGCAGTCTTGATTCCGACGACGACCCTCCCTGGTATCGGGTGGTCGACCGCGGTGGCAAGCGCGATGGTTACTGAGCCGCCGTCGAGGGCGGCGAAGTGGGCGCCGTCGCGGAACTTGAGCGTCATCCCTAGGGTCTGGGTGTAGAACTCGATCGACTCGTCCAGGTTCTCCGTTGACAACATGATCATCTTCGCGTCGTAGTCGCTCACAACTGCCTCCTGTGGTCGGTGGACTTCACCATAGGGATGAAAACGTGCAGATGCGCTGGTTTGCAGCGGGTCCGGTGGATCAGTCGGCCAGGCCGAGGAACACGATGAGCGCTCGGTCGAGTCGGACCAGGTCGTCGTCGGAGATCCGGCCTAGGCGCTCTCCGAGACTGGTTCGGGGCACAGTGCTGACCTTGTCGACCATGATCCGGCTCGGCAGGTCGATTCCGGTTGTAGGTGTGGGATCGACGGCGATGCGGATCAGCGGAGCGTCGACCGGATTGGTAGTCATCGGGCAGATGGTGACCGAGGCAGTCGCGTCGAAGCGGCCGTCCTGGATGATGACGACTGGTCTGGGCTTTCCGGTGTAGGCGCCGCGAGCGGCTGCGGTGTAGATGTCCCCGCGCCTCATTCGGCGGGATCCCACTCCACGGAGATCGCGTCGATGAAGGCCTGGTCGTCGGCGTCACGTTCACTGGCCGCGATCGCGGCCGACTGCAGGTGTGCCTGTTCGATGAACTCCGCGGCGCGAACGTCGGGAACCCAGATCTGCACAGGTCGCAGCCCCTGGGCTCGGAGTCGTCGGCGGTGCTCAGCCACCCGATCTCGAGTGCTTGCCATGAAGCAATGTTACATGTAACGGACAATATTGCGTCGGCTCAGCCCTCCACCACCTCGAACTCGTCGAAGACCACCTCGCCGGCGGCGTCGGACTCGGCGAGGTTCACCTCGCCGACCAGCGCCCAGCCGTGATCGCCCTGCGGGTCCGCGATGGTCTGGCGCACCCGCCACAGCTCCGGCTCCATCTGCACGGAGAACAGTTGCGGGCCACGGGCATCGGGTCCGGTGCCGATCTCGTCGTACTCGTCGAAGTACAGCTCCATCAGCTCCGACCAGTCCTGCGACTCCAGCCCGTCGCCGAGCTCGGCGAGGGTGTCCCAGCGCCTGCGTGAGGCCAGCTCGATCCGCTTGAACATCGCGTTGCGGACCATCACCTTGAAGGCCCGGGTGTTCGCGGAGACCGGACGCGGGATGTCGGCGCCGAACGCGATCTGCTGATCGTCGGACTCCACGCCGGGATTGGTGAGCTGCTCCCACTCGTCCAGCAGCGACGAGTCGACCTGACGGATCAGCTCGCCGAGCCACTCGGTGATGTCCTCGAGTTCCTCGGTGCGGGCCGCGTCGGGCACGGTCTGGCGCAGCGCCCGGTAGGCGTCGGCGAGGTAGCGCAGCACCAGGCCCTCGGAGCGGGCCAGGCCGTAGTGGCTGACCAGTTCGGCGAACGTCATCACGTTCTCCACCATGTCCCGCACCACCGACTTGGGGGAGAGAGCGAACTCCGACACCCATGGGTGCCCGCCGCGGTACGTCTCGAACGCGGGAACGAGCAGTTCCTCCAAAGGCTTCGGCCAGGTGATCTCCTCGAGCAGCTCCATCCGCTCGTCGTATTCGATGCCGTCGGCCTTCATCTGCGCGACCGCCTCGCCGCGGGCATGGTGCTGCTGGCCCATCAGGATCTGGCGCGGGTCGTCCAGGGTGGACTCGATCACCGACACCACGTCGACGGCGTACGTGACCGATTCCTGGTCGAGCAGCTCGATCGCGGCCAGCGCGAACGGGGACAGCGGCTGGTTGAGCGCGAAATCGCGCTGCAGGTCCACGGTCAGCTGCGCCCACGAGCCGTCCTCGTCCGGTTCGTCGAGCTGCTCGACGATGCCGGCCTGGACGAGGCCGCGGTACAGCGCGATCGCCCGGAGGATGTGCTTGCGCTGCTGCGGACGGGTCTCGTGGCTGTCCTCGAGCAGGTGCCGCATCGCGTCGAAGCAGTTGCCCGGGCGGGCGATCACGTTGAGCAGCATCGAGTTCGAGACCCGGAACCGGGACGTGAGCTGCTCGGGGGAGGCGGAGACGAGGCGCTCGAACGTCGGCTCGCCCCAGGACACGAAGCCCTCCGGCGGCTTCTTGCGCTGAATCTTCTTGAGCTTCTTCGGATCGTCGCCCGCCCTCGCCACGAGACGGTGGTTCTCGATCTCGTACTCCGGGGCCTGCACCACGACGGTGCCCATGGTGTCGTAGCCGGCCCGGCCCGCGCGGCCCGCGATCTGGTGGAACTCGCGGGCCCGCAGGTGCCGGGTGCGGACGCCGTCGTACTTGGTGAGGCCGGTGAGCAGCACGGTCCGGATCGGCACGTTGATGCCGACGCCGAGGGTGTCGGTGCCGCAGATGACCTTGAGCAGCCCGTCCTGGGCGAGCTTCTCGATGAGCCGGCGGTACTTGGGCAGCATGCCCGCGTGGTGCACGCCGATGCCGTGCCGGACCAAGCGGGACAACGTCTTTCCGAACCCGGTGCTGAACCGGAAGCTGCCGATCGCCTCCGCGATCGCGTCCTTCTCCTCACGGCTGCTCATGTTGACGCTGGTCAGCGCCTGCGCCCGCTCGAGTGCCGCGGCCTGGGTGAAGTGCACCACGTAGACGGGTGCCTGGTTGGTGGTGGCGAGTTCCTCGATGGTCTCGCCGATGGGGGTGCGCGCGTACGAGAAGGACAGCGGCACCGGGCGTTCGGTGCCCCCGACCACCGTCGTCGGGCGGCCGGTGCGGCGGGTCAGGTCCTCCTGGAAGAACGAGACGTCGCCGAGCGTCGCGGACATCAGTAGGAACTGGGCGTGCGGGAGTTCGATCAGCGGGACCTGCCAGGCCCACCCGCGGTCCGGCTCGGAGTAGTAGTGGAACTCGTCCATCACCACCTGGCCGATGTCCGAGGCGGCGCCCTGTCGCAGCGCCAGGTTCGCCACGATCTCCGCGGTGGCGCAGATGATCGGTGCACCGGAGTTGACCGAGGCGTCGCCGGTCATCATGCCCACGTTTTCCGCGCCGAACACCTCGCAGAGCGCGAAGAACTTCTCGCTCACCAGCGCCTTGATCGGTGCGGTGTAGTAGGTGCGCCTGCCCTCCGCCAGCGCCGCGAAATGCGCGCCGATCGCCACCATCGACTTGCCGGACCCGGTCGGCGTCGAGAGGATCACGTTCGCGCCCGAGACCACCTCGATCAGCGACTCCTCCTGCGCCGGATAGAGGGTCAGGCCACGCCCGGCCGTCCACCCGGAGAAGGCGTCGAAGAGCGAGTCGGCGTCGGGACGCGCGGGGACCAGGTCGGAGAGCAGCACCGACCCAGGTTACGGCCTGCGCGAGGTCAGGTCGCGCTGCGCTCGTCCGAGCCCATTGCCTCCAGCACCGCCTCGCGGGTCGAATCGGTGCCGGTGATCTGCGATTCGCCGACGCCGTCGACGAGCAACTGCCGCCATTTGGTCGGATCGAACTCCAGCGGCGCGGTGCTCGCGATGAAATTCTCGACGACCCGAAGGAAACGGATCGGGTCGTCGTGGAACGGGAAATGGCCGCTGCCGCGGAAGATCTCCAGGCGCGAGCCCGGCATCGCGGCGTGCGCCAGGTGGGCGTGGCTGACCGGGATCACCGAGTCGACATCGCCCCAGATGATCTGCACCGGCAGTTCGGCGGTCAGGTAACACCGGTCCAGCATGGTGATCGACTGCCCACGCCAGTCCACCGCCGCACGCAGGGTGCGCAGGAACGCCTCCCGCGCGGTGGGGTCGGGCAGGTCGCTGAGCACCCGGACCAGGTCGGGCGCGTCGTGGAAGACCCTCACCGCCTTGAAGGGGCCGCTGTAGAGATGGTCCGCGACCTTGCCCAGCATGCCGAGGGCGGTGATCGTGCCGGGGATCTGCAGCAGGCGCAGCGACTGGTTCGCGATCGGCAGCGAGGCGAATCGCAGCGCCGGGTTGACGTCCTTGGTCACGCCTCCTGTGGACACCACGACGAGCCGTTCGACCATCTGCGGGAACTGGTAGGCGAACTGCATCGCGACGCCGCCGCCGAGCGAATGGCCGATGACCGTGACGCGGTCGAAACCGAGCACCGTGAGCAGGTCCCGCATCCCGTTCGCGTAGGCCGCGATCGAGTAGTCGGCCCGCGGCTTGTCGGAACGGCCGTGCCCGAGCAGATCGGGTGCGATCACGGTGAAGTGCTTCGCGAGGTGCGGGATGACCTCATTCCAGGTGGACGAGTTGTCGCCGATGCCGTGGATCAGCAGCAGCGGTGGTCCCTCGCCCGCCATCCGGAATGCCCGCCGGTAGCCGTGAACGGTCCGGAAGACGAGGCGTGGTTCGGTGTCCGGTACCGGCCGCAACGCGCGGCCTTGGCGTGCACTCATGTCGCCTCCTGTCGCCGGCTATGCCGACCCCTGAGTCATGGACTTGGGCGATCGTATAGTTCGAGGGGGCGGCCCGCCAGGTAACTGTGGAACCGAGTTACAGATCAGGCTCGTCCCTGTCGGTCTTCCCATCCAGTCCTGCCTGCTCGGCGAGGAATTTCTCGAACTCCGCGCCGAGTTCGTCACCGCTGGGCAGGTCGGCCTCCCCGGCGAGCAGGGTGGACCGGCGTTCCTGCGCCGCGACGAACGTGTCGTACTGCCGTTCCAGGGCCGTCACCACGGACTGGACCTCGTCGTTGCCGGTGATCTGCGCGTCGACCTGCTCGCGAACCCGGGCGGCCGCCTCGCCGAGCGCGGCCAGCGGCAGTTCCAGGTCCGCGATTTCGCTGAGGTTCTCCAGCAGCGTCTCGGCCGCCGCCGGATAGTCGGTCTGCGCCAGGTAGTGCGGCACGTGCACCGAGTACCCCATCGACTCGTGACCGTGCTGGGCCATCCGCAGCTCCAACAGCGCGGAGGCGCTGCCCGGGATCTGGAGCTCCCCGGACCAGCTCTGGTTCTCGCCGATCAGGTCCTTGTTCGTCGAATGTGCGGTCAGACCCAGGGGGCGGGTGTGCGGGATCGCCATCGGGATGGCGCCGAGCGAGATCGTGCGGCGCACCCCGAGCTGCTCGGCGAGCAGTCGCACCGCGGTGGTGAAGCGCTCCCACTTCAGGTCGGGCTCCAGGCCCGCGAGCAGCAGGAACGGCGTCCCGGCGGTGTCGCGCAGCGCATACAGGTTGAGCTCGGGCTCGTCGTAGTCGGAGAAGTGGTCCGACTTGAAGGTCATCGTGGGTCGGCGCGATCGGTAGTCGATCAGCTCGTCCACGGAGAACGACGCGACGAGTTCGGTCTCCAGGCTCTCGCGCAGGTGAGTGGTGGCGATCTTCACCGCGTGCCCCGCATCGGAGAATCCCTCGAGACCATGCACGAGCACCGGCCCTCGACCGTCGCCCGCGGACACCTGGGGCGCCGGGAATTCCAGCTCGTACATCCTCGACTGATCGTCCATCAGTGATCCCTTCGCGTCTCGTTCACTATCAGTGTCCCCCACGGGGCCGCGCCTACCCACACCCGATATCGAGAAAACGTGCCGCGACGTCACATTCATTCCCGAACTCCATGATTGCGCTCACAGCGAACTGAAATCTGACACCGCAGTCAGCCTGCGACTTCCCGGGTGGCGGAGGTGGCACAGTGGTGGGCGGCAGTATCCCGCGAGTACTGGAGGACTTTCCGTTGAAGCGCCGCATCTTGTTCGCGGGTCTTGCCGTTGGCGCATGCCTGGGTGTCGCAGGCTGTTCATCCACGGTGGACGGACTGGCGGGTCCGGTGTCCGCGGCAGGCCCCTCGTCCGCGGCCGCAGCCGACGGGTCAGGCGAGGGCGGCCGGGTGAACGCGAGCCTGGAGTCGATGTTGTTGACCCCCACCGACTTTCCTGCCCCGTACCAGGCGATCGTGCTGCCACCCCAGGCTGTGTCGCAGGCCGCCGCTGACCTCGACGGTATCCCCCCGGGCGCGAAGGTCGACCCGCCCGGCTGCAAGCCGCCGACCCAGGACTACGGCCCGGACGGCACCGCGATGATCGTCGGCACCGACAATGCGAACAGGTCCACCATCTCGGTGGAACTGATGCGGTCGGATCTGTCCCTCGACAAGCGCATCGGCGAGATCGAGCGTTGCCTCGAGGTGACCACCACCAAGGACGGTGCCACCGCGGTCGTGAAGACCGAGATCCTGCCGCCGCCACCGCTGAACGCGGACCGAACGTTCGCCATGCGGCAGACCGTGACGTCCGGCCAGGGCGCGGGGAAGGTGACCCAGTCGATGCTCACCCTGGTCGCGCAGGTCAAGGACGTGCGGGTGTCGGCGACCTACATGTCGTTCGGCGACGGAAAGCCGGATACGGCGGTGCTCGACCAGGTATTCACCGAGGCCGTGCAGAGGGTCAACGCGGCCTGACCCGGCGAGGCTGTGGATAGCCGGGAATTCATCCACAGGTTCGGCAAATCCGCAGGTCGCGACGGCGGCCCCGACGGCGGTGCGGGGCATGGTCCTGGGCATGGCAACCATGCATCCCGAACAGCCCGAGCGCCGCAATCCGATGGTGCTGCCCGACGTCGGCCCGGTGCGGATCTCCGACCCCGGCGACCTCATCGCGGCGATTCCGGCAATGTTGGGCTTTCGGCCCGCACGCTCACTCGTCCTCGTCTGTCTCGACGGCGGCGACGGGCCGTCCATGGTGCGGGCGGTCATGCGACACGACCTGCCGGACGGCGCCGTCGGCCCCGTCGACCGGGAGGCCATCGAACGGATGTCCCTGGTCTGCGCGCGGGAGGACATCGACGCGGTCATTGCGGTTGTCGTCGACGAGGCGCAGGCGATCGGCATGTACAACGCCGTGATCGACGTGCTCGATCTGCACCTGAGCGACTACGGCGTCGACCTGATGGGCGCGCACGTGGTCCCCGAGATCGCCGAGGGACGGCCGTGGTGCGGTCTGTTCGGGGACCGTCGGCGCGGACTTCTCCCGGATCCCGCGTCGTCCAGCGTCGCGGTCGCGCAGGTGCTGGGCGGCCGGGCGATCCGGTCTTCCCGCGAGGAGCTGGAGGCGATCGTCGCCCCGCATCCCGACCGGGAACGCGCCCGTCTCGTGGCACTGCTTCGCGATGGGCCTGTGCGTCGCGTCGGCGCGCGCGACTCCCTGGAGTTGGTGCTCACCTGGATCGCGGAGCTGGCGTCGGGGGAGCCGCCGCACGGGCAGGAGATCGCGGACCTGGCCCGGGCGCTGTCGAATTCGACGGTGCGGGACGCGCTGCTCTCGCTCGCAGTGAGCGCCGACGCCGATGCGGCCGAGCAGCTGTGGATCCTGTTGACCCGGGCGCTGCCCGACCCGGAGCGGGCCGAGCCCGCGACCCTACTCGGCTACAGCGCGTACGCCCGCGGTGACGGGCCGATGGCGGGGGTGGCCCTCGTGGCGGCGCTCGAGGCGGATCCGCAGCACCGGCTGGCGGGCATGCTCGATTCCGCGCTGCAGACCGGTGTCCGGCCGGACGCCATCTCGAAGCTCGCCTTCACCGGATTCGACGAGGCCGCGAAGATCGGGGTGCGGATGCCGCCGCCGGTCGACGGTGGTTGAGGGTCGGGCAGGATCGGTCGACCGCTCGGCGGTGCCGGGCGGCATCAAACAGCATGAACTCGAGACCGCTGAGCGCGCGGCCGCACTGGGGCACGCGGTGGCCTTCGTCCCTGCGACAGGGCGAGGGCGGACCCCGGATGTGAAGATCGACGGCGTCCGCTGGGAACTGAAGTCCCCCTCGGGAAGCGGCAAGTCGACGATCACTGACATCCTGCGGAGTGCGTGCGGTCAGGGTGAGCGGGTGGTGCTCGATCTCGCCAGGACGCCCCTACCCATCGCCGAGGTAAATGCCCAGATCAGCGCGTTCTTCGAGCGGTACACTTTCGTCTACGAGGTGTGGGTGTTCCCACGAAAGGATGAGCCCTACAGGAGGTCGCGATGAATGCCGCAGAGCTTTGCGTCGACGCAGAGCGTTCCGCCGTGGAAGCGATCGTGTCGTCCGCACCGACTGTCCTGTGGTCAGAGACCGACAAGGGAGTAACCCGCGTCGACCTCGGCTCGAATGCGACCGCGAACGTCGTGGACGATGAGCAGGACGGGTACAGAGTCTCGATTTTCGTGTTCGACCCTGCAGACACCGGAGCGGCAGGGCGTCTGTACCAATGGCTCGTAGCGAGCACCCCTTGGTCCGTTGCGCTTCGCGACGAAGGCACTGCTGAAGTCGTTGAATCTCGAGCAGCGTGGAGCGCCGCCTGATCTCAGCTCAGCGGAAGTTGTGCGCGATGATCTCCGCCACCAGTTCCGCCGTGGGAAAGTCGGTCATCACGGTGCCGGTGCGGTCGACGTTGCCCGCCCGCAGGTAGTCCAGCGCCCGCTGGTTCATCCCGGTGACGCCGGGCGCGCCCTGCGCGATCGTGATGGGCAGCGCGCCCTGCGCGATCGCGCCCGGATCGGGGACCCCGGTGGCGCTGAGGTGGTTCACGTACAGGGTGCCCGGCGAACCCTGGTCGGTCCGTTCGAAATGGGCACGCGCCCTGTCCCATTTGAGTGGCACCTCGGCGAGACCGGCGATCCTGTAGAAGTCCTGGATGTCCGTCCTGGCACCACCCCACTGCGGGCCGTAGACGACGGAGGCGGCGAAGTTCTGCAGGATCACGACCTTGCCCCTGGTCTCGCCCAGGGTGGGAATGCGCCCGTCGTTGCCGGCGGGTGGGACCCACAGGTGCTCGCGCAGCAGATCCCGGGTGTCGGGATTGCCGTGGATGTACCAGTCGAGGGTCTCCTCGAAGGACCGGGTGTTCTCGGCCTCGGTGTGCTCGCTCTGAATCCGCATCAGCACGGTCTCGGTGGGGTTGTCGCGGAGGAAGCCGGTGGTGTCGCGGACCACGTCGGTGAAATTGGCGTTCAGGTACTCGGGCCCGTGGTGGATCGGGAAGGCGTCCCTGAAGTGCCGGGTCCTGATGTCGAGCGCCCGGATGCCCGCGTGCAGTTGCACGGGCAGCGCGCTGTCCTGGGTTTCCGACACGATCGTCGCGTCGACGGCCATGGTGTCGTGGGTACCGGGAAGGGACAGGTCGGCCAGGCTCGTCCCGTCGGGAACCCGTCCCATCCAGTCCGGGTCCGCGGCCTGTGCGAGCCCGCTGCCGGCAAGCGACCCGCTCGACGAGCCGGACGAGCCGGTGGGCGCGGCTACGGCGCCGGGGGCCGGGCCCAGAAGGAGCAGCGTCGCGAGCGGGAACGCGAGGACGGCTCGCGTGGCCGCGCGTCTGCGCAGCGCGGGAGACAACGCCATGGTGATGCCTTTGCCGGAAGAGGGACGGTGCGCCGCCGAGGGCGATACGCTCCGCTGACGGCGTGCAGCATGACATGCGGCACGCCGCCAGGGACCCTTTTCGGAAAGGCTCGATCAGGAACGGGTCGCCGCGTGTGAGCGGTCGCCGAGCTCCTGCAGGAAGATCCAGGCGTCAGACACGATCTCGTCGAGGTCAGTGTGCTCGGGCCGCCAACCGAGCTCGGCGATGGCCCGCTCGCTGGAGGCGATCAGCACCGCCGGATCGCCTGCGCGGCGCGGCGCGTCCTCCGCGTTGATCGGCAGCCCGGTGACCCGCCTGCAGGCCGAGATCACCTCGCGGACACTGAATCCGGCCCCGCTGCCGAGGTTGTAGATGCTGTGGGTTCCCGCGGTCGCGGCCTCCAGTGCCAGCAGGTGCGCCTCGGCGAGGTCCAGAACGTGGATGTAGTCGCGGACCGCGGTGCCGTCCTGGGTTGGCCAGTCGGTGCCGAAAACCGAGATCTTGTCTCGCTGCCCGAGGGCGACCTGCAACACCAGCGGGATGAGATGTGTTTCCACAACCCGGTTCTCGCCCGCGCCGCGGTACGCGCCCGCCACGTTGAAGTAGCGCAGGCTGGTCGCGGCGAGGCCGTAGGCGTTGGCGTAGGAGGTGATCGCGTGGTCGATCGCCAGCTTCGTCGCGCCGTACGGGTTCGTCGGTCTGGTCGGATCGGTCTCCGTGATGGGGGACCGATCCGGCTCGCCGTAGGTCGCCGCCGTCGAGGAGAAGACCAGGCGCGGTGTCCGCGAGATCCGGATCGCCTCGAGGAGCTCGATCGTGGTGACCACGTTTCCGCGCCAGTACTTTTCGGGCGCGACGACGGACTCGCCGACCAGCGACTGCGCCGCGAAGTGCAGCACGCCGTCGAAGCGCGGCGCGGCCGCGCCGTCGCCGAGAACCGAGCTCGCGACCCGGGCGATGTCGCCCTCGACGAACTCGGCGCCCTCCGGAACCGCGTCCGCGTTGCCGGTCGAGAGATCGTCGACGACGACCACTTCGTGGCCGCGTTCGAGCAGGACCGTGGCGCACACGCTGCCGACATAGCCGGCGCCACCGGTGACCAGGAGTCGCACGCCGCTAGACCTGCTTGACCTGGACTGCGTGGGCCATTTCCTCGGACAGGTCGAAACCCTCGTGACCCGGCACGGTGATCGTCACCGAACCCGGCTTGGTCTCCACCGTCACGCGCGCATCGGGGACGACACCCGCCTCCCGCAACCGGCCGATCACCTCGGGGTCGGACTGCACGTGCTCGGCGAGTCTGCGCACCACCACGGCGGTGGGCTTTCCATGCGGCACATCGGTCAGCCGGATCAGTGTCTCGCCGTTGTCCGCCGGGCGGGTCAGGCCGAGCTCGGCCAGCCCCGGAATCGGGTTGCCATAGGGCGAGGTGGTGGGGTTGTTGAGCACCTCGACCAGACGGCGCTCGACCTCCTCGCTCATCACATGCTCCCAGCGGCACGCCTCGGCGTGCACCTGATCCCAGTCGAGTCCGATCACGTCGACGAGCAGTCGCTCGGCGAGCCGGTGCTTGCGCATCACCGAGATCGCGAGTCCGCGACCCTTGTCGGTGAGCTCGAGATGGCGGTCACCGGCCACCAGTAGGAGACCGTCGCGCTCCATCCTGGCGACCGTCTGGCTCACCGTGGGACCGCTCTGCTCCAGCCGCTCGGCAATTCGTGCCCGCAGCGGCACCACGCCTTCCTCTTCAAGGTCGTAGATGGTACGGAGGTACATCTCCGTCGTGTCGACAAGATCCTTCACGCGCACGCCCCTTCGTCTACGGCCGATTCTACCGGCACGCATGCGGGAATCGATGTTGCACTCTCTCCGGCTCAACACCACCCGCCGCTCGCCTCTTCCCCAGCAGCGCAAGTAGCGTGGCTCTCATGGCCGCGATCTCCAGCCCCCAGGTGGGGCGTGCGCACCCGAATTCGGACCGGGCCGTCGTCTGGAGTCCGGACTACCTCGGCTACCGGTGGAGTGAAGACCACCCGATGAACCCGACCCGACTCGAGCTGACGATGAACCTCGCGCGGAGCATCGGGCTGATCGAGGGCGCCGAACTGGTCCGGCCCGAGGCGGCGACCGACGCGGATCTGCTGCGGATCCACACGCCCGCTTACGTCGCCGCGGTCAAGGCGGCGGGTGCCGGACCGCTGCAGGGACTCGCGGACGCTCGCGCGGACGGCGAGGTGGCCCCGCACGGACTGGGCACCGAGGACAACCCGATCTTTCCCCGGATGCACGAGGCCAGCGCGATTCTCGCGGGAGGAACACTCACCGCGGCGAAGGAGATCGCGGCGGGCCGGGCCCGCCGCGCCGTGAGCATCGGCGGCGGCATGCATCACGCGATGTCCGACTGGGCCTCTGGATTCTGTGTCTACAACGACGCGGCGATCGCGATCTCCTGGTTGCTCGACAACGGTTTCGACCGCATCGCGTACATCGACGTGGACGCCCATCACGGCGATGGCGTCCAGCACGCCTTCCTCGGTGATCCCCGGGTCCTGACCGTGTCCATTCATCAGCACCCGGCAACGCTCTGGCCGAACACCGGATGGTCGAGCGAGGTCGGGTCGGGGGCGGCCGAGGGTGCGACGATCAATCTGCCGGTGCTGCCCGGCACCGTGGATTCGGTGTGGCTGAGGGGTTTTCATGCGGTGGTGCCCGCGGCGCTGGCGGCGTTCAAGCCCCAGATCGTGATCAGCCAGTGCGGGGTGGACAGTCACAGGGAGGACCCGCTGGCGGACCTCGCGCTCACCGTCGACGGGCAGCGGGCGGCGTTCCTGGCGATGCGTCAGCTCGCGGATCGGTACGCGGAGGGTCGCTGGCTCGCCGTCGGTGGCGGCGGCTACGGGCTGGTGCGGGTGGTCCCGCGGGCCTGGACGCACCTGATCGCCGCGGCCCTGGACCGCGACATCGACCCCGCACTGGCGGTCCCGCAATCCTGGCGCGCTCGCGCGGCCGCGCTCGCGCCGAGCGTCGAGTTGCCCGAGACCATGGGCGACGGCGGCGAGGCGACGTACCTGTCGTGGGACGGACCTGGGGGCACGCCGGAGACCGGTGTCGAGTCGATGGACCGCGCTCTCGTCCGGGTGGATTCGGCGATCGCCGCCACCCGCCGGGCGGCCTTCCCGCTGCTCGGCCTGGACCCGGAGGATCCCCGTGACTGACGCCGGTGCCGGCCAGACCGACGCCGCGCCGCAGGCGCCGTTCCCGAAGCACTGGCTGGCGGACGTGCTGCTGACCGACGGCGGCGTCGCGGCCCTGCGGCCGATCGCGCCGGATGACGCCGATCGGTTGATCGCGTTCCACGCCAAGCTGTCCGAGCGAACCCGATATCTGCGCTATTTCGGCCCGTACCCGACGATGTCGCCGCGCGACCTCAAGCGGTTCACCACCGTCGACCACAAGGATCGGGTCGCGTTCGTGGCCGTGCTCGGCGACGAGATCATCGCGGTCGGCCGGTACGAGAGGCTGCTCGACGTCGGCGACGGCCGGTCCGCTGAGGTCGCGTTCGTGGTCGCCGACGCGCATCAGGGGCGCGGGTTCGGGCCTATCCTGCTCGAGCACCTGGCCGCGGCCGCGGCTGAGAACGGCCTGACCATGTTCGTGGCGGAGGTGCTCGCCGAGAACCGGAACATGGTCACCGTCTTCCGTGAGGCCGGGTACCAGGTCAGCAGGACCTACGAGGGCGGAGTGCTCCGGCTCGAGTTCGCCATCGACCCGACCGAAACTCTTGTGGCGGTTCGCAATTCTCGCGAGCGGGCCGCAGAAGCGCGCAGCGTCCGAAACCTGCTCAGCCCACAGTCGGTCGCCCTGATCGGCGCGTCCACCGACGCGGCGAAGGTCGGCAACGCGGTCCTGCGCAACCTGCTCGGCGCCGGGTTCACCGGACCGGTGTACCCGGTCAACGCCGAGAACCGGTCCGTACGCGGTGTCCGGGCCTACCCGAGCGTGCACGACATTCCCGACGATGTGGACCTCGCGGTGGTGGCGGTGCCTGCCGAGGCCATCGACGCCGTCCTCGACGACTGCCTGGCGAAGGGCGTCAAGGCGCTGGTCGTGGTGTCCAGCGGGTTCAGCGACGCGGGCCCGGACGGCCGCCAGTCCGAGCGACGGCTGGTGCACGCCGCTCGGGCGCACGGAATGCGGCTGGTCGGTCCCAACGCTCTCGGCGTCGCGAACACCAACGCCGCGGTTCGGCTCAACGCCACTCTCGCGCCCGCGCTGCCGCCGCCGGGCCGGGTCGGCTTCTTCTGCCAGTCCGGTGCGTTGGGCATCGCGATCCTCCACGAGGCAGCGCGACGTCAGCTCGGGCTCTCCACGTTCGTCTCGGCGGGCAACCGCGCCGACGTCTCCGGCAATGACCTGCTGCAGTACTGGGACTCGGACCCCGAGACCGATGTGGTGTTGCTCTACCTGGAGAGCTTCGGCAACCCGCGCAAGTTCTCCCGGATCGCGCGCCGGGTCGGCCGGAACAAGCCGATCGTGGCGGTGAAGTCCGGCAGGCACGCCGTGCCGGAGGCGCTCGCGGCGAACGGGGTGGAGATCGACGACTCCGTCGTGTCAGCACTGTTCGAGCAGGCGGGAGTGGTGCAGGTCGGGTCGATCGCCCAACTCTTCGACTGTGCGGTGCTGTTCGGTTACCAACCGCTGCCTGCGGGGCCACGGGTCGCGGTCGTCGGCAATTCGTCGGCGCTCGGCGTGCTGGCCGCGGGCGCGGCCCGGGGCGAGGGGCTCGAGCCCGCGAAGCCCGTCGACCTGGCCGCGCAGTCCACTCCCGCGGAATTCGCGGGCGCGGTGAGCTCGGCGCTGGACTCGGCCGACGTGGACGCGGTCATCGCGGTGTTCGTGCCGCCGGTGAGCGTGGACGTCGAGCCCTACGCGAAGGCGCTGCGCGACGCGGCCCGAGACACCAGCAAGCCGATCGTGACGACATTCCTTGCCGCGGAGGGCATTCCGGACGTGCTCGCGGTCCGCGGCGAGGACGGGCATCCCGTCCGGGGATCGGTTCCCTCGTATCCGGGGCCCGAGCGGGCGGCCCTGGCGCTGTCGCGGGCCTGGCGGTACGCCCAGTGGAAGACCAGGCCCGCCTCGAAGGTGGTGCGCCCGGACGGCATCGAGTCCGAACGCGCGGCCACGCTGGTGGAGTCGTGGCTCGGCGAGGGCGAGGGGCGCTGGCTGACGGACTTCGAGGCCGCGCAGCTGCTCGCCTGCTACGGCCTGCGGGTGGTGGAGTTCACGCCAGCGCGGTCCGAGGACGAGGCGGTCGCGGCGGCGCAGGCACTGGGCTTTCCTGTCGCCGTCAAGGCGACCCGCGAAGGGTGGCGTCACCGTCCGGACCTCAGCGGGGTGCGGCTGGACGTGAGTACCCCGGACGCGGTGCGGGACGCCTATCGGGCGCTCGCCGCGGCGTCAGCGGAACCGCTACTGCACGTGCAGAAGATGGCGGACAAGGGCATCGGCTGTGTGGTCGGGGTACAGGACGACCCGTCCTTCGGTTCGCTGATCTCGTTCGGGCTGGCGGGGGTGATCTCGGATCTGCTCGGCGACCGTGCCTATCGGGTGCTGCCGCTGACCGAGGACGAGGCGACCGAACTGATCGACGCCCCGAAGGCCGCCCCACTGCTGTCCGGCTACCGGAGCGCGGTCCCGGTCGACAAGGCCGCCCTGGTGGACCTGGTGCAGCGGATCTCCGCGCTCGGCGACGACCTGCCCGAGGTCAGGGAACTGGTCTGCGAGCCGGTGCTGGCCAGCGAGACGGGGGCCGCGATCACCGACACGCGGGTGCGGATCGGGCCCGAACCGAGCCGGGCCGATCTGGGTCCGCGCAGGCTGCGGTAGCGACACAGTCGCGCCGGCCGATCCGGCTCCTGAGGGGGGGAGAAGCCTGGCGGATCGACCGGCGCGCCAGATGGACCGCGGACAGGGGGGCGTCCGCGGTCCACCGGTTCGTGGGGGTGTCAGCTCGCGTACGAGCGCAGCCGCTCGGCGCGGTCACCCTCGCGGAGCTTGCCCATCACCTCACGCTCGATCTGCCGGACGCGCTCGCGGGAGAGCCCGAAGAACTTGCCGATCTGGTCGAGGGTGCGGGGCTGGCCGTCGTCGAGGCCGTAGCGCAGCCGGATCACCTGCTGCTCGCGCTCGTCGAGCGTGCCGAGGACGGACCGGATGTCGCTGTGCAGCAGCCCGGCGATCACCGCGCTCTCGGCGGAGGTGGCCTCCGCGTCCTCGATGAAGTCGCCGAGCGGCGCCTCCTCGTCGCTGCCGACCGGCATGTCGAGGCTGACCGGGTCGCGGCTGTGGTCGAGCAGGTCGGCGATCTTGGCGACCGCGATGCCCGATTCGCTCGAGAGCTCCTCGTCGGTGGCCTCGCGGCCGAGCTGCTGATGCAGCTCGCGCTTGATCCTGGCCAGCTTGTTGACCTGCTCCACGAGGTGCACTGGCAGCCGGATCGTGCGGCTCTGGTCGGCCATGCCGCGGGTGATGGCCTGGCGGATCCACCAGGTCGCATAGGTGGAGAACTTGAAGCCCTTGGCGTAGTCGAACTTCTCCATGGCGCGGATCAGGCCCAGGTTGCCCTCCTGGATCAGGTCCAGCAGGGGCATCCCGCGCCCGGTGTACCGCTTGGCCAGCGACACCACGAGCCGCAGGTTCGCCTCGAGCAGGTGACTGCGCGCCGACTGGCCCTCCCGGACGACGGTGGCGAGGTCGCGCTTCTTCGCGGCGGTCAGCCGCTTGCCGGTCTCGAGCACGTGCGTGGCGTACAGACCCGCCTCGATCCGCTTGGCCAGCTCGACCTCATCCGCGGCGGTCAGCAGCGCGGTGCGTCCGATCCCGTTCAGATAGACGCGAACGAGGTCCGCAGCGGGGCTCTGGGCGTCCAGATCCTCGGCGCTGGGCCGCAAGCGGGTGGTGGTGGGGCTCGTCATGACCTGCCTCCTCATCGGTGGTGTCTCATAAGGCTCAACGCCGCGACACCGTGCAAAGTTCCCGGGTGTGATCCACGGAATCGCGTCTGACCTGCGTTTTCGAGGAGGTGGTCCTGAGAAGTTGCTGAGAAGATGAGCCTGGGGAACTACCCCGGGAACTCGGCGGGCAGCACCATCCCGTGCCGCACCAGCGAGTGCACCAGCGGGACGGCGGCGGCGGCCAGTTCGTCGGGGTCCTCGCCGTTCGCGGCCGCCAGCAGTTCGAGCAGCTCGTTCAACGCCATCGAGTCCGGCCGCATTCCGCCGAGCAGCGCGGCGGTCAGATCGTCCACCTCGTGCTGCCAGTTCGGTCCGCTACCGCGGTGCACCCGCGCCACCACCTGCTGCCAGCCCTCGTCGCCCGGCAGCGACACTCGTTCGAGGGCGGTCGTGGGCTCGAGCATGAAGCGCTGCTCGAGCACGTCGCGCTCGCGCAGCCACGCCAGCCGGTCGAAGTAGCCGAGCGCCTCGCCGCCGAGCGGATCGGAGAAACCGTGCCGCAGGTCCTCGGCGAGGACGTCGCTTGGCTCGTCGGTGCGGCGTAGGTACACGAAGCCGAAGCCCACGCCCTCGACGTCGGCGGCCTCGAAATGGGACAGCCAGGCCTCGGCCTGCGCCGCGGTCGCCGGGTCGCGCGGGTCGAGGCCGCCGTCGCGCATCCAGGTGCCCACGTACAGCGCGGGATCGGCCACGTCGCGCTGCACGATCCAGGCGTCGACGCCGTGCCCGGGCAACCAGGACGCGATCCGGGACCGCCAGTCCTCGCCGCGCACGTGCACCCAGGACGCCAGCATCGATGCGGTGCCGCCCGGCTCGAGGTGGTCGAGCACGGTCGAGATCATCAGCTCGCTGGCGCCGTCGAGGTCGAGTCCGGAGTCGCGGTAGGTGTGCTCGACCCGCCCGCGGCCGACGACGAACGGCGGGTTGGCGACGACCCGGTCGAAGCGGCGGCCGTCGACCGGCTCGAACCACGGGCCCCCGAGCAGCTCGACGTCGATCTCGTTGAGCGCGAAGGTCGCCGCCGACAGGTCGAGGGCGCGCAGGTTGATGTCGGTGGCCGTGACCGAGCGCGCGTACCCGGCCGCGTGCAGGGCCTGGATGCCGCAGCCGGTACCCAGGTCCAGCACCGATCCGGTCGGGGTGATCGGGGTGGCCCGCAGCAGCGACAGGGACGCGTGCCCCACGCCGAGTACGTGGTCGGGCGCCGTGGTCCGCGGCCCCATGCTGCCGTCCAGGTCGGACAGCACCCACCGGTTGCCCGCCCCGAGGTCCAACGGCCTCAGGTCGAGAGCTGCGCGAACCTCGTCGCCCGCGCGCTCGAGGAGTCCGACGGCGACTGCCCGGTCGAGGTCGAGCGGGCGCAGCGCCTGCGCGACCTCCGCCGCCTGGCACGGGTCGCCGAGCAGGAACAGCCTGGTCAGAACCCCGAGATCGCCCGCGGTCCTGCTGGCCCGCCGAACCGGGACGGGCTCGTGGCGGCCGAGCGCATCGTGCGCGTCGGCGCCGAGCATCTCCAGCAGGGCATCGGCGGTGTACTCGGTGCGGTGCAGGGCCTCGCGGAGCGGGCCGCAGGCGGAGAGCAGTTCTCGGTTCACCGCCCCAGTTTGTCAGCCTTCGATGGTGGGGTGCTGCCGGGATTCGATCGCGGGCGGCGTCGGGGTCTGGTGGTCGTAGCGGCGGGGCTCGTCGGACTTGCGCGGCGGGCGATCGTTCGCGACGAGCACCGCGATCCACGGCAACGGGACGGAGACGCCGATGATCGCCAGGCTGATCCAGGGGTTGGCCCATTCGCTGTATGCCAGCGCGGCCAGCACCAGCGCGGGGATCCGGATCGCCATCAGGATCGTGTACTTGCGGACCCGGGCGTGCTGCTCGTCGTAGAACGACTGGGCCGCATCGGTGATGAGAACCGGGTTCCCCGACGCGTCGTCGTCGCTCTTCGCGCGGTCGAAATCCGAACTCGATGCCATGCATCAACCTTCCCACTCTCGGCCGCCGATTGCATCACCCGGGGGCTCGCCCGGTGGGCGGGCGTGCGTCATCATGGACAGGTGAGCACTCAGACCAAGGAACGTCCCGACACCACAACCGACGAATCCACCGATGACGACCGCCCCAAGTTCTTCCACTACGTGAAGAAGAACAAGATCGCCGAGAGCGCGGTGATGGGGACGCACGTCGTCGCGCTGTGTGGCGAGGTCTTCCCGGTGACGAAGTCGGCCAAGCCCGGTTCGCCGGTGTGCCCGGAATGCAAGAAGATCTACGACGGGTTGCGCGCGGGCGACTGAGCCGTCGCGACCGGCCGCAGGTCGACCGCGGTCTCGTCGGCAGGCTCCTCGGCGGCCTCGTGCCTGCCCCGATCCGGTCCGGTGATCCGCATCGGACCGGTCGCCAACCGCCTGGTCAGATTCGTGACGGGCCCGACGGGAGCGCCGTCGGGCGCCCGAGCGGCCGCCGCGGCCTGCGCGGCCAGCCACTCCCGCATCTGCTCCATCCGGGTCGCCCGCGCGGGCCAGAACTCCTGGATGGTCGCGTTGAACTCGGCGCCGAGGACGACCGCGAAGCCGAGGAAGAACGTGAACAGCAGGAAGGCGATCGGCGCCGCCAGCGCGCCGTACGTGTACCCGGTCTCCGTGATCCAGGAGAGGTACCAGCGCAGGACGGTGCTCGCCCCCATGAAGAAGACGCCTGCCAGCAGCGATCCGAAGAGCAGTCGGTGCCAGGGCAGCGACTTGGCCAGCGCCACCTTGTACAGGGTGGTCAGGCCGATGATCAGGAGCAGGCCAACGGCCGGGTAGTAGAAGGTGTCCACCGCCTGCGATCCGAACGCGTACCAGGATTGCGGTAGCGCCCGCCCGATCAGGGTCGGCCCCAGCGCGACGAGCGGCAGCACGAACACCGCGACGATGAGAAACATCACATAGAGCAGCAGTGCGAAGATCCGTTGCCAGACGGGATGCCGGACGTCCTTCTGGCCGTGCGCCTCGACGATCGAGTCGACGAAGGTGGAGATCGCCGAGGATCCCGCCCACAGCGACAGCAGGAAGCCGGCCGAGACGATCTCCGGCCTTCCCCGGCCGAGGACGTCACTGACCGTCGGGCTGATGAGCTGATCGACGACGCTCTCGCTGAAGGCCGTGCGGCTGAAGGTGATGATCTTCGACTCGATGATGTCGACGGTGTCCGGGCCGAACCAGCCACCGATGTAGCCGATGCTGCCGAGCAGTCCGAGCAGCAGGGGAGGCAGCGACAGGGTCTGCCAGAACGCGGCGGTTGCGGCCTTGCCGAAGATCGAGTCGCCCCACGCCTTCCTCGATGTCCTCGCGATGACCTGCCAGGCGCGGCGGAGCGGATGAAACCCCGAGGGCGGCGCGACGGCTGGCGCGGCGGGCTGGTCGCCGCCGCGCTCTCCGATGATCGGCTCGTCCATGATGGTTCCAGCATTCCCGACGTTGCCGAGTCACCCCGCATTGAGGTCCCTCGTGTCGGGGGAAATCTGCCGCTACCAGAGATCGCGTCCGGTCCGCGACATCGCCGCGTCGGTCCGCGACGCGCTGCCGTCGGAGATGTGGGGAACGTCGGTCGTCGGGGTTAGGCTCCTCCAGGATCGAATCACGGCGAACGATCGCATCACGGACGCAGCACAGAAGGAGCGGCAGCGACAGTGCTCACGGGTAGTACCGAATCGACACCACCCGCACCCGTCGCCACCCTCCGAGCGTGGCAGCGTCGCGCGCTGACCAAGTACCTGGCCACGAAGCCGCAGGACTTTCTCGCGGTCGCGACCCCGGGCGCAGGCAAGACCACCTTCGCGCTGCGCGTCGCCGCGGAACTGCTCGGCGACCGCACCGTCGACCAGGTGACGGTGGTCGCCCCGACCGAGCACCTCAAGCATCAGTGGGCCGAGTCCGCGGCGCGGTTGGGCATCGCGCTTGACTCGAACTTCTCGAACTCCACCGGCCAGACCTCCGCCGACTATCACGGCGTCGTGGTGACCTACGCCCAGGTGGCCTCGCATCCCGCCCGGCACCGGGTGCGCACCGAGAACCGGCGCACCCTGGTGATTCTCGACGAGATCCACCACGGTGGCGACGCCAAGAGTTGGGGCGAGGCGATCCGCGAGGCGTACGACCCGGCCACCCGCAGGCTCGCGCTGACCGGGACCCCGTTCCGCAGCGACGACAGCGCCATCCCGTTCATCCAGTACGAGCCCGACCACGAGGGCCTGCTGCGGTCCAAGGCGGATCACGCCTACGGCTACTCCGACGCGCTCGCCGACGGCGTCGTGCGGCCCGTGGTGTTCCTGGCCTACTCGGGCGAGGCCCGGTGGAGGAACAGCGCAGGCGAGGAATTCGCCGCGCGCCTCGGCGAGCCGCTGTCCGCCGAACAGACCGCGCGGGCATGGCGGACCGCGCTCGACCCGAACGGCGACTGGATCCCCGCGGTCCTCGCCGCCGCGAACACCCGGCTCCAGCAGCTGCGGGCCGGCGGCATGCCCGACGCAGGCGGACTCGTCATCGCCACCGATCAGACCGTCGCCCGTGCCTACGCGAAGATCCTGGAGTCGCTGACCGGGCGGGCGCCGACCGTCGTGCTCTCCGACGATCCGTCCGCCTCGAAGCGGATCGCCGAGTTCAGCGGCAACACCGATCCGTGGATGATCGCGGTTCGGATGGTGTCCGAGGGCGTCGACGTGCCGCGCCTGGCGGTCGGCGTGTACGCCACCAGTGCCTCGACGCCGCTGTACTTCGCGCAGGCCATCGGCCGATTCGTGCGTATGCGCGCGAAGGGGGAGACGGCGAGCGTCTTCGTGCCCTCGGTGCCGGTGCTGCTCGACCTCGCCAGCCAGCTCGAGGTGCAGCGCGATCACGTGCTCGGCAAGCCGCACCGTGAGAAGGACGGGCTCGACGACGAGCTGCTGGTCGACGCGAACAAGCAGAAGGACGAACCGGGCGAGGAGGAGAAGGCGTTCACCTCGCTCGGCGCCGACGCCGAGCTCGATCAGGTGATCTACGACGGATCCTCATTCGGTACGGCGACGTTCGCGGGCAGCGACGAGGAGGCGGACTACCTGGGCCTGCCCGGGCTGCTCGACGCGGACCAGATGCGAGCGCTGCTGCGCGAACGTCAGGCAGGCCAATTGGACAAGGCCTCCCGTGAGGCCGAGCCGGTCCGGGCGCCTGCCGCGGTGGCCGACCGGGTGTCGTCCGCGAACAAGCTGGCCGAACTGCGCAAGGAACTCAACGGGCTGGTCGCGATGCAGCACCACCGAACCGGCAAGCCGCACGGATGGATTCACGGCGAGCTGCGCCGGGTGTGTGGCGGCCCGCCGACCGCGATCGCGACGGTCGAGCAGCTCACCGAGCGGATCGCGATGCTGCGGCAGTGGTGAGAACGAGACAGTGGTGAGAACGAGACAGAGCCCGCACCTTTCAGGTGCGGGCTCTGTCTGTGACTGGGGTGCCCCGAACGGGCGCCCGGTGTTGCTGACGGCCTAGATCGTCGCCTCGTCGAGTACGGCATCGGAGACGATGGTGGCGTTCATCGCGCGGAGTCGATCGTCGTGCTCGTTGGCGTGGTGCTGGCAGAAGAGAAGCTCTCCGCCTGTTGAGAGGACCGCGCGGACGCGGGCTCCCGCACCACACCGGTCGCACCGGTCGGCAGCGGTCAATGGGGGGCTGGTCAGTGTTCCGGGCATGACTCCTCCGTACTGGCGTTCGGCCGAAGCCGGGTTGCCTGGGGCCTGGTCCGCCGCACCGGGATGGCGCGGTGGATCCACTCTGTCAGACGTTTGGGCTTCAGGAGTTGTTCCCGTCGGCGTTTCTTTGTGGTTTCACTAACAGGGAACATGGGGGACGTCAGTGATGGAGATCACTTCCAGGACGGTCCGGATAGCCTGCGGGGGTGACTGTTCCGGACAAGACCTTGGTTCACATCTGCACCGCCGAGCAGTGGCAGCAGGCGCAGCGCTCGGGGGAGCGGCTGCCCGAGACCTTCGGCGCCGACGGGTTCGTTCACCTGTCGACCACCGAGCAGGTGCACCTGCCTGCCAACCGACTGTTCGCCGGTCGCACCGACCTCGTGCTGCTGTACCTGGAACCGGAGAGGTTCGGCGCCGAGGTCCGCTGGGAACCCGGCGTGCCGACGGACCCGGAGTCGATGCGGTTCCCGCACCTGTACGGGCCGCTGCCGGTCGCGGCGGTCGCCGAGGTGCGCGCCTACCTGCCCGGGCCGGACGGCGTGTTCGGGCCGCCCGAGCGCTGACGGTGCACTTTCGCGCGTTGCGGGTCGAAACCCGCGCGCAGCGCTACCGTTGAGACATGAACGTGGAAGTGACCCCTCTTCCCGGGATCGGCATCCGGAAGGACTTCGAGCTCTCGACGGGCAGGCGCATCGGTGTGGTCACCCATCGGGACGGTGGGACGGACCTGATCGTCTCCAAGAAGGACGATCCCGATGCCTGCGCCGCGTCGGTGCCGCTGACCGACGAGGAGGCCGCGGTACTGGGCAATCTGCTCGGCGCACCGCAGCTGGTGTCGCAGCTGCGAGAAGAGCACCGCGACCTGCCGGGGATCAACACCAGGCAACTGCCGATCACCGAGGATTCGCCGTTCGACGGCAGGACGCTGGGGGAGACGGCGATGCGAACGCGAACCGGCGTCTCGGTGGTCGCGGTGATGCGGGCCGGACAGGTGTACCCGTCGCCGAACCCGGATTTCAACCTCACCGAGGGTGACCTGCTGGTCGCCGTGGGTACCTCCGACGGGCTCGACGGTGCGGCCAAGATCCTGCACCACGGATGAGCCGAGTCGTTCGAGGGTGTCATGACTAGCACCGCGCTCGCGCTGATCCAGCTCGGCGCGGTGTTCTTCCTCTTGGGGGTTCTCGGACGTCTCGCGGGCCGGGTCGGGATGTCACCGATCCCGCTGTACCTGGTCGGCGGGCTCTGTTTCGGCGAGGGCGGGTTCTTCACGCTCGACGGTATCGACGACTTCGGTCACCTGGCGAGCGAGATCGGCGTGGTTCTGCTGCTTTTGCTGCTCGGCCTCGAGTACACCGCCGACGAGCTGGTCACGGGCCTGCGGAAGTCGTGGATGGCGGGCGTGCTGGACATCGTGCTCAACGCCGTTCCCGGCGCGGTGGTCGCGCTGATGCTCGGGTGGGGTCCGGTCGGCGCCCTCGTGATGGGCGGTGTCACGTACATCTCGTCGTCCGGCATCATCGCGAAGATCCTCGGCGACCTCGGTCGGCTCGGCAACCGCGAGACGCCCGTCGTGCTCGCGATCCTCGTGTTCGAGGACCTGACGATGGCCATCTACCTGCCGATCCTGACCGCGATCCTGGCAGGCGTCGGATTCTTCGGCGGCGTGCAGGCGCTGGCGATCTCGCTGTGCGTGGTGACCCTGGTGCTGGTGATCGCGCTGCGCTACGGCCATTACGTGTCCGCGATCGTCGACAGCAAGGACAAGGAGGTGTTCCTCCTCAAGCTGCTGGGCGCCGCGCTCCTGGTGGCCGGGATCGCCTCGGCCATGCAGGTGTCGGCGGCGGTGGGGGCATTCCTGCTCGGCATCGCGATCTCGGGGTCGACCGCCCGCAACGCTGCCAAGGTGCTCGAGCCGCTGCGGGACCTGTTCGCGGCGATGTTCTTCGTGGTGTTCGGCCTCAACACCGATCCGGGCACCATTCCGCCGGTCCTCGGCTGGGCCATCGTGCTGGCCGTCATGACGACCGCCACCAAGGTCGCCACGGGGTGGTGGGCGGCCCGAAGGCAGGGCGTCGCCCCGATGGGCCGGGCGAGGGCGGGTGCGGCGCTGGTCGCCCGCGGCGAGTTCTCGATCGTCATTGCCGGGCTCGCGGTGGCGGCGGGCGCCGTCGAGGGTGAGCTCGCGGCGCTTGCGACGGCCTACGTGCTCTTGATGGCGATCCTCGGTCCGGTGGCGGCGCGGGTGGTCGAGCCGCTCGTCGGTGTCCTGCGGCGCCCGCAGAAACCGTCGGGCGGGCCAGAGCGGGCTCCGAGCGACCCGTACCTCACGACCTGACGGTCCGCCGCGATCACCGCTTGTGCCGCGCGCTGCGGAACCTCTCGACGACGTCGCTGATGTTCGCGACCTCGTCCGGGCAGCACGGGCAGCGCAGCATCACCGCGCCGTCGAGCGAGTCGACCCAGTGCGGCTCGGTTCCGTCGGCGGGGACGAACAGGTACCGGCCGATGCCGAGTTCCGGGTTGTAGAGGTTGTGGAAGATCTGCAACCTCGGCCTGCCATGCGGGCAGCGGTCCTTGGCGACCGTGAGCGCGCGCAGCACCCGATCGGGCATCGCCGCAATGCGTTCGGCGATCTCCCGCGCGTCGCCGAAAACCGCCGTGTGCTCGTTCGTCATCTCGGATCACCTCCGGATAGACAACGACCCCCCGTCGCCGTACTCGGGCGATGGGGGGTCGTCATTGCTCTCACATCGGAGCTTTCTAGTCCAGGTAGTCGCGCAGCACCTGGGAACGCGACGGGTGGCGCAGCTTCGACATCGTCTTCGACTCGATCTGACGGATCCGCTCGCGCGTGACGCCGTACACCTGACCGATCTCGTCGAGGGTGCGGGGCTGTCCGTCGGTCAGGCCGAAACGCAGTCGGACCACGCCCGCCTCGCGCTCGGACAGGGTCTCCAGCACGGACTGCAGCTGATCCTGCAGCAGGGTGAACGACACCGCGTCGACGGCCACCACGGCCTCGGAGTCCTCGATGAAGTCGCCGAGCTGGCTGTCGCCCTCATCACCGATCGTCTGATCGAGGGAGATCGGCTCACGCGCGTACTGCTGGATCTCCAGCACCTTCTCCGGCGTGATGTCCATTTCCTTGGCGAGCTCCTCAGGGGTGGGCTCGCGGCCCAGGTCCTGGAGCAGTTCGCGCTGGATGCGGCCGAGCTTGTTGATGACCTCGACCATGTGCACCGGGATACGGATGGTGCGGGCCTGGTCGGCCATGGCGCGGGTGATGGCCTGACGGATCCACCAGGTGGCGTACGTGGAGAACTTGTAGCCCTTGGTGTAGTCGAACTTCTCGACCGCGCGGATCAGACCGAGGTTGCCCTCCTGGATCAGGTCGAGGAACGCCATGCCGCGGCCGGTGTAGCGCTTGGCCAGCGAGACGACCAGTCGCAGGTTGGCCTCGAGCAGGTGGTTCTTCGCGCGGTTTCCGTCGCGGCAGATCCAGTTCATGTCGCGGCGCTGCGCGACGGGGAGCTTCTCGCCCTTCTCGGCGTGCTCGGCCATCAGCTGCACCGCGTACAGGCCGGCCTCGATGCGCTTGGCCAGCTCGACCTCTTCCTCAGCGTTGAGGAGGGCGACCTTGCCGATCTGCTTGAGGTACGCGCGGACCGAGTCGGCGGAGGCGGTGAGCTCGGCGTCCTTGCGTGCCTGCCGGAGCGCCTCTGACTCCTCCTCGTCCCAGACGAAGTCGCCGGATGCCTTGTCCTTCTCGGACGGCTCCTCGTCCTTGGTCTCTTCTTCGTCCTCGCCGACGGCGACGACCTCGACCACCTCGTCGGTCAGGTCACCTTCCGGTACCTCGAGGTCGGCGATGTCGGCCTCGTCGGGTGCGTCTTCGAGCTCGGAGCCGGGGTCGGCCTTGCTCGTCGCCTTCTTGGCGGGGGACTTCTTTGCGGCAGCCTTCTTGGCGGGAGCCTTGGCGGCGGCCTTCTTGGCAGGGGCCTTCTTAGCCGCGGCCTTCTTGGCAGGAGCCTTCTTCGCCGCGACCTTCTTCGCGGGGGCGGTGCCGTTGGTCGCCGCGGCGGACGCCGATTCGGTGCTCGGTTCGGCGGTCTGACTTGTATCGGAGGCGGCCACGTACGCCCTTTCGTGACGGTGTCGTGCGGCGTCACGCCAGAGGGGAATTCCGGCGGAGAGGTCAGTTGAGTTCGGCCGGCTTCGAGCCGGACCTCTCCATTGTAACTATCGCCACGGGGGTTACGACGCGATGCTGGTCTGCGCGGCGAGTGCGGCGCCAACGATGCCCGCCGTGTTCAGCAGCGCGGCGGGCACGACGGGGGTGCGATTGGTCAGCAGCGGGATCCATTTCTCGCCCTTGCGGCTGATGCCGCCGCCCGCGATGAACAGGTCGGGCCACAGCAAATCCTCGAACCTGGTGAGTACCCGCGAAACCTCCGCCGACCAGTGTTTGTAGGACAGGCCCTTGGTCTCCTTCACCGAGGATGCGGCGCGGTGTTCGGCCTCCTTGCCGTCGACCTCCATGTGCCCGAACTCGGTGTTGGGCAGCAATACCCCGCGGTGCAGGATCGCCGATCCGATCCCGGTGCCGAAGGTCAACAGCACGACCACACCGTCGACGTCCTTGCCCGCGCCGTAGGTGTCCTCCGCCACCCCCGCCGCGTCGGCGTCGTTGAGCACGGTCACGGGGCGGCCGCCGAGGGCCTGCCCGAACAGGGTGGCCGCGTCCGTTCCGATCCAGGACTTGTCGATGTTGGCCGCCGTCCTGGCCACCCCGCCCGTGACCACGGCGGGCAGCGTGAGTCCGACAGCGCCGTCCCATCCGGCCCGCGCGACGATCTCCGCGACGGTGCCCGCGATGGCGTCGGGGGTGGACGGCTGCGGGGTCCCGATCTTGATCCGCTCGCCGATCAGGTCACCGGTCTCCAGGTCGACCAGGCCGCCCTTGACGCCGCTCCCGCCGACGTCGATGCCGAACCCGCGTCGGCCGCTGCCCTGGCTGTCGTCAGATGACCGCGAGTGAGTCGATTCAGTCATGGCGCAACCCTAATCGCCAGGGCGAACTCCGGCGCGGGAGTCGGGTGATGAGGCACCATGGGGCGTGCCTTCTTTGCAGTCCCATGCCGCTGTCCCGACAACGTCCGAATCCGATGCAGTCGGTGGTCCCGACGACCCGCGCACGCTGCGCGAAGTGGCGGTTCGGGTGGCCGTCGCCGCCGCCAGGCACGTGCGGGCCCGTCGGCCGGAGGTGTTCGCTGTGACAGGGGTTCTCGCCGAGGACAGTTCGGTTGCCACCAAGAGTCACCCGACCGATCCGGTCACGGTCGTGGACACCGAGACCGAGGAATTGATCCGCGGACTGCTCGCGGGCCTGCGGCCGGACGACGCCATCCTCGGCGAGGAGGGCGGGGGAGAGGCCGAGCAGATCCAGGGCGTCCGCTGGGTGCTCGATCCCATCGACGGCACCGTGAACTTCCTCTACGGCATCCCGGCCTTCGCGGTGTCGGTCGCCGCGCAGATCGACGGTGTCTCCGTGGCAGGCGCCGTGGTGGACGTCCCCGCGGACGTCGTGTACTCGGCTGCGCTCGGCCACGGCGCGACGCTGCTCGAGGCCGATGGCACCGAGCACACGTTGCGGTGCAATCCGGTGTCGGAGGTGTCGGTGGCGCTGCTCGCGACCGGGTTCGGTTACGGCCGGGCCCGCAGGCAGGCGCAGGGCGCGCTGATCGGGCGGGTGCTGCCCCAGGTCCGCGACATCCGCAGGGTCGGCTCAGCCGCCCTCGACCTGTGCATGGTGGCCTCGGGGCGTGTCGACGCGCATTTCGAGCACGGGCTCAGCCCGTGGGACTGGGCGGCGGGATCGCTCATCGCGAGCGAGGCGGGCGCGCAGGTGCGGACGCCTGCGCCGCACACGATGAGCGCCGCGGGCGAGGTGGTGGTCGCGGCGGCGCCGGGGATCGCGGCGGAATTGGACGCGGTCTTCGCGGAGGCCGGGGTGTTCGACCCGATTCCGGACTGAGCCGTCAGCAGCGGGCGGTGCGGGCGGCCTTGAGCAGGCTGATGTCGACCGGCGCGGCCGCCATGCCGCCGGGCGCCGGCTCCTTCAACGCGGCCAGCACCTCCTCGGCGTCGGTGTTCGGCGCGAGGTCGTTGAAGTAGCTGCCGAGGGCCAGATCGACGGTGTCGTCCTGACGCGCGTCCTCGATCAGCTCCGCGCACGGCGCGACCAGCCACAGCGCGCTGGCCGCCGCGAGGCCGTTGGCGCCGAAGCGGATCTGTCCGTGGCACTGCATGTTCTGGTCGACGTAGACGGGGTCGTTGCCGACCTGGACGTCGGGGGCGCTGGCGTAGCCGTACCCGCTGAGCTGCGCCGCCACCTGCGCGGCCTGGCCCCGCTCGCCGTTGGCGTTGAAGACGCGAACCCTGGTCGCGGCGAGCGTGGTGGGTTCCACGTCCAGCAGTGTGTTCGGATCCATCTTCTTGCCGAGCGGCTGCGGGGCCGGGGCGTTCGGGTCGGCGGGCTGCGCGGCCGCCTGTGGGAGGTTGCACGTCACCGCGGCGGAGACCTCCTCGTCCTTGGTGAGGATGCGAACCCACATCGCGGAGCCGAGCAGGGCGAGGATGCTGATCAACACGACGACGGGCATGACCCGTCGCTTCCGGAACGGACGGCCTTGATCGTCGGTGGAGTGACCCTGTGTGATCAGTGAAACCACGATTCGTCCCGACCTCTCCGCTGCGCCAGCAGATCGGCGCCACAGTGGCGCCGGTGCGCACTCACTCTAGAGGGCGACACCGGGATCCCTGTCGACGCGGTCGCGGCTCGGAATGTCGCGGAAATGTCACGGTCTGTCGGTCGTTTGTGTCGATTTTCCGACAGTTTCCGACCCGTGGTGAATGGCCCGCGACATTTCCCCGGAGTTCGGCTATTGTCTGGCGGCCGCAGTCGTACACGACGGGCGTTTCGAGGACCGGACGGAAGGGTGAAATGTGGTGCAGATCATATTACCTGCGCTAACTTTCGGGCACTATTCGGCGTTCCCGAGCGTTATGCAGCCACACGGGTTGATTCGTGTATTCGGCTGTGGTGTGTGGCCGGGGGAATCGATGACGAGAGAAGACGAGGGGAAGACGAGATGGCAACCGACTACGACGCACCGAGGCGTTCGGAATCCGACGAGGTTTCGGAGGATTCGCTCGAGGAGTTGAAGGCCAGGCGCAACGAGGCGCAGTCCGCGGTCGTCGACGTCGACGAGTCCGACACCGCGGAGTCGTTCGAGCTGCCCGGTGCGGATCTGTCCGGCGAGGAACTGTCGGTCCGGGTCGTTCCGAAGCAGGCCGATGAGTTCACGTGTTCGAGCTGCTTCCTGGTGCATCACCGGAGCAGGCTCGCCAGCGACGCCGGTGGCGTGCTCATCTGCATGGATTGCGCAGCCTGAGCGAGCTGCTTCCGGTAGCTGATCCGACCGGGGCGCGGGGGCGCCACGGTCAGGTGAAAAGAAGTCGTGCCCGGCCTGTTCGCAGGCCGGGCACAGTGGTGTCCGGGGTCGGAGGGGCCTGTGGCCCCAGGAATTACACCTAGGGCTTGAGCAGGGCCGCCAGCTCGGCGGGCCTGCGGGTGCTGACCAGCCAGTACGGTGTGGGGTCCTCTGGATCATCGAGAACGATCAGGACCATCGTCTTGATCCAGGTTCGGTGCTGCACGTACGCGGCCGGGTCCAGCTGCCTGCCGAGCGCCGCGGATTTGGCGGTGGCGGGCACAACGGCGACCCGGGCGATCGCGTCCAGTGGCAGGTTCGCCCGGCCGACGCGCAACTGGCCGGGGCCGGCGACGACCTCGATCCGCAGCCGGCTCAGCCACAGCAGGACCCACACCGGGAACGGCAACAGCAGCACGTACGGCAACCAGGCCAGCAGGCCGGGGTTTCCCATGTGCACCTCCGCGGCGAGCAGACCGGCGACGGCCAGGCCCGCGGCCCACCACCACAGCGGTACCCACAGCCGCTCCGAGTAGATCGGGGCGGTGTGGTCGGTCTTGCCGACGGCGGCGGTGCCGCCGGTGTCGGCGGCGGCGGTGCCGCCCATGTCGGTTGTCGAGGCAGGGTGAGGGTTCTCGGGCACGTATCCAGAGTAGTCTCGGTGCGCGTGAGCGATCTTCCAGCCATCGAGCTGCTGCGCCTTGATCCCGACATGCCGATCCCGCAGCGTGCCCACGCGGGCGACGCGGGCGTCGATCTGTGTTCCACGGTCGACGTGACCATCGAGCCGGGGGAGCGGACCCTGGTGGGTACCGGAATCGCCGTTGCGCTGCCGGTCGGCACCGTCGGACTGATACATCCGAGGTCGGGTCTGGCCGCCAAATCCGGCCTGTCGGTGGTGAACACGCCGGGGACGGTGGACGCGGGCTACCGAGGCGAGATCAAGGTGTGTCTGATCAATCACGATCCGCGCACGCCGATCGCGATCAGTCGCGGAGACCGGATCGCGCAGCTGCTGGTGCAGCGCGTGGAGCTGGTGTCCTTCGTGGAGGTCGACTCGCTCGACGAGACGACGCGCGGCGCGGGCGGATACGGATCCAGCGGTGGTCATGCCAGCCTGCACGCGGTGTCGGCGCTGGCGGAGGAAGGTGCACGATGATTTTCGGACGCAAGAAGAAGGTCGACGACGAGGACCTCGAGCAGTTCGAGGATGTCCGCGGAGACGAGCAGGCCGAGCGTGACGAGTTCGACATGACGGACGGGCACGAGGGCGGGCCGTACGACCTGGGCGAACTCGACGAAGCCGAGGGCGCAGCCGCGTCGCGGCTCGACCTCGGATCGGTGCAGGTCCCGCTCCCCGAGGGTGGTCAGATCCAGGTGGAGATGGCGCCGGACGGCACCCCGCAGGCGGTGCACCTCGTCACCGAGCACGGCCGGATCACGATCGCGGCGTACGCCGCGCCGAAGTCGCCGGGGCAGTGGCGCGAGGTCGCGGGCGACCTGACCGAGTCGCTGCGCGCCGACCAGGCGGAGATCAGCGTGCAGAGCGGTCCGTGGGGCCGCGAACTGCATGCGGTCACCCCGAACGCCGACCTCCGCTTCATCGGCGTCGACGGGCCGCGCTGGATGATCCGGTGTGTGGTGGCCGGTCCGGTCGGGTCGGCCGGCCTTGGCGACCCGCTGACCGCGATCGCCAGGGAGATCCTCGCCGGCACGGTGGTCAACCGTGGCGCGGAACCGTACCCCGTGCGGACCCCGCTCCCGGTGGTGCTCCCGCAGATGCTGGCCGAACAGCTGATCGCCGCCCAGGAACAGCAGATGCAGGCCCAGCAGCAGGCCGCGCAGGCCCAGCAATCGGCCGAGGTGCAGGAGGCTGCGGTCGCTCAGGCCGCCGCCGCTGCCGAGGCAGCCGCAGCAGCGGCCCAGAACCACGCCTTGCCCCCGGAGGAGCGTCCGGGTGGCTCCGGGTCCGCCATGCAGCAGATGCACAAGGGCCGCAACTGATCAGGACGCAGGCAAGGCGGCCAGGCAGGACCGGCCGAGGATTCCGGGGTCGGCGCCGATCTCGTCGAGGGTGACGGTCGTCAGCGCGGCCGACGGCAGCGCATTCACCCAGCGCCGGGCGACCGCGATCGGGTGCACCGGGTCGTCGGTGGCGGCGCAGATGCCCACGGGCACCGTGATCCGTGCGAGGTGCTCCTCGACGAGGCCGTGGTAGGCGGCGGCCTCCTCGAGGGCATTGGGCAGGTGTGGCCACTGCGATCGCCAGGATCGCTCGAGTTCGCCGCCGAGCCAGGCGGGGCTGGTCTCGATCATCGCGCTGGTCACTGCGTCGAGTCCGTCCGCTCGAAGCATGCGGGCCGTCATGGTGGCGCTCAGTGCGGCGGGGGCGTCCGCCGGATCGCCGATCCAGGCAGGCAGCGCGGAGAGCACCCCGGCGGCGCGGGAGCCGTTTCGCGCGGCCCATTGCGCGGCCACAGCTGCGCCGATCGACACCCCGCCGACGAGGATTCGGCCGTGCCGGTCCGCGGCCGCGTCGAGCGCCTCGAGGTAGCTGTCGACCACCCGCCGCGGGTCGGGTTCGACGGCGATGACCTCCACCCCGATCTGCGTCAACGCACCGGAGAACGCCTTCTCCGCGAAGTGTGCGTCGGACCCGGTTCCTGGCAGCACCACCGCAGCCGGTGGCCATGTCATCTCGTGCATCAGTCGATGGTCGCACCGAGGGTGTCGGCGGTCGCCAGACGGGTGCCGTCGGGGCCGTGATCGGGGATTCGCCCGGCGACAGCGACACTCCTCACAGCGGTGTGGTTACCGGTTCGGGATGGGTCTACAGTGGCGATCACACAGACCTACAAGCGGGGCGATCGTCGCACCGCACCTGCTCCAGGAGCGCGCTATGGCACTCGCGGCCACAGGCTATTTCCGTCGGCTCACCCGCCGGCTCACCGAGGACCTCGATCAGCTCGATGCCGAGGCAATGGTGGAATCGTCGCAGGCGTCAGGCGCACAGCGCGCCTGCGACTGTAGCCGCGGTGACGAGGTCACCATGCTCGGGCGGCTACGCAGCGTGGAGACGTGCCCCAAGGCCTCCACCGCGAGCATGGAGGCCGAGTTCTTCGACGGAACCGAGGCCGTGACCCTGGTGTGGATCGGCAGGCGCCGGATCGCCGGGATCGAACCGGGCAAGACGCTTCTGGTGCGAGGACGCGTCGGCGAACGCAACGGCCAGAAGGTCATCTACAACCCGTACTACGAGCTACGAGGCGATTCGTAGTCATCGTGGGCAAATGTGGCAGTCTCGTCGGGTGACCGACAGGCAGCAGCAGTCCATTCTCGAACAGCTCGGCGGAGTCAGCGGGCTGGTCTACTCGACCCTGCCGATCCTGGTCTTCGTCCCGATCAACAGCTTCTGGGGCCTGACGGCGGCCATCTGGGCGGCGCTCGGTGTCGCGGCCGGGGTCCTGGTGTGGCGAATGATCGCCCGCGGCGCCATCCAGCCCGCGATCTCGGGCTTCCTTGGCGTGGGTGTGTGCGCCTTCATCGCCTACCGGACCGGGGATGCCAAGGGCTACTTCCTGTTCGGGATCTACACGAGCCTCGCCTATGCGGGTGTCTTCCTGCTCTCGATCCTGTTCCGGTGGCCGCTGGTCGGTGTGCTCTGGGGCTTCCTCAACGGCCACGGCAATTCGTGGCGGAGCAGCAAGGCCGCGGTCCGCGCGTACGACCTCGCCACCGCCGCGTGGGCGCTCGTCTTCGGGTCCCGCTACCTGGTGCAGTCGCAGCTCTACGACACCGATCACACCGGCTGGCTCGCGGTCTCACGCGTCGCGATGGGTTGGCCGCTGACCGCGCTGGTGCTGGTGACAACCGTGTGGTTGGTGCGACGCGCCGACCGGGCCGCGGAGGCGCAGGAAGAGGCAGACGCACAGGAAGACACAGAGGCCTCACAGGACCGCGGAGCCGAGCCGAACGGTTCAGGCGACGAGCGTTCCTAGATTTGACCTCACGGTCAGCGTTTGACGCCGACCGCCCTCCGCAGGTCGTCCTCGACCTCGACGGAGGCGACGAAGAGCAGCTCGTCACCGCCCTCGATCGGGTCATCCTGCTGGGGGACGATCACCCGGCCGCCGCGGAGGATGGTGACCAGCGCGGCGTCCCGGGGAAGCTGGATCTTGCGGACCGGCTTGCCCGCGAGTTCGGTGTCCGCGGGCAGGGTGATCTCCACGAGGTTCGCCTGCCCCTGCCGGAAGGTCATCAATCGCACCAGGTCACCGACCGAGACCGCCTCCTCGACCAGCGAGGCGAGCATGCGAGGGGTGGAAACCGCCACGTCGACGCCCCAGGAGTCGTCGAAGAGCCACTCGTTGCGCGGGTCGTTGACCCGGGCGACCACCCGCTTGACCGCAAACTCCGTCTTGGCCAGCAGGCTCACCACGATGTTGACCTTGTCGTCGCCGGTCGCTGCGATGACGACGTCGTAGGACTCGAGCGCGGACGACTCGAGCAGGGCCAGCTCACAGGCATCGGCGTGCACCCACACCGCCTCGGGGATCGACTCGGTGTCGACGTGTTCGAGATTGCGCTCGATCAGCATCACGTGGTGGTCGCCTCGGATCAGCTCGCGGGCGATCGATCGACCAACCGCGCCTGCGCCTGCGATTGCGACTCTCATCGGGTCCATCCGTTCGGGTCAGTGGTCATGACGTGTGCAGCGGTGGGCGACGTCGTGCCGCCATCCCACCGCCCAGGGATGCTCATCAATTGTCCGAGGGCGGTGCGGTGGCGGCCAGCGCAACGGCCTCGGCGACCGTCCCGGAGACCGCGGCGACGTACACCTGGTCGTCCGCCTGGATCACCGTGCGACGGTCGGGCAGCACCCCGGTGCCGAAACGAATGAGGAACGCGACTCTGGAGTTGGTGTGCTCCTCGAGTTCGGTGATGTTGTGACCGACCCAGTCCTCGTGCAGTTCGAGCTCCGCGACCGCGACGGTGCCGGACGGATCGCGCCACTTGGTGGTGTGACTCTCGCGGGTGAGGTGGTGCAGGAAGCGGTCGGTGGTCCACGGCACGGTCGCCACCGTCGGGATGCCCAGCCGTTCGTACACCGCCGCGCGCTTGGCGTCGTAGATCCGCGCGACGACCCGGCTGACGCCGAAGTTCTCCCTCGCCACCCGGGCGGAGATGATGTTCGAGTTGTCGCCGGACGAGACCGCAGCGAACGCCTCGGCCCGTTCGATGCCCGCCTTGAGCAGCACATCGCGGTCGAAACCCATGCCCACGACCCGGTGTCCGGTGAATTCGGGGTCGAGGCGCCGGAAGGCGTCGGGGTCCCGGTCGATGATCGCGACCTCGTGGCCGATCCGGTTCAGTCCGGCCGCGAGGGCCGATCCGACCCGGCCGCACCCCATCACGACTACATACACCGCTGGCCTCCGCTCGTCGGTTCTCCGACGCTGTGCTGCGGTCGCCACGGCGGCGGCGACCATCGATTCGAACGGTACCGTCCCCGGTGCGGCGGCGTCCGCACAGATCGGACTTCGCCGGGCCGCCTGCGGCGGATCGCGGCTACTTGGTGGCGGATAGCACTGGATCGGTTCGGACGGATTACGCTTTCCCGGTGTCAAAGCTCTCGACCGCTGCCAAGCGGCTGCTGGTGGGTAGACCGTTCCGTAGCGACAAGCTGGGGCACACACTGCTGCCCAAGCGAATCGCGCTGCCGGTCTTCGCCTCCGATGCGATGTCCTCGGTCGCCTACGCGCCGGAGGAGATCTTCCTCGTCCTGTCCGTGGCAGGCATCTCGGCGTACATGTACACGCCGTGGATCGGGCTGGCCGTCTGCGCGGTGATGGCGGTCGTGGTGGCCAGCTACCGCCAGAACGTGCACGCGTATCCCTCGGGCGGCGGCGACTACGAGGTGGCCACCACGAACCTCGGGCCGACGGCCGGACTGACGGTCGGCAGCGCGCTGATGGTCGATTACGTGCTCACGGTGGCGGTCTCGATCTCCTCGGCCGCATCGAACATCGGCTCCGCGGTGCCCTTTGTCGCCACCCACAAGGTGCTGTTCGCGGTCGCGGCGATCGTGCTGCTCACCGCGATCAACCTGCGCGGCATCCGAGAGTCCGGAACCGCGTTCGCCATCCCCACCTACGCGTTCATCGTCGGGATGGTCCTCATGCTGGCGTGGGGCCTCTTCCGCATCTACGTGCTCGGCGACGACGTCAGGGCCGAGTCGGCCGGCTTCGAGTTGCACGCGGAGAACACCCAGCTCTACGGGATCGCGTTCGCGTTCCTGATCGCCCGCGCGTTCTCCTCGGGCTGCGCGGCGCTGACCGGTGTCGAGGCGATCAGCAACGGGGTGCCCGCTTTCCAGAAGCCCAAGTCCCGCAACGCCGCCACCACTCTGTTCCTGCTGGGGGCGATCGCTATCGTCCTCCTGATGGGCATCATCACCCTGGCCCAGAAGATCGGGATCGTGTACGCGCACAATCCGGCCGAGCAGCTCGTGGACGCGCCCGAGGGCTACCAGCAGAAGACGCTGATCGCCCAGATCGCGGAGGCCGTCTTCTCGGGCTTCCCGGTCGGCTTCTATTTCATCGCGATCGTCACCGCGCTGATCCTGGTGCTCGCGGCGAACACCGCCTTCAACGGGTTCCCGGTGCTCGGCTCGATCCTCGCCCAGGATCGCTACCTGCCTCGGCAGCTGCACACCCGAGGGGACCGGTTGGCCTTCAGCAACGGCATCCTGTTCCTGTCCGGCGCCGCGATCGCCTTCGTCGTGGTCTTCGAGGCCGAGGTCACCAAGCTGATCCAGCTCTACATCGTCGGGGTGTTCGTCTCGTTCGTGCTCAGCCAGACGGGCATGATCAAGCACTGGACCAGGCATCTGCAGTCAGAGACGGATCCGGCGGCGCGCCGCCGCATGCATCGCTCGCGGATCATCAACTCGATCGGCCTCGCGATGACCGCCACCGTCCTGATCATCGTGTTGATCACCAAGTTCGCGGCGGGCGCCTGGATCGCGATCGTCGCGATGGTCGCGATATTCGCCGTCATGAAGTCGATCCGCAGGCATTACGACAGCGTCGCGGCGGAACTGGACGAGCAGGAGTGGGACGGCGTGCTGCCGAGCCGGACCCACTCGATCGTGCTGGTGTCGAAGCTGCACATGCCGACGATGCGCGCGATCGCCTACGCCCGTGCCACCCGGCCGGACACCCTGGAGGCCGTGACGGTCAACGTCGACGAGGCGGACACCCGGTCGTTGGTGCGGGAATGGCAGAACAGCGATATCACCGTGCCGCTCAAGGTGATCGAGTCGCCGTACCGCGAGATCACCAAGCCGGTCCTCGACTACGTCAAGCGGGTGCGACGCGATTCGCCCCGCGAGGTGGTCACGGTGTTCATCCCCGAGTACGTGGTCGGTCACTGGTGGGAGCAGATCCTGCACAACCAGAGCGCGTTGCGCCTGAAGAGCCGTCTGCTGTTCCAGCCAGGGGTGATGGTCACGAGCGTGCCGTGGCAGCTCAGTTCCTCGGAGCGGGCCAAGCGTGAACGCGTCCAGGCGGTGCCCGGCGGGACCAGACGCGGATTCGACGCCGCGGAGGACAACAGCCGGTGAGCGAGAGCTGGTTCGGCCGCAGCATCGAGGTTCGGCTCGGGAATCCGGGCCACGGCGGCTTCTGCGTCGCCAGGCACGAGGGCCGGGTGGTGTTCGTCCGGCACGGGTTGCCGGGCGAGCTCGTCCTGGCCGAGATCACCGAGGACCGCGGCGGGTCGTTCTGCCGCGCGGACGCCGTGCAGATCGTGGAGGCCTCACCGGATCGGGTGGCGGCGACATGCCCGATCTCCGGGCCAGGCGGGGCGGGCTGTTGCGACTTCTCGCACGCAGGCCTGGACGCCCAGCGGGCGATGAAGGCGTCGGTGGTCGCCGAGCAGCTCCGCAGGCTCGCAAGCGTCGAGCGCGAGATCGAGGTCGAGGAGCTGCCCGGCACCGGGGACGGCACCGGCTGGCGAACCAGGCTCCGGCTCGCGGTCGACGGCCAGGGCCGGGCCGGTTTCCACGGCTACCGCAGCGCGAAGGTGATCACCGAACTGCTGTGCCCGCAGCCGGTGCTGGGGACCTACCAGGGTCTGGACGAGCGGGACTGGCGGCCCGGGGGCGAGATCCAGGTGACGGTGGACGGGGACGGGACCCGGCACGTGGTGGAGATCGAGCCCGCGAAGGTGTCGAGCATCGGCCGCCGCAGCCCGGGTCGGCGCGGTGCCACCGCACGGCGCGCCGCGCAGGCGGGCCCGCGCCGCGAGCACGTGGTGGAGGGCAGCGGCCGCGCGGTGGAGCGGGTCGGCGGGCGGGAGTGGGAGCTCTCGGCGACCGGTTTCTGGCAGTCGCATCGCGGTGCCGCACAGGCCTATTCGACGGTCGTCGGGCAGTGGGCGGATGCCGCCCCCGATTCGATCGCCTGGGACCTGTACGGCGGGGTCGGCGTGTTCGCCGCGGCGCTGGCCGGCCAGGTGGGGCCGAGCGGCGAGGTGGTCTCGGTGGAGTCCGGCCGCGGCGCGGTCGAGGACGGCAGGCGCGCGCTGGCGGACCTCGGCCAGGTGCGGTTGCGCGCGGCCCGGGTGGAGAAGGTGGTGGGGGAGTTGCCGGGGCCGGTGGGCGCGGTGGTGCTCGATCCGCCGCGCTCCGGTGCGGGCCGCGAGGTCATCGAGGCGCTCGCGCAGGCGTCACCCGCTCGGGTGGTGCACATCGGCTGCGATCCGGCGGCCTTCGGTCGGGACATGGGGCTCTATCTCGCGCAGGGTTACCGGCTCGAGCAGGTGCGCGCGTTCGACGCGTTCCCGATGACCCATCACGTGGAGTGTCTCGCGCTGCTGACGCGGTAGCGGGTCCAGCATTTCTTGCCACACGCCTTCGGGAGTCCCGCGCCCTGATCTAACTTGCTTGGCCAATGCAACTAATATATAGTTGCATACCGCAAGCATTAATCAGACGTGCAGGGGACGCCATGGCCGTGCAAACCGCGACAGCGGAGGACCTCGTCGAGGAGGTATTTCTCTTCGGCAGGGCGTTGCGTCATCTTCTGGGCAGCGGCGACGGGACGGGTCTGCCGCCCGCGCTGCTCGGGGTGCTGGGCGGGCTCGCCACGGTCGGCAAGTGCAGGCAGACCGAGCTCGCCGCGATCCTGTGCCTCAGTCAGTCGTCGCTCAGCCGTCAGATCGCGGAGCTGGTCGATGCCGGGCTCGTGGAACGGCACGCGGACCCGGAGGACGGACGGGCCTCGCTCGTCCGGCTGACGGAATCCGGGGCCGAGTTGCTGCGCACCAACCGGAAACTCCGGGCGGATCGCTTGCACGACCTGCTGGGCGACTGGAGTCAGGACGAGGCCATTGCCGCGCTGTCCTCCCTCCGCCGACTCAAGGACACCTTCATGACCCCGCCGGGACGGAGAGCCGTGTCCGACGCTGATTCTCACAACCAGGGGAGCCCATCCGCATGACCGAAACCGAATACCAGCCGCGCCAGGCGGCGCCGGCCGGCGTCGAGGTGCTCATGACGCACAAGGAGATCCTCCGGGTCCTCGCCGGACTGCTCGCCGCGCTGTTCACCGCGATGATCAGCTCGACGATCGTCTCGACCGCGCTGCCCACCATCATCGGTGACCTCGACGGCACGCAGACGCAGTACGCCTGGGTGATCACCACCGCGTTGCTCGCCACCGCGGCGTCGACACCGATCTGGGGGAAGCTCTCCGACCTCTACAACAAGAAGCTCCTGGTCCAGACCTCGATCGTGATCTTCGTCGTGGGCTCGGTCATCGCCGGGTTCGCGCCGGACGTACCGGTCCTGTTGGGCGCCCGCGTAATCCAGGGCATCGGGATGGGCGGGCTGACGGCCCTGGTCGTCGCCATCATCGGCAGCATCATTCCGCCCCGCGATCGCGGCCGCTACTCCGGATACATGGGCGGGGTCATGGCCGTGTCGATGGCGGGCGGACCGGTGCTCGGCGGCGTCATCGCGGACGGCCTCGGATGGCGCTGGTGCTTCTTCGTGAGCGTCCCGCTCGCGGTCATCGCCCTCTTCCTGCTGCAGAAGACCCTGCACATCGAGACCGACCGCAAGGACGGCGTGTCCATCGACTGGCTAGGAGCGACGCTGCTGACGGCCGGGGTGTCGGTGTTGCTGATCTGGGTGTCCTTCGCGGGCAAGGCCACCTACTACGACTGGGTCTCGACCGAATCCGCCGTCCTCGTCGGAGTCGGACTGCTGCTGCTGATCGCGACAATCATCGTCGAGAGCAAGGCGAAGTCGCCGATCATCCCGCTCAAGATCGTCACCGAGCGCACCACCGCGCTCGCGATCATCTCCTCGGTCGCAGTCGGCGTCGGGCTCTTCGGCGCCACCACGTTCCTCGGCCAGTACTTCCAGACCGCACGGGGGCACACCCCGACCGAGGCCGGCCTGCTGACCATCCCGATGGTCTTCGGCATGCTCGTCGGCACCGTCGGCTCCGGCCTTCTGATCACCAAGTTCGGCAAGTGGAAGGCCTTCGTCGTGACGGGCTCCATCCTGCAGCTCGTCGGGTTCCTACTCCTGAGCACGATCGACCACGAGACGCAGATGTGGCTGATCGGCCTGATGATCGCGCTGCTCGGACTCGGCACCGGCATGCTGATGCAGAACGTCGTGCTCGCTGTGCAGAACACGGTCAGCGTTCACGACATCGGTGCGGCCAGTTCGGTGGTCGCCTTCTTCCGGACCTTCGGCGGCGCCATCGGTGTCTCGGTGCTCGGCTCGGTGCTCGCGACCCGCGTCACCGACCTCACCGCGGAGGGTTTCGCGAAGCTGGGGATCGACACGCACACGCCGGGGGGCGGCGGCAATCTGAACCTGACGGCGCTGCCCGCCCCCGTGCAGGACGTGATCCGCGTGGCCTATGGCGACGCGACAGGACGGATCTTCTTGATCGCGGCCGCCGTCGCGGTGGTCACCGTGATCGCGGTGGTCTTCCTACCGAACAAGCCGCTGCGAACCACGATCGACATCAAGCCCTCCGAGGCGGACGTCGAGTACGAGAGGGTATGAGCACCCTCCGGGGGTAGCGTCCCGACCGAATGAGTGTGGCCCGTCCTCATGGACGGGCCACACTCGTGTCAGGTCCAGGTCAGGAGAGGGTCCAGCGCACCAGCACCGAGGCGGACAGTTCCGTCTCGCCGCGCTCGATGGGCATGGCGTCGGCTGCGGCCTTCATGGCCCGGACCATCGGGCGAGGAACGGCCGAGGGCTCGGTGTTCTCGGAGACCTCGACCACCTTGCCCAGTTCGCGACCCGACAGCCGGGCATACTGCTCCGCCTTGGCGCGGGCATCGGCGAACGCCGCGTCCCTGGCCTGGCTCAGCAGACCGGACTGGTCCGCGATCGCGAGTTCGAGTCCACCGAGGCGGACGTCGTCGCCGCCCGCGCTGACGCAATCCGCGATGACCCGGCCCGGTGCGGAGAGGTCGCGCAGCGTCACCGACAGCGCGGTGGTCGCGATGTACCCGACCAACTTCTGCCCCTTGTTCTCCTGCCACACGGTGTCGGCGTGAACGGACAGCCCCGTGGTCGAGACGTCGGTGGGGGAGACCCCGGACGCCCGCAGCGCCTCGGACACGGCCTGCGCGGCGTGCCCCGCCCGCTCGAACGCGCTCGTCACGTCGGGTCTGCGCACCTCGACCGACACCGTGATCCGCATGATGTCGGGCGCAACGGCAGCCGCGCCGTGGCCGATCACGGTCACCGAGGACTTCATCCGTGCGCTCACGACTTCCGGTTGTACAGACGCATGGTGATGGGCCCGAAGATCAGGATGAAGCCGGCGCACCAGCCGAACACGACCATCAGGTCCGCGACGTCGAGGGCGCCCGCCATCAGTCCCCGGATCGCGCTCACCAGCTTGCTGATCGGGTTCACGTTCACGAAGGCCTGCAGCCAGCCGGGCATGGTGGCGGGGTCGACGAAGATGTTGCTGGCGAAGGTCAGCGGGAACAGGATGAACATCGACACCCCCATCACAGCGGTTTCGGTGCGCATCATCATCGCGAACATCGTCCAGATCCAGGACATGCTGAACGAGAAAAGCAGCAGCAGCGCGATCGAGGCGACCACGCCGACGAACCCGCCCTGGGGCCGGAACCCGAGGATCAGGCCGAGGATCATCACGATCACCGAGGCGATCGTGTAGCGGACCACGTCGCCGAAGAGGGCGCCGACCAGCGGCGCAGGCCGCCAGATCGGCAGGGACCGGAACCGGTCGAAGACGCCCTTCTCGATGTCCTTGTTCAGCGTCAGCCCGGTGTACATGGTGATCATGACCACCGTCTGGACCAGGATGCCGGGAATCAGGAACTGCACGTACGCCTCGGTGGAGCCCGCGAGGGCTCCGCCGAACAGGTAGGTGAACATCAGCGTGAACATGATCGGGAACATGGTCACGTCGAACAACTGCTCGGGGACGTGCTTGATCTTGAGCAGCGCCCGCCAGCCGAACGACAGCGACGCCGACAGCGCGTTCGGGCGCGCAGGTCGCGGCCCGGAGAGCGCAAGCACGTCGCCCACCGCTGAGGCGGTGGACGGGGATTGCACGGACGTCGAGGTCATGATGCCGGCTCCTTCACGAATTCCTGGTCGTCTTCTGCTTCGGCTGGCCGCCCGGTGAGCGCGAGGAACACCTCGTCGAGGCTGGGCTGTCCCAGCGCGAAGGTGGTCACCGCGATGCCCGCGTCGTCCAGCGCGGGCAGCGCGCGAGCGACTCGCTGCGGGTCGTCGATCCGCGCGGTGACGGCCGCGGGATCCGATTCCCGACTGATCTCGACGCCGAGGACGTCGCCGAGCAGGAGGGCGGCATCCTCGCGCCTGGACTGATCGGCGACCCGCACGTGCAGGGCGCCGGAGCCAACGGAGGCCTTCAGCTCGCCGGTGGTGCCTTCCGCGATGACCTTGCCGTGATCGATGACCGCGACCCGGTCCGCGAGCTGGTCGGCCTCGTCGAGGTACTGGGTGGTGAGCAGCACCGTGGTGCCGCCGGCGACGAGGGCCCTGACGATCTCCCAGACCTGGTTGCGGCTACGCGGGTCGAGTCCGGTGGTGGGCTCGTCGAGGAAGATGAGCTCCGGGGTGACGATGATGCTGGCCGCGATGTCCAGCCGCCTCCGCATGCCGCCGGAGAACGTCTTGACCTGCCGCGGTCCCGCCTCGGTGAGGTCAAAGGCCGCCAGCAGCTGTTCCGACCTGGCCCTGGCCGCGGACCTCGAGAAGCCGAACAGCCTGGCCAACAGCATCAGGTTCTCGGTGCCGGACAGGTCCTCGTCCAGCGACGCGAACTGACCGGTCAGCGCGACCTTGCTGCGGACCGTATCCGCTTCCTTGGAGACGTCGTGTCCGAGCACCCTGGCGCTGCCGCCGTCGATCTCGAGCAGCGTCGCGAGCATGCGGATCGTGGTGGTCTTGCCCGCCCCGTTCGGTCCGAGGACGCCGTAAACACCGCCGGTGGGAACCGCGAGGTCGACACCGTCGACCGCGACGTTGGATCCGAACCGTTTGACCAGTCCGTGGGTTTCGATCGCGAGTCCTGCGTTCAAGGTCATTTGAATACCTTCTCCGATCGGTCGGTCGAGGGCAATGCAATTTCGCCCGAGCCTAGGCGTGGGTACCGACAGACTTCATCCGAGACGCCCCCGCGGCGCCAACGACCGGATCGCCGCCTCCATCTGGGCGTAGGCACCGGCGGCCAACCCCTCCAGCAGCGCCACCTTGAGCCCGGGCGCCTCGGCGGTGAGCCGGGCGAACCGATCCGGTGGCAACACCGCCAACCGGACATCGCTGTCCGCGTGCACGTCGTTCAGGAACCGGTCGTCGACCAGCATCGGCATCTCGCCGAACGTCATTCCCGGTGCGAGGGTGGTGATCCGATGGACGGCGCCGTCGGAGCCCTGCAGGGTGCTGCTGACCCGCCCGGCGAGGATCAGAAAGATCCCGGCAGCCCGGTCCCCTCGGCGCACGATCGTCTCGCCACGGTTCACGGTCCGGATCTCCAGCCCGTGCGCGAAACCGTCGAACTGCTCGGCGGTCAACGCCGACAGCAGCGGGTGCTCGGCGAGCGTGATCGACTCCGGTAGCCGGTCGCCCGCGCAGTGTCGCTCGAGGAGGGTGTCCTCGCACCACTCGATGGCCGCGTCGAGATCGACGAAGACCCGGCCACCAGCGGCGGGGACGAGCTCCGAGGTGGTGTGACCCAGCAGGCCCTCGGGATCGACGAGCGCGAGCTGGCAGCCCTGCCGGTCCAGGTCGTCGTGCAGGTCCGCCAGCATCCTGCCCGCGATCCCGCTGACGTCGTCCACCCGCCGGATGTCGACGACCACCGCTTCGAGTTCGCCGCTCTGGTCGGTGATCTCGCGGACCGCGGTCTCGGTGCCCGCGAACAGGAGGTCGCCGTGCAGCTCGTAGATCCGGGCCCGCCGCCCGACCTTCTCGAGCGAGTCGCGTTCCGCGGGCCCGCGGCGCTGCCTCGACGGCGCCTCCGAGACCGCGTAACTGGACCGGATCGCCGACCTGGCGGCCCGTGTCACGTGCAGGAAGTGCAGCTCGAGGCGCTTGGAGAGCTCCCGGCAGGCCTGCACGCCGCGCACACTGTTGCCGTGCGCGTCGAGCCGAGGGGAGTACACCGCGATGCCGATCTGGCCTGGCAGCACCGCGAGCACGCCGCCGCCGACGCCGCTCTTGGCTGGCAGGCCCACCTGCGTCACCCAGTCGCCAGCGGCGTCGTACATCCCGCAGGTGGTCATCACGCTCAACACCCGTTCGACGAGCTCCGGCGCCAGCGCCCGCTGGTGGGTGACCGGATTGACCCCGTTGTTGGCCAGGGTCGCCGCCATCAGCGACAGGTCGCGGCAGGTGACCCCGATCGCGCATTGCCGGAAGTACATGTCGACGGCGGCGTCGGGGTCCCCCGAGATGATGCCGAAGGAGCGCAGCATGTGGCCGATCGCCCTGTTGCGATGGCCGGTCCGCGCTTCGGATCGGTAGACCGCATCGTCGAGCGTGAGCTCGCGGCCCGCGTACCGGGAGTAGCACCGGCGCAGTCGTTCGAATCGCTGCGCCGGATCGTCCCCGCTGATCAGCGAGGCGGCCGCGATGGCGCCCGCGTTGATCATCGGGTTGCGGGGCCGTTCGGTGACGGGGTCGAGACTGATCTCGTTGAACGGCTCCCCGGACGGTTCGACATCGATCTTCTCGGCGACCGCGGTCAGGCCGCGGTCGGCCAGCGCGAGACCGTACGTCAGCGGCTTCGAGATGGACTGGATCGTGAACGTGGTGTCCGCGTCGCCTGACTCGTAGACGTAGCCGTCGGAAGTGGCGATGCAGAGCGAGAACGAGTCGGGATCGACAGCCGCGAGTTCGGGGATGTAGTCGGCGAGCTCGCCCGCGCGGTTCTCCCGACACAGCGCGAACACCTCCCCGATGAGGCCGTCGACGACGTTGCGCATGGGGTCAGCGTAGGGCCACGGCGGTGAGCTGGGTCACCGAAGTGCGGCAGAAGGGGCAGGCAGCCGCGCCGCGCCGCGCGGGCGGACGGGACGTCGGGTCGTTGTCGCGTGCGGACTCCGTAGACTGAGTCGGTCGGCACGGTGTCGACGCCGTGTTCACGCAGTGTTTCGCTGTGTCTCTGGAGGGAGCGATCTCGTTGGGTGTCCTTTCTCGAATCCAGGCGCCCACCGATCTGCGCGCGCTCAGCCCCGCCGAGATGCGGGAGCTCGCCACGGAGATCCGTGAATTTCTCGTGCACAAGGTGTCCGCCACCGGCGGGCATCTCGGGCCGAACCTGGGCGTCGTCGAGCTCACCCTGGCGCTCCACCGGGTCTTCGACTCGCCGTCTGATCCGATCATCTTCGACACCGGCCATCAGGCATACGTGCACAAAATGGTCACCGGCCGGATGGATCGCTTCGACTCGCTACGCAAGCAGGGCGGACTCTCCGGCTACCCGTGCCGCGCCGAGAGCGAGCACGACTGGGTGGAGTCCTCCCACGCCTCCGCGGCACTGTCCTACGCGGACGGACTGGCGAAGGCCTTCGAGCTGACGGGCCAGAACCGGCATGTGGTCGCCGTGGTCGGTGACGGCGCGCTCACGGGCGGAATGTGTTGGGAGGCACTCAACAACATCGCTGCGGGCCGGAATCGCTCGGTCGTCATCGTGGTCAATGACAACGGACGCTCCTATGCCCCGACCATCGGCGGCCTGGCCGACCATCTCGCGGCGCTGCGGTTGCAGCCGGGCTACGAGAAAGTCCTCGACAACAGTCGACGGATGGTCAAGAAGATGCCGTGGGTCGGGCGCGCCGCGTACCAACTCCTGCACGGCATGAAGGCCGGGATCAAGGACATGGTGAGCCCCCAGGTCATGTTCACCGACCTGGGCATCAAGTACCTGGGTCCGGTCGACGGCCACGACGAGGCGGCGCTCGAGTCGGCGATGCGCCGGGCAAAGTCCTTCGGCGGCCCGGTGATCGTGCACGCGGTGACCCGCAAGGGCATGGGATACGCGCACGCGGAGAACCACGAAGCCGATCAGATGCACGCCACCGGAGTCATCGACCCGCTCACCGGTCGCTCCACCTCCGTGCCTGCCGCGGACTGGACCTCGGTGTTCTCCGACGAGCTCATCGCCCAGGCCGAGCGCCGCAAGGACATCGTCGCGATCACCGCGGCCATGCCGGGCCCGACGGGCTTGGCGGCCTTCGGCGAACGGTTCCCGGAGCGGATGTTCGACGTCGGTATCGCCGAGCAGCACGCGCTCACCTCCGCGGCAGGTCTCGCGCTCGGCGGACTGCATCCGGTGGTCGCCGTGTACTCGACGTTCCTCAACCGTGCGTTCGACCAGTTGCTGATGGATGTCGCGCTGCTCGACCAGCCCGTGACCCTGGTGCTGGACCGGGCCGGGATCACCGGTGCTGACGGCGCGAGCCACAACGGCATGTGGGACTTCTCGCTGCTCGGGATCGTGCCGGGCATCCGCGTCGCGGCGCCAAGGGATGCGGCCACGCTGCGCGAGGAGCTCGCCGAGGCGCTCGCGGTCAATGACGGCCCGACCGCGCTGCGGTTCCCGAAGGGTGCTGTCGCCGAGGACATCCCGGCAATCGAGCGCCTCGGCGGGACGGTCGACGTGCTGCGCATGCCGGAGGGCACGGGCGACGTGCTGATCGTCGCAGTCGGCCCCTTCGCCGAGGTGGCGCTCGAGACCGCCGCCCGGCTCGAGCAGCAGGGAATCCGCGCCGCGGTCGTCGACCCGCGCTGGGTGCTGCCGGTGCCCGAGGCCCTGGTCGCGCTCGCCGGGGACTTCCGGATGGTTGTCACGGTCGAGGACAGCGGCCTGCACGGCGGTATCGGTTCCAGCGTGTCCGCGGCCCTGCGCCGCGCGGGGGTGGACACGCCCTCGAGGGATGTCGGTGTGCCGCAACGGTTCCTCGACCACGCTTCGCGCGATCAGATCCTCAAGGAACTCGGTCTCACGGCTCAGGATCTGGCTCGCCAGATCACCGGCTGGGTCGTCGGCATCCGGTCCGAGGTGGCAGAGTCCTCGGACCTGGGCACCGCCGGTCCCGGAGTGGGATAGCCCGCGCCGATTCGGCTCAGCCGGCGGCCTCGAGGGTGCGCCCGCGGGTCTCCTTGACGAACCGCAGGACCACGAAGAACGAAATCGCGGACATGGCGGCGTACCCGGCATAGGTGAACGAGAGGTTCCAGTCCGCGAGCGTCGGGAAGGTCGACGACACCAGGAAGTTCGCCACCCAGTTCGACGCCGTGGCGATGCCGACCGCGGCCGCGCGGATCCGGTTCGGGAAGAGTTCGCTGATCAGCACCCAGACCACGGGCCCCCACGAGAAGGCGAAGAAGAAGACGAAGGAATTGGCGGCCAGGAGCGCGATCGTGCCGTTCGTGTCGCTGAGGGTCGCGACCGAGTCGCCGTCCGCGTCGGTGGTGATCGTGGCGGTGTGGAAGCACACCGCCGTGACGGCCAGTGAGACGGCCATGCCCACCGAGCCGATCAGGAGCAGCGGTCTGCGGCCGATCCGGTCGATGACCGCGATCGCGACGAAAGTGCCGAGGATGTTGACCAGCGCGCTGACGACGCTGATGAACAGGGACCTGTCCTCGCCGTAGCCGACGGCCTGCCACAGGGTGCTGGAATAGTAGAAGATCACGTTGATCCCGACGAACTGCTGCAGGGCGGCGAGCGCGATACCGACCCAGACCAGTGGCGCCACCCCGAGCCGCTTCGAGAACAGTTCGCGGATCGTGGTCTTGGTGCGGTGTTCACTCAGCGAGGCACGGATCTCGTTCATCCGCCGCGTGACCGCGTCGTCGTCGCCGCCCTCCAACCGGGAGATGATCTTGCGGGCATCCTCGTCGCGTGAGCGGGCGACCAGGAACCGAGGCGACTCGGGGATGGTGAAGGTCATGATCAGGTAGAGGACGGCCGGGACCGCCTCGAGCGCCAGCATCCACTGCCAGGCCTCGACACCCGCCACGATGCCCCTCGCCCCGCCCGCCGCCTCGGACAGCGCGTAGTTGACGAGCTGGGAGATGGCGATGCCGAGGACGATGGCGAGCTGGTACATCGAGCCGAGGCGCCCCCTGATGGCGGCGGGGGAGATCTCCGCGATGTAGGCGGGCGCGATCACGGAGGCGAAGCCGACCGCCACACCGCCGAGCACCCGCCATGCGGTGAGGTCGTAAACGCTGAACGGGAAAGCGGACCCGATCGCGCCGAGGATGAACAGCACCGCCGCGATCTGCATCACCCGGATCCGGCCCAGACGATCGGCGAACTCGCCCGCGATCCAGGCGCCGAGCGCCGCCCCGAGCAGAGTGAGCGAGACGGTGAGTCCCGTTCCGGCCGCGCCGATGTCGTACCGGTCGCGGATGGCGCCGACGGCTCCGTTGATGACGGCGGTGTCGTAGCCGAAGAGGAAGCCGCCGAGCGCCGCGGCGCCCGCGAACATCACGGCATGGGCGACGTCCGCTTTCGCCGCGCCCGACCCGGTGCCGCCGAAGGCGGTGTCGCTCTGTGCCATCCCTGACCCCCAGCGCGCCCCGCGGTCGACGCCCCATTGCGCCGTGCAACACCCAGGACACTGTGGACGCTACGCCGATGCTCGGGCGATGTGGTCGATAACACGGCTCGCGGGGCTCTTCCGCGCGACCTGCAGACAACTCGTGCTTGCCTTGCCTCGATCTACGATCCGGGCCGAAAGGTCGCGGCCATCATGGAGTTTGCCGCTCAGAGATCAACCGGCCCGCTTCGCGGCCTCTGCCAGCTCGGGGACGATCTTGTCGAGCACCCAGGGGATGCTCAGCACGTTCACGTTGCTGAGCCCGGCGATGACCTGCTGGTCGTCGAACAGGACCGCCGAGCCACGCTGCACCGCCCCCAGCGACGCGATCGCCGGATTACCGAGCGGATCGGTCGCGCCGTCGGTGAAGGCGACGACGACATCGGCGTCGATGTCGCGGACGTTCTCCAACGAGATGTCCCGGTAGAACTTGCCGCTCGGGTTGTCCGCGGCCAGCGCCTCGACGCCCGGTGCGTTGACGAAACCGAGCTCGGTGAGGACCTGGACCCGCGGATCCGTCGGAAGGTAGACGTTGGCCTCGCCCGCGCCGGTGTCGAAGTTCACCACCGCGAGCGTCTTCCCCGCGAACTCGGGGTGCTCGGATGCGGTGTCGGCGAGGGTCTTTCCCAGGCCGTCTATCAGGCCCTGCGCCTCGTTCGGCTTGCCGACGGCCTCGCCGATGATGCTGGTCTGGTCCTGCCAGGTGGTCTGCCAGGCCTCACCCGGGTAGGCGACGGTGGGCGCGAGCTGGCTGAGCTTGTTGTAGTAGGCCTCGTCGAAGCCCTCGTAGGGCGCCAGGATCGCGTCCGGGGCCAACGCGGCCAGTGCCTCGATGGAGGGCTCTCCGGCCTGCGGGTCGTCGAACAGCGTGGTCTTGTCCGCGTCGTAATGCTGTTCGGCCCACGGCATCACGCCGTTCGGGTTCGCGCCGTACACGTACTTCGGCTGGCCGACCGGGGTGAGGCCGAGCGCGTAGAGCACGTCCTGGGCGTTCCAGCCCATGGTGACGAGCCGGTCCGGGCCGGTCTCGAGTGTGGTGGTGCCGAAGGTGTTGTCGATGCTGACCGGGAACCCGGCCGCCGGTTCGGTGGACCCTCCATCGGCGACCGTGGCGGATGAGCATCCGGCCAGGGTGGCGGCGGCGAGGGCGGCGAGACCGAGACGCAGGGGGAGTTTCACATAGGGCAGCCTAACCTATGTCGCAGTGTCCCTGGAATGGGTCCGCGCCCCGGGCGAGGTGCCAGGGGCGCGGATCTTCGGGAAATGCCTAACCGATGTTGCCCGACAGGTCGGGGATCATGCGGTGGACCTGATCCTCCCAGAGCTTCCAGTTGTGTACCCCGGTGGCCGGGTAGTCGTAGTGGACGTTGTTGGCACCGATACTGCTCATCCGGACCTCGAACGCGCGGGTGTTCGCCAGTGCCAGCGCCTCCAGCGGCACCGCCTGCACGACGCCGAGCGCGCTGGAGACGTCACCCGGGCCGGGGATCGCGCTACCGGAGGAGACCCACAGTCGGGTGTTGTTCGCCTTGAGCCGCGGCGCGAACACGAACGGGTCCATCCGCAGCCACTGGGGTCCCCACGGCGGGGCCATCGCGTCGATGTTGAAGCCGCCTGCCGAGACCATCGCGACGCGCAGGGCCTCGCGCATGCCTGGTGCCGAGTTGTTGAGGAAGCCGGAGAAGGAGCCGGCGAAGCTGAACTGCTGCGGGTAGTAGGCGGCCAGGGTCAGCGCGGCGCTGCCGCCCATCGACAGGCCGAACACGCCGTTGCGGGTGTTGCTGAACCTGAACCTGGGGTCATTCTTGAGGGCCTCCGGCAGTTGCCGACTCAGGAACGTCTCCCACTTGTAGGTGTTCCGCTTACCCGCCACATCCTCGCCCGCCACGGACGACCCGACGGCCGACGAGCCGGCTGTGCTACCGCTGGCACTGCCCGACGAAGACCCGAGCTCGCCCGGGCCCCAGGTGCTCGGCGCATTCCAGTCCGCGTAGAAGCTCGACTGCCCGCCGACCGGCATCACGACATTGATGTTGGCCGAGGTCAGCGCGTGGGCGACATTGGTATCGAGCTCCCAACCGTTCAGGTCGTCGCGGGCGCGCATGCCGTCGAGCGCGTACACCACCCGATCCCTGTTGCCGTTCGCGGCGCGGAAGACGCGGGTCTTGATCGGCCCCATCTCGGTGTCGTGGACCCAGAGGTCCTGTCCGCTGGGGTTGAACGCGGCGTTCGCGGTGCCGACGGGACCTGCTACCGACACCCCGAGCGGTAGCACGATCGCCAACGACACCAACATCGAGCGTTTGAGCCTCGAGACGGCCCTCCCACCCCTGAGACGTCTGAAACGCATTCTGTTATGGCCTTTCGTCGGTGCGGCCATCCGCGGCCGCCGTTCACGGGCACATGCACCATAACGCTGTATCGGTGCAGGAACCCTACGAAACGGGCGCGGCACGGGAAATTCCCGTGCCGCGGCCGTTTCGTGATGTGTCGTCTCGGCTAGACGCTGGCCACGCCCTCGGCCAGGAAGCGCTTGCCGTTCACGGCCTCCGAGGTGCCGGTCCGGTCCAGGTACGGCGTGATGCCGCCGTTCCAGAAGCCGAAGCCGCCACCGAGGATCAGGCAGAGGTCGATGTCCTCGGCCGCCGCGACGACGCCCTCGTCGAGCATGATCGCGATCTCCTCAGCGAACGCGCGGCGCGTGCGCTCGAGGACCTCCTCGGAGGTGGACGCCTTGTCGCCCTGCGGCCACAGCGCGGCCACCTCGGGGTCGACGACCTGGCCCTCGGGGCCGTAGGTCCACACGCCGGGCTTGCGGGCCTCGACGAGCGCCTCGAGCCCGGGCGAGCTCTTGAACCGCTCGGGGTACGCCGCCTGCAGCGTCTCGCCGGTGTGCAGCGCGACAGCGGGGCCGACGAGGGCCAGCAGCGTGAACGGCGACATCGGCATGCCGAGCTCGGCGATGGCGTTGTCCGCCACGTCGAACGGGGTGCCCTCGTCCACCGCGGTCATGACCTCGCCGAGGGTGCGCGTCACGAGCCGGTTGAAGACGAAGCCGGGCAGATCGCCGCAGAGCACGGCGGACTTCTTCAGCGACTTGGCGGTGGCGAATGCCGTTGCCAGCGTTGCGTCGTCGGTCTTGGCGCCCTTGATGATCTCGAGCAGCGGCAGTACCGCGACGGGGTTGAAGAAGTGGAAGCCGACAACCCGCTCGGGATGCTTGAGCTCGGACGCCATGTCGGTGATCGACAGCGACGAGGTGTTGGTCGCCAGGATCGTCTCCGGCGCGATGAACTCCTCGAGCTCGGCGAAGATCTTCTTCTTCAGGTCCAGGTTCTCGAAGACGGCCTCGATGACGAAGTCAGTCTTGGCGAACGCGGACTTGTCCAGCGAGCCGGACACCAGTGCCTTGAGACGGTTGGCGGCGTCGGCGGACAGCCGGCCCTTGCCCGCCAGCTTGTCGATCTCCGCGTGGACGTAGCCGACACCCTTGTCGATGCGCTCCTGGTCGATGTCGGTGAGGATCACCGGCACCTTGAGCTGCTTGACGAACAGCAGCGCGAGCTGGCTGGCCATCAGGCCTGCGCCGACGATGCCGACACCGGTCACCTTGCGCGCCAACGACTTGTCCGGTGCGCCCGCGGGACGCTTGGCCCGCTTGTTCACCAGGTCGAAGGCGTACAGGCCCGCGCGCAGCTCGTCGGTCATCAGCAGGTCGGCGAGCGCCTCGTCCTCGGCCGCGAAGCCTGCGTCCAGCGAGGCCGGATCGGTGAGGTCGGTGGACCGGGCCAGCTCGAGCAGCTCGATGGCGCGGACCGCGCCGAGCGCGTTGTTCTTGGTCTTGCCTGCCACGAGCGCCTTGGCGCGGGCGATGGCGTCGTCCCAGCCCTGGCCGCGGTCGATCTCCGGGCGGGCGGGGGTGACCGTGCCCGCCAGGACCTGTGCCGCCCAGGCGAGTGACTGCTCGATGAAGTCGGCCGAACCGAACACCGCGTCGACGACGCCGAGCGCGAGGGCCTGCTTCGGGTTGATGACCCGGCCGTTGTTGAGCGGGTTCTCGAGGACGAGGGTGACCGCCTTGTCGGCGCCGATCAGGTTCGGCAGCAGCTGGGTGCCGCCCCAGCCGGGGACCAGTCCGAGCATGGTCTCGGGCAGGCCGAGCGCGCCCGCGCTCTCGGATGCGGTGCGGTAGTGGCTGTGCAGCGCGACCTCGAGGCCGCCGCCGAGCGCGACGCCGTTGACGAAGGCGAAGGTCGGGACGGTCGACTCGCGCAGGCGGCGGAACACCTTGTGGCCAAGGCGGCCCAGCTCGAGGCCCTGCTCACGGCTGGTGATGCTCGGCACGCCCTTGAGGTCCGCGCCTGCCGCGAAGATGAACGGCTTGCCGGTGACGGCGATCGCGGCGGGGCCCGCGGCGAAGGCCTCGTCCAGCGCGGCGTCCAGTGCGGTGAGCCCGCCGGGGCCGAAGGACGACGGCTTGGTGTGGTCGAAGCCGTTGTCGAGGGTGATCAGGGCGATCGGGCCGTCGATTCCGGGGACGGACACGAGCTTGGTGTACGCGTTCGTCACGACCTCGTCGGCGAATGCGGTTGCGATAACAGACATGGTTACTTGGCTCCGTCGAAGTTCGGGTTCTCCCAGATCACGGTTCCGCCCATGCCAAGACCGATGCACATGCTGGTCAGGCCGTAGCGGACGTCGGGACGCTGGGCGAACTGGCGGGAGAGCTGCGTCATCAGACGCACGCCCGAGGAGGCGAGGGGGTGACCACAGGCGATGGCGCCGCCCCACTGGTTGACGCGCGGGTCGTCGTCGGCGATGCCGTAGTGCTCGAGGAAGGCGATGACCTGGACGGCGAACGCCTCATTGAGCTCGAAGAGGCCGATGTCCTCGATCTTCAGGCCGGTACGGGCCAGCAGCTTCTCGGTCGCCGGGACCGGTCCGTAGCCCATCACGGCCGGGTCGACGCCCTGGTAGGCGAAGCCGACCATGCGCATGCCGATCGGCAGGCCGAGCTCCTTCGCGGTGTCCTCGCCCGCCAGGATCGCGGCGGTCGCGCCGTCGTTCAGGCCCGCGGCGTTGCCTGCGGTGATCCGGCCCGCGGGCCGGAACGGGGTCTTGAGGCTCGCGAGATCCTCGACGGTGGTGCCGGGACGCGGCGGCTCGTCCTCGGTGGCCAGGCCCCAGCCCGCGGCGGAGCGGGTGGCGACGGGCACCAGGGTGTCGGCGATGTAGCCGGCCTCCTTCGCCGCCTGGTACTTGTTCTGCGACGCGACGGCGTAGGCGTCGGTGCGCTCCTTGGTGATGCTCGGGAACCGGTCGTGCAGGTTCTCGGCGGTGTTGCCCATGACCAGCGCGCTCGGGTCGACCAGGCGGTCGGCCAGGAAGCGCGGGTTGGGGTCGGCGCCCTCGCCCATCGGGTGGTGGCCCATGTGCTCGACGCCGCCGGCGATCACGACGTCGTACTGGCCGAAGCCGATGCCGGACGCGGTGGTGGTGACAGCGGTCATCGCGCCCGCACACATGCGGTCGATGGCGAAGCCGGGCACGGTCTCCGGCAGGCCGGCGAGGATTCCGGCGGTGCGGCCGATGGTCAGGCCCTGATCGCCGGTCTGGGTGGTCGCGGCGATGGCGACCTCGTCGATCCGGGCGGGGTCGAGCTGCGGGTTGCGGCGGAGCAGCTCGCGGATGGCCTTGACGACGAGGTCGTCGGCCCGGGTCTCCGCGTACATGCCCTTGGGCCCGGCCTTGCCGAACGGGGTACGGATGCCGTCGACGAAGACGACGCTGCGCTGTGATGCGGGAGCAGCCACGCTGGATTCCTCCTGGCTGGAGTGGACGAACGGCCGGACTGGGGCGCCCGGCGCTGTCCACTCTAGCGCGTATTACTCGCCAGTAACATGGGAGGGGGCCGAGTGCAGTGCCCCCGCGAGCAGGGGTGCGGTCAACTCGCGCTGCCATCGCCTTGCGCGGCCGGACGCCAGGATCTCGTCGATCTCCGTGGTCACCTGCGCGGGCGTGCCGGGGTGTTCGGCTGGGTCGAAGTCCCAGCACAGCCTCCGGACGAGTTCCGGTGTGAGCAGGTTCTCGACCGGCACCCGCACCCGCTCGGAGAGTTCGGTGATGGCCGCACGCGCCGCGGTGAGCCGGTCGGCGGCCTCCGGGTTGCGGCGGGACCAGCGGTTGATCGGCGGGGGACCGGTGAAGGGCTGGGTCACCGGGGGCAGGTCCTCGGTCGGCAGTGCCCTGGCCCGCTCGAGTGCCTGCATCCACAGCTCCGACGATCGACGCTGGCGAGGGCCGCCGAACACCGGCAGTGCCCGCAGGGCATCGATGGTCCTGGGGTCGGCGGACGCCGCCGCGATGATCGCCGAGTCGGGCAGGACCCGGCCGGGCGCGACGTCCCGCTTGCGCGCCAAGTCGTCCCTGGCGGTCCACAGTTCGCGGACCGCGGCCAGTTGGCGGGCGGACTTGAGTGAGTGGATCTGCGACGTGCGGCGCCAGCGGTCGGGCTTGGGCTTCGGCGGTCCCGCGAGTCGGACGTGCTCGAATTCCTGTGCGGCCCAGTCGGTCTTGCCCTGTGACTCGAGGTCTTCGGCGACGGCCTCGCGCAGTTCCAGGAGCACCTCGACGTCGAGGGCCGCATAGTTCAGCCAGGTTTCCGGCAGCGGGCGGTTGGACCAGTCGTCCGCGCCGTGCCCCTTCTTCAGTCCGAAGCCGAGCTTGCTCTCGACGATCGCGGCCAGCCCCACCCGCTCGTATCCGGCCAGCCGGCCCGCGAGCTCGGTGTCGTAGAGCGCGGCGGGGCGCATGCCGAGCTCGTCGAGCCCTGGCAGGTCCTGGTCAGCCGAGTGCAGTACCCACTCGAGCGGATTGATCACCTCGGCCAGCGGGGCCAGGTCGCCCGAGATCGGGATGGGGTCGATCAGGACGGTGCCCGCGCCCGCCCGCCGGAACTGCAGCAGGTACGCGCGGTTCGAGTACCGGAATCCGGAGGCCCGCTCGGCGTCGACCGCGAGCGGCCCGGTGCCCCCGGCGAGCCGGTCCACGGCCGCGGCCAGCAACCGGGTCGAGTCGACGAGCTCGGGAAGCCCGTCGGCGGGGGTCAGGAGCGGCACGGCGGTGCGCTCGGGGGCCTGGTCGCTGGCATCGGACATGAACAGTGACTTTACGGCGCGGTCGGATGGGGCGGTCGGACCACGAGGCGGCAGGCGCGCCATGCAGCTAGTTGGACGAATGTTCAGCAGTGTTTGCGCACGCAGACGGCTCGGATACTGTGGAACAAGTTTCAGTTTTGGTTCGCACGGGACAGGGAGGTGATCCGCGATGAGGCTCGCGACGGTCGGCGAGGTACCCGCCGGTTCGATGGTGGAACTGCCCGGCAGGGGGAGTACCTACGTCATCGACACCGGGCCACCCTCCGCACCGGGCAGCGCGGGCACGAGCGCGCCGACGGTGATCCTGCTGCATGCGCTCGCCTGCACGGGCGCGCTCACCTGGTACCCGGCCATCGAACGGCTCGCCAGCAAGATGCGGGTGGTGGTCCTCGACCAGCGCTGGCACGGCCGCGGTATCCGCTCGGAGCGCTTCACCCTCGAGGACTGCGCGGACGACGTCGCTGCGCTCGCCGACGTGCTGGAACTGGATCGGTTCGTCGTGGTCGGGTACTCGATGGGGTCGCTGGTCGCCCAGCTCGCCGCCCGCGCGCACCCCGACCGGGTCGCGGGCATGGTGCTGTGCGCGGGGACCACGGCTTTCAAGCGCACGCCCCGTGAGCGGCTCGCCCTGGAACTGCTCAACGCGTCGATGGGCACGCTCAAGCCCGGTGCGGGGCCGGTGCCCGGCGACCGCGACCGCGACCGTGGCGGGTCCGACGGTCGCGACCGCGCGTGGGCGCTGAGCCAGTTCCGCAGCACAGCGCCAGGCGCGGTCGGACGCGCGGTGGCCGAGGTCGGCAAGTTCGACTCGTCGTCGTGGATCGCCGACCTCAGCCTCCCGACCGCGGTCGTGGTCACCGCACGGGATCAGATCATTCCGCCACGCAGGCAGCGCTGGATGGCACGGCAGATTGCAGGCGCATCGACCTACGAGGTGGAATGCGGACACGCCTCCTGCGTACTGGAGGCGGACACGTTCATTTCTGGGCTGCTGCCCGCGTGCGCTTCCGTGATTTCGCGCGTGCGGCCTTGACCAGTTCCTCGAGTGCCGGGCCGAAGGCATCGGCGAGATCCCACAGCTCGGGGGCGAGTTCGCGGCAGGACATCAGGCCCACGTTGAGCTGATCGTCCAGGGACATCACCGTGACGTTCAGTCCGGCGCCGTGGAAGATCGGGCCGAGCGGGTACATCGCGGTGATATGGGCGCCGAGGAAGTACAGCGGCACCGGCGGTCCTGGCACGTTGGACACGACGAGGTTGTGCACCACAGGATGGCGCTCGGCCAGTTTCAGTGACCCGTAGGCCCGCATCGCCGGACCGAAGGCCGACGGCGCCGCGAACTGGGACAGATCCTGAAGCAGGCTCGCGCTGAGGGTGGCGTTGTGCGACTTGACCATCGTGTTGTGCGCGTTGGACTGGGCGAGCCGCTCGACCGGGTCCGCGATCTGGGTGCCCAGTTGAGTGAACATGCCCGAGATCTGGTTGGTGCCCGGCCGGTCGGAGGTGTCGTGCACCGAGACGGGAACCATTGCGACAAGCGAGGACTCGGGCAGTTCGTCGCGGTCGGCGAGATACTGCCGCAGCGCCCCGCCGACCAGCGCCAGCACCACGTCGTTGACCTTGATGCCGAAGGCATTCTTGACCAGCTTGACCTTCGCGAGGTCGAGCTGCGCGTAGGCGAGGTTGCGGTGACCGGTGATGGCGCCGTTGAGCGAGGTGCGCGGCGCCGAGAACGGCGCGGGCATCGCCTCGCCGCGGCGGGCTCGCTGAATCCACCTGGGTAGCATCGCGACACTGCTCGGCAGCATCTGGACCAACTTCAGGGGCCGGCTGACGAATCCGATCAGGCCGCCGACCGCCAGGTCCAGTGTGTTCGCGCCGCCGACCTCGCGTTGGTCCTGGTCCGGCTCGGGCCGCGGGGCATCGGGCGTCAGGCCGCACAGCTGGGACATCATGCCCGCGCCGGTGACGCCGTCGACGTTCGCGTGGTGCATCTTCGACATGACGGCGACCGAACCGTCCTCGACGCCCTCGATCACCCACATCTCCCACAGCGGGATCGTGCGGTCCATCTGCTGACTGGCAATGTGCCCGCAGAGGTCGGCGAGCTCCTTCCGGCCGCCGGGGGCGGGCACCGCGATGCGATGCAGGTGCCGGTCGATGTCGAACGTGCTGTCCTCGACCCACGCCGGATGGTCGAGATTCAGGATCGAATCGTGCAGCTTCCGGCGGAACCCGGGCATGCCCCGTACGCGTGCGGCGAGTTCGGACTTGAAGGACTCGAAGTCGTAGCCGCCCGGGATGGTGGAGACGTCGAGCATTATCAGCCCGCAGACGTGCAACAGCTGGGTAGGAGTTTCGAGGTACAGGAACGTTGAATCAAGACCGCTTAGTCTCTCCATGGCGCAACTTTAGAACGTGTTCTAGATTTACTGTCGAGTAACCCGAATCTAGTGACGGAGGCCACGTGACAAGCAGATTCCTGCTCAGGCAGGCGGTGAACGCGGCGCTGACGGCGAACGCGCTGCGGCCCGTTCCCGGCATGTGGGCGTCCGTGCCCGCCTTCTTCGCGGGCTGGCTGACGTCGGAACTCGCGCCCCAGCAGCTCGGCGCGACCGTCCTCGACGCCGCCGTCCACCTGGGGCGCCACGGCGCCTCCACCCGCACCGACCGGGCCGGTCTCGCCCTCGCGGCGCTGTCCGCGGCAGGCCTGACGGCGACGATGGTCTCCTCCCGCCGGGCGGGTCGCGAGATGGCCGACGCGCTGCGCGAGATCGGCGTGGACGATCCCGGTGCGGGCAGCCCGATCGACTGGCGTTCGAGCGCGCGGCCGTTCCGGATGCGCCGCGACGATGTCGTCAGGGTCAGCAACCTCGAGTACGCGCCAGGCGGTGCTCGATTCCGGGTGGACATCTACCACCACCGCGACACGCCGCCGAATGCCCCGATGCTGCTCCAGATCCACGGCGGCGGCTGGGTCGTCGGCAGCAAGGACCACCAGGGCCTGCCGCTGATGGTGGACCTGGCCTCGCGCGGCTGGGTGTGCGCGGCCGTGAACTATCCGCTCTCACCGAAGGCCACCTGGCCCGCGCACCTGATCGCGATCAAGCGTGCCGTCGGCTGGCTGAAGGAGAACGGCGGGCGCTTCGGCGGCGACCCCGACTTCCTCGCGGTCACCGGCGGATCGGCGGGCGGCCACCTCGCGGCGATGGTGGCGCTCACCGCAAACGACCCCGGGCTCCAGCCCGGCTTCGAGGACGTGGACACCTCGGTCGCGGCCGGTGTGCCGATGTACGGCGCGTACGACTTCGCCGCCGAGACCGGGATCAGGGAGGTCCGCGCCCGGGTCGAATCCAAGATCAGCGAGATGATCCTCGGCAAGGGTGCGCGTTTCCCCGAGGACTACCTGGCCGCGTCGCCGCTGGCAAAGCTGCGTGCCGACGCGCCGCCGTTCCTGGTCGTGCACGGATCGAACGACTCGCTGCTGCCGGTGACGGAGGCCAGGGAGTTCGTGCGGAGACTTCGGGAGGTCTCGTCGAATCCGGTGGGCTACGCCGAACTGCGCGGCGCGCAACATGCTTTCGACATCTTCCACTCGATCCGAACCGACCAGGTGATCCGCGCGATCGGGGCCTTCCTCGAGTCCGTCCGGGCGAGTGCGGCCTCCGGCGCAGAGCCCGCGGAGCGCCCACGTACCGAGTTCAGCCCTTCGACGGACTCCCGAGCTGGGTGACACCCACTGGGGGCAGGCCCGCCGCGTAGGCGAGCACCTCGCAGAACGCCTCCACATGCGATCCGAGCTCGAGGGAGGTCGCGGTCCAGGAGGCGCGCAGCTCGAGCTGGTGCGCGTGCGGTGGTCCCGCGATGTCGCCGTACCGCACCGAACTGGTCGCGGTCACGGTCCCGCCGAGCGCGGTCATCGGCTCCCCGCGGGCCTCGAGCGCGTCGACCAGCCAGCTCCAGGCGACCTCCGGCAGCAGCGGGTCCGCGGCGAGATCGGCGTCGAGGTCGGCCTGGATGTAGGCGACCAGGCGCATGGTGCCGTTCCAGGCCTCGTCGCCGTCGGGGTCGTACAGCAGGATCAGCCGTCCGAAGGCGTCGCCCTCGGACTGTTCGGCCACGATGTCGGCCTCGGGATGTCGGACCTCGGCGCCGAGCGCGTAGCTGAACGGCGCCAACCGCTGGGGCGGCCGGATCGGGCCGACCTCGATCTGCGGGTGAACCGAGGCGGTCTGCATCGCATCTATGGCGGTGCGAAACTGAGCAGGCTCGGCAGGGGATCCCGACGTGGTCACAGTGCGGACGGTAGACCGGCGCCGATGGTCGCCGGTGGAGGCGCGCCGGTTCTAGGGGCATCGGCTCCGGCCACTACTTCTTCGCGCGTTGGTCTCACCCCAGGCATCATGAAGTGTGTGGACCAGATCCTGGAGTTTCTCTCGCACTACTGGTGGTTGCTCTTCGTCTTCGGCGGGAGCATCGGTGGGGCGGTGAAAGCGGTCGGCGCGGCCAATCAGCGACGCGCCGATCGGCGACTGGAGCGCTACCGGCTGAAGCAGCAGACCAAGATCGAAGTCGCTCGAGCCAAGGCGCAGAACCACACCGACGAGCAGACCCAGCGACGCGACATCGCCAAGATCGTCGACGAGCACGACCAGACCGATGCGCGTTGGTTCGGGTACGAGTTGAGCCTCGTGACGTTGCTCGACTTCCCGATGATGACCGACATGCGCGAACCCCTGACGGTCGATTTCCACAAGGCGAAGCGGCGGGCGGACCTGCTCAGGCCGGAGGACCCCGAATCCATGGTGGGCAACCACGGGGCACAGGTCGAGTACCGCGACGCCGTGCACGCCTACGCGATTGCTTTCGATGTCTGCGAAGCGGAGGCGAAGCGACGGCGTCGCAGCGGATTCACCGCTCGCGAGCAGGAGCGGCTGGTGCGTGCCCAGCGGCTGCTGCGGCTGGCCATGGACGACGCGGCCACGCCGGAAGAGCGGCAGAGCGCGTACGGGAAGGCGCGCCAGGACCTCGACGGGCTGATCGTGATTCCGGCAGGCGCACGAGCACAGCTCGAGCACCGGATTGCCGGCCAGATCGGGGCATGAGTTGCCCGGACGGGTTCCCGGTCGCGGATCTGGCAGCATGACCGGGGAAGGAACTTGGCGGGCGACGAGCGTTGGGACATATGAGCGACCTGGAAGACACGAATGCGGCCATGACCACCGGCGCGCAGTACCCGTACCGGCGGCTGCTCCCGCAGGCACCGCTGCTGGCGGCCGCGACCGGACGCACACCGGCACACCGGCCGGTGTGGTTCATGCGGCAGGCCGGCCGATCGCTGCCCGAGTACCGCGAGATCCGGGCCGGGATCGGGATGCTCGAATCCTGCTTCAACCCCGAACTGGTCTGCGAGATCACCATGCAGCCGGTGCGCAGGCACGGGGTGGACGCGGCGATCCTGTTCTCCGACATCGTCGTTCCGCTCAAGGCGGCAGGCATCGACCTGGACATCGTGGCGGGAACCGGTCCGGTGGTGGCCAACCCGATCCACTCCGCGGCCGACGTCGCCGCCCTGCCGCGGCTGCGCACCGAGGAGGTCGGCGCGGTCACCGCGGCGATCTCGCTGCTCACCAGGGAACTGGGCGACACCCCGCTGATCGGGTTCGCGGGGGCGCCGTTCACCCTGGCCTCCTACCTGGTCGAGGGCGGCCCCAGCCGTAACCACGAGCGCACCAAGGCGCTGATGCACTCGGATCCGCAGACCTGGCACGCGCTGCTCGGATCGCTCGCGGACACCACCATCACCTTCCTCAAGGCGCAGCTGCACGCAGGCGTCGACGCCGTGCAGCTGTTCGATTCCTGGGCGGGCGCGCTGTCGCTGGCGGAGTACCGCACGTTCGTGCTGCCGCACTCGGAGCGGGTCTTCGCAGAGGTCGCCGAGGCGGGGGTGCCGCGCATCCACTTCGGTGTCGGCACCGGCGAACTGCTCGGAGCCATGGGCGAGGCGGGCGCCGACGTGGTCGGCGTCGACTGGCGGATCCCGCTCGACGAGGCCGCCCGCCGCGTCGGGCCCGGCAAGGCGTTGCAGGGCAACCTCGACCCCGCGGTGCTGTTCGCCGGCTGGGACGCCGTCGAGCGCGAGGTCCGCAGGATCGCCGCCGAGGGCGACCGGGCGCTCGCCGCCGGTGCGATCGGCCACATCTTCAACCTCGGTCACGGGGTGCTCCCGGACACCGATCCGGGCGTGCTGACCGCGGCGGTGGAGCTGGTGCACTCGCTGTGAGCTCGGTCGCCGTCGTCGGTGGGGGCATCTCGGGGCTGGTCGCCGCGTACCGGCTGCGGCAACGCCTCGGACCCGACGCCACCATCACGGTGGTCGAGGCGTCCGGGCGGCTCGGAGGCAAGCTGCGCACCACCGAGCTGGCGGGCGGCGCCGTCGACGTCGGCGCGGAGGCCTTCATCGCCAGGCGGCCCGAGGTGCCCGCGTTGCTCGCCGAGCTCGGCCTGGCCGATCAGCTGGTCGCCCCCGCCGGTGTCCGCCCGCTGATCTGGTCCGGGCACGCGCTGCACCCGCTGCCGGGCGGCACGCTGATGGGCATCCCCGCCGGGTCTGCGTCGGTCTCACGACTGGTCGACGACGCGACCCTGGCCCGGATCGACGCGGAGTCGACGGTGGCGATGGACTGGCGGCCCGGCTCCGACACCGACGTCGCGACCCTGGTCGGATCGCGGTTCGGCGAACAGGTGGTGCGTCGCTCGGTTGACCCGCTGCTCGGCGGGGTGTACTCGGGACTGTCGGATTCGATCGGCGTGCGCGCCGCGCTGCCGACCCTGGCCGCGGCGCTGGACCGGGGTGCGGCCAGTCTGTCCGCCGCGGTCGCCCTTGCGCTGCCCGAGCCGAGGCCGGGCCCGGTGTTCGGCGGCCTGCGTGACGGCTACGGCGTGCTGCTCGACGCGCTGACGGCACGGGCCGGGGCGACCGTGCTGCGCGCCGACGCGTCGGGGCTGCGCCGGTCGGGCGAGGGCTGGTGGATCGATCCGGTCGGCCAGGTCGACGGCGTGGTCCTGGCCGTGCCGGCGCCGTCGCTCGCCGCGCTGCTGTCCGGCGTCGCGCCGGAGGCGAGTGCCGCGGCCGGCCGGATCCCCTTGGCCTCGTCGGTGGTGGTCGCGCTCGCGCTCGCCGATGGCACGCCGCTGCCGGAGAATTCCGGCATCCTCGTCGCAACCGGGGAAGCCGTGCGCGCCAAGGCATTCACGCTGTCGAGTCGCAAGTGGCCACATCTCGCCGAGCGCGGCGGGGCGTTGCTGCGGGCGTCCTTCGGGCGGTTCGGCGACGCCGACATCGTCGACGCTCCCGATGCGGAACTCGTCGCGACCGCGTGCGGGGACCTCGAGACGGTCACCGGACTGCGCGTCGATCCGGTGGATGCGGTCGTGCAGCGCTGGCACGGCGGGCTGCCCCAGTACGGGCCAGGCCACCTCGATCGGGTGCAGGTCATCGAGGACTCGGTCGCCGCGCTGCCCGGGCTCGCCGTCGCCGGGGCGCTGCTGCACGGAGTCGGCGTACCGGCGTGCGTGGCCGCGGCGACGACGGCGGCGACCACGGTCGCGGAACAGATGGCACGATAGAGCCATGGCACGCCTCGATTACGACAAGCTCAATTCCACGCTCCGGTACGCGATGTTCTCCGTGTTCCAGGTGCAGCCGGGTGTCCTCGAAGAGGACCGCACCAAGGCGATCGACGACGCGAAGGCGTTCTTCGGCTCCTTCGAGGAGACCGACGCGACCGTCCGCGGCATCTACGACATCGCCGGGATGCGCGCCGACGCGGACTTCATGATCTGGACGCACGCGGAGCGGCTGGAGGATCTGCAGAAGCTCTACGCCGACTTCCGGCGCACCACGATCCTCGGTCGCGCGAGCGACCCGGTGTGGAGCAATGTCGCGCTGCACCGTCCCGCCGAGTTCAACAAGAGTCACCTGCCCGCCTTCGTCGCGGGTGAGGAGCCGGGCAACTACATCTGCGTGTACCCGTTCGTCCGGTCGTACGAGTGGTACCTGCTCCCCGACGAGGATCGTCGCAAGATGCTCGCCGACCACGGCAAGGCCGGTCGCGGCTACCCGGACGTGCGGGCCAACACGGTCCCGGCCTTCGCGCTCGGCGACTACGAGTGGATCCTCGCCTTCGAGGCCCCCGAGCTCGACCGCATCGTCGACCTGATGCGTGACCTGCGCGCCACCGAGGCCCGCATGCACGTGCGTGAAGAGGTCCCGTTCTTCACCGGACCGCGCGTCGACGTCGACAAGCTCATCGCGTCCCTGCCCTGAGGTCCTGACAGCGCGTAGCCTGCCAGGGTGGCTCCCGAACGGGCACCGGAAGGTGTTCGGCTGGCAGAACTGTTGGGTGTGCTGTCCCTCGGTACCGACCTCGGTATGGGGCAGCCGATGGAGCATGTGCTTCGGCAGTGCCTGATCGCGCTGCGCCTGGCGGGGCGGATGGGACTGAGCGAGTCGGAGCAGTTGGTCGTCTACTACGCCTCGATGCTCGCGTGGGTCGGTTGTCACGTCGACGCCTACGAGCAGGCCAAGTGGTTCGGTGACGACCTGGCGCTGAAGTCGGACGCGCGGGAGGTGGACCTCGCCGGTCCGGCATCCCAGCGGTTGTTCATGCTCCGCCACCTCGGTACGGGTCAGCCGGTTCTGAAGCGAACCGGCCTCTGCGTCGACTTCGCCCTTCGCGGCGGAAGGCGTGACGCCGAGCAGATGATCAGAAACCACTGGCGAGCCACCGCCGAGCTCGCCGAACGTCTGGGCCTGGGTGCTCCGGTGCGCGACAGCGTGGCGCAGACCTTCGAGCGCTGGGACGGCAAGGGAGTGCCCAACGGCGCCAAGGGCGCCGACATCCTGACGACCTCGCAGCTGGTGAACCTGGCCGATGTCGTGGAGGTCTTCCATCGGGCAGGCGGCGTCGATTCCGCGATCGCGGTGGCCCGTCAGCGAAGCGGAACCCAGTTCGCGCCGGAGCTGGTGGACCTGTTCTGCCGGGAGGCGCCTGCGCTGTTCGTCTCGCTGGACGGATCCACCAGCTGGGAGGCGGTGATCGCCGCGGAGCCCGCGTCGGGCATCTGGCTCTCCGACGCGGAGGTCGTGGTGGCGTTGGAGTCGATCGCGGATTTCGTCGACCTCAAGTCGCCGTTCACGATCGGCCACTCGCGGGCGGTCGCGGATCTCGCGGAGGCCGCAGCCCGTCATTACGGGCTCTCGGCGGCGGAGTCGCACACCATCCGAAAGGCCGGCCTCGTGCATGACCTCGGGCGGCTCGGTGTCCCCAACACGATCTGGGACAAGCCCGGTCCGCTCACCGACGTCGAGGCAGAACGGGTTCGGATGCACCCGTACCTGACCGAACGGATGCTGGCCTTCTCCAGTGCGCTCGCGCCGCTGGGGGAGATCGCGGTGCAGCATCACGAGCGGCTGGACGGTTCCGGGTATCCGCGCGGACTGGTCGGGGACGCGTTGAGCCCGGCCGGTCGAATCCTGGCCGCCGCCGACACCTTTCACGCGTGGCTCGAACCACGTCCGCACCGCCGCGCGGGAAACGCCCCGCAGGTGGCCACGAATCTGCGTGCCGAGGTCCGCGCCGGTCGGCTCGACGGCGCCGCCGTGGACGCCGTGCTGCGCGCTGCCGGCCACCGCGTCACCGTTCGGAAGTCCTGGCCTGCGGGGCTCACCGCGAGAGAGGTGCAGGTGCTCCAGCTGTTGGCCAGGGGGTTCTCGAACCGGAACATCGCTGACGAGCTGGTGATCTCCCGCAAGACCGTTGGTGCGCACGTCGAGCACATCTACACCAAGATCGGCGTCTCCAATCGTGCACTGGCCAGCCTGTTCGCGTCCAAACACGGACTCATGAGTGGGGTCACGGCTGATCCGACCTGACCGAAGGAACTCTCCCGCCGAAGATCGGGTCAACGCCCCATGTCCGGGCAGGTGTTCCCGCCTAGCGTCGAGTACGTGAGCCGGACCCCCGGTTCCGCTCAACGAGAGGGTGATTTCCGATGACCGATGTGAAGCAGCCCGCAGAGGTGGACTTGGACAAGCTGATGGCATTCGTCTTCCGGTCGGTCGGCGAGGTCGGGGCAACTCTGAACACCGCTCTGGTAGTGATGGGCGACAAGCTCGGCTACTACCGAGCCATGGCAGCGTCCGGGCCGACCACGCCCCGCCGACTCGCAGACGACACCGGCACCACCGTGCCGTACGCGCGCGAGTGGCTCAACGCCCAGGCGGCAGGCTCGCTCGTCGAGTACGACGCGGCCACCGGGGAGTACACGCTTCCGCCCGAGCAGGTCGTTGCGTTCACGGACGAATCCAGCCCGGCGTATCTGCCCGGACTCTTTCAGCTCGCCCTCGGCACGGTGCAGAGTTCTTCGAAGATCGTCGAGCTGGCTCCCAGCGGGGCCGGGTTCGGGTGGGGCGAGCACAACCACGACGTACACGAGGGCTGCGAGCGCTTCTTCCGGCCCGGCTACAACACCCATCTGGTCGACGAGTGGTTGCCTGCGCTCGACGGAGTGGTCGCGAAGCTCGAGGCAGGCATTCGGGTGGCCGACATCGGCTGCGGTTACGGCGCGTCGACGATCATCATGGCCCAGGCGTTCCCGAACTCGATATTCGTCGGCCACGACTACCACGCCCCCTCCATCGACGAGGCGCGCACTCGAGCCCAGGCGGCCGGTGTCGGCGATCGGGTGCGGTTCGACGTGGCGTCCGCGGATTCGTTCGGTGGAACCGACTTCGAGCTGGTGACGACGTTCGACGCATTGCACGACATGGGCGACCCGGTGGGCGCGGCGCGGCACGTTCGCGACAGCATCTCCGACACCGGCACGTGGATGATCGTCGAGCCGCTGGCAGGCGACCACGTGCAGGACAACCTCAACCCGGTCGGGCGTGTCTACTACGGGTTCTCGACCCTGCTCTGCACCCCCGGGTCGCTCTCGCAGGAGGTCGGGCTGGCGCTCGGCACCCAGGCAGGTCCGGCCCGAATCCGGGACGTCGTCACCGAGGGCGGGTTCACCCGCTTCGCCAAGGTCGCGGAGACGCCGTTCAACCAAATCCTGGAGGTCAGGCCGTGACCGTCCGAGGGGGAGCCGAGTGACCCCCCACCGGTGGCAGACTGGCCGCCATGAGTTCGGGATCGACGCGGCACCAGCAGATGGCGCACTGGGGGATGTTCGAGGCCGAGACCATGGGCGGCGAGGTCACCGCGGTGCACCCGTTCTCCGGCGACGCCGACCCCTCGCCCATCCTGGCCAACGCGGTCGGTTCGGTGCGGCACCGCTCGCGGATCACCGGGCCCGCGGTCCGGCGCGGCTGGCTCGAGAACGGGCCCGGCCCGTCCGATGCGCGCGGCGCCGACGAATTCGTCGCGGTCGGCTGGGACGAGTTGACCGAACTGCTGGCCACCGAACTGCGTCGCGTCGTCGACCGGCACGGCAACCGCGCGATCTACGGCGGCTCCTACGGGTGGTCCTCGCCCGGCCGCTTCCATCATGCGCAGAGCCAGGTGCACCGCTTCCTGAAGATGCTCGGCGGCTACACCCGTTCCGAACACAGCTACTCGCTCGGCGCGACAGGCGTGATCATGCCGCGGGTGGTCGGCACGCATTGGAAGATGTTCGCGCGCTCCACGAACTGGGAGGTCATCGCCCGCGAGACGGACCTGATGGTGTGCTTCGGCGGCGTGCCGCTCAAGAACACCGCCGTCAACGACGGCGGCACCAGCGATCACCCGACCAGGGGCGCGCTCGACGCGCTGCGGGCGCGCGGCGGCAAGGTCGTCTCGATCAGCCCGCTGCGCGACGACCTGCACGGTGAGGCCGAGCGGCTCGCGCCGCGTCCAGGCACGGACGTGGCGATCATGCTCGCCTGCGCCTATGTCCTCGCCGACGAGGGGCTCGCGGACCGGGCCTTCCTGGACCGCTACTGCACCGGCTACGAGGTGTTCGAGGACTACCTGCTGGGTAAGGCGGACGGGGTCGCGAAGACCCCGGAGTGGGCGGGGGCGCTGTCCGGCCTGCCCGCGGACACCATCGCGGGCCTGGCCCGCCGGATGACCAAGGGCCGCACCCTGATCTCCGTCACCTGGTCGCTGCAGCGGGTCCGGCACGGGGAACAGGCGCCGTGGGCCGGCATCACCCTCGCCGCGATGCTCGGCCAGATCGGTTTGCCCGGAGGCGGTTTCGGGCACGGGTACGGGTCGATGAACGAACCAGGCCTGGCGCCGGTGCCGTACCCGTTACCGACCCTGTTCCAGGGGCAGAATCCGGTGTCGGATTCCATTCCGGTGGCCGCGATCTCGGACCTGCTGCTGAATCCGGGGCAGGAGTACGACTTCGACGGCGAGCGCCGCACCTTCCCCGACATCCGCCTGGTGTACTGGGCGGGCGGCAATCCGTTCCATCATCACCAGGATCTGGGCAGGCTGCAGCGCGCCCTGGCCCGGCCGGACACGATCGTCGTGCACGACCCGTACTGGACGCCGATGGCTCGCCGCGCGGACATCGTCGTTCCATCGACGACGTCCCTCGAACGCGAGGACCTGTCCTGCACGCGCAACGACCCGTTGATGGTGGCGATGCACGCCGCCACAGCGAGATTCGCCGACGCCCGTGACGACTACGACACCTTCTCCGCACTCGCGCACCGGCTCGGGTTCGGGGAGCGTTTCACCGAGGGCCGCACGGCAGGGCAATGGATCGAGCACCTCTACGGCCAGTGGCGCGGGTACGTTCTCGCCGACGGCGGGGAGGCGCCCGAGTTCGACGAGTTCTGGCGGCGCGGTCACGTGCGGATGCGCACCGAGGACCAGTTGACCCTCTTCGAGGATTTCCGGGCCGATCCGGTGGCCAACGCGTTGCGCACCCCGAGCGGCAAGATCGAGATCTTCTCCGCCGACATCGCCGGCTTCGGCTATCACGACTGCGCCGGCCACCCCACCTGGTACGAGCCGGAGGAATGGCTCGGCGGCCGCAGGGCCGAGACGTTCCCGCTGCACCTGATCGCGAACCAGCCGAAGACCCGACTGCACAGCCAACTCGACCACGGCGCGACCAGCCAGGGCTCGAAAGTGCGGGGCCGCGAACCGATCCGGCTGCACCCCGACGACGCCGCCGGACGCGGGGTCGCCGACGGCGACGTGGTGCGGGTGTTCAACGACCGCGGCGCCTGCCTGGCCGGGGCGGTGCTCGACGACGGGCTGATGCCGGGCGTGGTGCAGCTCGCCACCGGCGCCTGGTACGACCCGCTCGACCCCGCCGACCCGAATTCCCTGTGCGTGCACGGCAATCCGAACGTGCTCACCGCCGACGTCGGCACGTCGAGCCTGGCGCGCGGATGCACCGGCCAGCATGTGTTGGTGCAGGTGGAGCGGTTCGAGGGCGAGCTGCCGCCGATCCGCGCCTACGACCCGCCGGTGGTGCGGTTGCGCTGACGGTCTCGATTTCGCCGCGACACTCCGGACCTGCGGAGTAGCGTGACCGGGCATGGACCGTCGTGCGGTGACCTGTCGACCACGCCATCTTCGAGCGGCCGGCGCCGCATTCGCCCTGACCCTGCTGCTCGGTGCCTGTTCCTCGGACACCGGGTCGGACTCGGGTCCCAGCTCCGCGGCCGCCTCGCCAGGAGCGCCCGCCCCCGCGATCGACGATGCGACCCTGCAGTCGACCGTGCAGGAGGCCGCCAAGGAGTTCCTGCTGCCCGGCGCGGTGGTGTTGCTGCGCACGCCGGAGGGTGAGCAGACCGTCACCTACGGCACGACCGAACACGGCGGCGGTGCTCCGGTCACCCTCGACGACCACGTCCGGGTCGGCTCGAACACCAAGACCTGGACGGGAACGGTGATCCTGCAACTGGTGCAGGAGGGCAGGCTCGCCCTCGAGGACCCGGTCTCGAAATACAGGCCAGACGTCCCCGGCGGCGACGGCATCACGATCGAGCAGCTGCTGAACATGCGCAGCGGGCTGTTCAACTACAGCGAGACCCTCGAGCTGAACGAGGCCCTCGACAAGGACCCGCAAAAGGTATGGGCGCCTGAGGAGTTGCTGTCGCTGGCATTCGCGCATCCGCCGTATTTCCCGCCCGGGCAGGGTTACCACTACTCGAACACCAACTTCGTCCTGCTCGGCCTGATCGCCGAGCAACTCGACGGCAAGCCGTTGCAGGAGATCTTCCGGGACCGGCTGTTCACCCCGGTCGGCCTGGCGCACACCGAATTCCCCGCGCTGACCTCGAACGCCATCCCCACCCCGTACTCACGCGGCTACATGTTCGGTGACAACGTGCTGACGCTGACCGACCCCGCGATACCGCCGGACATGCAGGCCGCGGCGACGGCAGGCACCCTCGCGCCGAAAGACGTGACCGACGGCAACCCGTCCTGGGCATGGTCGGCCGGATCGGGCATCTCCACCGCGCACGACCTCGCGACCTGGGTGGAGGCCCTGGCCGACGGCAAGGTGCTCGACGCCGACATGCAGGCACGCCGCCTCGCGAGCGTGCAGCCGGTCGACCCGAGCAAGCCGGGCGGACCCGAGTACGGCTGGGCGATCGCGAAGCTGGGCCCGCTCTACGGCCACACCGGCGAACTGCCCGGCTACAACTCGTTCATGGGTTCCGACGCCGAGAGCGGCGTGACGCTCGTCGTCTGGGCGAACCTGGCGCCCGGCGCCAACGGTCAGGACCCGGCCAGCACCATCGCCAAGACGATCATCGAGAAGATGTTCGCCCCGAAGTGAGGTCTCGTCAGGCGGTCCTGTCGAACTCGAAGTATCCGAGTGGGGCCACGACGAGCGCGGTCATGAGGACGGATCGGGCGGCTACTCCGTCGGTGTCAGCCGCAGTGAGATCGAGTTGATGCAGTACCGCTGATCGGTCGGCGTCGGGTAGCCCTCGCCCTCGAAGACGTGGCCGAGGTGGCTGTGGCAGTTCGCGCACACCACTTCCACGCGGCGCATGCCCAGCGACACGTCCGGGCGCAGGATCACCGCGTCGGAGTCGGCCGGGTCGAAGAAGGACGGCCACCCGCAATGGGATTCGAACTTCTCGGTGCTGGTGAACAGCAGCGCGTCGCAGGCCCGGCAGTGGTACTCGCCCGCCGTCGTCGTGTCGGTGTACTCGCCGACGCCCGGGCGTTCGGTGCCGGCCTGCCGGAGCACCGCGAACTCCTCGGGGGTCAGCCGCTCGCGCCACTGCGCATCGGTGAGCTGGACGCGGGGGGCGGGTTCGGAACTCATGGGTCCACCGTACTCAGACGGTCACAGCAGCCCGCTCGACCTTCGCGCGCTCGTCGACCAGGAACGCCGGGTCGATGCCGCCGTCCAACCGGTTCTCGCGCTTCGCGGTGAGATACCGGGTGAGCAGCACCGCGAAGATCACCACGAGCAGCAGGCTCCAGCCGAGGGTGGTCTTCATGTATTCGGCGGCGCGGCCGGAGGCAGGGAACCGCACCGACAGCCAGCTGTCGTAGCTCATGAACCCGTAGACGGCCAGCCAGGCCGGCCAGTTCCGCATCACCGAGTTCCGCAGCACCACGCTCATCAGCAGCGGGAACAGCATCATCGAGTAGTACATCTGGCCGAGCGAGCCCAGCAGGAACGACGCGGTCAGCAGCACGCCGGAGGCGGTGGTGACGAAGAACAGCTGGTCGTCCCGGTAGTAGCGGTACAGCAGCCACAGCGACACGAGGACCATCACGGCGAACATCGCGCGCATGCCCAGGACCAGCAGGTCCGGCAGGCCGTAGTAGGCGCCGTTGCCGACGATCGCGCTGTTGAAGTAGTCGCGGGACTCCAGCAGGTACGGCAGTGTGCGGTGCACGAAGTCCATCGGATCGGCCGACAGCGGCCAGGCGACGGCGGTGAGGATCAGCGGGATGCCTGCCGCGGTGACGAAGACCTTCCACTGCTTGCTCACCAGCGGCAGCAGCAGCAGCGGGGCCAGGATCGGTTTGACGGCGAACGTGAGGCCGAGCGCGACGCCGGACCACGCGTCCTTCCTGCGCAGCAGCAGGAACATGAACGCCACCTCGCCGAGCAGGACGAGGCCGTTGATGTTGGTGAAGACCAGCGTGTTGGTGACCGTCTCGGTCGCGAACATCGCGAACAGCAGGATCGGCGCCGCGATGGAGTCGAGCGCCAGGTTGAACATCTTCAGCAGCAGGTAGCCGGCGATGATCACGGCCGCCGCATTGACCAGGATGAACAGCCAGCGCGAGCGCTCCGGGTCGACGATCGCGAGCGGGGCGATCAGCAGGGTGCCGCTGGGTGGGTACAGGTAGTGCGGGTCCACCCAGTTGAAGTTCGCGGTGTACACCGGCCGGTGGTTGAGGAACTCGAGCGCTGCCTTGTATACCGGCGCGAAGTCGTCGGTCCGGAACCCGTTCACCGCCTTGACCAGCACTCGATGCAGCACCGTCATGATGGCGATCGGCCACAACGCGAACTTGACGACCTCAGCGGTCGTCCGTCCGGTGCGCGGTTCGAGCTGTCGAAGGAACACCGTGGCACGGTACACCGGACGGGCACCCTGACGTTCGGGTGACACTCCGCGGAGCCGCCTCAGCCGGGGCAGGCGCCGCCGTCCGGGGGCAGCACGCCGGTACGGGCGTACACGGCGATCGCGAGCTGCCCGCAGCCCGAATGGGTGGACACCGGGTGCCCGCTACCGAGCCAGGCGACGGTCGCGTTGGCGGCGCCCGCGGCGGCGACGGTGCCGGTGACGGAGCCGGCCCCGGCGCTGCCCACGATCGGGTCCGCGACGCCGCTGAGCACCAGCACGGTGGCGTCGAGGCTCGAGGGCAGGTCCTGCGGCGGCGTGGTCGGCCAGGCCGTGCACAGCAGCAGCGCCAGCGCGGCGTCGGGCCCGAACACCGGGTACTGCTCGGCCCAGGCGGCGCGCAGCTCGCGCACGCGGCCCGGCGTCGGCCACTGGCGCCCGTCGGAGCAGCGCGCGATGAACTGGCCGTCCGAGTCGGTGGCGGCCGCGGTGTGTCCGACGAGGGACTCGAGCGGGCCGATGTCGCCGCGACCGGCCGCGGACAGCAGGTCCGCGAACTCACGGACGCGCGCCTGCTGGTCGCCGCGGGGTGCGCCGAGGAAGCCGGTGAGGGCGGTCAGCAGCCCGTTCGACGAGACCGGGGCGAGTTCGCCTGCGGACGCGCGGCGGACCAGGTCGGCCACCGCGGAGCGGGGATCGGGACCAAGCGAGCAGGCCAGCGCGGCACACTGCCGGGCGAAGGCGGCCAGCGCCGCCTCCTGCCCCGCCACCCGGGACTCGGCCGCGGTCACGGCATCGGCGCGGACCGAGCCGGGGGCGTCGAGCACGAGCCGGGACAGGCCGTCCGGATGTTTCGTCGCATAGGCCAGCGCGACCGCCGAACCGTTTCCGGTGGCGAGCAGGCCCAACCGCTCGACGCCCCAGGCCGTCCGCAGCTGCTCGAGGTCGTCGGCGGCGTGCGCGGCGTCGAAGGCCAGTTCCTGCGGCTGCAGGAAGTCGGTGCAGGCGACGGTGGCGTCGCGGCTGAGCGCCATCACCTTGTCCGCTGCGTCTCCGCCGTCGGCGTCCGGCGGCGAGAACTGTCCGAGATCGAGCATCTCCTGGCGCAGGCCAGGGGACTCGATGGAGTCGATGCACTCGATGAGGGTCGAGGTGCCGATCCCGCGGCGGTCGACCGCGACCACCGGCCGGGCGGCCAGCAGGTCGGTGATCGGTCCCGCGGCCAGCGCGGCGAGGGTGGCGGTCGAGGACCGGTCCGAGCCCGAGGTGAGGACCAGGGGACCGGCGTCGACCGGGGTGTTGCCGATCCTGGCCCGGGACACGCCGAGGCTGAACGTGCCGGGGATCGTCGCGGCCGCGTCGATGGGGGCGGCGAGCTGCGCGCACTCGATGATCAGCCCCTCCGGTCCCGGACCGAGGCCGAGGGTGTCCAGCGTGATCCGGGTGCAGTCGGTCCAGTCGAGCTCCGTGCGGGGGATCTCGAGCGGCGGCGGCTCCACCTCGGTGTCGTCCGGTTGGGCCGCCATCTCGCCCGGACGCTGCGCGACGGCGACGTCGGGACGCACGCTCGGACCGGCGCCGCAGGCGCAGCAGAGGGCGAGTACCACGGCGAGCGGCCACGTCCTGCGCAGTGGGGAGGTCACGACGCACAGCCTGCCAGGTCGCTCAGCCGTTCTGCTTGCGTACCCAGCGCGTGAGCAGCGTGCCGTCCGCGTCCCCGAGCAGATGCGCGCGCCGCATCGGCGTCGCCGCGGGAGCGGGAGAGACCGCGATTCGGGGTGCTGGGCCGCCGACCAGCAGCGGGGAGGTGGTCAGGCACAGCTCGTCGACGGCGTCGTCGGCCAGCAGCTGCCCGAACAGGGCGGGCCCGCCCTCGCACAGCACCCGGTGCAGGCCGAGCCCGTCGAGGGTATCGATGATCGCCGCCGACGTCACGGTGGTCTCGCCGATCTCGAGCACGCGCGCGCCCGCCGCGGAGAGCGCGGCCTTCCGATCCGCTGGTGCGGCGGTGGCGGTGAGGATCACCGGCGCCACGGCGGTGTCGGTCAGCAGTCGGGACGCCGGATCGATGTGGGCGCTCGCGGTGACGACGGCGATGGGCGGGGCGTCGGACTGTCCGCGGTCGCGCCTGCGTGCCCGCTGCTCCGCGGTGACCCGGGCGCCGCCGTAGTTCTCCGCCCGAACGGTCCCGGCCCCGACCAGGATCACGTCGGCGAGTTCGCGCAGGACGCCGAACAGTCGTTTGTCGGCGGGAGTGCCGAGTCCCCCGGAGGTGCCGTCGGCGCTCACCGCTCCGTCGATGCTCGAGACGAAGTTGACCCGGACCCACGGCCCGGACGCCGTCCCCGGATAGACGTGCAGGTCACGAAGTCCGGCGTCGTCGAGTGGTGTGAGGTGGGTCGCATTATCGAGGCGGTGCATATGGGAGATAACAGCACGTAGATAACCTCCTTGCATGCACGAGCGTCTTGTTGATCGCAGTCCGGTGGTTCAAGCCGACCAGTTGATCGCGCAAATGGTCCCGCCTGCGATGTTCGACGACGTCAGTTTCGCCTCGTACATCCCCGATCCGAACGAGCCGAGCCAGGCCGCTGCGGTGCGCAAGGCCGAGGAGTTCGCGGCCAAGGTGGCGAAGATCCGCTCCGGCGGACGGCGGGGGTTGTTCGGCAAGAAGGCCCAGGCCAGCGGCGCGGGTCTGTACCTCGACGGCGGCTTCGGTGTCGGCAAGACCCACCTGCTGGCGTCGATCTTCCACAGCGTGCCGTCGCCCAAGGCCTTCGGGACGTTCGTCGAACTCACCCATGTGGTCGGCGCGCTCGGCTTCAACAACGCGGTGGAGCAGCTCTCCGGCCACAGCGTGCTGTGCATCGACGAGTTCGAGCTCGATGATCCGGGCGACACCATGCTTGTCTCGCGCCTGCTCACCGAGCTGTCGGCGCGTGGCGTCTCGATCGTGGCCACCTCGAACACCCTGCCGGGGCAGCTGGGCGAGGGCAGGTTCGCGGCCCAGGACTTCCTCCGCGAGATCAAGAAGCTCGGTTCGATCTTCGAGACGATCCGGGTCGACGGGCCCGACTACCGCCACCGCGACCTGCCGCCAGCACCGGAGCCGATCTCGGACGCGGAGCTGGCCGAGCGCGCCGACTCGATCGCCGGTGCGACGCTCGACGACTTCGACGCGCTGTGCAAGCACCTGAGCACGCTGCACCCCTCGCGCTACAACAAGCTGATCGCGGATGTGCCCGCGGTGTTCCTGCGGGGCGTGCACCCGGCGGAGGACCAGTCGGTGGCGCTGCGGCTGGTGGTGCTCGCCGACCGCCTCTACGACGCGAGCATCCCGGTCACCGTGTCCGGCGCCAAGCTGGACGAGATCTTCACCCCGGAGATGCTCGCGGGCGGCTACCGGAAGAAGTACCTGCGCGCGACCTCCCGACTGCTCGCGCTGTCCCGCTTCGAGGTCGCGGCGTAATTCGGCTACGCCGACTGTGAGTGATTTGTACCCCGACCTGGGTATGAATCACGCACATGCGCGAAGCGCGATTACGATCGATCCCCGTGACCGAGATCGACGATCCCCGTGACCTCATCGCCGACGCCGCGATGGACATCCTCCGCGACCGCGGGGCGCTGACCACCGAGGAGTGGGGTCGGCTGCTCGCCGAGGCCGGACACGGGTCGGCCAGCGAGATGGAGCAGCTGGTCGAGCTGTTCGACGAGCACGGTCTCGGATTCCTGCCCGACGGCCGCAACCTCGCCCTCGAGCCACTGCTCGAGGGGCGGATGCTCACCCACCGGCTCACCGCCACGGAGATCGCGGCCGACATCCTCGACGCCAACCCCGACCTCACCCCGCTGACGGGGTTCGCGCTCGACCCCGAGCGCGACCAGGGCGGTGAATTCAGCGTCGTCTTCGGCGATTTCGACGATGACCGGCTCGCCGAGCGCGGGGTGAGCGACCCGGACTTCCTGTATGACGAGGGCCTGTTGCTCGCACCCGCCGCGTTGGCCGGGTGCGCGGCGGGGGACCTCGTCGCGATCACGGTCGCCGACGGCCGGCTGGCGCTGCGGCGGGTCACCGGGGAACTGGCGCAGGCTCCGGACCTCACGGAGGCGCTCGCCCGAATCGTGCCTGCCGGCACCCTGGACAACCTGGACTCCGTCGTCTGGCAGCTGATGGTCGAGGATGCGGCGCTGTTCCGCGGCGCGACCGCCCCGCTCGGTGAGCTGATCGAGGCCGCCGGCTACGTCCGCGACGGGGACTACCTCGCGGCGGCGGGCTTCGATTTCGCCGAGCACCACCTGCAGACCCGGGTCGGGATCGTGGCCCGCGAGTACGAACTGCATCCCGACGAGGCACGCGCGGTGGTGGAATTCCTCGGCCTGGTGCGCCGGACTCACGACCAGGCCGCTGCCGGTATCGACCCGGCCGACTATGTGCGCGAACAGGTTTCGGGACACGCCGATACCTACGCGGCGCTCGGGGATCAGGTGGTGGCCGCCGCGGCGCTCGACGTGGTGACCGGCTACGCGGACACCGAACACGCCCTGCACGCGGCCGCGGTCGGACTGGCCGAGCTGGGCTCACGCAGGCTCAGGGCGCCTGCCGGTTGGCTGGCGGGCAAGGCCGCCGACCAGCTCGGCGACGTCACCGCCGCGATCGAGTACTACGAGGAGTGCCTCGACCGCGACCCCGAGTGGGTCCCGGCGATCTTCGACCTCGCGTTGCTCGCCGCGGACGCGGGAGACGTGACGCGGGCGCAGTCGCTGCTCGGTCGGATCGAGGACGGCGAGTCCGAGCCCCTGCACGACGTGCTGGCCCGATTCCAGCCCCGCGAGCACCCCGGGCTCGGCCGCAACGACCGCTGTTGGTGCGGGTCGGGCCGCAAGTACAAGGCCTGCCATCTCGGCAAGTCCGAGCTGTCCCCGGACGATCGCGCCGCGTGGCTGTACAGCAAGGCGCTGCTGTTCATGCGGACGCCGGAACTGTTCGACGGGCTCTACGAGCTCGCGGAGGCACGCACCGCGTACTGGGACGAGGTCGACGCGGAGACGATGGGCAGGGCGCTCGAGGGCGGGCTCGTGGTCGACGTGGGCCTGTTCGAGGGCGGCGTCCTCGCGCTGTATGTCGCCCGGCGCGCGGTGCTGCTGCCGCCCGAGGACTTCGAGCTGGCCCGGCAGTGGCTGGGCACGCAACGGTCCGTGTTCGAGGTGATCGCGACCGCTGCCGACGTGCTGACGCTGCGGGACCTGCGCGGGGGTGCGACCGTCGAGGTCCGCGGCGAGTGGGGGAGCAGCGGCATCGACGTCGGCTCGGTGGTCTGCGCGCGACCGCTGCCGACAGGACCGGCGACGCTGTGGGCGCCCGGCGGCGTGGAACCGGTCGCGGCGTCGGACGTGGACGAGCTGCTCGCACTGCTCGATGCCGAGGACGCCGATCCGGTCGAGCTGGTCGAGTTCCTCAGCACCCCGCTTGCGCTGGACTAGTTTCGCCTCGTCATCGTGCTCAGACCGCCCGCTGCATGACGAAATCGTGGTGTAGCTGCTCGCCGACCAGGAACGTCTTCGTGCCGACCCGTTCGAAGCCGTTCTTTGCGTAGAAGCGCTGTGCCCGCGCGTTTTCCTGGTTCACCCCGAGCCAGACCCCCGCGGCGCCCAGTGCGCGCGCGTGGTCGAGCGCGGCGGTCATCAGCGCCGTGGACACCCCGTCGCCGTGCCGGTCCGGCAGCACGTACAGCTTGCTGATCTCCACCGTTGGCAGCAGCGACACCGCTGCCCGGACGTCGGGATCGTCGGGGGTGCCGTCGACGAGCATCGCGTAGCCGATGATGCCGTCCACGCCGACGGCCTTGAGGACGGTCCTGTCCGGTGCGGCGAGGTACTCGCTGAAGCGGGCCTCGGACAGCACGGCGCCGACGAAGTCCGCGACGTCGGCCTCGGTCGCGGACGGCGGGCACGCCAGCGGGAACGTCACCGCGGCCACCGCGGCCAGCTCGGCGGCGTCGGAGGCGAGGGCACGGATGACGGCGACGCTCATGCGCTCAGTCAATCACGTGCGCTCAGTCAACCACCCGCGACAGTCCCGATGAATCCGGCTCTGCGACTACCCGTTCCGGCCGGAACGCGGGGGCGAGCAGGAACAACGCCACCGCGAACACCAGGGGCAGGACGAAGCCGATCCGCAGATCGGAGACCGCCGCGACGGCCCCGACGATGGCGCCGCCGATCAGCGTGCCCGCGTAGTTGAACAGGTTGAGCCGGGCGATCACGGCGTCCGTCTGGTCCGGCGGGGCGAGCCGGCCTGCGGCGCTGAAACAGAGTGGGGCGACGACGGGGGCGCCGAGGCCGACGATCAGGAAGCCGACGATCGCGACGGCGGGGCTCTGCGCGGCGACCACCACGACCAGCCCGAGCGCGGCGATCGCCGTGCCGACCCGGACCACCGCGATCTCGCCGTGGCGACGCACCCAGAAGTCGCCGGTCAGGCGGGAGACCAGGCCCGCGGTCTGATAGGCGGCCACACCGAGCGCGGCGGTGCTGGCGCTGGAGAGCAACAGGTCCTTGAGGTACAGCGCGGACCAGTTGCCGACGCTGAAGTCGATGGCGAAGAACAGGGCCATCGCCGCACCGAGGGCGAGGAAGGGCCGCATCGGGATCGTCAGCGGCGCGGCGGACGTGGCGGCCTCGGACTCCGGTCCGACCGCCAGCAGCCGGGGTCCGATCAGCAGGGTTCCGGCGGCGACCGCGAGGGCGGCGAGGAAGATCGAGACCGGCAGGCTCACCCCGACCTCCGAGCAGATCGCGACGAACAGGGCACCGACGATGGCGCCGACGCTCCACACCGCGTGGAACGAGGACAGGATCGACCTGCCGTACCGGTGCTGGATCGCCACGGCCTGCATGTTGGCTGCGGCGTCGACCATGCCGAGGCCGATGCCGTAGACGGCGAACCCGATGAAGAACAGGGCGGTCGAGGGTGCGACCGCGATGCCGACGCCCGCACCGGCGATGACGAACAGTCCCGCCCGCAGCGTCGTCTTGCTGGAGGTCCTGGTCGCCACGTACTCGGCGAGCACGCTGCCGACGCCCGCGACCAGCGAGACCAGCACCACGGCGATCACGATGGTGGTGTCGTCGAAACCGAAGCGTTCCTTGAACTGGGGGAGCTGCGTCAGCAGCGCGGCGAGGAACATGCCCTGCAGGCCGAAGGCCACGGCGGTCGTCACGCGAGCGGCCCGCAGTGTCGGGGTGGGGAGCGTCATAGGGGACAGTGTGCTTTCGCCGAGCCCGTTCGGGCGGTGTGTTGATGAATTCAAGCACCGAGACTGGACGTGCGTCCAACATTTCGGCAAACTCGGGTGATGACTGCTGTCGAATCCAATCCGGTGTTCCCTCAGGGGTTTCTGTGGGGCGTGGCCGCCGCCGCCTACCAGATCGAGGGTGCGGTGAATGAGGGCGGACGCGGCCGCTCCATCTGGGACGAGTACTGCGAGCGACCCGGCGTCATCGTCGGGGGCGAGACAGGGGCGGTCGCCATCGACCACTATCACCGGTACCGCGAGGACGTCGCGCTGATGCGCGACCTCGGTGTCGACTCCTATCGGCTGTCGGTGTCCTGGTCCCGGGTGCAGCCCACCGGCAGCGGCAGCGTCAACGGCGAGGGGCTGGACTTCTACGACCGGCTGGTCGACGAGCTCGTCGAGGCAGGCGTCAAGCCCGCGGTGACCCTTTTCCACTGGGACCTGCCGCAGGCGTTGCAGGAGGCGGGCGGGTGGCTCAACCGCGAGACCTCGTACCGGCTCGCCGAGTACGCCGACATCATCGGCCGCCGCCTCGGCGACCGCGTGCACATGTGGATGCCGCTGAACGAGCCGGTGGTGCACACCTTCTACGGACACGCGTTCGGCGTGCACGCCCCCGGCGAGGAGCTCGGGTTCGGGGCGCTGCAGGCCGCCCACCACCAGCTGCTGGGCCACGGGCTCTCGGTGCAGGCGCTGCGCGCGGCGGGCGCTGCGAACATCGGTATCGCCTCCAATCACGCACCGGTCCGCCCGGCCAGTGAGTCCGATGCGGACACCACTGCTGCGGAGATCTACGACCACCTCGTGAACTGGACCTTCGCCGATCCGATCCTGCGCGGCAGCTACCCGGCCGAGGAGATCGGGGCGATGCTGCAGGGCCCAGTCGCCGAGGACCTCGAGGTGATCTCCCAGCCGCTGGACTGGTTCGGCATCAACTACTACGAGCCGACGGTGATCGCCGCCCCCACCGACGACGACGGCGGCGCAGGCGTGCTCGAGGTGGACCTGCCGCCGGGGATGCCGTTCCAGCCGGTGGCGCTGGAGGGCTACCCGAGGACGGACTTCGGGTGGCCGATCGTGCCTGCGGGGCTGCGGGAGATCCTGGGGATCTTCGCCGACCGGTACGGCGACGCGCTGCCGCCGATCTACATCACCGAGAGCGGCGCCTCGTTCCACGACGACGACCCCGACGCCGACGGCCGGGTCGACGACCAGCGCCGGATCGACTACCACCGGGAGCACCTGCACGCCGTGCGGGAGGCGATCGAGGACGGTGTCGACGTGCGGGGCTACTTCGCCTGGTCCATCTTCGACAACTTCGAATGGGCGGCGGGCTACAAGGAGCGGTTCGGTCTGGTCCACATCGACTACGAGACCCTGGCCCGCACCCCGAAGGACTCTTATTTCTGGTACCGCGACCTGATCGCCGGACACGCGGCCGCGAACCGATGACCAGCCTGGCGAACCGGTTGATGCCCGCCGCGCTGGCCCTGCGGGGTAGCAGGCGGGTTGGCGCCGTGGCCACCCGCCGGGAGATGGCAGGCCGGGCGTTGCGGCCACGTTCGTTCAGTCCGCCTCGTGGCCTCGATCGGCGGGTCGACATCCGGTTGGAACGCTCGGCCGCCGGTTGGCCGGTGTACTCGCTTGCCGCACACGGGGCGTCACGGCGGGATCTGGACAGCGTGCTGTACCTGCACGGTGGGTCCTATTTTCGGGAGATCACCCGTCAGCACTGGCAGTTGGTCGCCGCCATGGCCCGGTCCTTGCCGGTGGAGGTCGTCGTCCCGATCTACCCGCTGGCCCCGGTGTCGACCGCGGACGCGGTGGTCCCGGCGGCCGCCGACCTCGCCGAGGTGCTGATCGCGGAGCGCGGCGCCGATCGGTTCTGTCTGCTCGGTGATTCCGCGGGCGGGGGTATGGCGCTGGCCGTCGCGGTGGCGCTGCGGGAGCGCACGCTGGCGCCGCCGCGACGCACGGTGCTCATCTCGCCCTGGCTCGACATCACCGTCAGCGACCCCGCGATCTCGGTCCTCGCCCCGCAGGACCCGTGGCTGTGTCCCGACGGGCTGCGGGTCGCCGGTGACGCCTATCGCGGCGCGCTGGACCCCGCGGACTCCAGGGTGAGTCCGATCGAGGCCGACCTCGACGACCTGGGGCACGTCACGGTCTTCACCGGCACCCGCGACATCCTCAACGCCGACGCGCGGCGGCTGCGCGAACGAATGGCGCTCGGCAACACCGGGTTCGAGTTCCACGAGGAGCCGGGAATGCTGCACGTCTACCCGCTGCTGCCGACCCCGGAGGGCCGGATCGCGCGCCGGACCCTGCGCGCCGTCATCGACCCGCGGGCAGCGGTCAGCTCGGCGCGGTGATCTGGACCCGGGCCCGGCGCGGTCGCCTCCGGCGGACGACGTAACCGGTCCAGGAGGCGAGGACGACGAGCCCGGCGAGTGCCTGCAGCTGCGAGGTGTAGCGCTCCGGATAGACGACGCCGGTCAGGTAGGTGTCGATGAAGCCGGTGCTCAGACCCTGCTCGCCCGCTTCGCGCCTGGCCCAGTTCTCGATGTGGGTGAGCGGGCAGTCGAGCCCGAACGCAATGGTGGAGAAGCCCCAGCCCGCGAGGATCAGATGCGGCCAGATCATCCGGGGCCAGCGCCAGGCCAGGAACCCACCCGCGATGACATACACCAGGAACGCGAAGTGCACGGTCATCGTCGCCTCGGCCAGTACCCGAAAGACCATGTCGTCATTGTCCCTCGGCGCCGATCCGGAAGGCTACAAGCGCCGGTCGAACACCTGCTTCGCCCGCGCCGTCGGGATGTCGACCGTGTACACGCGGATCGCGGCGCGCTCGGCCGAGAGGTCCATCACCATGAACCCGACATCGGTGAAGTTCTGGAAGAGGTTGCGGCGATCGCCGTGTTTACCGGCCTTGCCGTGGCTGTTCTTCCCTGCGGCGCCGGAGACGATCTGACGGGTGCCCTTCGACTCGAGGGTCGGTTCGAGGACCTGAAGCGCGTGATCGTGTCCCGAGAGGATGAACTGGCACCGCCCGACGACGTGCTCCTCGTAGAACCGCTTCGCGTGCATGCCGTTCATGGGTTCGAATGGGATCCCGTCGTACTCGCCCGCGTCGCCGTGGGAGCCGTTGCTCAGGTAGGGGTGGTGGGTGCACGCGACCTTCCACTTCGCAGGCGAGGAGGCGATCGCCGCATCCAGCCACGCGCGTTGTTCGTTCATGAACTGCCCGTCCGGCGCCCAGTAGGGTGCGAGCACCGGCGGCAGGTAGGCGGCGAGCGGGTTCAGGTCGAGGACGAAGAACTCGACGACCGGGTTCTGCTCGGGCACGCGGACCGAGTAGTAGCGGGACGGCATCCACCACCGCCGGGACCGCCGGTGGTAGGCGACCTCGTCGTCGCCGCGCAGCAACCAGCCGCCGTCGCCGGGGAAGATCGCGCTGTTGTCGTGGTTTCCCAGGGCCATCACCCATGGGAAGTCGAGTCCGTGGTTGGGGTCCTCGAACTTCGTGGCGAACTGGAAGTCCTGATCGCCGTTTGGCCCGAGTTCGTAGATGTTGTCGCCGAGCCCGAGCGCCATCGACAGGGGTTCTCGGCGATGCAGGTCCCGGATCGCGTCGGCCACCGCCCATTGCGCCTTGGTTCCGGTCCCCGCGTCGCCGGTGATCAGCACCCGCAGGTCGGGGCCGGTGGGGAAGGCGAACCTGTCCGTGGCTGCGGCCGCGGCCGACGGCGCCGTTGCGGCCAGTGGAGCGGCGGCGGCCGCGGCGGCAGCGCCGGCCAGGAACCGACGGCGATCGATGCGGTTGAACTCCATCACGGGTCCTCGGGGTCGTATCGGTACGGGATCCGCAGAAGCAAACCCGACTGTGGACAGGCGTTCAACTCGACATGCCGGACCCGAGACGGAGTTCATCCGGTGTTCAGCCTGGGTGTGCGCCGCTGCCCCGATACGACGAAAGCCCCGGCCTACCCGGCCGGGGCTTTCGATTTGGTGCGCGATACTGGGATTGAACCAGTGACCTCTTCCGTGTCAGGGAAGCGCTCTCCCGCTGAGCTAATCGCGCGGGATGCCGGATCTGTCCGGCCTATCTCGAGCGGATGACGGGATTCGAACCCGCGACCCTCACCTTGGCAAGGTGATGCGCTACCACTGCGCTACATCCGCATTGTGCATGCCCTTCCGGACCCATTGTGCAGGTCCGAGAGTGCGAACAGAAAAGGCACCCGACCGGGTGCCTTTTCTTCGTGCGCGATACTGGGATTGAACCAGTGACCTCTTCCGTGTCAGGGAAGCGCTCTCCCGCTGAGCTAATCGCGCGAGGTGGAGACGGGAATCGAACCCGTGTGCACGGCTTTGCAGGCCGTTGCCTCACCACTCGGCCACTCCACCGTCAAGGTCGAGTCCAACCTCGAGAGCGGATGACGGGATTCGAACCCGCGACCCTCACCTTGGCAAGGTGATGCGCTACCACTGCGCTACATCCGCATTGCACTTCCGGGGGCTGCGTTGCTGCCTCCGTGGTGCGAGATGAAACATTAGCCCACGGGGTGTGTAGTCACAAATCGCCAGCTCAGTGGCGGAAACGTCGATCGGGTGGTGGGCTTTGCCTGGGCCGGAGGGCCTTCTCGAGTCGCTCGCAGGCCAGGCGCAGCGGGCGGCGGGGGCGGGTACATAGGCGGTTTTTCACTTCCGCGGAAGTCGTGTTAATGTTCCATCCCGTCCGGCCGCGAGAGTTCAGCGCGCGGCTGAGGTCCCGTGGCTCAGTGGGAGAGCGTCCGCTTCACACGCGGAAGGTCGCTGGTTCGATCCCAGCCGGGACCACAAAGACAAGGGTCGTCGCGAGAGTTTCGCGGCGGCCCTTTTTCTTGTGCCTGTGTGTGTGGGGCTTCTGGCCGTCGAGGCCTGGCGGGCAGTGGTTCGGCCTCCGGCGCCTGGGGCCGGCCCTCGGTAGTGTTGGCCGCGTGCCGACGACTGAGAATCGATGGATGCGCCTGCGGCGACGCATCGCGGGCAGTCCCGGACTGAACCTGGCCTACCGGATCTGCGTCGGAGTGATCGGTGGTCTCGTCCTCGCCGTCGGCATCATCGCGATCCCGTATCCGGGCCCGGGCTGGCTGATCGTGTTCGCCGGGCTCGGCATTCTCGCCTCGGAGTTCGCCTGGGCGCACCGGCTGCTGCGGTTCGCCCGGGAGCGCTACGACCGGTTCATGGCCTGGTTCGCCCGCCAGTCGGTGGTGGTCAAGGCGCTGTCCGCGTTCCTGACGTTCGCCATCGTGATCGGAACCCTGTGGGTGCTCGGCACTCTCGGGCTGATCGGCGGCTGGATCGGCATCGAGCACCCGTTGCTGGAGAGCCCGCTCTGAGCTCCGCCGGTGCTCGTGCATACTGCAGGAGCACTACTGACCTTCGCGCAGGGGAAGTCCGGTCAAAATCCGGCGCTGACCCGCAACGGTAGATCGCATACGCGACAAGCCCGATTACCTGCCGATCGTCATGAGACTCCCATTCGTCGTGGTCTACGAAACGGAAAGTCCAGTGGGGCGGCACCCGACATTGCGCGGGGCCCTTCGCGCTGGAACCGTCTTCGGCGACCCAAGAACCAGAGGTCTGCCTTGAATCCCACCTGTAAGCGACGCGGAATCGCTTCGGTCGCACTCGTTCTCACCCTCGCGCTCACCGGCTGCTCAAAGGGTGACGCCGGCGCCGAGCGTGCGGAGGCCTCGGCCTTCGCGCAACCCGTGCACATCACCAACTGTGAGCGCCCCGCCACGTTCGACGCACCGCCGCAACGGATCGTCTCCATGAACGACCACGTCACCGAGACGCTCATCCTGATGGGCGTCGGTGACCGGATCGTCGGAATGGGGTACGGCGAGTCGAACCCGTTGCCGGAGACCGCGGAACAGTTCCGGAAGATCCCGAGCCTTGCCAGGGAGTACCCCTCGGCCGAACAGATTCGCGATCTCGAACCCGATCTCGTCGTCGGCGGGATGCGCAGCGCCTTCGACCCCAAGGAGGGGCGCGACAGGGACGAGCTGGAGAAGGAGGGCATCGCGACGTTCCTGTTCTCCGAGTATTGCGGTAACGGCTTCCCGTCGATCGGCTTGCTGGAGAACGACTTCGCTCAGCTCGGTGAGCTGCTCGGCGCTCAAACGGAGGCCGCGGCGCTCACCGGTCGCGTCACCGAGCCCCTCGAACGGGTCCGGTCGGCCCTCGCCGCAGCTGGCGCCCAGCCGGTACCCACGTTCTTCTACGACGGCGGCGAGGCGGAACCGCTGTCGATCGGCGGGGTGGGGATCGGCAATCTCATCGCCGAGTACGCCGGTGCCAGAAACATCACGTCCGAGGGTCGCAAGCCCTACACGACGACGACGTGGGAGACGGTCGGTGAGCGCGCACCGGAGGCCATTGTCGTGCTCGACTACGGCAACGCTCCCGTGGCGCAGAAGCTGGCGTACCTGCGCAGCCAGCCCATCGCGTCGGCGACGCCCGCGGTCCGCAACGACCGGATCATCGTGGTGCCGCTCGACGACTTCTTCGAGAGCCCGCGGATGGTCACCTCGGTCGAGACGATCGCCAGGGCGTTGCACCCTGATGTGTTCGGCGGCAAGGGATGACGACCGCGGTCCGCGTCGAACCCCGGCTGACGCTGCCGTTGCTCCTGGCCGGGCTCGTCGCGGCCCTGCTGATGTCGATCGCCCTCGCCGTCTCGTTCGGTTCGGTCCGGATACCGGTCGGCGACGTGTGGGCGATCGTCGGGCACCGGCTCAGCGGCGGGGTCTTCGTGTCCTGGTGGTCCGAGGCGCGTGAGCGGATCGTGATCGACTCCCGGCTGCCGCGGGCGCTCACCGCGGCGGTCGTCGGGGCCGCCCTCGCGGTCGGCGGCGCGCTCGCCCAGGCGGTCACGCGCAATCCGCTCGCGGACCCCTATCTGCTCGGCGTGTCCGCCGGTGCAGGCTTCGGGGTGGTGCTGGTCACCGTGCTCGGGATCGGTGCGGGCCTGGCGGGCGTGTTCACGACCCCGCTGGCGGCGTTTCTCGGTGCGATGGTGCCGCTGTTCGCCGCGCTGGTGATCGGCGGTCGCTACCAGAACGTCACCGGGGTCATCCTCGTCGGTGTCGCGCTCGCGCAGGTCTTCTCCGCGCTGACCATGTTCGTGCTCCTCGTCATCGCCGACGAGCACCAGCTGTCCGCGGTGCTCCGCTGGCTCGCAGGCGGTTTCGGTGACGCCCGCTGGTCGAGCCTGATCTATCCCGCGGTCACCCTCGCCGTGGTCGGCACCGTGGCGGGGTTCTCCGCCCGACGGCTGAACCTGCTGCACGCGGGCGACGACGGCGCGACGGCGCTCGGCATGAACGTTCGGCGATTCCGGGTCCTCACCCTGCTCGGGGTCTCGGTGCTGGCGGGCGCCGCGGTGGCCGTCTCGGGGGGAATCGGTTTCGTCGGTCTGCTGGTCCCGCACGTGGCGGGGTTCCTGGTCGGTGTCAGTGCGGTCCGGCTGCTGCCGGTCGCGGCCCTGCTGGGGGCGGTGACGCTGGTGCTGGCCGATCTCGCCGCCAGGGCGGTCAGTTCCGGGACGGAGCTGCCGGTCGGGGTGGTGACGGCGCTCGTGGGTGCCCCCATCTTCATCGCCATGTTGTACCGGCAGTACAGGGGGACCCAATCGTGAACGCGCCGTTGCAGATCCAGCAGGTCCGAGCCGAGCTCGGCAGGCGCGAGGTGCTCTCCGGAGTCGACCTCGAGGCCAGGGCGGGCGAGGTCCTCGCCCTGGTCGGCCCCAACGGCAGCGGCAAGACCACCGTGCTGCGCTGCTGCTACCGGGCGTTGTCCCCGAGCGCGGGCCGGATCACGTTGGCAGGGGCGGAACTCTCCTCGCTCTCCCGACGCGCGGTGGCGCGGCAACTCGCGGCCAGCGCCCAGGAGCCGCCCCCGTCCGGTGGGCTCACCGTCCGCGAATCGGTCCAGCTCGGCAGGGCGGCGCACCTGGGTTGGCTGCAGAGCGCGGGCGGCACGGATCGAGCCGTCGTGGACCGGGTGCTCGCGCAGGTCGGACTCGAGGGCCTGGCAGGTCGCGACGTCAAGGAGTTGTCCGGCGGCGAACGGCAGCGGATGTCGATCGCGCGGGCACTGGCGCAGGAACCCCGGGTGTTGCTGCTCGACGAGCCGACCAACCATCTCGACCTCAAGCATCAGCTCACCGTGATGAACCTGCTGGTGAGCCTGGCGGCGGACGGGATCGCGGTGGTGGTGACGCTGCACGACCTCCGACTCGCCGTCGAGTACTGCGACCGTATCGCCGTCGTGTCGGGCGGCGTGATCGTCGGGACCGGCGCGCCTGCCGATGTGCTCACCGGCTCGCTGTTGGCCGACGTCTTCGGGATCATGGGTGAGGTGGGAGCGGACCCGCGCACCGGCAGACCCGCGCTGTCGGTGCACGGCTTGTCGTCGGACGAAATGGTGGTCGTGTGAGGGATCCGGAGCCAGAGCCAGGCGACGCGTACGCCCGGGCGATCGCCGCCGTCCCCTCACTCCGGGAGGCGGTCACCCCCGCGGCGGGCGCCACCGAGTTCCCCGGCGCGCTCCTCACGGACCGGGACTGGCTCGCCGCCAGGACCGCCGACGCGGCGCGCCGCTGGAACTGCGACGACCGCCGGGTCGCCGCGACGCTGTGGTGGTACTCGGCGAGCTCAACCCTGCTGTCGATCCCGGCCACGATGCTGCTGACGACGGGGCTCGCGCCCGACCCGGCGCCCGGCCGCCTCACCTGCACGCTCCGCCCGGACGGCTACCTGGGAACCGTCCGCTCCGATCGGCTCGTGCGCGGGCCCGAGGCGCTGGCCGCGCGGCTACGCGCCGCGATCGGCCCGACCGTCGCGGCGCTCGCCGACCTCGGCGGGGCTGGCACGCGTTCGCTGTGGGCGATCGCCGCCGACTCGCTGGGGAACCGCGCCCTCGACGCGGGCACCGCGCTCGGTGCTCCGGTGCTCGGCAGCGCGCTCGCCGTCGACCTCGCCGAACTGATCGGACACCCGATGCCGCCGCCGCGTTTCGTCGACGTGGGCCGCGGGGGACCGGTCGCCGCTGATCCGCGCTCCGCCCCTGCGCCTGGCTCGCGCCGGGTGGTCCGCAGGTTGTCCTGCTGCCTGATCTACGAAACGGAGCCCGATCCGGTCGCCGCCGAGCGCGCCAAGTGCACCAGCTGCCCGCGTCAGCAGCCGTCGGTCCGCGCGGCGCGGCTCGGCGCGCTGCTCGGGTGAGCGGCCCATCCGATCCGCCTGCCGATAGCATGAGGGCTCACCGAGCTCGACGTCTTCGCGTCGGCGCAGAACATCTGAGGAGCACATCGTCGTGACCACGCCCGCATCCGCAGTCCCAGCCGCCCACGTCCGGGTGCCCGCGGGGACTACCGCAGGGACGGCGGTTCGGGAGGCGGGGCTCTCCGGCAAGGGTTCGGACGCCATCGTCGTCGTTCGCGACGCCGAGGGCCAGCTCAGGGACCTGTCCTGGATCCCCGAGCAGGACGTGGAGGTCGAGGCGGTCGCCGCCGACACCGAGGACGGCCGCAGCGTGATCCGGCACTCCTGCGCGCACGTGCTCGCCCAGGCCGTGCAGTCGGAGTTCCCGAACGCCAAGCTCGGCATCGGCCCGCCGATCAAGGACGGCTTCTACTACGACTTCCGGGTCGACGCGCCGTTCACCCCCGAGGACCTGACCCGCCTCGAGAAGAAGATGAAGCAGATCATCAAGGGCTCGCAACGCTTTTCGCGCCGTGTCGTCGACTCCATCGAGGACGCCCGCCTCGAACTGGCGAAGGAGCCTTTCAAGCTCGAGCTCATCGACGACAAGTCGGGCATCGACGACCCCGAGGTGATGGAGGTCGGCGGCAACGAGCTGACCATCTACGACAACCTCGACCCGCGCACCGGCGAGAAGGTGTGGAGCGACCTGTGCCGCGGCCCGCACATCCCCACCACCAAGCACATTCCCGCGTTCAAGCTCACCCGCAGCTCCGCGGCCTACTGGCGCGGCGACCAGAACCGTGAGGACCTGCAGCGCGTCTACGGCACCGCCTGGGAGTCGCCGGAGGCGCTCGACAAGCACATGGAGCTGATCGCCGAGGCCGAGCGCCGCGACCACCGCAAGGTCGGCGCCGAACTGGACCTGTTCAGCTTCCCCGACGAGCTCGGCTCCGGACTGCCGGTCTTCCATCCCAAGGGCGGCATCATCCGTCAGGAGATGGAGAACTACTCGCGGCAGCGGCATGTCGAGGAGGGCTACGAGTTCGTCTACTCGCCGCACATCACCAAGGGCCACCTGTACGAGGTCTCCGGTCACCTGGACTGGTACCGAGACGGCATGTTCCCGGCGATGCACATCGACGAGGAACTGAACGAGGACGGCACGGTGCGCAAGCCCGGCCAGGAGTACTTCCTCAAGCCGATGAACTGCCCGATGCACAACCTGATCTTCCGCACCCGCGGGCGCTCGTACCGGGAGCTGCCGCTGCGCCTGTTCGAGTTCGGGTCCGTCTACCGCTACGAGAAGTCCGGCGTCGTGCACGGCCTGACCCGGGTGCGCGGCATGACGCAGGACGACGCGCACATCTACACCACCCGCGAGGACATGCGCGACGAGCTGACCCGCACGCTGAACTTCGTGCTCGGACTGCTCAAGGACTACGGCCTCGACGACTACCACCTCGAGCTGTCGACCAAGAACCCCGACAAGTACGTCGGCGACGACGCGACCTGGGAAGAGGCCACCAACACCCTCGCCGAGGTCGCCGAGGCCTCCGGACTGGTCCTGGTCCCGGATCCGGGCGGCGCCGCGTTCTACGGCCCGAAGATCTCGGTTCAGGTGCAGGACGCGCTCGGCCGGAGCTGGCAGATGTCGACCATTCAGCTCGACTTCAACCAGCCGGAGCGGTTCGAGCTCGAGTACACCGGATCCGACGGCGCCAAGCACCAGCCGGTGATGATCCACCGTGCCCTGTTCGGTTCCATCGAGCGGTTCTTCGGCGTGCTCACCGAGCACTATGCCGGCGCCTTCCCGGCCTGGCTGGCGCCGGTGCAGGTCGTCGGAATCCCCGTCGCCGAGGCGTTCGAGGGCCACCTGTTCGACGTCGTCGGCAAGCTCAAGGCCGCGGGCGTCCGCGCCGAGGTGGACGTCAGCGACGACCGGATGCAGAAGAAGATCCGCAACCACACCACGCAGAAGGTGCCGTTCATGTTGCTCGCGGGCGAGCGGGACGTGGAGGCGGGTGCGGTCAGCTTCCGGTTCCGCGACGGCACCCAGATCAACGGCATCCCGGTCGCGGACGCGGTCGAGGCGATCAGCGGCTGGATCGCGAGGCGCGAGAACGCCTCGCCCACATCCGAACTGCTCGGAGGCCTCGGATGAGCGACGATGGCTCGGTCGTCGACACGGGACCCGGCGATCCGGACCGGCTGCAACGGCTGTGGTCGCCGCACCGGATGTCGTACATCGCCGAGGCGCCGAAGGTCTCGACTCCCGGCGAGGGACCGTTCACCGACATCCCGAAGATGAGCGACGAGGAAGGACTGATCGTCGCCCGCGGCGAGCATGTCTACGCGGTGCTCAACCTGTACCCGTACAACCCCGGTCACATGATGGTGGTGCCGTACCGCCGGGTGGCCGCGCTCGAGGATCTCACCTCGGACGAGTCGGGCGAGCTGATGGCGTTCACGCAGCAGGCGATCCGTGTGATCAAGCGGGTCTCGCGTCCGGACGGGTTCAACGTCGGGCTGAATCTGGGTGCCGCGGCGGGTGGTTCGCTTGCCGAGCACCTGCATCAGCACATCGTTCCGCGCTGGGGCGGCGACGCGAACTTCATCACCGTCGTCGGCGGGGCGAAGGTGATGCCCCAGCTCCTGCGCGAAACCAGGGCGCTGCTGTCCGCAGCCTGGAACGCGTGAGCCGGACCGCCTGCGACATGGCAGGATCGTTGACCAGCACAGGAACGGGGGACGACAGGTGTTGAGCGTTCTCGGGCGCGCCGCGGTGTCGAAGGTGATCGCACCGGTCGGCAAGGCCTTGGTCGGTGCCGGCCTGTCGCCGGATGTCGTGACGGTGTTCGGCACGGCGGCCAGCGTGGCCGCCGCGGTCACCCTGTTCCCCTCGGGTCACCTGTTCTGGGGTGCGATCGTGATCGCCTCGTTCGTCCTGTTCGACCTGGTGGACGGCGCGATGGCGCGGGTACGCGGGGGCGGTACCCGGTACGGCGCGGTGCTCGACGCAACCTGTGACCGGATCGCGGACGGCGCGATCTTCGCCGGTCTGGCGTGGTGGGCGGTGTATCACGAGAACAGCCGGTCGTTGCTGGTCGCGACGCTGATCTGCCTGGTCACCTCGCAGGTCATCTCCTATGCCAAGGCGCGGGCCGAGGCGAGCGGGCTGTCCGCGGAGGGCGGTCTCATCGAACGCTCGGACCGCCTGGTGATCGTGCTCCTCGGCTCGGGCCTGACCGGCCTCGCCGGGCACTACGGCATCAACTGGCTCGAATGGGCCGTCTACGTGGCGATGTGGCTGCTCGCGGTGGCCAGCATCATCACCGTGTTCCAGCGGGTATTGCACGTGCGCAATGCCCCCGGTGCCCGGGAACCGCTGCAGGCGAAGGCCGCTGCCACGGAGGGTGGCGAGGCGCCATCGTGAGCTGGACCGAACGGGCGAGCGACCTCGGCTACGCGGCCGGGTGGCGGCTGGTCCGCGCGCTACCCGCCGGGGTGGCGGAGTCGCTGTTCAACCGGGGCGCGGACCTGGCGGCCAAGAGGGGTGGCGGTCCGGATCAGCTGCGCCGCAACCTGGCCCGCGTGCTCGGCGTGCCCCCGGCCGAGGTGCCTGACGAACTGATCAGGGACTCGTTGCGGTCCTATGCCCGCTACTGGCGTGAGGCATTCCGGCTGCCCGCGATGGATCAACGTGAGCTCGGCAGGCGACTCGACTCCCAGGTGTACGGCCAGGAACACCTCGAGAAGGCGATGGCCGACGGCCGCGGCGCGGTGCTGGCCCTGCCGCACAGCGGCAACTGGGACATGGCGGGCGTGTGGGGCGTGCAGCGCTGGGGCAGGCTGACCACGGTCGCCGAGCGACTCAAGCCGGAGTCGTTGTACTTGCGGTTCGTCGAGTACCGCGAGAGCCTCGGCTTCGAGATCTTCCCGCTCAGCGGAGGCGAGCGCCCGCCCTTCGAGCAGCTCGCGAACCGCCTCCGTGAGAACGGGCTTGTGTGCCTGCTGGGGGAGCGCGACCTCGCCAAACAAGGTGTGCCGGTGACGTTTTTCGGCGAACCCACTCGGATGCCCGCGGGCCCGGCGAAGCTCGCGATCGACACTGGCGCGGCGTTGCTGCCGGTGCACTGCTACTTCGACGGCGACGGTTGGGGCTTCCAGATCGATCCACCGGTGGACACGACCGGCGGGGTCGCCGCCGCCACCCAGGCCCTCGCCGACCGCTTCGCCGTCAACATCGCCGACCATCCGGCCGACTGGCACATGCTCCAACCGCTCTGGCTCGCCGACCTGTCCGAGGGCCGGCTGGCCCGGATGGAATCGCCGTGAGGATCGGGATGATCTGCCCGTATTCGTTCGACGTGCCGGGCGGGGTGCAGGCCCACGTCGTCGAGTTGGCGTCGGTGCTCATCGAGCGTGGACACAAGGTTAGCGTGCTGGCCCCCGCGTCGGAGGAGACGGAGCTGCCGGACTTCGTGGTGTCTGCAGGCCGTGCCATCGCGATCCCGTACAACGGCTCGGTGGCCCGGTTGAGCTTCGGGCCCGTCTCCTATGCGCGGGTTCGGCGGTGGATCGTCGACAACGACTTCGACGTGCTGCACATTCACGAGCCGAACGCGCCGAGCCTGTCGATGCTCGCGATGAAGATCGCCGAGGGTCCGATCGTCGCGACGTTCCACACCTCGACCACGAAGTCGTTGGTGCTGAGCACCTTTCAGGGTGTGCTCGCGCCCTACCTGGAGAAGATCAGCGGCCGCATCGCCGTCTCCGAGCTGGCGCGACGCTGGCAGATGGAGTCGCTCGGCTCGGACGCCGTCGAGATCCCCAACGGCGTCGACGTGCCCGCCTTCGCGAATGCGGCCCCGTTGGCCGGGTATCCGCGAGCGGGCGGCACCGTGCTGTTCCTCGGTCGCTACGACGAGCCGCGCAAGGGCATGGCGGTGCTGCTCGAGGCGCTCCCGGAACTCGTCGCGAAGCATCCAGAACTGGAGGTCCTGGTGGTCGGCCGCGGCGACGAGGACCGGCTGCGCAAGGATGCGGGCGAGTACGCGAAACACCTGCGCCTGCTGGGCCAGGTCACCGACGCGGAGAAGGCCTCGGCCCTGCGCAGTGTGGACGTCTACTGCGCGCCGAACCTCGGCGGCGAGAGCTTCGGGATCGTGCTCGTCGAGGCGATGGCCGCGGGGACGGCGGTGGTGGCCAGCGAGCTGGACGCCTTCCGGCGGGTGCTCCGCGACGGCACAGCCGGGATGCTGGTGCCGGTCGGCGACTCGGCCGCGCTGGCCACCGCGATCGACTCGGTGCTCAGCGACCAGGACCGGCGTCGCGCGCTGATCGGCACGGCCGCCGAGGTCGTGGCCGAGTACGACTGGCCGGTGGTCGCGGAACAGATCCTGCGCGTCTACGAGACGGTGACCGTCGGCGGCACCGGCGTCGGCGTCGAGGTCCGGTCGTGACCTTTTCTGCAACAACGATCCTCGTTCTCGCGCTGATCGCGGCGGTGATCATCACGGTCGGGGTGTGGGCCTACGGCACCGCCAACCGGCTCGACCGACTGCACGTGCGGTCCGACCTGTCCTGGCAGGCGCTCGACGCCTCGCTCGCACGCCGTTCGGTGGTGGCCCGCGCGGTCGCCGCGGCGCTCGCGCCCGACGGACGGGGCCAGGCGCCGGACGGAAAAGCGCTGGCGGTGTTGGCGATCAAGGCCGAGCGGGCCGACCGGGGACACCGGGAGACCGAAGAGAACGCGCTGTCCGTCGCCCTCGCCTCGGTGCCGGTGGACGCGCTGCCGCCGCAACTGGTCGCCGAGCTGGCCGACGCCGAGGCTCGGGTGCTGATCGCCAGGCGCTTCCACAACGACGCGGTCCGCGACACGTTGGCGCTGCGAACCCGTCGGCCGGTGCGCTGGCTGCACCTCGGCGGCACCGCGCCACTGCCCACCTACTTCGAGATCGCGGAGCGAACCGCGCCTGTGGTGGGCGCCGGGCTGAACGTCGACGAGACGCGGATCTCCTCCCGGGTGGTACTGCTCGACGAGAGCGGGCGGGTGCTGCTGCTGCGTGGACACGACCCGCAGGTGCCCGACGTGTACTTCTGGTTCACCATCGGCGGCGCGGTCGAGCGGGGGGAGACCCTGCGCGCGGCCGCGGTCCGGGAGATCGCCGAGGAGACCGGGCTGTCGGCGACCGAATCGGCGCTGCGCGGGCCGATGTGGCGCCGGGTCGCGGTGTTCCCGTACGACGGCGACCTGATCCGCTCGGAGGAGCTGTTCTTCGCGTTGCAGACCAGCGAGTTCACCCCGACCCGCAATGGCTTCACCGACCTCGAACGCCGCGCGATCACCGGCCATCGCTGGTGCAGCCCGGCGGACATCCGGGCGATCGCCGCCACCGGCGAGGTGGTGTACCCGGAGGAGCTGCCGGACCTGCTGGAAGAGGCGAAGGTCGTGGTCGCGAGGTTGGTCGAACCCGAGGTCCGCTCGATTCGCTGACCGGGCGACCGGGAGAAAGCCGCATCGTCATAGAATTGGGGGAGTTCCCCTGACAGGTCACTACCGATGGAGTATGCCGTGAGCACCCCCGATACCGCCCCGACCACCGGCACGGCCCGCGTCAAGCGCGGCATGGCCGAGATGCTCAAGGGCGGGGTCATCATGGACGTCGTCAACGCTGAGCAGGCGAAGATCGCCGAGGACGCAGGCGCGGTGGCGGTCATGGCCCTCGAGCGTGTGCCCGCGGACATCCGCGCGCAGGGCGGCGTTTCCCGGATGAGCGACCCCGACATGATCGACGGCATCATCGCCGCGGTGTCCATCCCCGTGATGGCGAAGGCCCGCATCGGCCACTTCGTCGAGGCGCAGATCCTGCAGTCCCTCGGCGTCGACTACATCGACGAGTCCGAGGTGCTCACCCCGGCCGACTACGCCAACCACATCGACAAGTGGAAGTTCACCGTGCCGTTCGTGTGCGGCGCCACCAACCTGGGTGAGGCGCTGCGTCGAATCACCGAGGGCGCGGCCATGATCCGCTCGAAGGGTGAGGCCGGCACGGGCGACGTCTCCAACGCCACCACCCACATGCGCACCATCCTCGGTGAGATCCGTCGTCTCGGTTCGCTGAGCGAGGACGAGCTCTACGTGGCGGCCAAGGAGCTGCAGGCGCCCTACGACCTGGTCGTCGAGGTCGCCAAGGAGGGCAAGCTCCCCGTCACCATGTTCACCGCGGGCGGCATCGCCACCCCGGCCGACGCCGCGATGATGATGCAGCTCGGCGCGGAGGGCGTGTTCGTCGGCTCGGGCATCTTCAAGTCCGGCAACCCGGCCGAGCGCGCGGCCGCGATCGTGAAGGCCACCACCTTCTTCGACGACCCGGACGTGCTCGCGAAGGTCTCCCGCGGACTCGGCGAGGCCATGGTCGGCATCAACGTCGACGACCTGCCGGTCGCGCACCGACTCGCCGAGCGCGGCTGGTGACCTCCGGCACCCCGAACTGCTGAATCTCTCGACGCGGCCCCGCATCCCGGATGCGGGGCCGCGTCGTTGCTAGCGTGAGCACCTGCCGAAAGGGGAGCACGCCATATGTCGTCCATCGAAGAGATCCTGGAACTCGAACGGCTGGAGAAGGACATCTTCCGCGGCATCGTCGCGGACACGATGCTCACGCGGACGTTCGGCGGGCAGGTGGCGGGCCAGGCCCTCGTCTCGGCGGTGCGGACGGTCGACGAGCGCTACAGCGTGCACTCGCTGCACGGGTACTTCCTGCGGCCGGGAAACCCGACCATCCCCACCGTCTTCCTCGTCGACCGGATCCGGGACGGGCGCTCGTTCTGCACCCGGCGGGTGACCGGGGTCCAGGACGGGCAGGCGATCTTCACCATGTCCGCCTCGTTCCACGTCGGGGACGTCGGCATCGAGCACGAGGACCAGATGCCGCCGGTCCCGAACCCGGAGGACCTGCCCGACACCTCGGAGTTGATGGGCGAGGAACTGTCGTGGGAGTTCCGGGAGTGGGCGGACTGGGATCTGCGGTTCGTCCCCGAGGACAAGGTGACTCGGCGCAAGGGCGTCCCGGCGCAGCAGCAGGTCTGGTTCCGCTACCGCGGCACCCTGCCGGAGGATCCCGTCTTCCACGTCTGCACGCTGGCCTACATGAGCGACATGACGTTGCTCGGCTCGGCGAAGGTGCCGCATCCCGACGAGGACATCCAGCAGGCCTCCCTCGACCACGCCCTGTGGTTCATGCGCCCGTTCCGGGCCGACGAGTGGCTGCTCTACGACCAGTCCTCGCCGTCAGCGGGCTTCGGCCGGGCCCTCACCCAGGGCCGGATCTTCGACCGGAGCGGGAACCTGGTCGCCGCGGTCGTCCAGGAGGGGCTTACCCGGCTGCAGCGGGACTGATCGTCCGACCTCGGCCGACGATCAGACCACGTGCGCGATCAGTTCGGCGCGACGAAGCAGTAGAACGGTCGGTTCGAGAGTCAGCCGAGGGCGGCGACATCGTCGAGTGTCCAGCCGCCGTCGAATGCGGCGACGGTAGGTCCGTAGATGCGGAAGTATGCGAACCAGCCCCGTCCGGGGATTGTCTGCACCCATGCGGCGGCGTCTGTCTCGGCGTGCTGCGGGCCGAATGCGATATCGACATGGTTGCCATCGAGTTTGCCGTCGAGTTCGAACAGGGATCGGACGGCGGCTGCTCCCTGGTCGGTGTCGATCTGCGAGCGGGTTTCGGCGTCGTAGACGGTCAGCGACCAGAACAAACCAGCGGGGACGGGTAGGGGCACACGGAGCCGGTAGCAGCGGCCGCCGTCGAGGTAGGCGCCAGTGGCGTCTCGGGCGACGAACCAATACAGCGATCCGGTCCCGGCTTGTCGTCGAAACATCACCGGGGACGAGGCGATCGCCTGATAGAACCATGTCTCGCGAGCGTCGACGTCGATGTGTCCGTCGACCTCGAAGTTCGCATTCTCGGGACGCAGCGTCACCCATTCCCATTGCCGGTCGGACCACACGACCCGGTCCGGGCGGCGGTCGGCGAGCGACTGCACCCGCAGCTGAGCGTCCGCTTCCCGGGAGGCGGTGGTGAGGATCCGGGTGAGTCGGTCATCCGGTGCGAACGGGGCGTCGCCGCGGATGCCGAGGACGGCGAGTTCGCCTATGTAGGCGCGGTCGTCGGGGTGGATGGGTTCGCTGGCGACGTAGTCGTGGACGAGTTTCCAGTAGTCGAATGTCCCCTGCACGGACATCGGGGTGGTGTCTTGCGGTTTGCCGGTCAGGTCCACCCAGGTCGGCTGCTCCCATGCGCTGTCGTCCCGTAGCGGGCTGACACGGACCGAGCGGAGCAGGTCGACGGCGGCGGTGACGTCGCCGTGCTGAGGGATCGCACGGAGACCGACGACGACACGGTCGCCGAGGGGGTGGTGCACGAACCCGTCGTCGGGCACAACGCCGTCGAATCCGGGACCGACGAAGATGTGCCGGCCGCCGTGGCCGGCGTCCGCCCCGGGAATACCGATATCTGCGATCCAGCTCTGATCGGCGTTCAACGACGCGCCCACGATCGGACCCGGTGGGACGGTGACGACCAGAGGTCCGGCAGCAAGATCCAACAGAACCGGGGCGTAGGGCGTGTCCGAGTTCAGGGTGAACCCGACCTGTCCGGGGCGGGTGTCCATCGTCCCGAACACGCGATTCGGCTCGATACCGACAGCTGTCGTGCCCGACAAGATGGCCATGCCGGAAACGGCGGGGAAGAAGTGCTTGTAGCAGGTGATGGCTCGGACCAGATCCGCCGCGTCATACGCAGCCGTGATCGTCTCGTCGGTGGGGAAACCGCCCGGGAACTCGTATGAGATGTCAGGTGTCATTGCGAGAGCCTCCAAGGTGAGTGAGTGCCGCGCGGTTACCAGCGAACCGCCACTCTCTCACGGCTTTCGGGACCTTGCCAGGTTCCCTCGCGGACAATCGCGGACGATGTCCAGGCGGGTCATCGGGTGACCTTGTTGCCTCGGCCGACCCTGAGCCGGACCCGACACACCAGGGCGTCGGTGTCGCGGCGTAGCGCGCGGTCCAGTTCGTCGCCGCGGTGGTTGGGCAGGATCCGCTGCCAGGCCGAACCCGGCTCCACCTCGCCGATCACGACGACCACGCGCTTGTCCGCGAGCTTGTCGCTGATGTAGCGGATCAGGGTCGGCGCGAGGCCGTCGTCGGCGCCGTCGAGCAGGACCAGGCGAACGCCAGGGTGCCACGCCTCCCACGCCTTGGTGAAGGCGCGCGGCGATTCGCCGGCCGGGCAGACCCGGACCGCGACAACGTCGGAGCCCATCGACAGTCCCGCGCAGATCGCCTCGCGGCTCAGTTCGGACACCTCGGCGACCGGGACGACCACGACCGTGCCTTGTGCGGACGGCGCGGCAGGCACCTCACCGAGGTGCAGTCGGTCGCCGATGGCCGCGTAGGCGGTGCGCACCCGCTCCATCAGGAACACGATCAGGGGAAGGGCCACCACGATCAGCCAGGCGCCCTCGGTGAACTTCATCGCGGTCGTGACGAGCGCGGCGATGGCCGTCAGCGTGGCGCCGAATCCGTTGAGGGCGGCGCGCCACCGCCAGCCGGGGGAGCGGGTCAGTGTCCAGTGCCGGACCAAACCGACCTGGGCGATGGTGAATCCGACGAAGACGCCGATCGCGAACAGCGGCACCAGGGCGTTCATGCTGCCGCGGGACCCGATCAGCAGCACGGCCGCGAACAGTCCGAGCGTGAGCACGCCGTACCGGTAGACCTCGCGGGCGGATCGCAACGCGAAGCGGTGCGGCAGGCAGTTGTCGTCGGCGAGCAGGCGCATCAGCGTCGGCAGTCCGCCGTAAGAGGTGTTCGCGGCCAGGGCGAGGAGGAGCACCGTCGCGAATTGCACCACGTAGTAACCGATCCCGTGCCCGAGCGAGGCCTCGGTGAGCTGGGAGAGCACGGTGGTGCCCTCGACGGGGTGCAGTGCGAACTTGCCGATGAGGACGGCGAGTCCGATCAGCATGACGCCCAGCAGGATTCCGAGGGCAACCTCGGCGCGCTGGGCGTTTTTGACACGGGGCTCGCGGAAGCTGGGCACCGCGTTGGCGATGGCCTCCACGCCGGTGAGGGCGGCGCAGCCGCTGGAGAACGCCTTGAGCAGCAACAGAACCCCGACCGTCTGCACGTTGGCGGCCACGGCGGTGCCCTCGGTGACGCTGAGCGGTTCCGACCGCAGCAGGCCGGCGATGATCACGGTGAAGATGCTGACCACGAAGATCGCGGTCGGGATCATGAAAGCCCTGGCGCTGTCCGCGATCCCGCGCAGATTGAGCGCCGTGATCCCGACCAGCACGGCCAGGCAGATCCACACCGTGTGGGGGAGCAGGGCCGGGAACGCGGAGGTGAGGGCGGCGACGCCCGCCGCGATGGAGACCGCCACGTTGAGGATGTAGTCGATCACCAGCGAGGCGGCCGCGACGAGTCCGGTGCGGTGGCCCAACCGGGCCCGCGCCACGGCGTACGCGCCGCCGCCGTTCGGGAACGCCGCGATCAGCTGGCGGTAGGACGCGACCAGGACCGCGAGCAGCGCCGCGATGGCCAGGGTGACGGGCAGGGTGAACCCCAGCCCGGCTCCGCCCGCGACGGCGAGCACGAGCACGATCGCCTCGGGCCCGTAGGACACCGACGCCATCGCGTCGAGGGACAGCCCGGCCAGGCCGGTGGAGACCGAGAGCTTGTGTCGATCGGTCTTGCGCTTGGGGCGTCCGGTGCGGGGTGCCCGTATGAGCAGTGCGTTGGTCACCGAGCGAGTGTGGTCCCGGATCGGATGGGTGCCCGCGGTCTTGATACTTCCCTGATGGGGACGACCGCTGTCTTGACGCGCCGTGGGTAACGTCGGCAACGATTGCGACGAAATGGACATGGCGAGGCGAGCTCGCGGACTGGGGGCATCTGTGGGCAGGCGTGGCGGGGGAGTCGGCGTCGACGTCGTGGTGATCGGGACGGTGATCGCGCTCGGGGTGGTGGTGGCCGGGCTGCTGAACGACGGCGGTGGGGAGTATTCGGCGCAGATTCCAGGCTGCGACGTGGTGAAACCGCCGGCTGAGTCCCGGCGGATCAACATCGGGTGGGCCGGTTATCCGAGCTACGACAACCCGCGGTATCAGTGGTTCTCAGGGCCGAAGGCGACCGCGATGACGGCGGCACTCGCGGACGCACTGCCCGGGGACGCCGAGGTCGAGTTCGCGCCGCTGTCGCAGTCGCTCCTCTTCCAGCCGATCCTGGACCTCAGCGACGCTGTCGTCGAGCCCGAGGGGGTCAACGCGGAAGACTTCGGCGGGTCGACCTCCGCGCAGGGAGTGCTCACGAGCGGCGAAGAGTCCGGTTCGCTGATGATCGACGTGCGCCAAGCCAGGTCGACGGTGCCCCCGCCCTGCGTTGCGGGTGAACTCGACCGCCGCTCGACGCTCCCTGACGGGACGGTCATCGACATCCGGGAACGGGCGAACGGACTGGCGCGCTCCGTCATGGCGTACCTGCCAGACGGCACCGGCATGTGGGTGCGCGCCAAGGCCGAGGAGTCGGGACCGTCGCCGCTGACGATCGAGGAACTCACCGCCATCGTGACCACGCCCGGCCTTCGGGTGACCACGCCGGTGCCGGCCGGGACCCCGTCGCCCCCGGAGCCCTGCTCCGCGAAAGAGGACGAGCCTGCCACCTACGAGTTCGACAGGGCGACGGTGGATCGGCTGAACAGGGTGCTCGATGACCAGTGGCAACGCCGACCGGATGGTCCGGCGACCCTCGACCGTCCACTCGGCTCGCTGTGGCTCTCCGATTTGGATGCCGGTCGCAGCGGTGTCTGTGAAGTGTTGACGGTGACCACACCGGAGGCCGAAAGCCGCTTGCGGGTGTCGATTACCGCCGAAGCGCCCCCTCGAATGGAGCAGCCGGAGGACCCCGACGGTCCGCGACGGTCCACCTCGACGCTTCCTGATGGGACGGTGGTCGAGCGGGTCGAGGCGTCACCCGCGGCGGTGACGGAGACGATCCGATCGGTCACGGTGACCAAGCCGTCGGGTGTGCAGATCCAGGTGAGTTCGTCGGCGCAGGCTCCGGCCGCCCCGTTGAGATTGGACGAGCTCGAATCCATCGCCACCGCACCAGGACTCGAGCTGTAGCCCTCCGCGTCACGCGGTTTCGGCGCCCGACCCCAGCCGGGGGAAGGGGTCGGTGGAGAACACGACCTCCACCGCCACCTCGAAGTACGCCGCGATCCGCAACGCCAGATGCAGGCTGGGGCTGTACTCGCCGCGTTCGAGGTAGCCCACGGTCTGATAGTGGACCCCCAGTGCCTCGGCCAGCTCCCGCCGCGAGATGCCGCGCTCGGCGCGCAGCATCGCGATGCGGTTGTAGATGACCTCAGAAGGCACGCTGCATCGCCTTGTCCCTCCGTGCCGCCATCGTGGCCCCGGACTCATGGCGGGCCATGCGCCGCAACACGATCGGCGCGATCAGCAGGCCGGCGACGGCCCACGTGCCGAGCGCCGCAGCTGTTTCGAGGTGCCGCCACGACTGGTCGATCTCGATGGTGACCGCCTCGGAGGGCAGCAGCGCCGAGCGCATGCCGAGGCCGAGCCAGTACATCGGGAACACCTGGGCGAGCGCCTGCAGCCAGCCCGGCAGCGCGGTGATCGGATAGAAGATGCCAGAGATGGCGATCAACCCCATCAGCGGCATCGTCAGCAGGAAGGCCGAGCGGGTGTCCAGCGCACTGCCCAGGATCGCGCCGACCGGCAGCACGGCCAGCAGACCGAGCGCCACCACCCACGCGAAGGTCACCCACGCGCCGAGTCCGCTCAGCGAGGAGCCACCGATGATCATCATGCCCACACCGAGCACGATAACGACCTGCGCGAGCACCGATCCCGCGGTGGACACGATCTTTCCGACGAAGTAGCCGGCCATGCCCTTCGGTATCGCCTTGGCCCGCAGCAGTGTGCCGTCCTCCCGGTCCAGCACCAGCACGTTGAGCAGCGCGTACATGCCGTTGAACGCGATGATGCTGCCGAGGAGGCCGGGGACCGCCAGCTCGGCGACCGACAGTCCGGAGTCGCCGTACATGCGGTTGCGCAGCAGGAACAGTACGCCGAGGCTGATGGCGGGCGTGAGGAACTGGCCGATCAGATCGGGGGCGTTGGTGTAGAGCTGCCGCAGCTCGATCAGGCCGCGGGTGATGCCGATCCGGATGGTATTCAACGGGTGACCTCCGCGAGAGTGTGGACGGCGGCGGTGTCCTCACCGGATTCCGCGCGCCGGACCAGGGTCATGTAGGTGTCCTCGAGCGAGGCGCGGCGCACCTCGAGATCGGCGATCGCCTCGCCGTGCTGCTTGAACAGCTCGTGCACGTACTTGGTTGACTCGGTGGTGGTGTGCACGAATCGCTGACCGTCGACGGTCCAGCTCACTTGAGCTTCGCCCGCGATCGAGCGGGACAGTTCGTCCGGTGATCCGTCGGCGATGATGCGGCCACCGGCCAGGATGAGGATCCGGTCGGCGAGCTTTTCCGCCTCGTCCAGATCGTGCGTGGTGAGCAGGACGGTGGTGTCCTCCAGGTCGGCCAGCCGGTGCACCAGATCGTGGAAGTCGCGGCGCGCCGCCGGATCGAAGCCTGCTGTCGGTTCGTCCATGAACAGCAGGTCGGGCTTGCCGACGATGCCGATCGCCACGTCCAGCCTGCGGCGCTGGCCGCCGGAGAGGGTGGAGATCTTGGCGCCCGCCTGTTCGGTCAGGCCGACCAGCTCGATGAGTTGATCGGTGTCCCAAGGGCGTTCGGTGCGGTGGGTCGAATACGGTGCGTAGAACGAGCCGAGATGCTGCAGCAGCTCACGCACTCGCCATTTGGCGTGGTCGCGCCAGGACTGCAGCACGACGCCGATGCGGGCGCGCCACTGTTCGTCGCCATGTTCGGGATCGGTCCCCAGCACATCGACACGACCGGCCGACCTCCCGCGAAACCCCTCGAGGATCTCGATCGTGGTGGTCTTGCCCGCCCCGTTGGGGCCCAGCATGACCAGCACCTCGCCGCGCCGTGCCTGGAACGTCACGTCGCGCAGAACGTCGGCGGTGTCATACCGCATCTGCAGTGAGTCGACGTCGAGAACAACCCCGTTGCTCGAAGTCATGAGTCCTCCCCTCTCAATCATCAATGTTCGATAATTTGTAGCATACCTACTACATTTCGACGTGGCAATGCTTCGCCAATGCTCTCGTGGACCTCCCCATCCGTATCCTCGACCCGTGCAGACGAGACGAATTCTGGAACTGGTCCTTGGTGGGGCGGCGCTGATCGCCGTCGTCGCCGCGGTGGTGGTCTCCCTCGGGTCGACGCCCGAGGCGGCGCAGGCCGAGAGCGTCGACGACACGCTCACCGTGCGCGGGAACGTCCTGTACCGCGAGCGCATCGCCTTCCCCGAGAACGCCGTCGTGACCGTGCGGCTCGAGGACGTCTCGCGGGCCGACGCGCCATCGACGGTGCTCGCCGAGCAGCGGATCGAGGACGCCACCGGCGTGCCGGTCCCGTTCGAGGTCGCTGCCTACCGCGGCGCCATCGACCCGCGGGCGCGGCTGGCCGTCCGCGCGCAGATCGAGGTCGACGGTGCGCTGCGCTGGACCACCGACACCGTCCACCCGATCCCGGTCGAGGGCGACGTCCCCGCGCAGGAGCTCCTGCTCGTGGCGGTCCCGCGGTGAGCGTCGACATCATCGAACGGACACGTGTCACCATGAAGCCCACCATCGGCGTGCTCGCTCTGCAGGGCGACGTGCGCGAACACCTTGCGGCGCTGGAGGCGTCGGGTGCCCGCGGCATCGGAGTGCGTCGCGTCGCCGAGCTCGACGCGGTGGACGGCCTCGTCATCCCTGGCGGCGAGTCCACCACCATGAGCCGGCTGCTCACGGTGTTCGAACTGCTCGAACCCCTTCGGGCCAGGTTGCGGGACGGGATGCCCGCGTACGGGTCGTGTGCGGGGATGATCCTGCTGGCGAGCGAGGTGCTCGACACCCGCCCGGACGCGCAATGCCTGGGCGGAATCGACATCACCGTGCGGCGCAACGCATTCGGCCGTCAGGTCGATTCCTTCGAGGAGGACCTCGACTTCACCGGCATCGAGGGTGCCCCGATGCGGGCGGTGTTCATCCGTGCGCCCTGGGTGGAGCGGGTCGGCCCCGGCGTCGAGGTGCTGGCCACGGTGCCCGAGGGTCCGGCGGCAGGCCGCGTGGTCGCGGTCCGCGAAGGCAACGTCCTCGCGACGTCGTTCCATCCCGAGGTGACCGGCGACAGGCGCGTCCATCAGCTGTTTGTCGACATGGTGCGCGAAGTCGCGTCCACGCGCGCGTAAACTGGCGCTACTGTGTGCTCCCCGCGCCGGCGTGCTCTGCTGTCGCGTGCGCATCTACGAACGGGAAGAGGGAACTACGCATGAGCGGCCACTCCAAATGGGCCACCACCAAGCACAAGAAGGCTGCGATCGACGCCAAGCGCGGCAAGTCCTTCGCGAAGCTGATCAAGAACATCGAGGTGGCGGCACGGACCGGTGGTGGTGACCCCACGGGTAACCCGACCCTGTACGACGCCATCCAGAAGGCGAAGAAGACCTCCGTCCCGAACGACAACATCGAGCGCGCCCGCAAGCGCGGCGCGGGCGAAGAGGCCGGCGGCGCGGACTGGCAGACCATCATGTACGAGGGCTACGGCCCCAACGGCGTGGCGCTGCTCGTCGAGTGCCTGACCGACAACCGCAACCGCGCGGCGGGCGAGGTTCGCACCGCCATGACGCGCAACGGCGGCAACCTCGCGGATCCGGGTTCGGTGTCGTACCTGTTCACCCGCAAGGGCGTGGTGGTGCTCGAGAAGAACGGCCGCACCGAGGACGAGATCCTCGAGGTGGTGCTCGAGGCGGGCGCCGAGGAGATCAACGACCTCGGGGACAGCTTCGAGATCGTGTCCGAGGCGGGCGATCTCATCGCCGTGCGGACCGCGCTCGTCGATGCGGGCATCGACTACGAGTCGGCCGACCCCGACCTGCGCGCCTCGGTGGAGGTGCCCGTGGACGTCGACGGCGCCCGCAAGGTGTTCAAGCTCGTCGACGCGCTCGAGGATTCGGACGACGTGCAGAACGTGTACACGAACGTCGACCTGTCCGACGAGGTCCTCGCGCAGCTCGAGGACTGAACTGAAGCACTGACATCGGGCCGGACCACCTGTGGTCCGGCCCGAAGTTCGTTGTCCACCGCGTGTTGGTCGGCCACCGCGGCGGCAAGCCACCTATACTCTCGAACAGCTGTTCGTAGTGGCGAGAGGTGATCGAGTGCGCGTGTTCGGGGTGGATCCCGGCCTGACCCGATGCGGGTTCGGGGTGGTGGACTCCGGCCGAGGCCGGACGGTGACGCCCATCGCCGTCGACGTCATCCGCACGCCGCCGGAGATGGACCTCGCCCAGCGGCTCCTGCGCATCTCGAACGCCGCGGAGGAGTGGCTGGACCTGCACAGCCCCACCGTGGTCGCCGTCGAACGGGTCTTCTCGCAGCACAACGTCCGCACCGCGATGGGCACCGCGCAGGCAGGCGGGGTCGTCGCGCTGGCCGCCGCCCGGCGCGGCATCGACGTCTGCTTCCACACGCCGAGCCAGGTCAAATCGGCGGTGACGGGGAACGGTGCGGCCGACAAGAAGCAGGTCACCGCGATGGTCACCAAGATCCTCGGGCTGACCGAGGCCCCGAAACCCGCCGACGCGGCCGACGCGCTCGCGCTGGCGATCTGTCATTGCTGGCGGGCCCCGATGCTGTCGAGGATGGCGCAGGCCGAACTCGCCGCCGCCGAGCAGAAGCGGCGCTACGAGGCCAAGCTCGCGGAACTGAACAAGATCCGGCTCAAGAAGGCAGGTACCCCATGATCGCCTCCATTCGCGGCGAGGTGCTCGAGATCGCGCTCGATCACGTGGTGCTCGAGGCGGCGGGGGTCGGCTACCGGCTCAACGCCACCCCGGCCACGCTCGGCACCCTGCAACGCGGGACCGACGTCCGGCTGGTCACGGCGATGATCGTCCGCGAGGACTCGATGACCCTGTACGGGTTCCACGACGCCGAATCGCGGGAGTTGTTCGGGCTGCTGCAGACCGTCTCCGGGGTCGGTCCGCGGCTGGCGATGGCGACGCTGGCGGTCCTCGAGCCGGAGGCGCTGCGCAAGGCGCTCGCCGAGGGCAACGTGACGGCGTTGACCCGGGTGCCCGGCATCGGCAAGCGCGGCGCCGAGCGGATGGTCGTCGAGCTCCGGGACAAGGTGGAGGCCGTCGCCGTCTCGTCCGATCCCGGTGCGGACGGCGCGCCCGCGGCGGTGCCGGGCCTGGTCCGCGAACAGATCGTGGAGGCACTGGTCGGTCTCGGCTTCCCGGCGAAGTCCGCCGAGCAGGCCACCGACACCGTGCTGGCCGCGGATCCGGAGGCGGGGACGTCGACGGCCCTGCGCTCGGCGCTGTCCCTGCTGGGTAAGACGCGGTGACCGAGGAGGTGGGGGATTCGGCCGGGGTGGAATCCTCCGTCACCGCGAACTTCGTCGCGGGCGACGGCGACATCGAGGCCAGCCTTCGGCCGACCAGCCTGACCGACTTCATCGGCCAGCCGCGAGTGCGTGAACAGCTCCAGCTCGTGCTCACCGGCGCCAAGCTGCGCGGCGGCACCCCGGACCACATCCTGATGTCAGGGCCTCCCGGCCTCGGCAAGACCAGCATGGCGATGATCATCGCCTCGGAACTGGGCACCTCCCTGCGGCTCACGTCCGGACCGGCACTCGAGCGGGCCGGCGACCTCGCGGCCATGCTGAGCAACCTCGTCGAGGGCGACGTGCTGTTCATCGACGAGATTCACCGGATCGCCCGGCCCGCGGAGGAGATGCTCTACCTCGCCATGGAGGACTTCCGCGTCGACGTCGTCGTCGGCAAGGGTCCGGGCGCGACGTCGATTCCGTTGGAGGTGGCGCCGTTCACCCTCGTCGGCGCCACCACCAGGTCCGGTGCGTTGACCGGGCCGCTGCGGGACCGGTTCGGCTTCACCGCCCACATGGACTTCTACGATCCGCCGGAGCTGCAGCGGATCCTGCTCCGGTCGGCGGGCATTCTCGGCGTCGACCTGGGGGAGGAGGCCAGCGCGGAGATCGCCGGCCGATCCCGTGGCACGCCGCGGATCGCGAACCGGCTGCTTCGCCGGGTGCGTGACTACGCCGACGTGCGGGCGGACGGCGTGATCACCCGCGACATCGCCAGGGCCGCGCTCGCGGTGTACGACGTCGACCAGCTCGGCCTTGACCGCCTCGACCGGTCGGTCCTCAGCGCGCTGGTACGCAGCTTCGGCGGCGGACCCGTCGGCGTGTCCACCCTCGCCGTCGCGGTCGGCGAGGAGCCGGGCACCGTCGAGGAGGTCTGCGAGCCGTTTCTCGTGCGTGCGGGCATGATCGCCCGGACCCCACGCGGCCGGGTCGCCACCGCCGCGGCGTGGGAGCAGCTCGGTCTGACTCCGCCGCCGGAGGCCGCGGCGGGCGGCATCGACGTGCGGGTCAACGAACCGCCACAAGGTCTGTTTGACTAGTGGCACACTGGAGTACTGCGCCGGTCTGTTCCGGATCGTGCGCGTCGACGACCCTCGAGGACTGAATTCAACGATGGAACTGCTGTTTCCGCTCCTGATTCTCGCCCTGCTCGTGCCCATGTTCCTGGGCATCCGCCGCCAGAAGAAGGAGATGGCGAAGACTGCCGAGCTGCAGGATTCGCTCACCGTCGGTGACCGCGTGCTGACGACCTCCGGACTGCACGCCACCGTGGTGGAGCTCGGGGACGGCACCGTCGACCTGGAGATCGCACCCGGCGTGGTGACCACCTGGTCGCGGATGGTCATCCGCGAGCTGCTCGTCGAGAACGACGAGGAGTTCGAGGAGGACGACGTCGACGAGATCGTCGACGAGACCACCGCGACCGAGGAGACTCCCGAGGAGACCAAGCGTCGCCTGGACAACGAATGAGTTGACTTCCGGACCGCTGCCGAGCATTCCGCTCGGCAGCGGTCGCGTGTAGGGCCTGAGAACCCGACCATCGCACGACACACGTACTAGGAGAACTACGGATCGTGGCACCTTCGACTGGAGCCGTACGACCAGCGCGCTCGCTCGTGATCTTCGGGCTGATCGTCGCGGCGCTGTACGCGCTCGTCTTCTTCACCGGGGACAAGTCCCCGACGCCGAAGCTCGGCATCGACCTGCAGGGCGGCACCCGTGTCACCCTGACCGCGCGCACCCCGGACGGCAGCCAGCCCAGCCAGGACAGCCTTCGCCGCGCGCAGGAGATCATCGAGACCCGAGTGAACGGCCTCGGTGTCTCCGGCTCCGAGGTGGTCATCGACGGCGACAACCTGGTGATCACGGTCCCGGGCGACGACAGCTCGCAGGCCCGCACGCTCGGCCAGACGGCGCGGCTCTACATCCGTCCCGTCCAGAGCTCGATCGCGTCCTCGAACTCGCAGGCGCAGGCCCCGCAGGCCGAGAACCCGGCTCCGGCGCCCGCGCCGCAGAACCGGCCGTTCCCGGCCCAGGACCCGGGCACCCCCGCGCCGCCGACCGAGACCCCCGCGCCCGCCGCGGACCAGGGCGACGTGTCGACCGCGGACCAGGCGGCCGCCGAGATCGCCGAGGCGAAGAGGACCAGGCAGAGCACGGACCCGGCGGTGCAGCAGCAGGCCATGGCCGCGCTGAACTGCGACGCCAGCGATCCGCTGCAGGGCAACGACGATCCGACGCTGCCGCTGGTGGCGTGCTCCACCGACGGCACCACGGTGTACCTGCTCGGCCCCAGCATCATCGACGGCCAGGAGATCGCGGACGCGACGTCCGCGTTCAACACGCAGCAATCCCGCAACGAGGTCTCGCTGACCTTCAAGTCGAGCGGTAGCACGACCTGGGCGCAGTTCACTTCCGCCAACATCGGCAAGCAGGCCGCGTTCACGCTCGACTCCAAGGTCGTCAGCGCGCCCGTCGTTCAGGGTGCCACCCCCGCCGGCAGCGCCACCTCCATCACCGGCGACTTCACCACGGCGTCCGCGAAGGAACTCGCGAACACCCTGAAGTACGGCTCGCTGCCGCTTTCCTTCCAGGCATCCGAGGCCGAAACCGTTTCCGCGACACTGGGTCTCGCGTCGCTCGAGGCCGGACTCATCGCAGGCGCGATCGGCCTGGCTCTGGTGCTGCTGTACTGCCTCATCTACTACCGGATGCTGGGCGTGCTCACCGCGCTCTCGCTCGTGCTGTCCGGGTTGATGGTGTACGCGATCATGGTGCTGCTCGGCCGGTACATCGGCTTCACCCTCGACCTGGCGGGCATCGCCGGTCTGATCATCGGTATCGGCATGACGGCCGACTCGTTCGTCGTGTACTTCGAACGCATCAAGGACGAGATCCGCGAGGGCCGCAGCTTCCGTTCGGCCGTGCCGCGCGGTTGGGCCCGTGCCAAGCGGACCATCCTGTCCGGCAACGCCGTGAGCTTCATCGCGGCCGCCGTGCTGTACGTCCTCGCGGTCGGCCAGGTGCGCGGCTTCGCGTTCACCCTCGGCCTGACCACCATCCTCGACGTGGTCGTGGTGTTCCTGGTGACGCATCCGCTGGTCCACCTGGCATCGAAGTCCGACTTCTGGTCGAAGCCGAGCATCAACGGGCTCGGCGCGGTGCAGCAGGTCGCCCGTGAACGCAAGACCGCCGCGTCCACGCGCACCAGCGTCGGCGCGCAGGCGAAGGAGGCCTGACTGTGACCACATCTGAAGATCTGTCGATGTCCGATTCCGCCGCCGATCAGGCGAAGCTGCCCAAGCACAGCCTGCTCTCGCGGCTCTACACCGGTACCGGCGCGTTCGAGGTCGTCGGCAGGCGCAAGTTCTACTACGGCCTCGTCGGCGTCATCCTGCTGATCTCGATCGCCAGCATCCTGATTCGCGGGTTCACCCTCGGCATCGATTTCGAGGGCGGCAGCCGGATCCAGTTCCCGGCCAGCGACAACGTCACGACCGAGCAGGTCGAGCAGGTCTACACGGACACCCTCGGCGAGGCTCCGGTGTCGGTGCAGACCGTCGGCACCGGTAGCAGCGCGACGATCCAGATCCGGTCGGAGGCGCTCGACGCACGCCAGGTCGTGCTGGTGCAGGACGCGCTGTACGAGTCCTTCCAGCCGCAGGACAAGGACGGCAATCCCAGCAAGAACGCGATCAGCGTCGCGGACGTGAGCGAGACCTGGGGCGGCCAGATCACCAAGAAGGCGCTGATCGCGCTGGCGGTGTTCCTGGTCATCGTGAGCATCTACATCGGCATCCGGTTCGAACGGGACATGGCGATCGCGGCAATCGTGGCGCTCTTCTTCGACATGATCGTCACGGCAGGCGTCTACGCGCTGGTCGGTCTCGAGGTCACGCCCGCGACGGTGATCGGCTTCCTCACGATTCTCGGCTTCTCGCTGTACGACACCGTGGTGGTGTTCGACAAGGTGGAGGAGAACACCCGAGGGGTGCTGCACCTGAGCAAGCGGACCTACGCGGAACAGGCGAACCTGGCCGTGAACCAGACGCTGATGCGCTCGATCAACACCACCCTCATCAGCGTGCTGCCGGTGATCGGTCTGCTCGTCGTCGCGGTCGGGCTGCTCGGCGTGGGCACCCTGAAGGACCTCGCCGTCGTCCAGTTGGTCGGCATCATCGTCGGCGCCTTCTCCTCGATCTTCTTCGCGACGCCGCTCCTGGTCTCGATCAAGGAGCGTTGGGGCCCCGTGGCGGCGCACACCAAGAAGGTGCTCGGCCGCCGGGAGGCTCGATCGGAGACCACGGGCGCGATGGCGTCCGCCGCTGCGGACGCGGCTCCCGCCGCGTCTCGCGTCGCCGCCTCGGGTCCGCAGCCCGGTGCCCGACCGACGGGGAAGCGCGACAAGAAGAGGCGATGACATGGGTACCGGCGCGCGCAGGGCTGGCAAACGAAGGGCCGGTGCGGCCCGCGGGTTGAGGGCCGGGACCGTCGGCGTGATCGCACTGATCGCGGCGGCGGCCGGCGGCTGCTCGGCAGCCGAGGATCCGGTCCCATCGATCGGGTACGCCATCGACAACGCGCTGACCACCTACAACGCCAACACCGTTGATGGTGCGGCATCTGGAGCGCGACAGGCGTTTTCGCGGGTACTCACCGGCCTGAGCTACATCGGTCCGGAGGGTAGCGCCCTGTCCGACGGCGATGTGGGCACCGCGGCAACCGTGCCTGCCGATGTGCTCACCGTCGCGGTCAAGCTGAATCCGAAGGCGGTGTACTCGGACGGTGTGCCGATGGTCTGCGACGATCTCGTGCTCGCCTGGGCGGCAGGCAGCGGGCGCTTCCCGATGTTCCGTGCGGCGGGCAACGCAGGCTACGCGGACATCGAACGCGTCGACTGCCTGCCGGGCTCCAAGGACGCGACAGTCGTGTTCCGGCCCGGTCGTGGGTTCGCTGAGTGGCGGGCGTTGTTCGGCGCCACCGCCCTGATGCCCTCCCATGTGGCGGCCAGGGTCGCGGGCGTGCCGGACCTCGTGGGCGCCGTTGCGTCGAACGACGTCCCGGCGCTGGAGCGGGTCGCCGAGTTCTGGAACAACGGGTGGAAGCTCGTTCCGGATCAGCTCGATCTCACGCTGTTCCCCTCCTCGGGTCCGTACCGCGTCGAATCCTTCACCACCGACGGCGGACTGGTGCTGGTCGCCAACGAGCGGTGGTGGGGCAACAAGCCCGCGACCCCGCAGATCGTGGTGTGGCCGAAGGGAACCGACCTCGAGTCCAAGACCGCATCCGGTGAGGTCGACGTGATCGACGCGGGCGCGGGTTCGACGGCCGGGCTGGCCCCTGGCGACGGATTCACCACGGTCACCGCGCCGTCCAGGAGCAGCGAGCAGCTGGTCCTCGCGACGTCGGGGGTCCTCGAATCCACCGATGCCCGCCGGGCGCTCGCGCTGTGCGTGCCTCGCCAGCAACTCTTCGATCGGCTCGGGCACCCGGACTTCGACAAGCAATCGGGCCTCGGCTCGGGCGTGCTCAACTCGCGGATCGTGCAGCCGGACATGCTGATCTATCCGTCGGTCGCCGCGACCGAGGGCGGCCGATACCTGCACCCCGACGTGCCTGCCGCCGTCGCCGCGCGGAACGCGTCCGGTCAGGGCCCGATCACCGTCAGGGTCGGCTACCTCGCCCCGGACACCCGACGTGCCGAGACGGTCAAGGCGATCGCCGAGGCCTGCGCCCCGGCCGACATCACCGTCGAGGACGCCGGTTCGCCGGAGTTCACCCCGACGGCGCTCGGTGCAGGCGGCCTGGACGCCATCCTCGGCGGGACCGCCTCGGCGCAGGGCGCGGCGGGCACGGACTCGGAGGTACCGCCCGCGTACTCACTGGTCGCGGGCAACGGGACGAACTTCGGCGGTTATCGCAACGACCGCATCACCGCGATCGCGGAGCAGTTGGCCGTCGACACCGCGGAGGGCAGCAGGCTGAACCTGTCGACGGAGGCCGAGGGCATCTTGTGGAACGAGTTGCCGTCGATCCCGCTGTTCAACGAGCCGAGGACCACCGTGTTCGCGGACGGGCTGCACGCCGCCGTGCCGAACCCGACGGTCTCCGGTGTGGGATGGAACATGGACAGGTGGATACTTCTCCGGTGAGTGCATTGAGTACGGCGTCCGCCGATGTGGCCCGGCTGACCCGCTGGGCCGACGACTTCCCCGAGCCGGGCGTGAAGTTCGCCGACCTCACCCCGGTGTTCGCCGACGCCAAGGCCTTTCGCGACGTCATCGAGGCGTTGGTGCAGGTCGAGCGGAGCCTGCGGAGCGAGCATCGTAACGGCGGGGACGCCGATCTGGTGGCGGGCATCGACGCCAGGGGATTCCTGCTCGGCGCGGGCGTGGCGCTCGCCCTGGATGCGGGCGTGCTCGCGGTCCGGAAGGCGGGCAAGCTGCCGCCGCCGGTGCTCGCCCGCGAGTACCAGCTCGAGTACGGCACGGCGTCCCTGGAGATCCCGGCCGACGGGATCGAGCTCGCCGGCCGCAAGGTGCTGGTGATCGACGACGTGCTGGCCACCGGCGGGACCCTTGGCGCGGCGGCCGAGCTGCTGATCGCGGCGGGCGCCGAGGTGGTCGGGATCGCGGTGGTGCTCGAGATCGAGGCGCTGGAGGGGCGGTCGCGGCTCGCGGGCCACCCGGTCACCTCGCTGCTTCGGGTCTGAGGACTAAAGTTTCCGGTGAGATGACCGATACCGCGGGAGGTGACGCTATGACCCAGAACCTCGATCGGTCGCAGTCCGAGACCGGGGGCCAGGCAAAGGGTCGCTCCGCGGGCTCCGCTCCTGCGGCCCCGACGGAGAATGCCGCGCCCGCGGTGCCCACCTCGGCCTCTCGGCGGGTGCGGGCCAGGCTCGCGCGCCGGATGACCGGGCAGCGTAACGCCGCGATCAAGCCGGTGCTGGAGCCGCTGGTCAGCGTGCACAGGGAGCTGTACCCCAAGGCGAACCTGGCGCCGCTGCAGCGTGCCTACGACGTCGCCGAGGAGCGGCACGCCAGTCAGAAGCGCAAGTCGGGCGATCCCTACATCACCCATCCGCTGGCGGTGGCGAACATCCTGGCCGAGCTCGGCATGGACACCACCACCCTCGTCGCGGCGCTGCTGCACGACACGGTGGAGGACACCGGCTACTCCCTCGAGCAGCTCACCGACGAGTTCGGCGAGGAGGTCGCGCACCTTGTCGACGGCGTCACCAAGCTCGACAAGGTGGTGCTCGGCAGCGCCGCGGAGGGCGAGACCATCCGCAAGATGATCATCGCGATGGCGCGCGATCCGCGGGTGCTGGTGATCAAGGTCGCCGACCGGCTGCACAACATGCGCACCATGCGGTTCCTGCCGCCCGAGAAGCAGGCGCGCAAGGCCAAGGAAACCCTGGAAGTGATTGCGCCGCTTGCGCATCGCCTGGGTATGGCCACCGTCAAGTGGGAGCTGGAGGATCTGTCGTTCGCGATCCTGCATCCGAAGAAGTACGAGGAGATCGTCCGCCTGGTCGCGGACCGGGCGCCCTCGCGCGACACCTACCTGGCGAAGGTGCGGGCCGAGATCAACGCCACCCTCGCCGCCTCACGGATCAACGCGGTCGTCGAGGGCAGGCCCAAGCACTACTGGTCGATCTACCAGAAGATGATCGTCAAGGGTCGCGACTTCGACGACATCCACGACCTGGTCGGGGTGCGGATCCTGTGCGACGAGATCCGGGACTGCTACGCCGCGGTCGGCGTCGTGCACTCGCTGTGGCAGCCGATGGCCGGTCGATTCAAGGACTACATCGCGCAGCCGCGGTACGGGGTCTACCAGTCCCTGCACACGACGGTGGTCGGCCCGGAGGGCAAGCCGCTCGAGGTGCAGATCCGCACCAGGGACATGCACCGCACCGCGGAGTTCGGCATCGCCGCGCACTGGCGCTACAAGGAGACCAAGGGCAGGCACTCCGGTGACGCCGCCGAGGTCGACGACATGGCGTGGATGCGTCAGCTGCTCGACTGGCAGCGGGAGGCGGCGGACCCGGGGGAGTTCCTCGAGTCGCTGCGCTACGACCTTGCGGTCAAGGAGATCTTCGTCTTCACCCCGAAGGGCGACGTCGTGACGCTGCCCGCGGGGTCGACGCCGGTGGACTTCGCGTACGCCGTGCACACCGAGGTCGGGCACCGCTGTATCGGCGCCCGCGTCAACGGCCGACTCGTCGCGCTGGAACGCACCCTCGAGAACGGCGAGGTCGTGGAGGTGTTCACCTCCAAGGCGCAGAACGCCGGTCCGAGCCGCGACTGGCAGGGCTTCGTCGTGTCGCCGCGCGCGAAGGCGAAGATCCGACAGTGGTTCGCGAAGGAGCGGCGCGAGGAGGCCCTCGAGTCCGGCAAGGACGCGATCGCGAAGGAGGTCCGCCGCGGCGGCCTGCCGTTGCAGCGCCTGCTCAGCGCCGAGTCGATGTCGGCCATCGCGCACGAGCTGCGCTACGTGGACGTGTCCGCGCTGTACACGGCGGTCGGCGAGCACAATGTGTCGGCGCAGCACGTGGTGCAGCGGTTGGTCGCGAACCTCGGCGGCGTGGAGTCCGCGGAGGAGGAGCTGGCCGAGCGGTCGACGCCGTCGAACATCCCGATGCGGCCGCGCCGCACCACGGACGCGGGCGTGCTGGTGCCGGGCGCGACGGGGACGGTGGCCAAGCTCGCGAAGTGCTGCACCCCGGTGCCGGGCGACGAGATCATGGGCTTCGTCACCCGCGGTGGCGCGGTGAGCGTGCACCGGACCGACTGCACCAATGCCGGGTCGCTGCGCGAGCAGTCCGAGCGGATCATCGAGGTGCAGTGGGCGCCGTCGCCGTCCTCGGTGTTCCTGGTCGCCATCCAGATCGAGGCGCTCGACCGGCACCGGCTGCTGTCCGACGTGACGAAGGCGTTGGCGGACGAGAAGGTCAACATCCTGTCCGCCTCGGTGACCACCTCGGGGGACCGGGTTGCGATCAGCCGCTTCACCTTTGAGATGGGCGACCCCAAGCACCTCGGCCACGTGCTCAACGTCGTCCGCAACGTGGAGGGCGTGTACGACGTCTACCGGGTGACGAGTGCAGCGTAGGCGGCTTCGCCGCCCGTGAGTCCTTCTGGTCCCCATGCGGGCCAGAAGGACTCACGGGCAGCGCGGCTGCCTACTTGACAGTCTCGATCTCCACGGGGGTGTTCGGCTTGCCGCCGCCCGCGGACATGGATCCGTCGTCGCCGTCTGCCGCGATCTTCTCGATGGTCGCCAGGCCCTCGTCCGAGATGGTGCCGAACACGGTGTACTGCGGCGGCAGCACGGAGTCCGCGTAGACGAGGAAGAACTGACTGCCGTTGGTGCCGCCGGGGCCCGAGTTGGCCATCGCGATGGTGCCGCGGGGGTAGACCATGCCCTGCTGCGCGGCCGGGTCGTCCTCGGCGAAGGCCGTGGTCGGGTACTCGTTGGCGAAGCGGTAGCCGGGGCCGCCCGATCCGGCGCCCGAGGGATCGCCGCACTGCAGCACCTGCAGGCCAGGGCTGGTCACCAGCCGATGACAGGGGGTGCCGTCGAAGTAGCCCTGCTGAGCCAGGCTGACGAAGCTGTTGACGGTGCACGGCGCCTCGGCGCGGTCGAGGGTGAGCCCGATCGGGCCCTGTGAGGTGGTCATTGCGACGTCAACGGTGCCTGCGGTGGAGACGGCGTCTGTGCTCGGCGGCGTGACCTCCTTGGCAGCCCGGTTGGCCTGCGGGTACTCGCAGGACACGGTCGCCGATGCCTGCGCGGCCGGGGCGGGCAGCGCCGGGTATCCGGACAGGTCGGGCGCGGCGCTGGGCTGGCTCGCCAGGGTGCGGGTGGTCGGCGGGGCCTGGGACGTGTCGTCGCCCGAGCAGGCGGTCGAGACCAGCGCCAGCCCGATCCCGGCCGCGACGAGAGCGAGGCGCCGGACGTTCACCGGGGCCCTCATGCCGCCACGCTCGCGGTGGTGATCTTCACCGGGAGGTTCGGCTTGCCGCCGCCCGCTGACATGGAGCCGTCGTCGCCCGCGGCCGCCACCTTCTCGATCGTGGCGAGGCCCTCGTCCGAGATGGTGCCGAACACCGTGTACATGGGGGGCAGCGGCGAATCGTCGTAGACCAGGAAGAACTGGCTGCCGTTGCTGCCCGGCTGGCCGGTGTTCGCCATCGCGATGGTGCCGCGCGGGTAGGTGACGGGCTCTCCGAGGTTCGGGTCGTCCGGGTTGTACTGATCGGTCGGGAACTCGTTGACGAAGCCGTAGCCCGGGCCGCCGGTACCCAAGCCGGTCGGGTCGCCGCACTGCAGGATCTTCAGCCCGGTGGTGCTCAGCCGGTGGCACGGGGTGTCGTTGAGGTAGCCCTGCTGCACGAGGCTGACCATGCTGTTGACGGTGCACGGCGACTGCGCGCGGTCGAGCGTGAGTCCGATCGGACCCTGGTCGCTGTCGAGGTTCACCGTGACGGTGCCCTCGGCCTGCACGCCGGTGGCGGCCGGGAGGTTCGCGGGCTTGGCGGCGGGTGTGCCGTCCGGCATGTAGGTGCAGTCGACCGTCGCGGGCAGGGCCTCGGTCCGGCTCACGGGCATCACGCCGGGGGTCTGCGCATCGGATGCTTCCGTCGAGGTGTCGGTCGAGGCCTCGGTGGCGTCGTCCTCGTTGCTGGTCAGCGAGTAGATGAAGGCGCCTGCGGCGACCACGAGTACGACTCCGAGGGCGGACGCCCCGATCGTCATCTGCTTGCGCTTGCGGGCCCGCTCGGCGCGGTGCTCGAGCTGCCGCTCCAGCTTGCGCTTGGCGGCTTGGCGTCGCTGCTCATTGGTCGGCACTGCTGCATACCTCTTTCTCCTCGGGCGAAGCCTCGGGCTATCGTCGCGGCCGTTTTGGTCGGTGAGTGAGTCTGCCATCTGATCCTGAGAAGAGGCCGCATAGGCTGTATCCGGTCCTTCACCGCCGGACCGCACCCACGTCATTAGGAGCGAACGCCGTGCTCGTCACCGGATTCCCGGCCGGAGCCTTTCAGACGAACTGCTACATCCTCGCGCAGGACGGCGCGAGCGAGTGCGTTGTCGTCGATCCCGGTCAGAACGCGGCCGAGCCGCTCATCGAGTTCCTCGCGCAGTCGTCGCTGACCCCGACGGCCGTGCTGCTCACCCACGGCCACCTCGACCACACCTGGTCGGTGGAGCCGGTCTGCGAGAAGTTCGGCATCCCCGCCTACATCCATCCCGAGGACCGCTACATGCTCAGCGATCCGCTGCGCGGCACCGGTCCCGCGCTGGCCGCGATGATCGGCGACGTCGAGTTCCATGAGCCGTCCGAGGTGATCGAACTGGCCGACGGTGACGTCCTCGATCTGGCCGGAATGTCGCTGACGGTCGATCACACCCCCGGGCACACCCAGGGGTCGGTGGTACTGCGGACGATGGCGAGCACCGATGACGGCCCGGTTCAGATCGCGCTGACCGGCGACACGCTGTTCACCGGCTCCATCGGTCGCACCGACCTGCCGGGCGGCGATCACGAGCAGTTGCTCCGGTCGATCGCCGCGAAGCTGCTGGTGCTCGCCGACGACACCGCGGTGCTGCCCGGGCACGGCGGGTCGACCTCGATCGGGCAGGAGCGGGCGTCCAACCCGTTCCTGGTGGGACTGGCCGGATCCAGGTAGGCGCTCGTGTTTTCGACTAGGAGAAACTGGTAACCGTGAGCAAGCCCAGCAACAGCGCATTCTCGGCCCCCAAGGGCGTTCCCGACTACGTGCCGCCGGCCTCCGCGGAGTTCGTCGCGGTCCGCGACGGACTGACCCGCGCGGCCCGGCTCGCCGGCTACGGCCACATCGAACTGCCGATCTTCGAGGACACCGGGCTGTTCGCCCGGGGCGTCGGCGAGTCGACCGATGTGGTGAGCAAGGAGATGTACACCTTCGCCGACCGAGGTGACCGGTCGGTGACCCTGCGACCGGAGGGCACTGCGGGTGTGATGCGCGCGGTGATCGAGCACGGCCTCGACCGCGGGCAGCTGCCGGTCAAGCTCAGCTATTCGGGACCGTTCTTCCGCTACGAGCGACCACAGGCAGGCCGGTACCGCCAGCTGCAGCAGGTGGGCGTCGAGGCGATCGGCGTCGACGACCCGGCGCTGGACGCCGAGGTCATCGCGATCGCCGACGCAGGCTTCCGGAGCCTCGGCCTCGAGGGTTTCCGGCTGGAGATCACCTCGCTCGGCGACGACAGCTGCCGCCCGCAGTATCGGGAGCTGTTGCAGGAGTTCCTGTTCGCCCTCGACCTGGACGAGGACACCAAGAGGCGCGCGGAGATCAACCCGCTGCGGGTGCTCGACGACAAGCGGCCGCACGTCAAGGAGATGACCGCGAACGCGCCGCTGATGCTCGACCACCTGTCCGAGGAGGCCAAGGCGCACTTCGACCAGGTGCTCGCGCACCTGGACGCGCTCGGGGTCCCGTACGTCGTCAATCCGCGGATGGTGCGCGGGCTGGACTACTACACGAAGACCACCTTCGAGTTCGTGCACGACGGTCTCGGCGCGCAGTCGGGCATCGGCGGCGGCGGCCGGTACGACGGGCTGATGGAGCAGCTCGGCGGGCAGCCGTTGTCGGGCATCGGTTTCGGGCTCGGTGTGGACCGCACGGTGCTGGCCCTGGCCGCCGAGGGCAAGACCGCGGGCAGCCCGGCGCGCTGCGAGGTGTTCGGCGTGCCGCTGGGCGACGAGGCGACGGGGCAGATGGTCGTGATCGCGTCGCGGTTGCGTGCGGCGGGAATCCGGATCGACATGGCCTACGGGGGACGAGGCGTCAAGGGCGCGATGAAGGCCGCGGACCGCTCCGGCGCCAAGCTCGCGCTCGTCCTCGGCGAGCGGGACATCGCGGACGGTGTGATCGGCGTCAAGGATCTCTCGACCGGCGATCAGCGGCAGGTGCAACTGGACGACGTGGTCGCCGAGGTCGGGGCGATCCTTGCCGCCGGGTGACCCCGCCGGGTCGGTGCCGCTCGACCTCATTCCGTCGTCGCTGATCGCGCCGCGGCTGCGCAAGGTGGCACTGGTCGCCGTGGTGCTCGGTGTGGTCGTCGCCGTCGTCGTCGGGTTCTTCGCCTCGACCGGGGTGGCCGTGCTGGTCGGCGCGATCATCGCGGTGCCGACCGCTCTGTCGGCGCTGCTCACCCTGCGTCGTCGGATCTGGTTGACGGGCACCACGATTCATGCCCGTCACGGTCTCCGTACCAGGTCGGTTGACGCGGGCCGGGCGGTGAGTGCCGAGGTGGTGGTGCGCACCGCTCGGGTCAGTCAGGTCGGGGTCCGGATCGGTGACGGCAGGTCGCTGGTCTCGATCCCGCTCGCGTTGTACACCGACGACGGTGGACGCGAACTCGATCTGCTCGGACTTCGATCGTTGGCCGACGCGCTCAACGCGGGCGACCTGGCGCCCGCGGTGGCCGTCGCCTCCGTCCTGATCGGTCAGCTCCGTGCCGAGGCCCGCGGCGCCGGCCTGGAGGAACGGCCCCTGTACCGGGCAGTGCAGACCGCGCGCGGGGCGAGCCGGGTCCCGCAGACCGTGCTCACCGACCACGAAGTTGCCGAGCTGGCAGACTGATTCGATGATCGCGACTCCGTCTACCGGCCGTCGACGCCGCACGATCTGGGCGGTTGCCGCCCTCGCGGCTGTCGCCGCGATCGTTGGTGGGGTGCTCTGGGCTGTGCCGAGCCGGTATCTGCCCTGGGACACTGTCGACTTCCCCGCTGTCGACATGGCAGCACTCTCGCCCCCACAGTCGCGGGTCGTCACGCTCCTCGAGGCCGAGTACCGGGCCCAGCGCCCGGGGACCTTCTACTCCGAGGGCGTCAAAGAGCCCTGGTGTGCGGACTTCGTGAGCTGGATCATGCGGGAGGCGGACCGGCCGCTGTCCAACCCGAACTCGGGCCACTGGCGGATTCCCGGCGTGTACACGTTGCAGGAGTACTACGAATCTCAGGGTCGGTTCGAGCCGGCCGCAGGCGGCTATCGGCCGACGGTGGGTGACGTGGTGCTCTACAACAACCGTAGCTGGGTCGGCCAGCACACCAATTTCGTGGTCGCGGTCGACGGGGACACCGCAACGACCGTCGGCGGCAACGAGTTCGGCCGCATCCGCGTGCACACCCTAGATTTTGCGGGCGACTCCGCTGTGGTCGGATTCGGCCGGCTCGATCCCTGACGTGTGAAGCGCAGCCTAGGTGAGGGTCGCGACCGTGCTGTCGCCCGCGCGGTCGGCCGGTTCGATGCTCCGCCGCTTGACGAGCAGAATGATCGCGATGATCGGGTAGGCCAACAGCGGCGCGAAAGTACCGACGTACGCCTGCTGGTCAAGCAGGATGACGGCCCCGGTGAGCAGCGAGAAGTCGAAGAGTCCGTGCATGACCGAGTTGAGCGCGTTGCTGCCCGAGACACGCCGGGTGAGGTAGAGGAAGTACCCCGCGATGCTGACGATGATTGCCTGCGGGATCGCGGAGGCGCCACCGCCCGTGAACGCGTCGCCTAGGTGTAGTTCCCAGGCAGTTGCGTACGGCGTGCCGTGACGAGGTGGCGAGAACTGAACGGTCCCGGGTTCAGCTAACTGCACATCTGTCAGATGACCGAGGACTCGAGGGACAGGAGTCGACGTCTGCTCGGACTTCAGGTTTGGTATGGCGCCGCCAGGGTCGGGGGTCATGGCGGCGCCACACGTCATTGGTACCGCAGTGCCGCGCGAATCGAAAGTGTTTCCACTCGAATTGGGGGAACGTTTAGGGGGATCGCGGTGACTAGGGGAAGTTTCACCGGGCGGCGGGGCGTGCGCCGGGGCGTCAGAGGCAGTGCAGACCGGCTACGGCCGAGTGTGTTTCGGCCGCAACCGGTCTGGTGTGTGTTCGGGTCTTGTGGGTTGAGTGGGGTGATGTGGCCGCGCCTGCGGGTCAGGCCACGGGGTGGAGATCGCGCCGGTTGTGGGCCGGCCGGGGTCTTCGCAGCGGGTCCAGCCATGCGGGTGGGGTGAACCATGGGTGGCCGTCGTCGCCGATTGTCACGTCCCAGTGGTTTTTGTGGATGAGGGTGTGGTGCTTGCGGCACAGGAGCACGAGGTTCGACAGGGCGGTGGGTCCGCCTTTCGCCCAGTGCCAAATGTGGTGTGCGTCGGTCCATTCGGCGGGTCGGCCGCAGCCGGGGAAGGCGCATCCGCAGTCTCGTGTGACGAGTGCTTTGCGGATTTTCGTTGGGATGATGCGGGTGGTGGTGCCGACGTCGAGTGGGGTCCCGTTGCTGTCGGTGATGATTGCGGTGACCATGGCGTCGCAGGACAGGCGGGCGGCGACTGTGGGGGAGATCGGTCCGAGCCAGGGCATGGAGGCGTGTGCTCGGCGGTGTTGCGGTTGTGGGGGCCTGCAGTGGGTGCAGTCCTTGCGACCATTCCAGTCCTTGCGGTCGGTGCAGTCCTTGTGGTGGTTCCAGTCCTCGCAGGCGGTGCCGTGTTTGGCGGGTCTGGTGTGGCCGGGCCCGGATGCGGTGCCGTGTCCGTCGGGTCCGGTGTGGCCGGGCCCGGATGTGGTGGTGGAGTGGTAGTCCCAGCCGTTTTTGCCCCGGGGTCCGGTCGCGGGGGCCTGTGTTGACGCGGATACTGCCGCTACGAGGGCGTCGAAGTCGATGGTGATGGTGATGTGGGGGCGTTCGCCGTTTTCGGTGGGGCCGCGTCCGGCGTTGAGGTGTCCGCGGACGATGTCTTCGAGGGCGTCGGCGCGCCGCTTGGGTGCGTGGCGGGGGTCGCGGGTGGGGTTGCCGTTGTCGTCGGTGGTGGGGCGGGGCTTGGACAGTCCGGAGAGGGCGGTGGTGATCGCTTCGCCGGTTTCGGCGTCGAAGGTGCCTTTGAGGTGGAGGCGTCCGCCGAGGGTGGTGGAGGCGTAGAGCTCGTTGAGCTCGGGGTTTTCTCCGTCGGGTGGGGTGTCGCCGTCTCGTTCGAAGAGTATTTCCAGGGCGCGGGCTCGTTGGCGTAGCTGGTGGGGGTCTTCGAGTTGCGCGGCGATCAGGAGGTAGGCCTCGCAGTCGTCGGGGCGTGCGCTCATCGGGTCGGGGTGGTCCCAGTCGGTGGGGGTGTCGTCGGGGTGGAGGTCTTTGGTGAGGGTGGCGAGTCGGGTGAGGAACTTGGTGATGACCTGGGCGTGGCCGAGGGCGATGTTGCCGGAGTTCAGCAGGGCTGTCATCTGTGGGTGTTGGGGCAGTTCGCGTCCGATGTGGACGATCCTGCGTGCCTGTGCGGGGAGCATCCGGGTGGTTCCGGCGAGCCAGGCGGGGGTGTCTGCTGCGCCGACGTGTTCGGGTAGGGCTCGCTGGTCGGCTTCGTGGACGAGGCGCAGTCGTAGTGCTTCGAGTTTGAGGATTGCGGTGGAGAGTTGGGGGACGGCCGCGAGGAGGTCGGTTTCGTCGAGTCGCCATGCGTCGACCGTGTCGGGGTCGGTGAGCATGGCGTCGAGGTCCATGCCTTGATTCTACTCGAACTGACGTTCGAGTGTCTAGGGTTTCTGCTGGTAGAAAAGGTGTGTGATCCCGAGTCACCCGCGCACTGCTGCGGTGATCCGGGCGGCATGGTCGGCGGCCTCGGCCTCGTCGGTGTACCTGGTGCGCGGCCAGAAGAAGCCGCGCAGGCCGTCGCCCCTGGTGTGCGGCACGATGTGCACGTGCAGGTGCGCGACGGACTGCGAGACAACATTGTTCACCGCCACGAACGATCCCTGCGCGCCGAGGCCGTCCACCATTGCGGCGGAAAGCCGTTGTGCGACAGCGAACAGCGGGGCGATCAGCTCCGCTGGGAGGTCCGCAAGGGTCACGACGTGGCGGCGCGGCACCAGCAGGGTGTGGCCTTTGAAGACCGGCCGCCGATCAAGGAAAGCGACCGTGTCGGCATCGTCGTGGACCACGTGCGCCGGGTCGGCGCGGCTGACGACCGCACAGAACGGACAGGCGCCGGCCACGACCTCAGCCCTCCGCGGCGGTGCCGCGTTCCTGTTCCGTGGCGGTGCCGCGTTCCTGTTCTGCGGCGGTGCCGCGTTCCTGTTCAGCGGCGGCATCGAGGATCTCGGCCTGCGCGGTCGGGCCGGGTCGACGCCGTTTGGTCGGGCGGGGTCGTCCCGGGCCGGCGTTCGTCACCCCTCCATCCTGTCAGCAGGCGTGGGTGGGCGCGACCATATGCGGATGCGGCCGGGCATCCAAGCGGGCTCGGCCGTAGTATCCATGTGCTTAGCATTTGCAAGGATCAGTTCTTGGGGGGGACCAGATCAACTCGCGGGAGTTTCCACGCAGCACGTCGGCAATCGTCATACTCGCGGTGTCGGCGGTCGCGGCAGTCGTCCTGGTGATGACGACTGTCGATCCACGGCTGAACGGTGCAGGCATCCTTTCCGGTGGTGCGGATCTGCATGTATATCGGGACGGCGCATTCCGGATCCTGCGCGGACTGCCCCTGTACACCGAGCCCGTTCTGTTCGGCCTTCAGTACACCTATACGCCGTTCTCCACTATCGCCTTCATTCCCATCGAGCAGATTCCTTGGGGGTACGTCAACAACATCTGGATGGGGATCAACCTCGCTGTGCTCCTGGCCTGCATCCTGCTGTCCTGGCAGATGCTCGGATATCGGATCAGCGCTCGGCTCGTGGGTGTCAGCGCGCTGCTGACGCTGACGTCCACCTTTCTCGAACCGGTGCGGACCACGCTGTTCTACGGCCAGATCAACCTCGTGCTGATGCTCCTGATCCTGTGGGACTTCTCCCGTTCGGATCGAAGCCGGCTGCGCGGGATCGGTGTCGGGTTGGCCGCCGGCATCAAACTCACCCCCGTCTACTTCGTCGCACTCTTCGTCGCGCTGCGTCAATGGCGCTCGGCGGCAGTCGCATCGGCCGTCATCGTCGCGTCCATCGTGCTCGCGTGGATGGTCCTGCCGACTGACTCGCGACAGTACTGGACCTCGACGTTCTTCCAGTCCACGCGGATCGCCGACGACACGCACCCCTCGAATCAGTCGATTCGGGGTGTCATCGCGCACCTGTCCGGTCAGGCGACTCCGACGTGGTTGTGGATTCTGGTCGCGGGCGGCGTCGCGGCCGTGAGCCTGCTGGTCGTGGTCCGCCTGTACGGCAACGGGGATCGGCTCCTCGCCGTGGTGCTCTCCGGGCTGACGGCGTCCGCGGTGTCGCCGTATTCATGGAGTCACCATTGGGTGTGGTTCGTGCCGCTGCTCGTCTACCTCGTGCATCTGGCGCTGTCGCGGCGGTGGTGGTGGATCGTTGCCGCGGCGTTGGTCGTGTCAGCGGGGGCCTGGCCGTATTTCTGGGATGACCGCAACGTCGTCATCGGGGTCTTTCTCTTTCCGCCGTCATGGCCGGTCACCAAGATTCTGGTCAACATGTACGTCATCGGGTTTGTGTGCGTGCTGGTCGGCGCGATCGCGAAGGTGCGGCGAACACGCGACGAGCGCGCGGTCGAAGATCGGGATCGTCGGCCGCGGCGTCGGGGCACCCGCCCGGCGGAACGGAGCCGAGTTTCGTGACGCCGCAACCCACTCCGCGGCGCTGACCCCGGAGAGGACCAGCCGGTAGCCGGTCGAGCCGGTTCGCGGGCACGGTGCCTGCGGGCGGTCATCACAGCAGATCCCGGCGGCCACCACCCTCTGCCGCTTCGAGTGCAATGGTCTCGGGGGCGCCGGTCCGCGGAGCAGGTCGCCCACCTGGCGCATGGCCGGATCGCGCACGACCTGCGAGGTGGCGGGTGCACTGCGGTGAGGGCCCTCGACGGGCCGCCGTGCGCCTGCGATCGTTGAGGTGTGACTCGAGGAGGCGACCATGACGAACGAAAAGAACTGGTCGGTGAACATCGTCATCGACGAGCACGACGGGAAGACGAGGGCCAAGGCGCGGTTGCGCGCAGGCGACAAGGCTGAACTGGCAGGGGTCGGGCTGGCCCGACTGAATCCGGAGGACACCGATGTCCCCAGGATCGGCGACGAGCTGGCGACCGCACGCGCGCTGGCGGACCTGGCGCATCAGCTGATCGAGGTGACCGCGGCCGACATCGAGGAGGTGACCAAGCAGCCCACCGATCTCTACAGCTAGGTGTACCCGGCTAGGGCGTCTCGGTTGCGGGACCGTGTCCGTCGCGGATCGACGACCCGAGTCCGCGGCTGAGTGTTCGCGCCAGGCTCCGGGCGAGTTCGTCCGGGGCCGCCGTGGCGTCCGGGCCGGCCTCGTAGAACCGCAGGAATGCCTGATGGAAGCAGGTGCCGTCGAGCATCGCGGCGACGGTGTCGGTGTCGGTGTCGGTGTCGACCCGCCCGAGCTCCTGCTCGGCACGCAGATAACGGGCGATCCCGGCGATGGCATGACCGGGTCCGGCGCCGTGGCGGCGCATCGAGTCACGATGTGCCGCCATCCGTTTCGGCTGTGCGAGCAGTCCGCCGAGTAGTGGCAACGACTGTTGGTAGAAGGTCAGTGCTATGCGGGCGAAAGCGGCAAGATTGTCTTCCACGGTGTCCGTGCCCGGCTCGGGACGGGCGGAATCCTGTCCAGGCATGCGATGCCGGAGGACGTTAAGGATCAGGTCTTCCTTGTCGCTGAAGTGTTTGTAGAGCGCGGCTTCGGAGTAGCCGGCCGCCTTGGCGATCTCCTTGGTCGTCGCCTGGGCCACGCCGCGGTTGCGCATGATCTCGGCGGCGGCGTCGAGGATCTGGTCGCGCGTTCCCATTCGGCCTCCCTTGACAGGTTGGTAAGTGTTCACTCATCCTAGGTGAGTAAGCGCTCACTAACCGAAGGGCTCGACATGCGACTCACGATTTTCGGGGCCACAGGCCGCACGGGTGGACGTCTCGTGCAGCAGGCGCTCGCGGCCGGACATCAGGTGACCGCGGTGGTCCGCGGTCCGCACTCGATCCCGGGTGGTCCCGGGCTGCGGGTCGTCACGGCCGACGTCATGAACCCCAACGACATCGCCGACGCCATCCGGGGCGCCGACGCCGTGGTCGACACGATCGGGTCGCGTGACGCGGGGCCCACGTCGGTGGCCACCGAAGCCGCGCTCTCGATCACCAAGGCGATGGAATCGGTGGGTGTCCGGCGGCTGATCCTGATCAGCAACAGTGCGCGAATCGCCGGGCCGGGCGACGACTGGTTCACCCGATTCGTGGTGAAGCCACTCATCCTGCGACGACTGCTACGGAACAGCCTGGCCGACATGGCTGCGGCCGAGCAGTCGACGCGTGACACCGCGCTCGACTGGACCATCGTCCGTGCGCCTCAGCTCACCGACGCGCCGGGGAAGGGTTCGTATCGACTGGCCGTCGAGCGCAACGTGACATTCGGCATCCGGATCAGCCGGGACGACCTGGCCACCTGCCTGCTCGACCTGGTGGCCGATCCGCAGTCGATCCGCACGCACGTCAACGTCGCGAGTTGACCGGGCCCGACCGTCTGTGACGAAACCCGCGTGTTCAGCGGGCTGCGTGGGCGAACGGCGGGAGGTCAGCGCAGGGTGCGGGCGAGGTTCTCGGCGAGACCGGCGAAGGTGATCGCGTCCGAGCGGTACCCGACGTAACCGTCCGGCCGGATGAGATATCCGGTCCGGTCGGCGGCGGCGTAGCCGGCGGCGAAGCTGCCGTCGGCGTCGCGCAACGTGACCCCCGAGACGCCGGGCAGGTCGGCGTCCGCGGCGACGATCACGTGGCTGCGCACCGACGGTCCGAACCGCTCGGCCACCTCGGCCGCGAGCGCGTCCTGCGTGGTGGCGTCCTTCGCGTCGGATGCCCACAGCAGCAGCGTGTGACCGGGATGACGCAGCAGCTCGTGCAGGCGGATCGGGAACGCGACGCTGTCCTGGCGCAGGCCCGCCGCGTCGGGGGCACGGTCGCCCGGGCGGGGGACACTGTCGGCCGCACCGGAACCGTCGGAGACCAGTGCGCTCGAGGGGTATCCGACGAGAAGCTGCGCCTCCCTTGCGATCACGGTGGCGGGGTCGCTGACCCCCGCGCCGATGCCCTCGCGCGCGCTCTTGACGGTGCGCCCCACCACCTCCTCGCCGATGGGGTGCCGCTCGTCGTGATAGCTGTCGAGCAGCCCGGGCGCGGCCTTCCCCTGTACCGCCAGCGCCAGCTTCCAGCCGAGGTTGTACGCGTCCTGGATGCCGGTGTTCATGCCCTGGGCGCCGGTGGGCGGGTGGATGTGCGCGGCGTCGCCCGCCAGGAAGACCCGGCCGTTGCGGTACCGGCCCGCCAGCCGGTGGCTGATGCGGAAGACGGAGGACCATCGCATGGCGGTGGCGGTAGTCGGCTGGGGTGAGAGCCGGTCGAGTACCGCCTGGACGTGACGCAACTCGGGCCGTCGCCCGCCCTCGAGTCCGTGCGCGACCTCACCGGAACCAGGTGGAGGACCGGCGAGTTCGTCGGGAACGAGCATCGAGATCCGGTAGCGGCCCTGGCCGGGCAGCGGGATGCAGACCATCAGGTCGTCGGTGACGCCGTCGGTCTGGTGCATGGACCGGACGCCGTAGCCGGCGGGCATGTTCCAGTCCACCTCGACGTCCGCGAGCATGTACTCCTCCGCGAATGCGCCGCCGTCGAAGGAGATACCCAAACCCTTGCGGACCAGGCTGTGCGCGCCGTCGCAGCCGACCAGGTATCGGGCGCGGACCGTGAACTCCCCGGATCCGTCCCGCACGGTGGCGCGCACACCGGACGAATCCTGTTCGAACCCGGTGAGTTCGGCGCCCCTGGTGACCCGGCCGCCGTGACCCTCGAGCGCCTCGCCGAGTACCCGTTCGGTCTCGCACTGCGGCAGCGCGGTGAATCCGTACGGGATCACCTCGGGCAGGGTGAGGTCCAGCTGTGCGACGTTGTCGCCGTTGACGTAGACGAGCTGTCCGCGCAGGGTTGTCGCCGCGTCCAGCGCCGGCCGGACCACTCCCATCGCGTCCCAGACCTCGAGGGTGCGCGGCTGGATGCCGACGGCTTTCGCGAAGGGTGCACGCTCGGTCAGGCGGTCGATGACGATGACCTCGACCCCTCGCCGCCGCAGCTCGATCGCGAGCGTCAGCCCGACCGGACCCGCCCCCACGACCAGGACGTCGGTCGTTGCGGTTGGTGCCTTCGGTGCGATTCCCGAGGTCATGCCGGGATTGTTTCAGAGCCCGCCGAGCCGCGTGAGCAATTCGATCGCACCGTCCGCGGTGGCCCAGAGCGCCTCCATCTCGGCGGTCGCGGCAGGCGCGGTCAGTGGGTTCTGCAGGGCGAAGCCGTTGGCGAGGGTGAGCGTGCTGTAGCCGCTGTCGGCGGCGCGCAACAGCAGTTCGGAGGCGACACCCTCACCCGCGAGCCGGTCGAGTCCCTCGCCGACGAAGTAGAACCGCCACAGGGGTCCGAGGTCGGCGCGGTACACGGCCTTCGTCCTCGTGACGATCGCGTCACCGTCGGTGGCGATGGAGTCGACGATCTTGTAGTAGTCCGGCACGTTCCGTTCCGTGGTGCCGGTCGCGGCGACTGCCCGTGCGAGGTCGACCGTCAGGTGGGCGTTGTATCCGATCATGGCGACGCGGGCGGGGGACAGGGTGCAGTCACGGGTCAGGTCGAAGTAGCGTTGCCAGACGGGTTCGGCTGGCGCGCGGGTGAATTCGGCGTGCACGTTGTCCAGGTAGCGACGCAGGAGGTCTGCGCTGATCGCGTGCGCCCACTCGGGGGTGGCGAAGGCGGACTCGGCGCGCTGAAGCGGCATGACGGCCTCTTGTGCGAGGGCCGAGAGGGCGTGCAGGCGCAGAATCATCGCCTGAGTCCAGCGAGAGGACTCCGTTCCCGAGTAGATGATCTTGGGGGGCGATATGGTCAGAGGCAACCGCGGGGGAGATCAGGGCGGAGGCGGCTGATGATGGATTCAGCAGCTCACTACGTGAGTCCGGAAGAGTATCGACATCTGCTGGCGCGCACACAAATTGCGATGATGATGCACGATCAGAACTCCCGAATGCTCGAAGTGAATCAAGCCTTCGCCGACCTGCTGGGGTATAGCCTTGCCGAGGTGGAGCGACTGGACGCTCGCGATGTGGTTCATCCCGATGATCATGCCGACCGAGCCCGTGAGACCGACGCGCTCACTTCGGGCGCCGTCGATTGCGTGACAGTTCCGGGTCGGAAGCTGCGCCGCAAGGATGGAACGGCCGTGTGGGTTCGCGTCCACAAATCGGTGGTGCGACGGGACGGCACCGTGAAGATCATGGCCTTCTACGAGAACAGTTGGGTTTTCGAACTGTGGCGGGAACCGGGCGCCACCGACCCGGAATAGATCCCCGTTCAGGCTTGACTAAATCTAGAACACGTGTTCGACTCTGTGTATGCGATGGCAGGGGCAGACTCTCGACGCCGTGCAGTCCGAGATCGACGACGGCGCCCTTCCCGGACTCGCCCGTGCCGGGCTGGTCCGCACGGTACAGACCCCCGAGTTCGAGGGCATCACCTTCCACGAGGTGCTGTGCAAGTCCGCGCTGAACAGGATGCCAGACGGGTCCACCCTGCCATTCCGCTTCACCGTCAACGCCTTTCGCGGCTGTTCGCACGCGTGCCGGTACTGCTTCGCGCGGCCGAGTCATGAGTATCTCGACCTGGACGCCGGCCGCGACTTCGACAGTCAGGTGGTGGTGAAGATGAACGTGGCGGCGGTGCTGCGCAGGGAGGTGGGCCGCCGTTCGTGGAAGCGCGAGCACGTCGCGCTCGGCACCAATACGGACCCCTACCAGCGGGCGGAGGGCCGCTATCGGCTGATGCCGGGGATTATCGGCGCCCTCGCGGAGTCGGGCACGCCGTTCTCGATCCTCACCAAGGGCACGCTGCTGCGCCGGGACCTGCCGCTGCTCACGATGGCGGCTCAGCAGGTTCCGGTGGGCATCGGCGTCTCGCTCGCGATCGGCGACCCGGACCTGCAGAAGGCCATCGAACCGGGCACGCCCTCGCCGAAGGCGCGCCTCGACCTGATTCGGGCGATCACCGATGCGGGATTCGACTGCAACGTGATGGTGGCCCCGGTGATTCCGTACCTCACCGACTCGACACGGCACCTCGACGCCCTGCTCGGGGCGATCGCCGAGGCAGGCGCGACCGGTGTGACGGTGTTCCCGATGCACCTGAAGGGCAGCACCAGGGGCTGGTTCCTGAACTGGCTGGCGGAGGAACACCCCGCGCTGATCCGGCGGTACCGCCAGTTGTACGGCCGCGGGGCCTACGTGACCCCGGAGTACCAGGCGTGGCTACGAGACCGGGTGCGCCCACTCGTCGAGAAGTACGGGCTCGGCGGGAGGTCCGACCACCGACGCCGCGACCAACCCGAGCCGGCTCGCGAGCTGGTCGGGTCGGGCGCGGCGCCTGCGTTGACCCTGTTCTGAGGAAACGCCGAAACCTATAGTTGGTGCACAGAAGTACTCCGTGCCGAGGGTCGGAAGATGTCGATTCCGTCCGGGTCCGTGCACCCGGGATTCGTCCGCGCAGCACTCGCAGGCGCGCTCACCATTCTGGTCCTCGTGGGTGTCGTATCCGGTGAGCCTGCGATGAGTTCCGTCGCGGCGCCCGCCGTCCCCGCGTCCCGTTCCGGCATCGGCGCTTCGTGTGTGTCGCTTGCGGACCGGATGGCAATCGCCGTCGCCGACGCCGCCGCGGAGGGGGACGTTGTCGGAATCGCCTTCATCGACAGGGAGTCCGGGGTCTATCTGGGGGCGGGGGACAGCGACGTCACATTTCCTGCGGCGTCGGTGGCGAAGCTGTTCATCGCCGACGACTATCTGTATCGCAACGCCGCAGCCGCGGGGCCTGGAGGCGCCGTGCTCGGCGGGGTGGTGACGATGCTGGCGAGCTCCGACGACGGACCGGCCGAACTGCTGTGGATGTCGGGTGGAGGGCCGGAGGTGATCGCGCGGGTCGCGGGCAGGTACGCGTTGTCCGCGACATCGGCGGTCGGTGCGTGGTGGGACACCGCCGTCACCGCGGCCGACGTCGCCCGTTACTACGACGGCCTCCTCAGCGGGGACGGCGGTCTTCCCGAGTCCGCGCGGCGGCTGATGATCGCCGGCCTCCAGGCATCCGGGCCCGTCGCCGCCGACGGCTTCGAACAGGATTTCGGGGTATGGGCGATGCTCGAGCGGTTGGGCGGACCCGGGATCAAGCAGGGCTGGATGGCGACGAGGGACAGGACGATCCGGCATTCGACGGGGTTCGCCGGGCATGACCACAGATACGTCCTCGTGGAGCTCACGGACCTGGACGTCGGGTCGCCGTCCGTCGCCGACGACATCGCCAATGCCGACGCGGGTGACCGGGCAACCGCGATCTTCGAGGCCGCATTTCCCGCGGACATCACCGAGAGCGCGGCCTGCGCCAGCACGTCGTGACGGTTGCTTTAGCCCTCGCGCGACCGTGCTCGGCAAGTACATTTCGGCTGTAGGCGTCCGCGACCATCCGACCACGGAGTGTGCGATGACCGACGACAGCGAATCGATGGGGCAGCCGGGTTCCGGGTCCACCGCAGATGCAGGACACCGTGCCAACATTCGATGGCTCCGGATCGCGATCTTGTACGTGCTCCTCGCGGTCGCCGCCTACCAGATGTCCGGCTGGCTGTTCCACAACCTGCGCGGATTCCTCGGCATGCTCTTCCTGGCCTGGCTCTTCAGCATCACCATCGAGCCGGTTGTCGACTGGTTCGAGCGTCGCGGATGGCGGCGCGGCGCGGGCACCGGACTGGTGCTGTTCTCCATGATGGTGTTCGCGGTCGCGTTCGTCGCGGTGTTCGGTGCGCTGCTGGCCGAGCAACTCGCCCAGCTGCTGACCGCGCTGCCTGGCGCGATCTCGCGGGTGACCGAGTGGGCCAACCGGACGTTCGACACCAATTTCTCGACGGGGGAGGACCTGCTCAAGCTCACCCCGGACACCATCCGAGACCTCGCGCAGCGCTTTACGCCGGGAGTGCTCGGGGTGGTGTCGTCACTACTGGGGGTCGTGTTCCAGGCGATGACGCTGTTGCTGTTCGTGTTCTACATGTCGGCGCAGGGGCCGGCGATGCGCCGAACCATCTCGAGCTGGTTCCCTGCGCGGCAGCAGCAGATCATCGGGGCGGTGTGGGAGATCTCCGTCGAGAAGGCGGGCGGCTACGTGGTGTCCCGGCTGATCCTGGCGGCGGTCAGTACCGTCGCGACCGGGATCTTCCTCTTGGTGATCGGAGTGCCGTACTGGCTGCCGCTGGCGATCTGGACCGGTGTGGTCTCGCAGTTCATCCCGACGCTCGGCACCTACCTGGCGATCGCGCTGCCCGCGATCATCGCCGCGGCGTCGCAGCCGATGGACGGGGTGTGGGTGGTGGCGTTCGGGACGGCCTACCAGCAGGTGGAGAACTACCTGCTGCATCCGCGCATCACGTCCAAGACCGTGTCCATCCACCCTGCCGTCGCCTTCGGATCGGTGATCGTCGGGGCGTCGCTGTTCGGGGCGATCGGTGCGCTGGTGTCCGTCCCGGTCGTCGCAGTCATCCAGGCCCTCGTCGAAACCTACGGTCGCCGTTACGAACTCGTGCACGACCGACAGATAGAACCCGACGCGCCAGCCGCCGAATAGGCGGCGGACGCGTCGGGACTCACTACTGAGCCAGGGCGGCCGGGTTGTTCAGGTCGCGGGCCGCGTAGGTGTTGCAGTCGCTGACCTGGCCGGTCTTGTATCCGGTGGCGAACCACTTCTGCCGCTGCAACGAGGAACCGTGCGTCCAGCCCTCAGGATTGATCCGGCCGCTCGAGGCCTGCTGGATCCGGTCGTCGCCCACCGACGAGGCGGCCGACAGGGCGTCCCGGATGTCGTTCTCGCTCAGCTTCTTCAGGAACGGTGCACCGCCGCCGGGGGCTGGCTTGGTGTCCGCGTAGTGCGCCCAGATGCCCGCGTAGCAGTCGGCCTGCAGCTCGGTGCGCACCGCGCCCGACTCGGCACCCTTCGGGTCCGCCTGCGCCCGGCCGATGTCGCCGAGCTGATTCTGGATGTGGTGGCCGACCTCGTGCGCGACCACATACTCCTGCGCCAGCGGTCCAGCGCTCGAACCGAACTGGTCCACCAGCAGCTGGAAGAAGCTGGTGTCGAAGTAGCCGGTCGAATCGGCCGGGCAGTAGAACGGGCCGACATCGCTGGTGGCGTTGCCGCAGCCGGTGTTCACCGCGCCCGAGAAGAGCATGATGCCGGGCGGGGCGTAGCGGACACCGGTCTGCTTCTGCAGTTCCTCGCCCCACACCGAATCCAGGCTCGCGGCGGTGAACGCGACCCGGCAGTTCACGTCGCGGTTCGCGTCCGCGCCGGTCTCGCAGTTCTCCAGCTCCGAGACCGAACCGGTCCCCAGCTGGGCGGTGTCGGACGCGCCGGTGAGCCCGCCGAGCAGTGAGCCGGGGTTGCCGCCGAGCAGCAGCGCCAACACGAGCACGATCAGACCGCCTGCGCCGCCGCCGAGGGCGAATTTGCCGCCCCGTCCGCCGCCGCCGCGGTGTCCGCCGCCGACTGTGACGCGGCCCGAGTCCATCCGCGCACCCTCATTGAAGGTCATCGTCATCGCTTTCGTTCGAAGTCGGGGGTACTGCGGATACAGCTTTACACGCGACCGCGCGCAAAGTTTCGACTGCGCCGTTATGTCTTCCGAGTGTCTCTCCGTAGGATCGCAGCAACTGAGAAGTCGCTGGAAATCTGTGAAAGGAAACCCGTGCTGCGCACCCACCTCGCCGGCTCGCTGCGAGCCGAGCACGCCGATCAAACCGTCACCCTCACCGGATGGGTTGCCAGGCGTCGCGATCACGGCGGGGTGATTTTCATCGATCTGCGCGACGCCTCCGGCGTCTCCCAGGTGGTCTTCCGTGAGGGCGACGTCGCCGAGCAGGCCCATCGCCTGCGCGCCGAGTACTGCGTCAAGATCACCGGTCGCGTCGAGGTCCGGCCCACGGGCAACCAGAACTTCGAGATCCAGACCGGTGCGATCGAGGTCAACGCGATCGCGCTCGAGGTGCTCAACGAGAGTGCGCCGCTCCCGTTCCAGCTCGACGACCAGGTCGGCGAGGAGGCGCGGCTCAAGCACCGCTACCTCGACCTGCGCCGCGAGGGCCCGGGTCAGGCGATCCGGCTCCGGTCCAAGGTGAACGCGGCGGCTCGCGAGGTGCTGGCGCACCACGAGTTCATCGAGGTCGAGACCCCGACCCTGACCCGCTCCACCCCCGAGGGTGCCCGCGACTTCCTGGTGCCCGCGCGGCTGCAGCCGGGTAGCTTCTACGCGCTGCCGCAGAGCCCCCAGCTGTTCAAGCAGTTGCTGATGGTCGGCGGCATCGAGCGCTACTACCAGATCGCGCGCTGCTACCGGGACGAGGATTTCCGCGCCGACCGGCAGCCGGAGTTCACCCAGCTCGACATCGAGATGAGCTTCGTCGACCAGGACGACGTCATCCACCTCGCCGAAGAGATCCTCACCAACGTGTGGAAGCTGATCGGCCACCAGATCAGCACCCCGATCAAGCGGATGACCTACGCGGAGGCGATGCGCCGCTTCGGTTCCGACAAGCCGGACCTGCGCTTCGGGCTCGAGCTGGTCGAGTGCATGTCCTTCTTCAAGGACACGACCTTCCGGGTGTTCCAGGCCGAGTATGTCGGCGCCGTGGTGATGCCCGGCGGTGCGAGCCAGCCGCGTAAGCAGCTCGACGCCTGGCAGGAGTGGGCGAAGCAACGCGGCGCCAAGGGCCTGGCGTACGTCCTCGTCGGCGAGGACGGCACGCTCGGTGGCCCGGTGGCCAAGAACCTGACCGACGCCGAACGCGACGGCCTCGCCGCGCACGTCGGCGCGAAGCCGGGCGACTGCATCTTCTTCGCGGCAGGCTCGACCAAGCAGATGCGCGCGCTGCTGGGTGCCGCACGCGGCGAGATCGCCCGCAAGCAGGAACTCATCGACCCGAACGCGTGGGCCTTCGTGTGGGTCGTCGACGCGCCGATGTTCGAGCCGACCGCCGACGCCACCGCCAGCGGCGACGTCGCGCTCGGTTACAGCGCGTGGACCGCCGTGCACCATGCCTTCACCTCGCCCAAGCCCGAGTCGATCGACACCTTCGACACCAACCCGGGCGAGGCGCTGGCCTACGCGTACGACATCGTCTGCAACGGCAACGAGATCGGTGGCGGCAGTATCCGTATCCACCGCAAGGACATTCAGGAGCGCGTCTTCAAGGTGATGGGGATCGACCACGAGGAGGCGGAGGACAAGTTCGGGTTCCTCATCGACGCCTTCTCGTACGGCGCGCCCCCGCACGGCGGCATCGCGTTCGGGTGGGACCGCATCACCGCACTGCTCGCGGGCGTGGATTCGATCCGTGAGGTCATCGCGTTCCCGAAGTCCGGCGGCGGCGTCGACCCGCTCACCGATGCGCCTGCCGCGATCACCGCGCAGCAGCGCAAGGAGTCGGGCATCGACGCGAAGCCGGAGCCCAAGGGCAAGCCGCAGGAGCCACAGGCGAGCGCGCCGGACGCCTGATCGGCAGGCCCGACGCGGACGCGATGCCGAGGGCGGAGCCCGGGGGACGACCCAGATGGTCGTCCCCCGGTGCGCCGCCGAGGCGAAGATTCGGTAAAAATTTCGTACGGTCCGGTCTGTTTCTGCAGGTCGTTATCGCGGGTACTTCGCCTGCCGTCCGGGTCGATGCCCGAGCGCACCCGTGCCGGTGTGCGGACGGGTACGTTGGACGGCGATGACCGCACTATTGGCCGACCCCGTTTCAGAGGTAGTCTCCGCAGCCGAGCAGCTGCTGGAACGACGCACCGGAGCTCCGGTCACCCTCGTTGACCCCATCGATCTGGGCGGCAGCGGCCGCACGGTCGTGCTGCGCGTCCGTTGCGCGGAGAACCCCTTCTCGTTGCCCCGCACGTTGGTGATCAAGCAGGTCCGCGAGCTGTCGGCGGGAGCCGAGGCGAGGCGCCTGGCCGCCTACGCCGCGCAGCTCGGCGATGAGCCGCACGTGGTGGACACCGCCTTCCTCCGCGAAGCCGTCTCGTACCAGTTCGCGACCGCTCTGGCCACCGACAGCCGGCCGGGGCCGGAGCTGATCGCCTACGACCTCGACGCGCGACTGCTGGTCCTCACCGACCTCGGCGACGCCACCCCGATCGCCGAACTGCTGCAGCAGTCCGACGAGGCCGCGGTCACCAACTCGCTGATGGCGTTGGCACAGGCCATCGGCCGCATGCACGCCGCGACCGTGGGTCGCGAGGAAGACTTCACCGCACTGCTGCGCCGTGCCGACGTCCCGCACGTCGGCAACAGCGTTGCCGAGCAGGTGGTGGCCGCCGTCCCCAAGCTGCCCGCGATGCTGCGCCGCGACCTCGGCGTCGAGGTAGGCCAGGACGTCATCGACATCGTCGACCGGGCGGCCCGGCTCTTCGACGGTGGCCGGTATCGCGCGTTCAGCCCGTCCGACCTGTGCCCGGACAACATCATCGTCAACGACGCCGGGGTGCGGTTCCTCGACTACGAGTGGGGCGGATTCCGCGACGCGACCCTCGATATCGCCTACGCCCTGGTGTCGTTTCCGGGGTGCCTGTGCGGCGTCGAGCTGTCGCCGGAACGCTCCAAGGCGATGGTCGAGGCCTGGCGCGCCGAGGTGGTGGGCATGTGGCCGCAGCTCGCGGACGACGAGGTCCTCTGCGCCCGAATGCTCGAAGCCCAGTTGATCTGGGTCTGGCTCTCGACGTACTGGTTCCTGCCGGACGATCACGAGCGGATCGCCGCCGCCCGCGAGCATCACCTGTCGGTGCCGCGATCGAAGGCATTGATCTCGCGGTGGAACGCGCTCGCGTACTGCGCCGACCACGCGGCGGCGCCGAATGTCGCCGCGCATGCCCGCGAGGTCGCGGGCCGGCTCGCGACGTACTGGGCGTGACTCAGCTGATCCCGGTTGTGCCCGCTCCTGGCCGGTAGGACGTGGGGTCGAGCGGCGCACCGACCGGAAGCGCGCGCTGGGCGCCGTCCGCGACGCGATAGCTGGTGGCGTGGCGCGCGCCTGCTCGGGGGTCGGTGGGGTCGGTGACGTAGTACCAGTCCATCTGCGCGCCGGACCGGGCCACCTCGAACACCCCGTACCCGTGCGAATCGAGCTCGACGTACCGGACGTGCCGGTTGACCGCCTTGAACGCCTCCTCGGCGGCGACCGTGGCGGTGCGCGGCGGAACCTGCAGCATGTCGTCGATGTTCGGCGAGGTCACCGACGGCACCACGAACTCCGTGCCGACGGTTGCGCCCGCGGGGTAGCTCGCCGCGTCCACCGGCAGGTCGCAGGCCCAGGAGGTGTGGATGTCGCCGGTGAGGAAGACGGTGTTGGTGACGCCGCGCGAGGCGATCGCGTCGAACAGCCTGCGTCGGTCGGCGGTGTAGCCGTCCCACTGGTCGGTGTTGAACGGGATCCCCGAATCGGGCACTCCGATCACCTCGGTGACGGCCGCCGTCGTCCTGGTGTCCAGTGGTGGGAACACACACGGGGCGATCATCACCGGGTTGCCGACCAGCTTCCAGCGCGTGGGCGAGGACACCACTCCGTTTGTCAGCCAGTCCATCTGGGCCCGTCCGGCGATGCTGCGCTCCGGTGCGTCGACGTGGCGCCAGCCGGCCCCCGCGGAGGGTTGCTCGTCGCGGTAGGTCCGCAGGTCGAGCATCGAGAGTTCGGCGAGGGTGCCGAACCGGAATCGCCGGTAGAGTTGGATGTCGCTGCCGGATCCCGTGACCCGGACCGGCATCCACTCGAAGTAGGCGCGGACGGAACTGGCCTTGCGGGTGGCCCAGTCGCCTTCGGTCGCCGGGTTGTGGTTCTCGGCGCCTGCGTTGTACGAGTTGTCGGCGGACTCGTGGTCGTCCCAGGTCGCGATGAACGGTAGCCGTGCGTGCAGGGCCATCAGGTCCTGGTCGGTCTTGTACTGCGCGTGCCTGATCCGGTAGTCGGCGAGGGAGACGATCTCGTGCGCGGGCTCGTGCAGTCGGACGGAGCCGCCGCGGGCGCCGTACTCGCCGCGCCCGTATTCGTAGATGTAGTCGCCGAGGTGGATGATCGCGTCGAGATCGTCGCGGCCGGCGAGGTGGCGGTAGGAGCCGAAGTACCCGGCCTCCCAGTTCGAGCAGGACACCACGCCGAACCGCAGCCGCTCCAGGTCCGCGTCGGCGGCGGGGGCGGTGCGGGTGCGACCGATGGGCGAGGACTTGCCTGCGACGGCGCCGCCGCGGGCGGTGAAGCGGTAGTGATAGGCGGTCGCGGGGCTCAAGCCGGTGACGTCGACCTTGACGGTGTGGTCGGCGCCGACGTCGGCGATCGCGGTGCCGCTGCGCACGACGGAGGCGAACCCGGGATCGGTTGCGACCTCCCAGTCGAGAGGGACCGCCTCTCCGGCACCGGAGCCGGGTGATGCGTCGGCGGTCGGGGTCACGCGGGTCCAGATGATGACGCGGTCGGGGAGCGGGTCGCCGGACGCGACGCCGTGCGCGAAACCGGGGGCGGTCGCGGTGGGTGCGGCGGCGGCGCCTCCGACGGCCGCGACGCTCAGGCCCACGCCTGCGAACGCGGCGGAACTCCTCAGCAGGGTCCTCCTGCTCAGGCTCGGCAGAGTGGTGCGGTCGGGAAGCCAGTTATCGGACACCCGAGGATCACAACCGAACCTGGACGCGTGTTCAATCTGCAACGGCCCTGATCGCCCGATGTTCACCCGAAGTTCGTGGCCGCGTCGTCTGCCGCGGTCGGGGGCGGCCGCGTCGGTGCCCTTTAGTAGCGTCGACCCGTGAGCGATTGGTTGGGACCATCCGACGGTGGCGCGGACACGGGGCTGTTCGCGGCGCCAGGGGAACCCGCCGAACTGGCGGGATCGGTGACCGCGGGCCTGCCGCCGGTGCGACCCGACGCGCCGCTGGCGGTCCGGATGCGTCCGGTCACCCTCGACGAGGTGCTCGGGCAGGGGCATCTGCTCGGCCCCGGCGCGCCGCTGCGCAGGCTCGTCGAGGGCTCGGGCGCGGCGTCGGTGATGCTCTACGGTCCGCCCGGCACCGGCAAGACCACCCTGGCGTCGCTGATCTCGCGCGCGACCGGCCGCAGGTTCGAGGCGCTGTCCGCGCTGTCGGCGGGGGTGAAGGACGTGCGCGCGGTCATCGACCTGGCCCGCAGGCGGCTGACCGCGGGGGAGCAGACCGTGCTCTTCATCGACGAGGTGCACCGGTTCTCCAAGACGCAGCAGGACGCGTTGCTCGCCGCGGTGGAGAACCGGATCGTGCTGCTGGTCGCCGCCACCACCGAGAACCCCTCGTTCTCGGTGGTGTCGCCGCTGCTGTCCCGGTCGCTGGTGTTGCAGTTGCAGTCGCTCACCGAGGCCGACGTCCGCGCGCTGATCGAGCGGGCCGTCGCCGATCCACGCGGGCTGGGCGGATCCGTGAGCCTGACGGACGAGGCGCTCGACCATCTGGTCCGGCTGGCAGCGGGCGATGCCAGGCGCGCACTCACCGCTCTGGAGGCGGCGGCGGGATCGGCGCTCGATTCACCCGGCGAGGACGGGTCAGCCGTCGTGGACCTCGAGACGGTCGAGGCCAGCGTCGACAAGGCCGCGGTGCGCTACGACCGCGACGGCGACCAGCATTACGACGTGATCAGCGCGTTCATCAAGTCGATCCGCGGCTCGGACGTGGATGCCGCACTGCACTACCTGGCCCGGATGATCACCGCGGGCGAGGATCCGCGGTTCATCGCCCGCCGCCTCGTGGTGCACGCGAGCGAGGACATCGGCATGGCCGACCCGACCGCGCTGCAGACCGCGGCCGCGGCCGCGCAGGCCGTTCAGCTGATCGGCATGCCCGAGGCCCGGCTCGCGTTGGCGCAGGCCACGATCCACCTGGCGACCGCGCCGAAGTCCGGAGCGGTGATCGCCGCGCTCGGCGCCGCGATGGCCGACGTCGCGGCGGGAAAGTCGGGCCTGGTGCCGCCGCACCTGCGGGATGGGCACTATGCGGGTGCCGAGAAGCTGGGCAATGCGGTCGGGTACCGCTACCCGCACAACGCCGCGGACGGCGTGCTGGCGCAGCAGTACCCGCCGGACGAACTGATCGGCGTCGACTACTACCAGCCGACCGGGCACGGCGCCGAGCGCGAGATCTCGGCGCGGGTGGGCAAGTTGCGCCGGATCGTGCGGGGCTGACCCGCGGCGTCGCCGCCGGTGCGTGATTTTTACCCCCATCGGGGTGAGAATCACTCACAGTGCGCGACCCGCGCAGGGCAGGGGAACAGTGATGACCCGAACTCGTGAACCGGATTGGCAGCCGCGATCCGACCACGTGCAGGCCGACCAGATCGCGTCCTATGACGCGATGCGCGAGCGTTGCCCGGTCGCCTACGACGGGCACGACAGCTGGACGGTGTTCCGGCACGCCGACACCGTCGCGATCGTCGACGACACCGGGACCTACTCGAACAGGGTGTCCCGGCACTTGCAGATCCCCAACGGCTTCGACGGTGATCCGCACCGCGGCTACCGCCGGATCATCGACCGCTACTTCACCCGAGAACGGCTGGCCGAGTTCGAGCCCACCCTGCGGGAGGTATGTGCTCGGCTGGTCGCCGGACTGCCGCGGGGCGTCGACGTCGAGGCGATGTCGACGCTGGCCGAACCGTTCGCAAACGACGCCACCTGCGCGTTCATGGGCTGGCCAGATTCGTTGCGAGGTCCGCTGCGGGCGTGGACGGACAAGAACCGTCGGGCCACGTTCGAGGAGGACCGTGAGGCAATGGCCGCGATCGCGGTCGAGTTCGACGGGCACATCCGCCGGCAGCTCGACGCCAGGCGGGGAGTGCCTGCGACCGACCCGACCGGGCACCTGCTGGCCGAGGCCGTCGACGGTCGCGCACTGTCCGACGACGAACTCGTCTCGATCATCCGTAACTGGACGGTGGGGGAGCTGTCCACCATCGCCGCGAGCGCGGGGGTGGTGGCCGGTTTCCTGGCCGGGAACCAGGACGTGCAGACCCGGCTGCGGACCGACCCCACGCTACTGGACGCCGCGACCGACGAGATCCAGCGGATCAACTCGCCGTTCGTCGCCAGCAGACGCCGGGTCACCACGCCGACCCGCGTCGCCGGTACTGATCTGGCCGAGGGTGACCGGGTCTACGTCGTCTGGGCGTCGGCGAATCGCGACCCCCGGGTGTTCGACGACCCCGACGAGTTTCGGCTCGACCGGGACCAGGGGGCGAACCTCGTTTACGGCCGCGGGGTCCACTACTGTCCGGGGGCGCCGCTCGCCCGGCTGGAGCTGAGGGTGCTGTTCGAGGAGTTGTTCGCCGCGACCACCACGGTGCGGCCTGGCGGCGGCGAGACCGTCACCGCGCACTATCCGACCGGGGGATTCGAGCGGCTGTCGCTGCGGTTCAGCTGACCACGCCACTGCCCGGGCAATCCGATCCGATGCGGACGTTAAGCTTGTCCAGGGTCGATTTCGCCGTGCGCGGCGAAACCGACGGGCAGATTCTGGACACACGCGAAGGGCAACTCAGGTGCAGACCCACGAGATCCGCAGGCGATTCCTCGACCACTTCGTCAAGGCGGGTCACACCGAGGTGGCCAGCGCCTCACTGATCTTCGACGACCCGAACCTGCTGTTCGTCAACGCCGGCATGGTGCAGTTCAAGCCGTACTTCCTCGGCCAGCAGGCCCCGTCGTACACGCGGGCGACCAGCGTGCAGAAGTGTGTGCGTACCGGCGACATCGAGGAGGTGGGTGTCACCACCCGCCACAACACGTTCTTCCAGATGGCGGGCAACTTCTCGTTCGGCGACTACTTCAAGGAAGGCGCGATCGCGCTCGCCTGGGAACTGATCACCAAGCCGCAGGACCAGGGCGGGTACGGAATCGATCCCGAACGCATCTGGGTGACCGCCTACGAGAAGGATCCGGAGGCCGCAGAGATCTGGCGTCGCGTCGCCGGAATTCCCGAGGAGCGGATCCAGTTCCGGGACGGTAAGGACAATTACTGGGACATGGGCGTGCCCGGCCCCGGCGGACCTTGCTCGGAGATCTACTACGACCGCGGCCCCGAATTCGGCAAGGAGGGTGGCCCTGTCGTCGACGAGGACCGCTATCTCGAGATCTGGAATCTGGTCTTCATGCAGGACGTTCGCGGTGAGCTCAGCCCGAAGCTCGGTCACGCGCCGGTCGGCGAGCTCCCGAAGAAGAACATCGACACCGGTATGGGCGTCGAGCGCGTCGCGCTGCTGCTCCAGGGCGTCGACAACGTGTACGAAACCGACCTGGTGCGACCGGTCATCGCCAAGGCCGAGGAACTGACCGGGCGCCCGTACGCGGCGGGCAACCACGAGGACGACGTCCGTTTCCGCGTCATCGCCGACCACGCGCGCACCGCCGCCATGCTGATCGGCGACGGCGTCAACCCCGGCAACGACGGCCGCGGCTATGTGTTGCGCCGACTGCTGCGTCGCATCGTCCGCTCCGCGAAGCTGCTGGGCGCGGACAAGCCCAGCATGCGCGAGTTCATCACCGTCGTGCGCGACACCATGGCGCCGTCGTACCCGGTGCTCGGCACCGACTTCGACCGGATCCTGAATGTCGCCGTCGGTGAAGAGGCGGCGTTCCTGCGCACCCTCGAGTCTGGCACCAAGCGGTTCGAGACCGCCGCCGACGAGCTCGTGTCGTCCGGCAAGAAGGTCATCGCCGGCGGCGAGGCGTTCGCCCTGCACGACACCTACGGCTTCCCGATTGACCTGACCCTGGAGATGGCGTCCGAGGCCGGCCTGTCCGTCGACGAGGACGGCTTCCGCGCCCTGATGGCCGAGCAGCGACAGCGGGCCAAGGACGACGCGCAGTCCCGCAAGCACGCGCACGCCGACCTGACCGTCTACAAGGAGTTCGTCGACCGCGGCGAGACCGAGTTCACCGGCTTCGCCGAGCTGACCTCGGAGGCCACCGTGCTGGCGCTGATCTCCGACGGCGTGCGGATTCCCACCGCGACCGCAGGCCAGGACGTGGAAGTGATCCTCGACCGCAGCCCGCTGTACGCGGAGGCGGGCGGTCAAATCGCGGACATCGGTGTCATCACCGGCCCCGGGCTGCGGGTGCGGGTGCGCGACGTGCAGAAGATCGCGAAGAAGCTGTGGGTGCACAAGGTCACCGTCGAGGAGGGGCAGATCACCGAGGGTGACGCCATCCTCGCGCAGGTCGACGCGAACTGGCGGGCAGGCGCGACCCAGGGTCACTCCGGTACCCACATGGTTCACGCCGCGCTGCGACAGGTGCTGGGCCCCAATGCCGTTCAGGCCGGGTCGTTGAACAAGCCCGGCTACCTGCGGTTCGACTTCTCCTGGCAGGGCCAGCTCTCGGAGGCGCAGAAGCAGGACATCGAGGCGGTCGCCAACGAGGCCGTCACGGCCAACCATCCGGTCAACACCTTCGTCACCGACCTGGCGAAGGCCAAGTCGATGGGTGCGATGGCGCTGTTCGGGGAGAACTACGGGGACGAGGTCCGCGTCGTCGAGATCGGCGGACCCTTCTCGATGGAGCTGTGCGGTGGCACCCACGTCGCGCATTCGTCTCAGATCGGGCCGGTCACGCTGCTCGGCGAGTCGTCCGTCGGTTCCGGCATCCGACGCGTGGAGGCCTTCGTCGGCCTCGACTCGTACCGGTACCTGGCCAAGGAGCGCGCGCTGCTGGCAGGCGTCGCGACGGCACTGAAGGTTCCCTCCGACGAGGTGCCGGGACGCGTCGAGCAGTTGGTGGAGCGACTCAAGGTGGCCGAGCGTCAGCTCGAGCAGACCAAGGCCGCGGCGGTGCTCGCGTCGGCGGGGACGTTCGTCGACCGCGCCGAGCGGATCGGCGGGCTACTGCTGGTGGCCGAGCAGGCGCCCGACGGCGTCGCGGGCAACGACCTGCGCACCCTGGCCACCGACATCCGCGGCCGCTTCGGCAGCGAGCCGGCGATCGTCGTGCTGATCGGTTCGGCCGACGGCAAGGTGCCGTTCGTGGTGAGCGCCAACAAGGCGGCGCAGGACCTCGGCGCGAAGGCGGGCGACCTGGTCGCGGCGTTCGGTCCGAGCATCGGCGGCCGCGGCGGCGGCAAGCCGGAGATGGCGCAGGGCTCGGGCACCGACGCGACCGGCATCGCGGCCGCGCTCTCGGCGGTGCGTGCACGCGTCGCCGAGCTCGCCGGGTGAGCGACGAACAGCAGCCCGGCGACCAGGGGCGGGGGCGCCGCATCGGGGTGGACGTCGGCAGCGTCCGCATCGGCGTCGCCGCCAGTGATCCGGACGGGATCCTGGCCACCCCGGTGGAGACCGTGCCGAGGGCCAAGACCCGTGCCGACAGGTCCGACATCGAGCGACTCGCCGCGATTGTCGCGGAATATGAGGCGGTCGAGGTTATCGTCGGATTGCCGCAAACCCTCAGGGGGGAGAGCGGCACCGCGGCCGGACTCGCATCGAAGTTCGCCGCGCAGCTCCGGGATCGGCTGGCGCCCATCCCGGTTCGTATGACCGATGAACGCTTCACGACGGTCACCGCGTCCAGGGCCCTGCGGGAGAGCGGGGTCAAGGCCAAGGGACAGCGGTCGGTGATCGACCAGGCCGCGGCCGTCGCGATCTTGCAGGGATGGTTGGACCAGCGCAGCAGGGCACTGCAATCGGAGCAGTCCCTGCCCTCACAGATGGAGGACGGCCAGTGACCGATACCCGGTCGAGAGGGCCCCAGTTGCAGCCGAGCCGTGCGGACGAACGCCGCGCGCGGGAGGCAGCGGCGGGACGCAAGGGCAGGGGCAAGGTCGTGGTCGCGATCGCCGGACTCGGCGCGCTCGCCCTGATCGTCGGGGTCGGGTACGTCGGCGGCAAGAAGCTTCTCGGCGGCGTCGAGGTGCCCGACGACTACGCGGCCGGTGGGTCGGGGGTCGATGTCGTCGTGCAGGTGCACCCCGGTGACACCGCCGACCAGATCGCCACCGAGATGGTGGAGCAGGATGTCGTGGCGAGCGCGTCGGCCTTCTTCAATGCGGCCGTCCAGAACGACGCCATGTCCTCGGTGCAGCCCGGCTTCTATTACCTCGAGTCCCAGGTCCCGGCCGCGGAGGCCGTTGCGGGCCTGGTCGACCCGAACTCCCGCGTCGGCGCGCTGGTCATCTCCGAGGGCCGTCAGCTGCACGACACCAAGGACGTGAACACCGGGGCCACCAAGCGCGGCATCTACACCCTCATCTCCGAGGCCAGCTGCCTGCCGGTCTCCTCGGGCGGAGCCTCGGGCAATGTCACCGCCTCGGGGCAGCAGTGCGTGAGCGTCGAGGACCTCGAGGCCGCCGGTGCCAACCCGAACTTCGCGGCGCTCGGCGTGCCCGACTGGGCGGCCGACAGGGTCAAGTCCGTCCCGGACCGCAGCCGTCAGCTCGAGGGGCTGATCGCCGCGGGCAAGTGGGACTTCGACCCGAGGGCGTCGGCCGCGGAGATCCTGACGACCCTGGTCAGCGGGAGCGCAGCCAAGTACGAGGCGACGGGGATCAACACCGCGGGGAACGCGGTCGGTCTGAGCCCCTACGACCTGCTCGTGGCCGCGTCGCTGGTCGAGCGGGAGTCGCTGCCCGGCGACTTCGGCAAGGTCGCCCGCGTCATCGTCAACCGGCTGGCCGCGCCGCAGCGGCTCGAGTTCGACTCGACCGTCAACTACGCGCTCGACACCACCGAGCTGGCGACCACCGACGGCGACCGCGCGAAGGTCACCCCGTGGAACACCTACGCGATGGACGGACTGCCCGCGACCCCGATCTCGTCGCCGAGCATCGGCGCCGTGGAGGCCGTCGAGAAGGCGCCGGTGGGGGACTGGCTGTACTTCGTCACCATCGACAGCAAGGGCACCACGCTGTTCACCAAGAGCTACACGGAGCACCTCTCGAACAGCAAGAAGGCATTGGACAGCGGGATTCTCGACAGTGGGCGCTGACCTGCCACGCAAGGCGGCGGTCCTGGGCAAGCCGATCGGGCACTCCAAGTCGCCGTTGCTGCACCTGGCGGCGTACCGCGCGCTCGGCCTGACCGACTGGACCTACGACCGCATCGAGTGCACCGGCGAGCAGTTGCCCGGGCTGGTCGACGGGCTCGGCCCGGAGTGGGTCGGACTTTCGGTGACGATGCCAGGCAAGCTCGCCGCGCTCGAGTTCGCGACCGAACGGACCGAACGCGCCGTGCAGGTCGGTTCGGCCAACACCCTGGTCCGGGTCGCGGGCGGCTGGCGGGCCGACTGCACCGACGTGGACGGCGTCACCGGAGCCCTCGCCGAGGTCGGGGTCACCGACCTCGGCGGCGCGAACGCGGTGGTGATCGGCGCGGGCGGCACCTCACGCCCGGCGCTGCGGGCGCTGGCGGACCTCGGCGTCACCGCGGTGACCGTCGTCGCCCGCTCCGCCGACCGGGCGGCGGACACGCTCGCCTGCGCGGCGGACATGGGTCTGCGGGCCGGCCACCTTGGCTTCGACGCCGACGCGCTGGCCGCGGCGTGCGCCGATGCCGCGACGGTGGTCAGCACGGTGCCCGCGGACGCGATCGCCCCGTTCGCGAGCGCGGTGGCCCGGGCCCCCGTGGTGTTCGACGCGATCTACGACCCGTGGCCGACGCCGCTCGCCGCCGCGGTCCAGGCCGCGGGCGGCACCGTCGTCGACGGCCTGCGGATGCTGCTCAACCAGGCGTTCGGGCAGGTCGAGCAGTTCACCGGCCGCCCGGCGCCCCGCGAGGCGATGGCCGCCGTCGTCGCGCGCTGACGGGTTTTCCACAGGCTCGAATTCATCCACAGGACGACCGGATTCGACCGATCTGGGGGCCATTGCGGCGCCGTCCGGTGACACCGTCGGGGCATGGAGATCGGATTGCTCGGCCTGCTCGGTGCGCTCGTCGGGGTGGCGACGCGGCGGTTCTTGCGCCGCTTCACGCGGGCGGCGCCGTGGTGGTGCGAGGCGGTGCTCGCGGTCGGGTTCGTCGCGGCCGGATCCGCTTGGCCGCCGATGACGGCCGCCGCGGCCTGCGCGTTGCTCTGGTGGTGCCTCTGCCTCTCCGTCGTCGACCTGGGGGTGCGCAGGCTGCCGAACGAGCTCACCCTGCCCGGCGCGAGCGCGGTGTTCCTGGCGTCGGTGCTGGTGGGCCGGGGGATGGCGGCCCTCGTCGGGGCGGCGATGCTGGCCGGGTTCTACCTGCTCGTGCACCTGGCGGCCCCGCGCGCTATGGGCGGTGGGGACGTGAAACTGGCACTTGGGCTCGGCGCCGCGACGGGCGCGGCAGGCGCTCAGGCGTGGCTGGCCGCAGCGGTCGGGGCGGTGGCGCTGACCGCCGTGGTCGGGGGGTGTGCGCTGGCCAGGGGCCGGGGCGGTCGGGCCCTCGCGCACGGGCCGTCGATGTGCCTGGCGACGCTGCTGGCGTTGGGCCTGGCAGGCGGCGGCTAGCGGGGACCGGGCCGGTGTGCGGAACGGATGATCTTCCGTGGAAAGATGGTCGGCGTGCTGCGCTGGATAACTGCCGGAGAATCCCATGGTCCTGCCCTTGTCGCCCTCCTTGACGGGATGGTCGCCGGGGTCGAGGTGACCTCCGAGGACATAGCTGACCAACTCGCCCGCCGTCGCCTTGGCTATGGCCGCGGCGCCCGCATGAGCTTCGAGAAGGATGTCGTGACCGTGGTCGGCGGCGTCCGGCACGGCCGGACGATGGGCGGCCCCGTCGCCATCGAGGTCGCGAACAGCGAATGGCCCAAGTGGGAGACAGTCATGTCCTCCGACCCGGTCGACGAGGCGCTGCTCAAGGATCTCGCGCGCAACGCGCCGCTGACCCGCCCGCGCCCGGGGCACGCCGACTTCTCCGGCATGCTCAAGTACGGATTCGACGATGCCCGCCCCGTCCTGGAACGGGCCAGCGCCCGCGAGACGGCGGCCCGCGTCGCGGCCGGAACCGTGGCCCGCGCCTTCCTGCGTCAGGTCTTCGGCGTCGAGGTGATCTCCCATGTGATCTCCATCGGCACCGCCTCGGGTCCCGCCGAGTCTCCGGTCCCGGGCCCCGACGACCTCGCGGCCATCGACGCCAGTCCGGTGCGTGCATTCGGCGCCGAGGCCGAGGCCGCGATGATCGCGGAGATCGACGAGGCCAAGCGCGAGGGCGACACGCTCGGCGGCGTCGTCGAGGTCGTCGTGCACGGCCTGCCGGTCGGACTCGGCTCGTTCATCAGCGGCGAGAACCGGCTCGATTCCCGGCTCGCGGCCGCGCTGATGGGCATCCAGGCCATCAAGGGTGTCGAGGTCGGCGACGGCTTCGAGACCTCCCGCCGCCGCGGCAGCGCCGCGCACGACGAGATGCGGCCCGGCCCCGACGGCGTGCTGCGGTCGACGAACCGCGCAGGCGGGCTCGAGGGCGGCATGACCAACGGCGAGGCACTGCGGGTGCGTGCCGCGATGAAGCCGATCTCCACCGTGCCGCGCGCGCTCGCGACCGTCGACATGTCCACCGGCGAAGAGGCCGTCGCGATCCATCAGCGCAGCGATGTCTGCGCGGTGCCAGCGGCAGGTGTGGTCGCCGAGTCGATGGTGGCGCTCGTGGTGGCGCAGGCGGCGCTCGAGAAGTTCGGCGGCGACTCGGTCGACGAGACGATGCGCAACATCGGCGGATACCTCGCCTCGGTGCAGGAACGCCTCGCGAGGTGACTCCGAGGGCTGTCCTGATCGGGCCGCCTGGCGCCGGTAAGTCCACCATCGGGCGTCGGCTGGCGCGGGCGCTGGATGTCGAGATATTCGACACCGACGCCGCCATCGAGCGTGAGTCCGGCAAGACGATCCCGGAAATCTTCGCCCAGGACGGGGAACCGGCGTTTCGTGCGCTGGAGGAGGACATGGTCCGGCGCGCGCTGATCGAGCAGGACGGCATCGTCTCGCTCGGCGGCGGGGCGATCCTCTCCGACGTCACCCGCACCCGGCTGGCCGGGCATACGGTTGTCTACCTGGAGATCAGCGTGGCGGAGGGACTCAAGCGGACGGGCACGAACGCCTCCCGCCCCCTTCTCAACGGCGGCGACCCCCGCCAGAAGTACCGGGACCTGATGCGGCGACGGCGACCGCTGTACCGCAAGGTGGCCACCATTCGGGTCCGCACCGACGGGCGCAGCCCCGCCCGGGTGGTGCAGCAGCTCGTCACCAAACTGGGGTAGGGCACCGTGGCAGTGACAACCCAGGCAGTAGCGATCCAGCAGCAGCGCACAGAAGCGGAGAAGCAGACAGTGACCGAACCCGTACGCGTCGAGGTCAAGACGGCCAGTCCCTACCCGGTGATCATCGGCCGTGGGCTGCTCGGCGAGCTGGTGGACGAACTGGTCGGCACCAGGACCGTCGCGATCTTCCATCAGCCGCCGCTGGCGCAGACCGCGGAGGCGGTGCGCGCCGCGCTGGCCGCGAAGGGAATCGACGCGCATCGCGTCGAGATCCCGGACGCGGAGGACGGCAAGGACCTCGCCGTCGCGGGCTTCTGCTGGGAGGTGCTCGGCCGTATCGGGCTGACCCGTAGCGACGCCGTGGTGAGCCTCGGCGGCGGCGCGGCCACCGACCTGGCCGGGTTCGTCGCGGCGACCTGGATGCGCGGCGTGCGGATCGTCCACGTGCCGACCACCCTGCTCGCGATGGTCGACGCGGCCGTCGGCGGCAAGACCGGCATCAACACCGATGCGGGCAAGAACCTGGTCGGATCGTTCCACGAGCCGTCCGCGGTGCTGATCGACCTGGCCACGCTCGAGACGGTGCCGCGCAACGAGATCGTCGCGGGCATGGCCGAGGTGATCAAGACCGGGTTCATCGCCGACCCGACGATCCTCGACCTCATCGAGCGCGATCCCGAGGCCGCCCTCGACCCGACAGGGGAGGTGCTGCCCGAGCTGATCCGCCGATCCGTGGAGGTGAAGGCGAAGGTCGTCGCCGCCGACCTCAAGGAGTCGGACCTGCGCGAGATCCTCAACTACGGACACACCCTCGGCCACGCCATCGAGCGCCGCGAGAAGTACCGGTGGCGCCACGGTGCGGCGGTGTCGGTCGGACTGGTGTTCGCCGCCGAGCTCGGTCGGCTCGCGGGTCGCCTCGACGACGCCACCGCCGAGCGCCACCGCACGATCCTCGAGAGCGTCGGCCTACCCACGACCTACGACGCGGCCGCGTTCGCGGACCTGGTCAAGGGCATGCAGACCGACAAGAAGAACCGCGCCGGGATGTTGCGGTTCGTCGTCCTGGACGGACTGGCGAAGCCGGGAAGGCTCGAGGGCCCGGACCCGACGCTGCTCGCCGCCGCCTACTCCGCGGTGGCCCGAGAGGACGAGCCGGGCACCAGCGGCACGGTGCTGCTGTGAGGGTCCAGGTCCTCAACGGACCGAACCTCGGCCGGCTCGGCAAGCGGCAGCCGGAGGTGTACGGCGCCACCACCTACGCCGATCTCGTCGCGCTCTGCGAGACGGCCGCGGCGGAACTGGGCATCGAGGTGACGGTCCGCCAGTCCGACAGCGAGGCCGAGCTGCTCGGCTGGATCCACGACGCGGCGGACGCGGGCGAACCGGTGGTGCTCAACGCAGGCGCGCTCACCCACACCTCGATCGCGCTGCGCGACGCCTGCGCGGAGCTCCAGGCAGGCCTTGTCGAGGTGCACATCTCGAATGTGCATGCCCGCGAGGACTTTCGGCATCACTCGTACCTGAGCGCGATCGCGACCGGCGTCATCGTCGGGTGCGGCGTCGCGGGGTACCCGCTCGCGCTGAGGTTCCTCGCCGAAAGGTAATCAGGGGGACACCGAACTGTGCGCGCGTCTTACCCCAATCGGGGTGAGACGCGCGCACAGGCGGCGAAGCGCTATTTCCCGTTCTCGGGCCGGATGGCCTCGAACACCTCGGTGGGTGCGTCGTCGTGGGCCGGGCGCTGGAAGACCTGGGTGGCGTCGTCGTAGCCGGTGCCCTCGGCATCGGTGCCGTGCTCGTACGCCCACTCGGAGGACTCGTAGTTCTCCTCCGCTGCCTCGACCACGTCGTAGTCCTGCTCGCTCGCGTACCCGCCGACGGCGGCAGCGCCTGCTGCGGCCGGCGAGACGTGGGCGGGCGTCGCCGGAGACTTGCGCCGAACGAGGAACCGTCCGACCGCGACGGCGAGCATGGCGGGCAGGAAGACGAGCAGGACGGTGAACGCGGCCCCGGAGGTGAGCTCGAAGAACAGCGTGTTGTCGCCGAGCGCGATGTCGGTGATCACCCCGAGTAGCCAGCACACCGCACCGGCGAGCAGTCCAGCCACGGCGGCCGCCTTGAGCCACATCATGGTGAGGTCGGCGCCCGACTCCTCGTCCACCGCGCTGCGCGCGTCCCTGATGCCGTCGAGGCCGCCCCACACCAGCGCCACTATCACCACCAGCGCCAGCGAGAGCCAGCGCAGGGCCGACCCGTGCAGGGGCCACTGCGTCACCGCGAGTCCGAGCACCACCCTCGTCCCGACATGTACCGACGCCATACCCAGACCACGAAGAAGCCACGAGTTCATGCCGACAGCGTAACGACCGCTCAGTGGGACCTGTGGCCTAACCCACACCTGAGGCCTCGACGGCCCCCGCGACCGGCCGGCGCTGCCGTAGGTTGAACGAATGTCGACCGTCGATCACGGGTCCCGCCGGGCCGCGCTGCGCACTCTGCTCACCGAGCGCGGCGTCGAGGCGCTGGTGGTGACCGATCTGCTCAACATCAGGTACCTCACCGGATTCACCGGGTCGAACGCCGCGCTGCTAGTCGACGCGCGTGACGAGCCGGGCGCCGAATCGCGGACCGTCATCTGCACCGACGGCAGGTACCTGATCCAGGTCGGCGAGCAGGTGCCGGACCTGGACGCGGTGATCGATCGGGCCAGCGCCGCCCACCTGATCGGCCGGTGCGCGGACTCCGGCGGCAGGCGGATCGGCTTCGAGAGCCACGTGGTGACCGTCGACGAGCATGCGGACTGGCAGGAGTCGGCGCCGTCGCTCGAGCTGATCCGGGCGCCGAGGCTGGTCGAGCGGCTCCGAATGGTCAAGGACGAGCATGAGGTGGGGCTGCTGCGGCGCGCGTGCGCGGCGGCCGACCTCGCTCTCGCCGTGCTGATCGAGCGCGGCGGGCTGCGGCCGGGCCGCACCGAGCGGGAGGTCGGGCGGGAGCTGGAGTTCCTGATGCTCGAGCACGGTGCGGACGGCATCTCGTTCGAGACGATCGTCGCGGCCGGCGCGAACTCGGCGATCCCGCACCACCGTCCGACCGACGCCGTGCTCGCCACCGGCGACTTCGTCAAACTCGACTTCGGCGCGACGGTGGAGGGGTACCACTCGGACATGACGCGCACGTTCGTGCTCGGCGCCGTCGCCGACTGGCAGCGCGAGGTGTACGAGCTCGTGGCGACCGCGCAGGCGGCGGGCCGGGCCGCGCTGGCGCCCGGCGTTGACGTCGCCGCGGTTGACGCCGCGGCCCGCTCGGTGATCGAGCAGGCGGGCTACGGGGATCTGTTCCTGCACGGTCTCGGGCACGGCGTCGGGCTGGAGATCCACGAAGCACCGGGGATCGGCAAGCTCGGCACCGGTACACTGCTAGCCGGTGCTGCGGTGACGGTCGAGCCCGGTGTGTACATCTCCGGTCGCGGAGGCGTCAGGATCGAGGACACGCTCGTTGTTCGCGAGCGGGAGCCCGAGCTCCTCACCCTCACCACAAAAGATCTCGTAATCGTCTGAAGGAGACGCGAAGTAAGTGGCTGACACCAGTGATTTCAAGAACGGGCTCGTGCTGAAGATCGAGGGCCAGCTCTGGCAGATCATCGAGTTCCAGCACGTGAAGCCGGGCAAGGGCCCCGCGTTCGTGCGGACCAAGCTCAAGAACGTGCTCTCCGGCAAGAACGTGGACAAGACCTTCAACGCGGGCGTCAAGGTGGAGACCGCGACGGTCGACCGTCGCGACATGACGTACCTCTACCACGACGGCAGTGACTACGTCTTCATGGACGGCGACACCTACGACCAGATCTCGATCAACGAGGCCACCGTCGGCGACGGCGCGCGCTTCCTGCTCGAGAACATGCAGGTGCAGGTCGCGACCCACGAGGATGCGCCGCTGTTCGTCGAGCTGCCCGTAACCGTCGAGCTCGTCGTCAAGCACACCGATCCGGGCCTGCAGGGTGACCGTTCGACCGGCGGCACCAAGCCCGCCACCCTCGAGACCGACGCCGAGGTGCAGGTCCCGCTGTTCATCAACACCGGTGACAAGCTGAAGATCGACTCGCGGGACGGCAACTACCTGGGCCGCGTGACTTCGTAGCGTGTCCGGTAGCCAGAAGAAGCTCGGGGCCAGGCACAAGGCCCGCAAGCGCGCCGTCGATTTCCTCTTCGAGGCGGAGGCGCGCGACCTCGACCCGGTCGACCTCGCCACCGAGCGGGCGGAGCTCGCAGGCAAGGACGACGCCGTTGCCCCGGTGAGCCCGTACACGGTCACCCTGGTGACCGGGGTCGCGGAGAATCTCGACCGACTGGACCGGGTCATCGCCGATCACCTGCAGGACTGGACGCTCGAGCGTCTGCCCGCGGTGGACCGTGCGGTCCTGCGGATCGCCGTGTGGGAGCTCTTCCACGCCACCGACGTGCCGCCGGTGGTCGCGGTCGACGAGGCGGTGGAGCTGGCCAAGGAGCTGTCCACCGACGACTCGCCCGGCTTCATCAACGGCGTGCTCGGCCAGGTGGTGCTCGTCGCGCCGCAGGTGCGGGCCGCGGCGGCCGCCACCTCGCAGCGCGCGGAGCAGTCACCAGAGGCGGGCACCGAGGCCTGACCGAACGGCTCGACACGACACGCGAACGCCGCGGACCGATCACGGTCCGCGGCGTTCGTCGTCGGGGCGGGCGAGCGGGTGGTCGACGGCCTGATTGTGGCTCAGCACACCCCGAACCGCTTCGGGATTCGGGTCGCCGCGCTGATAGGCTGGCTGGCGTCAGACATCCTTTAACGATCCGTCCAGAGAGGCGGAGAAGGAGGTCCAGCTTGCTCACGCCCGAGCCATCCTCCGCCGATTCTTCGGCCCAGGATCACCCTGTCACCAGGGAGCTGCTCTCTTCTGCCGACGTTGGTCGGACGATCGCGCGGATCGCGCACCAGATCATCGAGAAGACCGCGCTCGACGCCGAGACCGACCCGCCCCGAGTGGTGTTGATCGGTATCCCGACGCGCGGCACCACGCTGGCCAACCGGCTGGCGAACAAGATTGAGGAGTTCTCGGGTGTCCGCCCCCCGACCGGCTCGCTCGACATCACCCTCTACCGCGACGATCTGCGGACCAAGCCGCACCGCCCCCTCGAGCGCACCTCGGTGCCCGAAGGTGGGGTGGACAACGCGCTCGTGGTGCTCGTCGACGACGTGCTGTTCTCCGGGCGGACCGTGCGCTCGGCCCTCGACGCGCTCCGGGACCTGGGCAGGCCCAAGGCAGTGCAGCTCGCGGTCCTGGTCGACCGGGGTCACCGTGAGCTGCCGCTGCGCGCCGATTTCGTCGGCAAGAACGTGCCGACCGCGCGCACCGAGGACGTCAAGGTCCAGCTGGTCGAGCACGACGGGGTCGACAGCGTCACGCTGAGCGGTGGAGCGAGTACGTCGCCGCGCGGTGAATTCAAGGAGCCGAATCTGTGAAGCATCTGTTGTCGGTCTCCGACCTGACCCTGGAGAGCGCGACCGGGCTGCTCGACGAGGCCGAACGGTTCGAACAGGCCCTGCTGGGGCGCGAGGTCCGCAAGCTCCCGACGCTGCGGGGCCGCACCGTGATGACGGTGTTCTTCGAGAACTCGACCAGGACCCGGGTGTCCTTCGAGGTCGCGGGCAAGTGGATGAGCGCCGACGTGATCAATGTCAGCGCCAGCAGCTCCTCGGTGTCGAAGGGGGAGTCGTTGCGGGACACCGCGATGACGCTGCGGGCCGCGGGCGCCGACGCGCTGATCGTGCGTCATCCCGCCTCCGGCGCCGCGCACCGGATCGCGGAGTGGACCGCGGACGGCGACGACGGCCCGGCGGTGATCAACGCGGGCGACGGCACCCACGAGCACCCCACCCAGGCGCTGCTGGACGCGTTGACCCTGCGGCAGCGGCTCGGATCCATCGCGGGCAAGCGGATCGCGATCGTCGGCGACATCCTGCACAGCCGGGTGGCCCGCTCGAACGCCTTCCTGCTCTCGAAGCTCGGCGCCGAGGTGGTGCTGGTGGCGCCGCCAACGCTGTTGCCGGTGGGGGTGTCGAGCTGGCCGGTCACCGTGTCGCATTCGCTGGACGCGGAGTTGCCTGGCGTCGACGCGGTGCTGATGCTGCGGGTGCAGGCCGAGCGGATGAACGGCGGGTTCTTCCCGTCGCCGCGCGAGTACTCGATCACCTACGGACTGTCCGAGAAGCGCCTCGGCATGCTCGCCGATCATGCCGTTGTCCTGCATCCCGGCCCGATGCTGCGCGGCATGGAGATCGCGTCGGCTGTCGCTGATTCACCGAAAGCTGCAGTGTTGCAGCAGGTTACGAACGGAGTTCACATTCGCATGGCGGTCCTGTTCGGGTTGTTGGTCGGAACCGAGGAAGGTGCGGCGCTGTGACATCTCCAAACACGAGTGACATCCTGATCCGCGGCGCGCGGATCTACGGCGAGGGCGAACCGCAGGACGTGCTGGTCGCGGGCGGTGAGATCCGCGAGATCGGAGCCGGACTGGCCGCGCCTGCCGGCGCCGAGATCGTCGAGGCCGCAGGCCAGGTGCTGCTGCCCGGTTTCGTCGACATGCACACGCACCTGCGGGAACCCGGCCGCGAGGACACCGAGACCATCGAGTCCGGCTCGGCCGCGGCGGCGCTCGGCGGCTACACCGCGGTGTTCGCGATGGCCAACACCAGCCCGGTCGCCGACTCCGTCGTGATCACCGACCACGTGTGGCGCCGCGGCCAGGAGGTCGGCCTGGTCGATGTGCACCCGGTCGGCGCGGTCACCGTCGGGCTCGAGGGCAAGCAGCTCGCCGAGATGGCCACGATGGCGTCGGGCATCGGCAAGGTCAAGATGTTCTCCGACGACGGCCACTGCGTATACGACCCGCTGATCATGCGGCGGGCGCTCGAGTACTCGAGCGCGCTCGGTGTCCTGATCGCCCAGCACGCCGAGGAGCCGCGGCTGACCGTCGGCGCCGTCGCGCACGAGGGTCCGACCGCAGCCCGGCTCGGTCTGGCCGGCTGGCCGCGGGCCGCGGAGGAGTCCATCGTCGCGCGCGACGCGCTGCTGGCGCGGGACGCCGGTGCCCGCGTGCACATCTGCCACGCCTCCACCGCAGGCACCGTCGAGCTGATGAAGTGGGCGCGCGGACAGGGCATTTCGATCACCGCCGAGGTCACCCCGCACCACCTGCTGCTCGACGACTCGCGGTTGGAGACGTACGACGCGGTGAACAGGGTGAACCCGCCGCTGCGTGAGCCCAGCGACATCGCCGCGCTGCGGCAGGGTCTGGCCGAGGGCGTCATCGACTGCGTCGCCACCGACCATGCCCCGCACGCCGAGCAGGACAAGTGCTGCGAGTTCTCGGCGGCGCGGCCCGGCATGCTCGGCCTGGAGACGGCGCTGGCGATCGTGGCGCAGACGATGGTCGAGACCGGTCTGCTGGATTGGCGCGGCGTCGCCCGCGTCATGAGTGAGCGGCCCGCGGAGATCGTCGGCCTGAGCGATCAGGGCAGGCCGATCGCGGTCGGCGAGCCGGCCAACCTGACCCTGGTCGACCCGGACCGCGAATGGACGGTGCGGGCGCCCGAGCTGGCGTCCATCGCCCGGAACAGCCCGTTCGACGCCATGACGTTCGGTGCCAGGGTGACCACCACCCTGCTGCGTGGCCGGGTCACCGTCCGGGACGGGAAGGTGCAGGCATGAGCACGGACCGGATCCTGCTGACGCTCGGCTTCTTCGCGTTCTGGGTGGCGATGGCTGCGTTGATGTACTGGGGCTGGAAGGGGCGGTCCCGTCGCCAGGCCGACGCGATCGGGGATCTGCCAACGGTGCCTGCCGATCTGGGCGCCCAGCTGATCCCCCCGAGCAGCGGCCTGTATGTGGGCAGCACCCTGGCGCCCAGCTGGCAGGACCGGATCGCGGTCGGCGACATCGGCTTCCGCGCGACCGGCGACCTCAGCCGTCATGAGAAGGGTGTGCTGCTCGAACGCGACGGCGCTTCGGCGATCTGGATCCCGCAGGCCTCGATCCGGGCGATCCGGACCGAGCGCGGACTCGCGGGCAAGGTCATGAGCAAGGACGGGGTCCTGGTGATCCGGTGGGTGCTGCCCACCGGAACGGAGATCGACACCGGATTCCGTGGAGACGACAAGAGTGTGTACCCGGCATGGGTGAACGGAGAGAACGCGTGAGCGACAGCTTTGAATCAGTGACCGGCACAGGACCCGCGGTCCTGGTCCTCGAGGACGGCCGGATCTTCCGCGGCACCAGCTTCGGTGCTGTCGGTCAGACCCTCGGTGAGGCGGTGTTCAGCACCGGCATGACCGGATACCAGGAGACGCTCACCGATCCCAGCTACCACCGCCAGATCGTGGTCGCCACCGCCCCGCAGATCGGCAACACGGGCTGGAACGGCGAGGACGGCGAGGCGCTGAGCGCGGGCCGCCAGGCATCCGGCGATTCCAACAAGATCTGGGTGGCCGGCTACGTGGTCCGCGATCCCGCGCGCCGCACCTCCAGCTGGCGCGCCACCGGGTCGTTGCAGGACGAGCTCGTCCGCCAGGGCGTCGTCGGCATCGCCGGGATCGACACCCGCGCGCTGGTCCGGCACCTGCGCACCCGCGGTTCGATGCGCGCGGGCGTCTTCTCCGGTCCGGCGCTGACCGACGACGCCTCGATGCTGCAGGCCGTCAAGGATCAGCCGTCCATGCTCGGCGCCGACCTCGCGGGCGAGGTCAGCACCGACAGCGGCTACATCATCGAGCCGACCGGAGGCGAGACCCGGTTCACGGTCGCGGCCATCGACCTGGGCATCAAGACCAACACCCCGCGGATGTTCGCGCAGCGCGGCATCCGGGTGCACGTGCTGCCCTCGAACGCGAGCCTCGAGCAGATCCTCGACCTCGGCGCGGACGGGGTGTTCCTGTCCAACGGTCCCGGCGACCCGGCCACCGCCGACGGCGCGGTGCACCTGACCAAGGAGGTGCTCGGCCAGGGCCTGCCGCTGTTCGGCATCTGCTTCGGCAACCAGATCCTCGGCCGCGCGCTCGGCCTGAGCACCTACAAGATGAAGTTCGGCCACCGGGGCATCAACATCCCGGTGATCGAGCACGGCACCGGCCGGATCGCCATCACCGCGCAGAACCACGGGTTCGCGCTCGAGGGCGAGGCCGGCCAGGAGTTCGACACCCCGTTCGGCCGGGCCGTGATCAGCCACACCTGCGCCAACGACGGCGCCGTCGAGGGCGTCCGACTGCTCGACGACTCGGCCTTCTCGGTGCAGTACCACCCCGAGGCCGCGGCGGGCCCACACGACGCCGCCTACCTGTTCGACCGCTTCACCAGCCTGCTCGAGGGAGTCAAGAAGTAATGCCACGTCGCACAGATCTCAAGCACATCCTGGTGATCGGTTCCGGACCGATCGTCATCGGTCAGGCCTGCGAGTTCGACTACTCGGGCACCCAGGCGTGTCGCGTGCTGCGCGAGGAGGGCCTGCGCGTGAGCCTGGTCAACTCCAACCCGGCCACGATCATGACCGACCCCGAGTTCGCCGACGCCACCTACGTCGAGCCGATCACCGCGGAGTTCGTCGAGAAGGTGATCGCCCGCGAGGCCGAGCAGGGCCACAAGATCGACGCCGTGCTCGCCACCCTTGGCGGCCAGACCGCGCTGAACACCGCGGTCGCGCTGCACGAGCAGGGCATCCTCACCAAGTACGACGTGGAGCTGATCGGCGCCGACTTCGACGCCATCCAGCGCGGCGAGGATCGGCAGAAGTTCAAGGACATCGTCGCCAAGGTCGGCGGCGAGTCCGCGAAGTCGGCCGTCTGCTACACGATGGACGAAGTCCATGCCACGGTCGCCGAGCTCGGCTACCCGGTGGTCGTGCGCCCGTCCTTCACCATGGGCGGGCTCGGTTCCGGCATGGCGTACAACGTCGACGACCTGAACCGCATCGCCGGCGGCGGCCTGGCCGCGTCGCCGACCGCGAACGTGCTCATTGAGGAGTCCATCCTCGGTTGGAAGGAGTACGAGCTCGAGCTGATGCGCGACGGGCGCGACAACGTCGTCATCATCTGCTCGATCGAGAACGTCGACCCGGTCGGCGTGCACACCGGCGACTCGGTGACCGTGGCCCCGGCCATGACGCTGACCGACCGCGAGTACCAGAAGATGCGCGACCTCTCGATCGACATCCTGCGCGAGGTCGGCGTCGACACCGGTGGCTGCAACATCCAGTTCGCGATGGACCCGACCGACGGCCGCCTCGTCGTCATCGAGATGAACCCCCGCGTGTCGCGCTCGTCGGCGCTGGCGTCGAAGGCGACCGGCTACCCGATCGCGAAGATGGCCGCGAAGCTGGCGATCGGCTACACCCTCGACGAGATCATCAACGACATCACCGGCGAGACCCCGGCCTGCTTCGAGCCGACACTCGACTACGTCGTGGTCAAGGCGCCGCGGTTCGCGTTCGAGAAGTTCCCCGGTGCGGACGGCACGCTGACGACCACCATGAAGTCCGTCGGCGAGGCCATGTCGATCGGCCGCAACTTCACCGAGGCCTTCGGCAAGGTGATGCGCTCGCTCGAGACCAAGCGGGCCGGCTACTGGACCGGTCCCGAGGTCGAGGCGCAGGACCTGGAAAGCCTGCTGGCGGACCTGAGTGTCCCGCAGGACGGCCGGATGTACGGCATCGAGAAGGCCTTCGCGCTCGGCGCGACCGTCGAGCAGCTCTTCGACGCCACCAAGATCGACCCGTGGTTCCTCGACCAGTTCCAGCAGATCCACGAGCTGGGGGAGCAGATCCGCGGCGCCGAGGTGCTCGACGAGGCGACGCTGCGCCAGGCCAAGTACCACGGCCTGTCCGACCGGCAGATCGCGGCGCTGCGCCCGGGACTCGGCGGGGACAGTCAGGAGGGTGAGGACGCGGTCCGCACGCTGCGTGACGCGCTGAAGATCCGCCCGGTCTACAAGACCGTCGACACCTGCGCCGCCGAGTTCGAGGCCAAGACCCCGTACCACTACTCGACCTACGAACTCGACCCGAACGCCGAGTCCGAGGTCGCCCCGCAGACCGAGCGGCCCAAGGTGCTGATCCTCGGCTCGGGCCCGAACCGCATCGGCCAGGGCATCGAGTTCGACTACTCCTGCGTGCATGCCGCGCTGACGCTGTCCGAGGCCGGTTACGAGACCGTCATGGTCAACTGCAACCCGGAGACCGTCTCGACGGACTACGACACCGCCGACCGGCTGTACTTCGAGCCGCTGACCTTCGAGGACGTGCTCGAGGTGTACCGGGCCGAGTCGGCATCGGGCACCGTCGCGGGCGTCATCGTCCAGCTCGGCGGCCAGACGCCGCTCGGCCTGGCCAAGCGGCTCAAGGCGGCCGGTGTGCCGATCGTGGGCACCAGCCCCGAGGCCATCGACCTCGCCGAGGACCGCGGCGAGTTCGGCCGGGTGCTCACCGAGGCCGGCCTGCCCGCGCCGAAGTTCGGCACCGCCACCACCTTCGACGGCGCCCGCGAGATCGCGTCTGGCATCGGCTACCCGGTGCTGGTGCGCCCGTCCTACGTGCTCGGCGGCCGCGGCATGGAGATCGTTTACGACGAGAAGTCGTTGCAGGACTACATCTCTCGCGCCACCGAGATCTCCGACGACCGCCCGGTGCTCGTCGACCGGTTCCTGGAGGACGCGGTCGAGATCGACGTCGACGCGCTGTGCGACGGCACCGAGGTGTACCTCGGCGGCGTGATGGAGCACATCGAGGAGGCAGGCATCCACTCCGGCGACTCGGCGTGCGCGCTGCCGCCGATCACCCTGGGCCGGGCGGACCTGGAGAATGTGCGCCGGTCCACCGAGGCGCTGGCCAGGGGCATCGGGGTCAAGGGCCTGCTGAACGTGCAGTACGCGCTCAAGGACGACATCCTCTACGTGCTCGAGGCGAACCCGCGGGCGTCGCGGACGGTGCCGTTCGTGTCCAAGGCGACCGCGGTGCAGCTGGCGAAGGCCTGCGCCCGGGTGATGCTCGGCGAGTCCATCGCGGAGCTGCGGACCAAGGGCATCCTGCCCGCGGCCGGGGACGGCGGCGACACCCCGGCGGGCGCGCCGATCGCGGTCAAGGAGGCGGTGCTGCCGTTCAACCGGTTCCGTCGCGCCGACGGCACCGGCGTCGACACGCTGCTGAGCCCGGAGATGAAGTCCACCGGCGAGGTGATGGGCATCGACGCCGACTTCGGCACCGCGTTCGCCAAGAGCCAGACCGCCGCGTACGGCTCGCTGCCCACCTCCGGTTCGGTGTTCGTCTCGGTCGCGAACAAGGACAAGCGGTCGCTGATCTTCCCGGTCAAGCGGCTCGCGGACCTCGGCTTCACCATCCTGGCCACCGAGGGCACCGCGGATGTGCTGCGCCGCAACGGCATCACCTGCGAGCAGGTGCACAAGCAGTCCGGTGAGGACCTGCCGGAGGGTGGGCGCACGATCGTCGAGCAGATCAAGGCAGGCGAGGTGGACATGGTGATCAACACCCCGTACGGCAACTCGGGTCCCCGCGTGGACGGCTACGAGATCCGTAGCGCGGCGGTGTCGGTGAACATCCCGTGCATCACCACCGTGCAGGGCGCCTCCGCCGCGGTGCAGGGCATCGAGGCGGGTATCCGGGGCGACATCGGGGTGCGCTCGCTGCAGGATCTGCACGCCAGCCTGCGCGAGCCCACCGCGGAAGAGAAGTGAGCCAACACAGCTGGGGCCACCGGCTCCGGGCCGCGATCGCGGCCCGGGGCAGGCTCTGCGTTGGCATCGACCCGCACCCCTCGCTGCTGCGGGCGTGGGGGCTCCCAGAGACCGCTGGGGGCGTCGAGACCTTCTCGGAGATCTGCGTGGAGGCCTTTGTCGGTGACGTGGCGCTGGTGAAGCCTCAGGTGGCCTTCTTCGAGGCCTACGGCGCCGCCGGGTATGCGGTGCTCGAGCGGACGATCTCGGTGGTGCGCGCGGCGGGCACCCTGGTCGTCGCCGATGCCAAGCGCGGTGACATCGGTTCCACCATGGCGGCCTACTCGCAGGCGTGGTTGGGCCGGGACGCGCCGTTGGCGTCCGACGCGGTGACGGTCTCGCCGTATCTCGGGTTCGGCGCGCTCGAGCCCGCGGTCGAGCTGGCCACCGAGCACGGCCGCGGGCTCTTCGTGCTGGCCCGCACCTCCAATCCGGAGGGTGGGCAGTTGCAGGGCGCTCGGTTGTTGGGTGATGACCTCGACGCTACCGAGCGTTCGGGCGTTTCGGCAGGTCAGGGTGTGTCGGTGGCGCAGTCGATCGTCGACGCGGCCGTCGCGCAGAACCGGGACGGCCGGGACACGGTCGGCCTGGTCGTGGGTGCGACACGCGGACACGGATTGGATTTATCGGAATTTTCCGGGCCGATTCTCGCGCCAGGTCTCGGCGCGCAGGGCGCCACCGTGGCCGATCTGGCGGAGATCTTCCGCGATTCGCGAGAATTGTTGCTGCCCAACACTTCTCGCGACATTTTGCGGCACGGACCGTCCGTTTCCGCGCTTCGTGAGGCGGCGGAGCGGGCCCGGGACGACGTCGAGAACGGGCTCGCATAACCCACCGGAATTGCGCGCTGACCTGGGGGGTGGGTTCGCAATCGGCGCTCGGCGTGAGTACGGTCGCTATCGCTGCTGGTTAACCGGTGGCAGAAGACTATTTGCACACGACGAGACGGAGGAACCGTGGCCCTTCCCCAGTTGACTGATGAGCAGCGCGCCGCTGCTTTGGAGAAGGCGGCTGCAGCCCGTAAGGCCAGGGCTGAGCTCAAGGAGCGCCTCAAGCGCGGCGGCACCGACCTGAAGCAGGTCCTCAAGGATGCCGAAGAGAACGAGATCCTCGGCAAGATGAAGGTGTCCGCACTGCTCGAGGCCCTGCCCAAGGTGGGCAAGGTCAAGGCGCAGGAAATCATGACCGAGCTGGAGATCGCTCCGACCCGTCGCCTGCGTGGCCTCGGCGATCGGCAGCGTAAGGCCCTGCTCACCAGGTTCGATTTCGACGCTGAGTAGGAGTCTGGTGGCTGACACACACAACGTGTCAGACAACAGCAAGACCACCCCGGCTTCGGACAGCGGGGATAGCACAGCGCAGAGGGGCCGGCTGGTTGTACTGGCCGGCCCCTCAGCCGTGGGTAAGTCGAGCGTGGTCCGCAAACTGCACGAGCGACTGCCCGACCTGGTCTTCAGCGTGTCTGCCACGACGAGAGACCCGAGGCCCGGCGAGGTCGACGGCAAGGACTACCGGTTCGTCACCGCCGCCGAGTTCGAGCGGATGATCGGCGCCGGTGAGCTGCTCGAGTGGGCGGAGATCCACGGCGGACTGCAACGGTCGGGCACGCCCGCCGCGCCCGTGATCGCGGCCCTCGAGGCCGGACATCCCGTGCTGGTGGAGGTCGACCTGGCGGGCGCGCGCGCCGTGCGGGCCGCCATGCCGGAGGCGATTCTGGTCTTCCTGGCGCCGCCGAGCTGGGAGGAACTGGTATCCCGGCTGACCGGTCGCGGGACCGAATCCGAGGACGTCGTCGCCCGCCGACTGGAGACCGCGAAGGTCGAATTGGCGGCCAAGGACGAGTTCGACACGGTGGTGGTGAACGTCGACGTCGACCGTGCGTGCGAAGAGTTGGTATCCTTGCTAGTCGGTAGTCCGCAGTAGCAGGTCCGCAGCAGCGGCACGGTGTCTTAGCAGTACATCGTCTTAGCAGTACATCGAACTTCAGGAGATTCGCCAGTGAGCGCCACTCAGACAGTCACGTCCGAAGCCGATCGCCACGGCGTCCCGGCATACGACACCCCGCTGGGTATCACCAACCCGCCGATCGACGAGCTGCTCGCCCGCACCTCCTCGAAGTACGCCCTGGTGATCTACTCGGCGAAGCGTGCCCGCCAGATCAACGACTACTACAACCAGCTCGGTGACGGCATCCTCGAGTACGTCGGCCCGCTGGTCGAGCCCGGCCTCCAGGAGAAGCCGCTCTCCATCGCGCTGCGCGAGATCCACTCCGACCTGCTCGAGCACACCGAGGGCGAGTGACCGAGAGCCTGTGAGCCAGAGCCTGTGAGCGAGCTCCTGTCGGATTCCGCCGACCGACCCCGACGCATCGTCGTCGGGGTGGGCGGCGGAATTGCCGCATACAAGGCCTGTTCGATCATCCGCAGCTTCACCGAGAGCGGACACCACGTGCGGGTGATCCCCACCGAGTCGGCGCTGGAGTTCGTCGGCCGCGCGACGTTCGAGGCGCTGTCCGGCAACCCGGTGCAGACCGGCGTGTTCGCCGATGTCCCGCAGGTGCCGCACGTGCGGCTCGGCCAGGAGGCCGACCTGGTGGTGATCGCGCCCGCGACGGCCGACCTGATGGCCAGGGCCGCGCACGGACGCGCGGACGACCTGCTCACCGCCACCCTGCTCACGGCCCGCTGCCCGGTGGTGTTCGCACCCGCGATGCACACCGAGATGTGGGAGCACCCCGCGACGGTGGCGAACGTGGCAACCCTGCGCGAACGCGGTGCCTGCGTGATCGAACCCGCTTCCGGGCGGCTGACCGGCAAGGACACCGGCGCCGGACGGCTGCCCGAGCCGGACGAGATCGTCGGCCTGGCCACGCTGCTGCTCGAGCGTCCGGACGCGCTGCGTCGCGACCTAGTCGGTCGCAAGATCCTGGTGTCCGCCGGTGGCACCCGGGAGCCCCTCGACCCGGTCCGGTTCCTCGGCAATCGCAGCTCCGGCAAGCAGGGCTACGCCATCGCCCGGCTCGCCGCCCAGCGCGGCGCCGAGGTGACGCTGATCGCCGGCTACACCGCCGACCTGGCTGATCCGGCCGCGCTCGACGTGGTCAGGGTCCGCACGGCAGGCGAGTTGAAAGAGGCCGTGGACAAGGCCGCGGTCGGCGCGGAGGCGGTCGTGATGGCCGCGGCGGTCGCGGACTTCCGCCCGTCCACGGTCGCCGACAGCAAGATCAAGAAGGGCGCCGACGAGCCGGACACGATCCCGCTGACCCGCAACGAGGACATCCTGGCCGGTCTCGTCCAGGCTCGCCGGGACGGCGACCTGCCGAACACGTCCGTGATCGTCGGCTTCGCGGCGGAGACAGGGGACGCACACGGCGACGTGCTCACCCATGCCCGCTCGAAGCTGGCCCGCAAGGGCTGCGACCTGCTCGTGGTCAACGCGGTCGGGGAGGGCAAGGCGTTCGAGGTCGACCACAACGACGGTTGGCTGCTCGGCGCCGACGGCTCCGAGGTCGCGCTGGAGTACGGCTCCAAGGCACTGATGGCCAGCCGGGTGCTCGATGCGCTGGTGTCCCTGCTGGAGGGCGGCGGGGGCGCGCAGGCGCCGACCGGTCCGGCCTCGTAGTCTGAAGGTCAGACCCTTCGCGCCGTCCCCGGCGCGGAGGGAACACATTTCCGCTGAATTCATACTTCTGCTGATTTCAATGGTTCATATCCGTCGTACCCCGCACTAGGGTCTGTGGGGCAATACCAACGCTGTGGCGAGAGGGAGATCTGTGAGCAAGTCCGGCAGTCGGCTATTCACCAGTGAGTCCGTGACCGAGGGACACCCGGACAAGATCTGTGATGCGATCAGCGACTCCATCCTCGACGCCCTGCTCGAGCAGGACCCGCGCAGCCGGGTCGCCGTCGAGACGCTGGTGACCACCGGCCAGGTGCACGTGGCGGGCGAGGTCACCACCTCCGCATACGCCGACATCCCCAAGATCGTCCGCGACAAGGTCCTCGAGATCGGCTACGACTCGTCAGCCAAGGGCTTCGACGGCAACTCGTGCGGCGTGAACATCGCGATCGGTGCGCAGTCCCCGGAGATCGCCCAGGGCGTCGATCACTCGCACGAGGCCAGGGTCGACGGCGTCACCGACGACGAGATCGACCGCCAGGGCGCCGGTGACCAGGGCCTGATGTTCGGCTACGCCTGCACCGACACCCCCGAACTGATGCCGCTGCCGATCGCGCTCGCGCACCGGCTCTCGCGCCGGCTGACCGAGGTCCGCAAGACCGGAGTGCTGCCGTACCTGCGTCCGGACGGCAAGACCCAGGTCACCATCGAGTACGACGGCGACCGCGCCGTTCGCCTCGACACCGTCGTCATCTCCACCCAGCACGCCGCCGACATCGACCTCGACAACCTGCTGACCCCGGACATCCGCGAGAAGGTGCTCGGGTCGGTGCTCGCCGAGCTGGGCGTGCCCACCCTCGATACCTCCGACGTCCGGCTGCTGGTCAACCCGACCGGCAAGTTCGTGCTCGGCGGGCCGATGGGCGACGCGGGCCTGACCGGCCGCAAGATCATCGTCGACACCTACGGCGGCATGGCCCGCCACGGCGGCGGCGCCTTCTCCGGCAAGGATCCGTCAAAGGTGGACCGGTCCGCCGCGTACGCGATGCGCTGGGTGGCGAAGAACGCGATCGCCGCAGGCCTCGCGGACCGCATCGAGGTGCAGGTCGCGTACGCGATCGGCAAGGCAGCCCCCGTCGGGCTGTTCGTGGAGACCTTCGGCACCGAGAAGACCGACCCGGCGCGCATCCAGTCGGCGATCACCGAGATCTTCGACCTGCGTCCCGGCGCGATCATCCGCGACCTCGACCTGTTGCGTCCGATCTACGCGCCGACCGCGGCGTACGGGCACTTCGGCCGCACCGACATCGACCTCCCCTGGGAGCGCACGGACCGGGCCGAGAAGCTGCGCGCGGCCGCCGGCCTCTAGATGGAGTCAGCGGCGAGCCGCTTATCCCATGCAGCTCCGAGCCGCTCACCGAAATCGGTGGGCGGCTCGTGCTGTCGGTACGGCTCGCGCCGGTGAGCGCCGAACGGGAACCGGCGGCGGACCTGCCCGTGGCCAGGGTGATCCCGATGCTGCCGCTCGCGCACCTCGACCGGGAGTTCGACTACCGGGTGCCGCACGAGCTGGACGAACAGGCGCAGCCGGGGGTGCGGGTGCGGGTCCGGTTCGCCGGTCGGCTGGTGGATGGCTTCCTCGTCGAGCGCGTCGCGTCCAGCGAGCACCCCGGCAAGCTGGGCTGGCTGGACAAGGTGGTCAGCGGCGAGCGGGTGCTGACCCCGGAGGTCGCCGCGCTGGTCGACGCCGTCGCCCAGCGGTACGCGGGCACCAGGGCCGACGTGCTGCGGCTGGCGATACCGCCCCGGCATGCCCGCGTCGAGGCGGAGCCGTGCGGCGAGCGGGCGCCGGCCCCGGCGTCGCCCGACTGCGAGGGGTGGTCGAGCTACGTCCACGGCGAGGCTTTCGTGTCCGCGGTGCGGTCCGGTCGCGGCCCGCGGGCGGTCTGGCAAGCGTTGCCGGGGGAGGACTGGCCTGCCCGGCTGGCGGAACTGGCGGCCGTGGTTGTGTCGCGCGGTCAGACAGCGGTGCTGGTGGTGCCCGACCAGAAGGACCTGGATCGGGTGGCGGCCGCGTGTGTCGGCCTGGTCGGTGACGATCTGGTGGTCCCGCTGGCCGCGGGGCTCGGTCCGGCGATGCGGTACCGCCGCTGGCTCGCGGCGCTGCGCGGCACCGCACGGGTCGTCGTCGGAACCCGCAGTTCGGTGTTCGCGCCGGTGCCGGACCTGGGCCTGGTCGTGGTCTGGGACGACGGCGACGACAGCCATTCCGAGCCGCGCTCGCCGTACCCGCACGCCCGTGAGGTGGCGCTGCTGCGCGCGCACGCGAGCGGGTGCGCGCTGGTCCTCGGCGGGCACGCCCGCACGGCCGAGGCGCAGTCGCTGGTCGAGTCGGGCTGGGCGCACGACCTGGTGGCCGCGCGTGCCGAGGTGCGCGCGCGGGCGCCGCAGATCACTGCTCTCGCGGACAGCGACCATGCGCTCGCCCGGGATCCAGGGGCGCGGGCGGCGCGACTGCCCGCGATCGCGTTCGCCGCGGCAAGGGAGGCGCTGGGGGCGGGTGCGGGCGTGCTCGTCCAGGTGCCCCGCCGCGGCTACGTCCCGTCCCTGGCCTGCGGGAAGTGCCGGGCCCCTGCGCGGTGTCGTCGCTGCAACGGGCCGATGTCGCTCTCGTCGGCGGTCGGCCCGGATGGCGCGGGCACCCCCACGTGCCGATGGTGCGGCGTCGCCGATGCCACCCACCGCTGCAATGCGTGCGGGTCGCGGTCGCTGCGTGCGGTGGTCGTCGGGGCGGGCAGGACCGCGGAGGAACTCGGCCGGGCGTTCCCCGGTGTCGCCGTATTGCATTCGGGCGGAAGCGAAGTCACGGCGACGGTCAAGCCGGGTCCGCGGTTGGTGGTGGCGACAGTCGGCGCGGAGCCGGTCATGCCGGGCGGCTACGGAGCCGCCCTTCTGCTCGACGGCTGGGCGTTGCTGGGACGGGCGGACCTGCGGGCGGAGGAGGAGACGCTGCGCCGGTGGATGACGGCGGGCTCGCTGGTGCGGCCCGCGGGCGAGGGCGGTCGGGTCGTGGTGGTCGCCGATTCGGGCCTGCCGACGGTCCAGGCCCTCGTTCGCTGGGACCCGGTCGGAGCGGCCCAGGTTCAGCTCGAGGAGCGGGCCGAGGTCAGGTTCCCGCCGACCGTACACATGGCGGCGGTCGACGGTTCACGCGCCGCGATCGAGGCGCTGTTGGAGAACGCGAAGCTGCCCGACGTCGTCGAACAGCTCGGTCCGGTGCCCCTTCCCGCCGGTGAACGGCTTCCGCTGCACGGCGACGGACCCGAGCCAGCCGACGTCGAGCGGATGCTGCTGCGGGTTCCGCGCGGTGCGGGCGCGGCCTTGGCCAACGCGCTCGCCCAGGCGCAGGCGGTCCGCGGAGCACGCCGCGAGTCGGGCTCGGTTCGGGTGCAGATGGACCCGGTCCGGATCGGCTGAGACCGCAGGGACTGTCGGTTGTGTCCCGCACCGGGTGGGCGTTCACTGGAAGTGGATGAACGGTCGACCACACGCCTTGGGAGGCTCGTCATGAAGCGAGCGACGCCATCGACACCGCAGCGGACCTACGACGTGCTGCCCCACGAGGGCGACGCGGCGCACTGCTGGGAGGTGCACCAGTACGGTTCGCGCGAGCACCGCTACTTCGGTTCCGAGCGGGAAGCGATCGCCACCGCCAGGGAGCTGGCGCACGCGCATCACCCGGCGAGGGTGGTGCTGCACGGGCGCGACGGATTCGCCTACCGTGAATTCATCTGCTAGCTCAGGTGTTTCATACTCTCGGGTTTGGCGGTGAGCAACGGTCATGGGCGCTCGGCCGGAGGAGTGGGCGAGCGGCGAGGACTATCAGCTCTACATGGGGCGGTGGAGCCGCCTGGTTGCCGCCGTGTTCCTTCGCCGGTTGCCGCCCCTGCCCGCGGCCGCCTGGTGCGACGTAGGGTGCGGGACGGGTGCGCTGACCCGGGCGATCCTGGCCGCCGAGCGCCCGGCCCGGGTCCTCGGGGTCGACCCATCGGCCGGATACCTCGCCGTCGCCGGCGCCTGCGGCGCTGACGAGCGGGTCGCGTTCCGGGTGGGTACCGCATCGGCGATCCCGGCTGCCGACGGCGAGTTCGATCGGGTGGTCTCGGCGCTGGTGCTCAACTTCGTCCCCGATCCGCGGGCGGCCCTGGCCGAGATGGTCCGGATCGCCCGGCCGGCTGGTCTGGTCGCTTCCTACCTGTGGGACTACGCGGGCGGCATGGACATGATCCGCCTGTTCTGGGACGCCGCCGTCGAGCTGGATCCGGCTGCGGCCACGCTTGACGAGGGGCGCCGGTTTCCGCTGTGTCAACCCGAGCCCCTGCGCGAACTGTTCGCGTCGGCGGGATTGGCCGAGGTCCGGGTCGGGCAGGTGGGCGTGGACACCGTGTTCACGGACTTCGAGGATTTCTGGCGCCCGTTCCTCGGCGGTCAAGGGCCAGCCCCCGGGTACTGCTCGAGCCTTCCCGAGGACCATCGGGCGGCCCTGCGGGAGAAGCTGTGCGCCACCACCCCGCGGAACGCATCCGGTGCCGTCCCGCTCCGGGCCCGTGCGTGGACGGTCCGCGGTCGTCGGCCGTGAGTCGCGTTCATTTGAAGTGTGACGACCAACTCCCTTGCCGTCGACCGATTGTCGATATATCGTTGAACACGTAATTGATACAGACAGTCTGAGGAGGCTGACGTGGAAGACATTCAACGAGAGCATGGACTCGGCAGGCGCAGGCCCGGCCGCGAGGGACGGGATCGTCGTCGTGACGGATTCGGGCCCGGATTCGGGCCCGGCTTCGGACCCGGACAGGGTTTCGGTCCCGGCCACGGTCCCGGCGGCCAGCGGCTCGGTCTCGGTCTCGGTCGAGGGCGCGGCGGACGCGGACGGCGCGGCGACGTGCGTGCCGCGGTGCTGCTGCTGCTCACCGAGGCGCCGATGCACGGATACGAACTGATCCAGCGGATCGTCGAGCGCAGCAACGGTGTGTGGCGGCCCAGCCCGGGCTCGATCTACCCCGCGCTGGCGCAGCTCGAGGACGAGGGCCTGGTGCTGATCGAGAAGGTGGCCGGCCGCAAGACCGCGCGCCTGACCGAGTCGGGCACCGCGTACGTGGAAGAGAACAGGGCCGACCTGGGGAATCCCTGGGACGAGGTCAGCGCGGGCGTCGGCCAGGAGGCCCAGGACCTGCGCGGACTGATCGGACAGCTGATGGGCGCAGCCGGGCAGGTCGCCGCGGTCGGGACGCCGGACCAGGTGCGCAAGGCCGGGGAGGTGCTCGTCGAGTCGCGGCGCGCGCTGTATCGGATCCTCGCCGACGATCCGGCGCCGGCGTCCACCCCGAACCCGGCGCCGGACCAGCCCGAGCCCGAGTCGAACGAGTAGACAGCAACAGGCTGGCGGACCGTGTTGAAATCGTGACCCGCGGTTGATGTCGCGGCCGTCGCGGCCGAGTGCATGATGTGGGGCGTGAAAAGGATCGATGCGAGATTGTCAGGGGGGCGAGCGAGCCGCAGGGCCGTGGCGACGGTGTCGCTCGCACTCGCGGCGACGGTGCTCCCGCTCGGGACGGCGCAGGCGCAATCCAGTTCGGCCCAGGGCGGGGGATCGATCTCGGAGGTTCCCGAGAATCCCGGGCCCGAGCAGTCCACCCACGCCGCCGCGGCCGCCTACGCGCGTACGCATCCCGGTGCGGCCCCACCCGGATCAAACGACTTCTCCTGCAAGCCTTCTGCGGCACATCCGCGCCCGGTGATCCTGGCGCACGGCACCGATGCCAGCGCCTACTCGGACTGGTCCGCGATCTCGCCCGCACTCAAGGCCGCGGGCTACTGCGTGTTCGCCCTGAACTACGGCGGCAAGCCCGGCGGCGACGCGTTCGGGACCGAGGACATGCGGGTCAGCGGGGAACAGACCGCGGACTTCGTACAGCGGGTGCGCACCGCGACCGGCGCCGAGAAGGTCGACCTGATCGGATTCTCGCAGGGCGCCACCGTGACCAGGTACTTCGTCAACCGGCTCGGCGGGGCCGCGGTGGTCGACAGGTGGATCGGAGTGGCGTCGCCGTCGTACGGCGGGGTGTTCTACGGACTGGCACCGGTCGTCGACGGGATCCCCGGCGGTGCGGAGGCGATCGAGGCCGTGCTGGGCCAGGCGGTCGGCCAACAGATCCAGGGATCGCCGTTCCTGGACGCGTTGAACCTGCCCGAGGACACCGTCCCCGGCGTGAGGTACACCACCATCGGCACCCGCTACGACGAGATGATCCAGCCGGCGTCGAACGTCGCCCTGCGTGGCGAGGGCGCGACGAACATCAGCATCCAGGACCTCTGCCCGCAGGATCAGACCGGGCACATGAACATGGTGTACGACCCGTTCACGATCGGTGTCGTGCTTCGTGCGCTCGATCCCGCTGCGCCGGAACCGCGTTGCGTGCCGGTCCCGCTCGGGACCGGGATCCCGGGGATGGTGCTGGAGAGCAACTTCGGCGGCGGCAGCAGCGACGGCAGCTGACGTGCGTCGCCATTCCTAGGCAACCGGGAAAACTCCGACCCCCGGATTGACGGGTACCTGAGGCCAGAGCAGGTACGGGGGCCAATGGACCGACGCGTTGACGTCGGCCACCGCGGCGACCGTGCCGCTGCCGGTGGCCGCTGCCGCGGGGGTGTATCGGCACCACTCGTCCTGCGGGGTGCGATGGCTGTAGTCGATGGTCCACGTGGCACGGAGCGCGGTGGTTCCGGCGGCGCCGGTGGACAGGTTCCGCCAGTTCACCGACACGTCGATACAGTCGAGGTCGATCGCGGTCGTCGTCGGAGGAACGGCCGAAAAGGTCACCAGGCCGGGTGTATTCGTCGTTGCCGACGGAGTCACGATTGCCACCTGGTGCGGCACCCAGCACCTGAACCCAACGCCGCTGCATGCCGAGACGAACGTCACCGGGACCTGAAATGCCGTGGTCGCCGAGATCGGCGCGGGCGGTGGGTTCGCGGTCGCGGCGGCGGACGAGCCGAGCGGCAGTGCCAGGATGGTCGCGGCCGTCACGGTACGGGCCACGAACTGACGATGGGGTGCTACACGGCGCATGGCGTGACCCTCCAGCGTGGGACCAGCCCCGACCCGGCTGCAGTGTCAGCGTACTGCGCGGTGGCAACCGGGTACGAGCTGTTGTGGCAGGGCGGGCGTCGGCGATCGTGTGGCGGCTCAGCCTGCGGGCAGTACCTCGGCCATCACCCGCAGCGTGTTGCCGCCCATGATCGCCCGGATCTCGTCGTCGCTGTGCCCGCGGTCGCGGAGCTCCTGGGTGATCACCGCGATCTCGCTGGTGTCCCAGGCGACGGTCGTCGCCCCGTCGTAGTCGCTACCGAGCGCCGCCGTCTGGAGGCCGCCGACCTTGATCACGTGCTCGATCGCGTCGACCACCGCGGCCGGGGTCAACTCGCACACGGCCGCATCCCAGTAGCCGATGCCGATCACGCCGCCGGTCGCGGCCACGCCGCGGATCTCGTCGTCGGTCAGGTTGCGGTTGACGTCGCACGTCGCCTGCACGCCGCCGTGGCTCGCCACGACCGGCCGCGTCGCCAGCGCGAGCATCTCCTCGATGGCGGGGTGGCTCGCGTGGGCGATGTCGACGATGACGCCGCGTCGCTCCATCTCCGCGAACACCGTCCGCCCGAGGTCGGTCATGCCGCCCTTCTCTTCTCCGTGCATCGATCCGGATGTCTCGTTGTCGAAGAAGTGGGTGAACCCCGCCATCCGCAGGCCGGCGTCGTAGAGCCTGTCGAAGTTCTCGGCCTTGCCCTCGAGGTTCTGCAGGCCCTCGACAGAGAACACCGCGCCCGTCACGTTCTGCCCGGCCGCACGGTCCTCGAGCAGTGCCGCCAGGTCGCCCCTGGTACGAACGAATCGCAGCTGACCGTCCGAGTCCGCGGCCGCGTTCTCGAGCTTCTCCGCGTGGTACAGCGACCGCTCCAGGAGCGAGCCCCAGGTCCGCGGCGGCTGCAGCTGGGCAATCGTCAGGAGCTCGATGTTGTCGGTCTCGGCGGAGTTGGAGTCGTAGTTCTGGCCCTTCGGCGACTTCGAGACCGACGAGAAGACCTGCAACGCGACGTTGCCGTCCTGCAGGCGAGGCAGGTCCATGTGTCCGCGGTCGGACCGCTTCAAGATGTTGCGGTCCCACATCAGGGTGTCCGAGTGCATGTCGGCGATCTGGAGACTGTCGTGCAACTCCTGCGTCTGCGCGGTGACCTCGGGCAGATCGGCGGACACGACCTTGTTCATGCTTCGCTCGACAACGCCGGGCGCGATCGTGAAGAACCCGATCAAGGCCACGACGACCAGGACCAGGGAACCAAGCAGGATGCGACGCAGCCATCTGCGCTTCGGGGACGACATGCCGCGAATCCTAGGGTGTCGGCGGTACCGGGTGGTCCGTCGCGGTCCCGTGGGTTCCCTAGACTGTTCGAGACATCGGTCCAGACCCGTGGGAGCAGCTTCGTGAGTATTCAGCCCGTTCGCCTCTTCGGCGATCCCGTTCTGCGAACCCGCGCGGACGAGGTGGTCGACTTCGGCCGGGAGCTGCACACGCTGGTCGAGGACCTGACCGACACCATGCACGACCGGGGCGGCGCAGGCATCGCGGCGCCGCAGATCGGCGTCGGCCTCCGTGTGTTCGCCTACAACTGTGGCGGGATGTCCGGACACCTGGTGAACCCGACTTACGAGGTAGTCGGGCCGGGGGAGCAGATCGGTCCGGAGGGATGCCTGTCGATCCCCGGGGTGCGCGCGGACTGCACGCGTGCGCTGACCGTCCGGGCCAGTGGCTTCAACATGCACGGCGAGCCGGTGGATTTCGAATGCGAGGGGATCATGGCCCGCTGCGTGCAGCACGAGACCGATCACCTCGACGGAGTCCTGTTCCTGGCGCGCCTCGCGCCCGCCGACCGCAAGGACGCGATGCGGGTGATCCGCGAATCGGACTGGTTCCGCGCGGGCATCACCGTCTCGGCGCAGTCCCCGTCTCCGGCGGGGGGACGCTGACATGCGGATCGTCTTCGCAGGCACCCCCGAGCCCGCCGTCCCGTCACTGGCCCGGCTGCTGAAGTCGTCCCGTCACGAGGTGGTCGCGGTCGTGACCAGGCCGGACGCCGTCGCGGGTCGCGGCAGGAAGGTGACGCGGTCACCGATCGGCCAACTCGCCGACGAACACGGCATCGAGGTACTCACCCCTGCCCGCGCGTCCGACCCGGACTTCCTCGAGCGCCTGCGCGCCCTCGAACCCGACTGCTGCCCGGTGGTCGCCTACGGCGCACTGCTGCCGCGCCCGGTGCTCGACGTCCCGCGGCACGGCTGGGTGAACCTGCACTTCTCACTGCTGCCCGCCTGGCGCGGGGCGGCGCCCGTGCAGGCGGCGATCGCCGCAGGCGACGACATGACCGGTGCGAGCGCCTTCCTGTTGGAGGAAGGGCTCGACACCGGACCGGTGTTCGGGGTGATGACAGAGCGGATCCGCGCCGACGACACCGCGGGCGCCCTGCTGGGCCGGCTCGCGGACGGCGGCGCGGTGCTGCTCGACTCCGTGCTCGACGGCATCGAGGACGGCGCGTTGATCCCCACACCGCAGCCGGCGGAGGGCGTGTCGCACGCGCCGAAGGTGACCGTGGAGTCCGCCCGGATCCGGTGGGACCGGTCGGCGCAGGCGGTCGATCGGCTGGTTCGATCGGTCACCCCGGCGCCCGGGGCGTGGACGCAGGTGGGGGAGCTGCGGCTCAAGGTCGGTCCGGTACAGGTCACCGACGAGGCGCTGGAACCGGGACAGTTCCTGGTCCGCAAGGACGGCTGCTACGTCGGAACCGCGACGACCGCGGTGCGGCTGAGTCAGGTTCAGCCACAAGGTAAGAAGGCCATGGCGGCCGCCGATTGGGCGCGGGGAGCGCGCCTCGACCCCGAGGTGCGTGCACAGTGACCGAATCCCGTAGGCCCGCACGAGGAAAGCGTGATCAGGCGCGCGGCGGCGACAAGCCGGGCGCGAAGGGTGGCTCGAACACCAGGCCGCGACAGGTCGGCAGGCCGAATCCGTCCGCGGCCGCGGGGGATCAGCCCCGGATCGCGGCCCGCGACGTCCTGCGGGCCGTGCGCGAACGCGACGCCTACGCGAACCTGGTGCTGCCCGGGCTGCTTCGCGACCGGAAGATGGACGGCCGGGACGCGGCTCTGGCAACCGAGCTCGCCTACGGGGCGTGCCGGGCCCAGGGTCTGCTGGACTCCGTCATCGCCAGGGGCGCGGGCCGGCAGATCGACGAGATCGACGGCCCGCTGCTGGACGTGCTGCGCCTGGGCACCTACCAGCTGCTGCGTACCCGCGTCGCCCCGCACGCGGCGGTGGCCACCTCCGTGGACCTGGTCCGCAGCGAGTTCGGAGGCGGCAAGGCCGGATTCGTCAACGCGGTGCTCCGCCGGGTGGCCGAGAAGAACGAGGAGCAGTGGGTGGCCGAGCTCGCGCCGGACGCGGTCGCGAATCCGGTGGGGCACCTTGCTTTTCAGTACGCGCACCCGGTCTGGATCGCGCAGGCGTTCGCGGACGCGCTCGGCCCCGACGCCGGTGAGCTCGAACGGGTGCTGGAGGCGGACGACGCCCGCCCGTCGGTGCACCTGGTGGCGCGACCGGGTGAGATCTCGGCGGAGGAGCTGGCGCTGGTGACCGGAGGCGAGATCGGCCCCTACTCGCCGTACGCGGTGCACCTCGACGGCGGCGACCCCGGCCAGCTCGACGCGGTCCGCGAGGGTCTCGCGGCCGTGCAGGACGAGGGCAGCCAGCTCGTGGCCCGGGCGCTGGCGCTGGCGCCGCTGATCGGAGCCGACGGCGGACGCTGGCTCGACCTGTGCGCCGGCCCCGGCGGCAAGGCGGCCCTGCTGGGAGCGCTCGCCGATATCGAGGGCGCCCGTCTCGACGCCGTCGAGCCCGCGGAGCACCGGGCCGAGCTGGTCCGCAAGACCGCCAAGGGCCTGCCCGTCGACGTGCACGTCGCGGACGGCCGGGACCCGGGACTGGCTGCCGGATTCGACAGGGTACTGGTGGACGCGCCGTGCACCGGCCTCGGCGCGCTGCGTCGGCGCCCCGAGGCGCGCTGGCGTCGCCAGCCGACCGACGTCGCGGCGCTGGTGAAGCTGCAGCGTGAGCTGCTGGCGTCGGCGATCGAGCTGGTCCGCCCCGGCGGGGTGGTCCTGTACTCGACGTGTTCCCCGCACCTGTCGGAGACCGTCGCGGTGGTGTCCGACGCGGTGCGCAGGCACGGCGTCGTCCCGCTGGATACCCGGGAACTGGTGCCCGGTGTGCCCGAGCTCGGTGACGGTCCGGGCGTGCAGCTCTGGCCGCACCGGCACGGCACCGACGCGATGTTCATGGCGGCGCTGCGCAAGCCGGAGTAGGGATACCGCCCCGAACGGGTGGTTGTCGAGACGTCCGTCGAGAGGTGACGTCGATAACCGCCCGTTCGAGGCGGGGCCCGCGGCGATCTTGTGCTGAAGTGATGCCCGCGTCCAGCAGCCGTTCGATACGACCATGCCCGCCTTCTTCAGCTGGGCGAGGTGATGGCTGGCGGTGGACTCGGTTGGCGTGAAGGTGGAATCGAGCCAGAGGCCGCCCCGCCCGCGGACTCGGGTCAGTCGCGGTGCTGCACGACATTGACGACGGCGCCGTCCGGGGCGCGCACGAAGAATCGGCGCACACCCCATTCCTCGGTGGCGAGCGGGTGCACGATCTCGTAGCCGAGCCGAAGGGCTTCGTCGTAGGCGGCGTCGACGTCGTCCGCGTGGACCGAGATGACCGAGTCCTCGGGGGCGGTGGCGTCGTGGGTGACGAGCTGGACGTGCGCGCCGGTTTCCGGTGAGGCGAACCGGGCGACCCAGCCCAGGTTGAATTCCTCGGTTCGCAGGCCGAGGAATTCGGTGTAGAAGCCCTTCGCGCTGTCGATGTCGGCCACCGGGAGATTGGTGGTGATGCGGGTGACTCGCATTCTGTTCTCCTGTCTGCGCCGGATGTGCCTCGATGATCGTCGGAACGCTGACGTGTGTCGACCCGAGCGCTGTGCCAATCCGGGGGCGGGACGCGCGGCCGTTAGGCTGCGGGGATGCGTGGCGAGTACAAGGTTCCCGGCGGCAAGCTCGTGGTGGTCGACGTCGTGGTCGACGACGGGCGGTTGTCACGGGTGTCGCTGTCCGGCGACTTCTTCTTGGAGCCGGACGACGCCCTCGACGACATCGTGGCCGCGGTGACGGGCATGTCTGTGAATGCCGATGCGGCGCAGCTCGGTTCGGCGATATCGGATGCCCTCGATGACGGGGCGTCGATGATCGGTTTCACGCCGGACTCCGTCGGCATCGCGATTCGCCGCGCTCTCGGCCACGCGACCAGCTGGCACGACCACACTTTCGACGTGATCGCGCCGGTGGTCATCGACCCGGCCATGCATGTCGCGCTCGACGAGGTGATCACCCGCGAGGTGGCGTCCGGCACGCGCGGCCCGACATTGCGGTTCTGGGATTGGGACTCGCCACTGGTGGTGCTCGGCTCCTTCCAGTCGGTGCGCAACGAGGTCGACGAGGAGGCGGCCGCGCGCCACGGCATCGGGATCGTGCGGCGCATCTCCGGCGGCGGCGCGATGTTCATGGAGCCCGGCAACTGCATCACCTACTCGCTGTCGGTGCCCACGTCGCTGGTCGATGGGCTCAGCTTCGAGCAGTCCTACGAGTTCCTCGACCAGTGGGTGATGGGCGCGCTCGCCAACGTCGGCATCACCGCCCGCTATGTGCCGCTCAACGACATTGCCACCGACCAGGGCAAGATCGCCGGGGCCGCCCAGAAACGAATCGCCGCAGGCGCCGTGCTGCACCACGTGACCATGGCCTACGACATCGACGCCGACAAGATGACCGAGGTGCTGCGCATCGGGCGGGAGAAGATCTCCGACAAGGGCATCACCAGTTCCGGCAAGCGGGTCGACCCGATGCGGTCGCAGACCGGCATGACCCGTGACGACATCATCGCCGCCTTCATCGCGCACTTCCGTGCCCGCTACGACACTCGCGAGAGCGTATACACCGACGCCGAACTGGCTGCCGCGCGCGAACTGGTCGAGACCAAGTTCGCCACCCCGGAATGGACGTATCGGGTGCCGTGACCGATGCGAAAGCCATCGGTGAAGGGCTGACGAGAAGCTAGGAGTTCGGCCGACGGGGTAGCCGTCAACCGAACTGGTCCGGCCGGGCGGGGTGGGTAAGCCGAGTAGCGACGTAAGCGAACGGGTGGTTGTCGGAGCGTTCGTCGAGAGGCGATCTCGATAACCGCCCGTTCGGGACGGTCTAGCAGCAGTTCGGGTCGAGCACGAGGCGCAGCGCCTCGAGTGAGTCGGTGCGGGCGCGGTAGTAGACGTTCATGCCGCGCCTGGTCGATTCGACCATGCCCGCCTTCTTCAGCTGGGCGAGGTGATGGCTCGCCGTGGACTCGGTCAGGTCGATCGCGGCGGCGAGGTCGCAGGTGCAGGCCTCACCGTCAGGGCTGGTGAGCAGGATCGACATCAGTTTGATCCGGGTCGGGTCGGCGAGCGACTTGAGGCGGAGCGCCACGTGCAGCGCGGCCTCGTCGGTCATCGGACCCGCCGCCACCGGCGCGCAGCAGATCGGTGCGGTCACGTCCAGCAATGGCAGGGCCTTTGGCATGACATCCATCATGCCAGCGTCTTGACATATGTCAAAAAGGTGCCACAGTTGTAGGCAGTAATTCGATATATGTCTCACCAATGGAGGTTCTCATGTCACGCGTACAGCTCGCCCTCAACGTCGACGACCTGACCGAATCGGTCGCGTTCTATTCGAAGCTGTTCAACACCGAACCGGCCAAGCTGCGCGAGGGCTACGCGAACTTCGCCATCGCCGAGCCGCCCCTGAAGCTGGTCCTGCTGCAGAACCCGGGCAAGGGCGGCAGCATCAATCATCTTGGCGTGGAGGTGGAATCGAGCGAGATCGTGCACGAGGAGATCGCCCGGCTGACCGGCGAGGGACTGTTCACCGACGAGGAGATCGGCACCACCTGTTGCTTCGCGACCCAGGACAAGGTGTGGGTCACCGGGCCCGCTGGTGAGAAGTGGGAGGTGTACACGGTGCTCGCCGACAGCGAGACCTTCGGCACCGGCCCGGCCTCGCTTCAGATGGCCGAGAGCGCCGCGCCCGCGGGTGGAGTGTGCTGCGCGAGCACGGCCGACGAAGCCGAGCCCGCGCAGGGCGCCTGCTGCTGAGCATCAATCCGGTGCCCGTCCGTTTCTGACGGGCGTGCACCGGATGAACTCTGCGAAAGCCGAGTAGTCGACTACCCGCGACATCCGTTCCCGGCTGCGTCAGGCTCAGAGAATCCCGTCCATGCGAATCGATATCGCCTGGAGATCGGGGAGATGGCCATGGGTGCTCAGGCTGCGGAGGTTCGGGAACAGCAGGCTGGGGGACAAGGGGAGTCGTTCGCCTACGACGCCTTCATCTCTTATGCCCACGACGATCGGCCGGTCGCCGCCGGGATCCAGAAGGGCCTGCACCGCATCGGCAGGCGAATGGGCCACCTGCACGCGCTGCGGGTATTCCGCGACGCCACCGACCTCACCGCCAGCCCCGACCTGTGGGGCAAGGTCGCCGACGCAATGGACCGCGCCCGCTATTTTCTCGTGGTGCTCTCCCCGCACGCGGTCGCCTCGGGCTGGGTGAACAAGGAAGTCGCACACTGGCTGCAGCGGCGCGGGCCGGACCAGCTGCTGTTCGTCGTGGTCGGCGGCCAGCTGGAATGGGACGAGGAGAGCGGACGGTTCGACCCGGACCGGTCCGATGTGGCGCTGCCGGTGCTGACCGAGCCCGGGGCTCTTCCCACCGAGCCGTTCTACGTCGACGTCAGCGAGGACGCGCCGTGGGATCCCCGGGCGCCGATGTTCCGGGAGAAGGTCACCGACCTGGCCGCCCCGATCCACGGCAAACCCAAGTACGAGCTGGCCAGCGAGGATCTGCGCGAGCAACGCCGCTTCCGACGGTTGCGGCGCGCCGCCGTTGTCGGTCTGGTCCTACTGACGGTCCTTGCGGTCGTCGCGGCAACGATCGCGCTCGTTCAACGACAAGAGGCGATAAACCAACGGAACCAAGCAATAGCCCTGCGGCTGGAGTCCGAAGCTGAATCCATGCTCGCCGGCGCCCGCACCCGCGACGACGTCCGTGCAATTAACGGAACGCTCGCCGCACAGCAGATCTCGTCGACGCCTCATCCCGGCGCCGCGCTGCGAACGCTCGACGCCATGGCATCGACTGAGAAGATCATCAGGACCGGTTACCCATACTCCATCCCGACGGCCGCCAACGTCGATGACCTGAAGCGTGCAGTCGAAACAGCACGGCCGGTCTTCAGCATGGTCCTGAGCCCGGACGGTCGCCGCATCGCAACGGGTGGAGTCGAACTGAGGCTATGGGACGCAGACTCGGGCGAGCAGGTCGATCTACCGTTCCGATCGGATCGTGGCGCATTCGCCCTGGCCTACAGCCCTGACGGGCACAGAATCGCGTCCAGCAACGCCGACAACAGCCTCCAGCTTTGGGATGCCGACACAGGGATGTCGATCGGCGATCCCCTCACCGGTCACACGAATCTCGTCAACAGGATCGTCTTCAGTCCCGATGGTCATCGCCTCGCGTCCGCGAGTGCAGACAAATCGATTCGTGTGTGGGACCTCGAGCCCCGTCTGTCCGGTGCTCCGCTGCACCATGACGGCGCCGTGCTAGATGTGGCATTCAGCCCGGACGGTCATCGCCTCGTCTCGGGCAGCGACGACAAGACAGTGCGGGTCTGGGACGTCGACCAGGGGGAGCTCGCCGGCGAACCCATGCGACAGCACGGGAACCGGGTGTGGAGCGTGGCGTTCAGCCGCGATGGCCGCCACATCGTGTCGGGTAGTGAGGGGGTCGCTCCCGGCGCGGGCGCGCCGAGCGGCCTGACCGCGTCGATCATCCTGTGGGATGCCGAAAACCGCATGCCAGTCGGGGAGCCTCTCGCCGGTCACGACGGTGTCGTCACCAGCGTGGCATTCAGTCCGGACAGCCACCGCATCATTTCGGGGGGATCCGACGGCGGCCTGCGCCTTTGGGAAGTCGAGACCGGCAGGCAGATCGGTCCGACGCTGCTCGGGCACACCGGATACGTCAGGAGCGTCGATTACGGCACCGTCGACGGGCATGGGCGCATTGCCTCGGCCAGCTTCGACGGAACAGTGCGGGTATGGCGAGACGACCGGCAAGGGGGCGTCGGCCACTCGTGGACAGAGCCAACCACTCCGTCAGGTGCACCTGTTGACGGACCCATGCTGGCGATGGCGCCCGACGGACGACGGATGGTGCGAGCCGACGCGAGCCTCGACGCCATGTGGGTACTCGACCTCGACGAGGGAAGTGCGGTACCCGTTCAGCGGCCGTCCGCCGAACGCCCAAGCACCCTTGTTATCGCCGACTTCAGCCGGGACGGAAGTCGCATCGCATTCGCGCGTGAGGACAGGTCGATCGTGGTCATCGACGCCGACTCTGGCGGAGTGCTCCGCGTCATAGCAACGGGTTTCGAAGGCGCTCTATCGAGTCTCGCGTTCAGCGCCGATGCGCGTCTGATCGCCGCGGGCGGCGAAGATAAGTCCGTCCAGATATGGGACGTCACCTCCGGACGGGAGGTCGGTGTGCCGCTCACCGGTCCAACGGGCAGCGTGTCACATCTCGTCTTCGGTCCCGACGGACGGCGGCTCGCCGCGGGTGAGGGCACGTCGGTGTGGATCTGGGACGTCGAATTGGCGCGGCCGATCGGTGGGCCGTTGCAAGGCCACGAGTGGGACATCACGTCTGTCATGTTCGGCGCTGACGGGCACCGGGTAATTTCTCACAGCGGGGACTCAGTGGCCGTGTGGGACGCCGACACGGCACGCCAGGTCGCGCGTCCCGCCGCGTCGCCGTCGTTCGACCGGTTCGCCATCAGTCCAAACGGGAAGTACTTCGTCGTCGCTGAGGGGCTCGATCTGCGGCGTTTCGACGCGCTGACCGGCGAGCCGATCGGTAGCCCGATGCGGGGCCACACGAGTGTGATGGTCAGCAGCGTCGCGGTTACCGGCGACGGACGATTCATCGTCTCCGGCGGCGCGGATCACGAGCTTCGATTCTGGGACGCCACGACGGGCGAACAGGTGGGGGAGCCACTGAAGGGTCCCGACGGTTGGATCATCGAGATACGTGTCGCGCCGGACGGCCGCACCGTGCGAGCGGTGTGGCTCGACCTGAACAACTCGAGCGGCATCTATATATGGCCCGGACCGGCGTCCTGGGAAGACGAGCTGTGCTCGAAACTCACCGAGGACATTAGCCGCGAGCAGTGGTCCAAGTGGGTTTCGGACAAGATCGAATATGACCCGCCGTGCTAGGTAGCTAAGCCCCGAGCCGCGCAAGCCACAGGACACAGCGGCACGTCAGGAGGTTGGCGATGTATGACGACGATCACCGGTCCGAACTCCGCGGCCGACTGTGGAACGACGCACCGGCACAGTCCGGGCCTGACAGCCGCACAACGACCTACGAAAGCGCGGTACTCGACCAGTACCGCCTCTACGTCGAGATGGCCGACCGAGTCAGCGCGCGCCGAGGACTCGCGAACTCGTTCTTCCTGACGCTGAACACCGGCATTTTCACCCTCGTCGCCGCCTTCGCCGAGGCTCCACCGCAGGACAAGGCGGGGTGGCTGGCGATCCCACTCGTCGCGATCCTCGGCCAGTGTTTCGCCTGGTTCTACCTGGTGCGCAGCTACCGGCTCCTGAACAGCGCCAAGTACCAGGTCGTCGGCGCCCTCGAGGAACGACTCCCAGCCTCGCCGTTCTGGCGTGCCGAATGGTGGGCCCTGGGCGAGGGGAAGGACCGGTCACGGTACTGGCCGCTGTCCCACATCGAGCAGTGGATTCCCATCCTCTTCGCACTCGCGTACGTGGCGGGATTCCTCGCCGTTGTTTTCGCCTGAGTTCGCGTTCCCGTTTGTCCAAGCCGCGGGCGGCGCGTGGGCGCATGCTGATCCCATGCACACCTGGGACGACGTCGTCGACATCGCGAAGCGCCTGCCGGACGTCGAGGAATCCACGTCGTACAACACGCCCTCGCTCAAGGTCGGCGGGAAGGGCTTCGCACGGCTGCGTAGCGAGGCGGAGGGCGGCCTGATGCTGTTCTGCGCCCTCGAGGAGAAGGAGGCGCTGCTGGCCTCCGGCGATCCTGCGTTCTACACGACCCCGCACTACGACGGCTACGGCGCGATCCTGGTCGACCTGGAACGGGTGGACCGCGACCAGCTGTGCGAGCTCGTCGCGGAGGCCTGGCGGATCAAGGCCCCGGCGAAATCGCGTCGGTCCGCCGACCGACGGCGACCGTAGACTGTCCATGCAGGGTCCCCGCTCGCACAGCGACCGACAGTCACGGGAAACGACCGAGGTGAATCGGATGTCCACCCAGCAACAGCAGCCAGCCAAGCCGTCGCCGAAGGCCCTCTACAACCGGCTCGGCGGCATCTACAGCATCGCGACGGTGGTCGACGACTTCGTCGACCGCATCATGGTCGACCCGCGCCTCAACGCGAACCCTCGGGTCGACGCGGCCCACCACAAGGTCGCGCCGGCCGGGTTCAAGTACCTGGTCACCGAGATGGTCGGCGCGGCGGCAGGCGGCCCGCAGCATTACACCGGGCGCTCCATGGTCGATTCGCACGTGGCCCTCGAGATCACCCCCGGCGAGTGGGAGGCGTTCCTCGACGACTTCCGTCAGAGCCTCGACAAGTTCCACGTCCCGGAGGCGGAGCAGGCCGAACTGCGCGCGATCGTGCAGAGCACCTACGGCGACATCGTGGTCTCGAAGGGCGGCTAAGCTGGCCACTTGTGGCTCACCCGATGATCGCTCCGTCCATCCTGTCCGCCGACTTCGCCCGACTCGCCGACGAGGCCGCCGCCGTGGCCGGCTCCGACTGGCTGCACGTCGACGTCATGGACGCGCACTTCGTGCCGAACCTGACGCTCGGACTCCCCGTCGTGCAGAGCCTGCTCAAGGCCACCGATATCCCGCTCGACTGTCACCTGATGATCGACAACCCGGGTCGGTGGGCACCGCCGTACGCGGAGGCGGGCGCGCACAACGTCACCTTCCACGCCGAGGCCACCGACGATCCGATCGCCGTCGCACGCGACATCAGGGCGGCGGGCGCGAAGGCGGGCCTGAGCGTCAAGCCCGGCACCCCGATCGAGCCGTACCTGGAGATCCTCAAGGAGTTCGACACCCTGCTCGTGATGAGCGTCGAGCCCGGCTTCGGCGGCCAGTCCTTCATGGCCGAGGTGCTGAGCAAGGCGCGCGCCGTGCGCAAGCTCGTCGACTCCGGCGAGCTGACCCTGCTGGTCGAGATCGACGGCGGGATCAACACCGACACCGTCGAGGCGGCCGCCGAGGCGGGCGTCGACTGCTTCGTCGCCGGGTCCGCGGTGTACGGCGCGGCCGATCCCGCCGCCGCGGTCCGCGGACTGCGCGCCCAGGCGGCCGCGGCGTCCCCGCACCTGACGATCGCCCACTAGCGTGTCCGAGGACACCCTGCTCGCGGCGCTGCGGCTGGCCGTCGACGCCTCCGAGCGGGTGCGGGGGACCACCAGCCCCAACCCGCCGGTCGGCGCGGTGATCCTCGACGAGAGCGGCGCGATCGCCGGCGTCGGCGCGACCAGTCCGGCCGGCGGACCGCACGCCGAGGTGATGGCCCTGCGGGCCGCGGGCAGCCGGGCCAGGGGCGGCACCGCGGTGGTGACACTGGAACCGTGCAACCACCAGGGTCGCACCGGGCCGTGCTCGCTCGCCCTGCTCGAGGCGGGCGTTGCGCGGGTCGTGTACGCCGTCGCCGACCCGAACCCGCAGGCGTCCGGCGGCGCGGACACCCTCCGCGCCGCAGGCGTCGAGGTGATCCCGCACATCGGGGCCGACCTCGTCGAGCTCGGCCCCCTGCGTGCCTGGCTGCACCGCCAGCGAACCGGCCGCGCGCACGTCACCTGGAAGTTCGCCGCCAGCCTCGACGGGCGCAGCGCCGCCGCTGACGGGACCAGCCAGTGGATCACCGGCCCCGAGGCGAGGGCGCGGGTGCACCGGGAGCGCGCCAAGCTCGACGCCATCGTGGTCGGCACCGGGACCGTCCTCGCCGACGACCCGTGGCTGACCGCGCGCAACCCGGACGGCAGCCTCGCCGAGCACCAGCCGCTGCGAGTGGTGGTGGGGGAGCGCGACATTCCGGCCTCGGCCCGGGTGCTCGACGATGCCGCGCCGACCCTGGTGCTGCGGACCCGCGACCCGCGCGAGGTGCTCGACGCGCTGGCCGACCTGCCCGACGTCCTGCTCGAGGGCGGCCCGCATCTGGCAGGCGCCTTCCTCGAGGCGGGATTGGTCGATCGGATCCTGGCGTTCCTCTCACCGGTACTGCTCGGCGCGGGCGCGGCGGCGGTGGAGGATGCTGGGGTCACGAACATCGCACAGGCGCTCCGGTTTCACCGTGAGTCGGTCGAGGTGCTCGGGCCGGATCTGCTGCTGAGCCTGACGCCCGGCGACCGCGGCACCGGAGCCGAAGGCCAGAATGAACAGAACAGCATCAACAACTGAGGAGCGGACTGAAGTGTTCACCGGGATCGTCGAAGAACTGGGTGAGATCGTCGCCAAGGAGGACCTGGCCGACGCCGCCCGCTTCACCGTGCGCGGCGCGCTGGTGACCTCCGATGCGGGGCACGGGGATTCTATCGCGGTCAACGGCGTCTGCCTGACCGTCGTGGAGGTGCTGGGCGGCGACTCCTTCACCGCCGATGTGATGGCGGAGACACTCAACCGCTCCAGCCTCGGTGCGCTCGAGGTCGGCAGTCGGGTGAACCTGGAGCGGGCGGCCGCGCTGAACAGCCGGCTCGGCGGCCACCTCGTGCAGGGTCACGTCGACGCCACCGGGTCCGTCATCAGCCGCTCGCCGTCGGAGAACTGGGAGGTCGTCCGGATCTCGCTGCCCGCGTCGATCACGCGGTACGTGGTGGAGAAGGGCTCGATCACCGTCGACGGTGTCTCGCTCACCGTGTCGGCCCTCGGTCGCGACGGCGGCGAGACCGGTGACGGGGATGAGTTCTTCGAGATCTCGCTGATCCCCACCACCCTCGAGATGACGACCCTCGGTGGCGCGGCACCCGGGACGCCGGTGAACCTGGAGGTCGACGTGATCGCGAAGTACGTCGAGCGCCTGCAGGCCGCAGGCCGGTAGACGCAATTTCGGCCTCCGGGCTCCGGGGTAATACTGTTGAGGTGCACTTACGGGTGCACGGAGAGCTATTCATGACTTTGATGGAGCGCACCACGTGACCAGGTTCGACAGTATCGAGCGCGCAGTCGCCGATATCGCCGCAGGCAAGGCCGTCGTCGTCGTCGATGACGAGGACCGCGAGAACGAGGGCGACCTCATCTTCGCCGCCGAGAAGGCGACCCCGGAACTGGTGGCCTTCATGGTCCGCTACACCTCCGGTTACCTCTGCGTCCCGCTCGACGGCGACGACTGCGACCGGCTCGGCCTGCCGCCGATGTACTCGAGCAACCAAGACAAGCACGGCACCGCGTACACCGTGACCGTCGACGCCAAGGAAGGCATCGGCACCGGCATCTCCGCCTCCGACCGTGCCGCGACGATGCGCCTGCTCGCCGACCCGAACTCCGGCGCCAGCGATTTCACCCGACCCGGTCACGTGGTGCCGCTGCGCGCCAAGGAGGGCGGCGTGCTGCGCAGGCCCGGCCACACCGAGGCCGCGGTCGACCTGGCCCGGATGGCCGACCTGCGTCCCGCCGGCGTCATCTGCGAGATCGTCAGCCAGAAGGACGAGGGCCACATGGCCCAGACCGACGAGCTGCGGGTCTTCGCCGACGACCACAACCTGGCCATGATCTCGATCGCCGACCTCATCTCGTGGCGCCGCAAGCACGAGAAGCACGTGGTGCGGATCGCGGAGGCGCGGATCCCCACCCGGCACGGCGAGTTCAAGGCCGTCGGCTACCAGAGCATCTACGACGAGGTCGAGCACGTGGCCCTGGTCCGCGGTGACCTGGCCGGTCCGGACGGCGACGGCGGCGACGTGCTGGTCCGCGTGCACTCGGAGTGCCTGACCGGCGACGTGTTCGGCTCGCTGCGCTGCGACTGTGGTCCGCAGCTCGACGCGGCGCTGGACATGGTCGCCCAGGAGGGCCGCGGCGTGGTGCTGTACATGCGCGGTCACGAGGGCCGCGGCATCGGCCTGATGCACAAGCTGCAGGCCTACCAGCTGCAGGACGCGGGGTCGGACACCGTCGACGCGAACCTGGAACTCGGACTTCCCGCCGATGCTCGCGATTACGGCATCGGCGCACAGATCCTCGTCGATCTGGGTATCTCCTCCATGCGGCTGCTGACCAACAACCCCGCCAAGCGGGTCGGGCTGGACGGCTACGGACTGCAGATCACCGAGCGGGTGCCGATGCCGTTGCGCGCCAACGCCGAGAACCTCACCTACCTGCGCACCAAGCGGGACCGCATGGGCCACGACCTGATCGGACTCGACGACTTCGAGACCGGGGGCGCGGTATGAGCGGCGAGGGGCTGCCGGAGCTCCAGCTCGGCGAGGCCAAGGACCTCAAGCTCGCGATCGTGGCGGGACGGTGGCACTCCGAGATCTCCGAGGCGCTGATCGCGGGCGCCCAGCGGGTCGCCGAGCAGGCCCACCTCGAGGACGTCACCCTGGTCCGCGTCGCGGGCGCCATCGAGCTGCCGGTCGTCGCGCAGGCGCTGGCCCGCACCCACGACGCGGTGGTGGCGCTCGGCGTCGTGATCCGCGGGGGCACCCCGCACTTCGAGTACGTCTGCGACGCGGTCACCGCCGGGCTGACCCGGGTCTCGCTCGACGAGGGCACCCCGGTCGGCAACGGCGTGCTCACCACGGACACCGAACAGCAGGCCAGGGATCGCTCGGGCCTGCCGGGCTCCGTCGAGGACAAGGGCGGCCAGGCCTGCGCCGCCGCGCTGGACACCGCGGTCACCCTCCGTCATCTGCGCCAGCCCTGGACCGAAGAGTCCTTCCGGTGAGCGCCTGGGAGTTGGAGGTGCGGTCCAAGCGGTCCGCCCGCTACGCGATGGCGGTCGCCTCGGTGTTCGTGCTGGTGTTCGTCGTGCTGGCGGTGCTGCTGCGCAGCTCGGCCACCGGCGTCTACTTCCGGCTGATCGACCAGCTCGCGATGGTCGGGATCGGTGCGATCCTCGCAGGCGGCGCGCTGCTGCTGACCCGCCCGCGGCTGCGCGCGAACGCGTCCGGCGTCTGGGTGCGCAACGCGTTCGGCGAGCGGTTCGTCGAATGGGACCTGGTGCGCGGCCTGACCTTCCCGGACGGGGCGGCGTGGGCGCGGATCGAGTTGCCCGACGACGAGTACATCCCGGCCATGGCGATCCAGGCGAATGACCGCGAGTACGCGGTGAACGCGGTCAGGAAGTTTCGCGAGCTCGAGTCGAAGTACGCGCAGGTGGACGCCGAATAGACCTGCCTCGCAGGGGAACTGGGCAACCCGTCTTCGTTCCCCGGCATTCGTGACACGATTGAACGCGCCATGATCGCTCCACCACAGAGGAGACGAACAATGTCGGTCGCGAAAGTTTTGGAGATTTCCGCCAGTTCCACCGTCAGCACGGACGACGCCGTCAAGCAGGGCATCGCGAAGGCTGCCGAGACCGTGCACGGCATCACCGCCGCCTGGGTCAAGGACACGCAGGTCGTTGTCGAGAACGGCAAGGTGACCGAATGGCGCGTCAACCTGAAGATCACCTTCGTACTCGAGTAGGCGACCCCGCTCGATCAATGCGGCCCGACGCGACCTGAGCGCGTCGGGCCGTTCGACGTTCGGGTGACTCTGAGGCAATTCGACACTCCCGAGCCTCTCTGGGTGACAATAGTGTGTGTCACACAGTAATGTTCCAGCTATGGGTGATGACGTCCTTGCCGGACACCTCCAGGAGTTACGCCGGGGAACCGTGGTGGTCAGCGCACTCGCGAACCTCCGGAGGCCGACCTACGGCTACGCGCTCCTCGAGACGCTCGCCGCTGCGGGCTTCACGGTGGACGGCAACACGCTCTACCCCCTCCTGCGCCGCCTCGAGAAACAGGGCCTGCTCACCAGCGAGTGGGATACCGAGGAGTCCCGGCCGCGGAAGTTCTATCGGACCACCCCCGCCGGGGAGGATCTCCTGCGTCTGCTGCTCGCGGAATGGCGCACGCTGCACACGTCGATCGAAGGACTGATATGACCACGATTAGCCAGAGATACGTCCACGCCGCCACCCGTACGCTCCCCGAGGATCAGCGACTCGACGTCGCCGACGAACTGCGGGCGAGCATCGCCGATCGCACCGAGTCACTCCTCGCCGATCAACCCGGCCTCGCACCCGACAAGGCGGAGTACATCGCCGTCGAGGAGTTGGGGGACCCGGACCGACTGGCTGCCGGGTATGCCGGCCGCCAGCTGTACCTGATCGGACCGGAACTCTATCCGGCTTACGTCCGAGTGCTGCGGGCAATCGTCGTCACGGTGATCCCTGTCGTGGCAATCGTTCTCAGCGTCCTGGCGGCCATCGAGACGGACGGCCGCACCGTGGGCGCGGTGATCGGCGGCGTGATCTGGACCCTGTTCGCCACGACCGTGCAGATCATCTTCTGGGTCACGCTGACGTTCTGGCTGGTCGAGCGAGGGTCCGCACCTGCTGAGATGCAGCGAAACCTCGCCGTGGAGTGGACCCCGGACAGCCTCCCCGACGTCCCCGCGTCGGCGCGACAGAATCGCGCCGAGACCGCGATGAAACTGGTCTGGCTGGCATTCCTCGGCGTCGTGATCGTGGGCCAGCAGTTCCGCTCGGCCTTCACCGTGGACGGCGATCCGGTGCCGGTGCTCGACCCTGACCTGTGGTCGTTCTGGCTGCCACTCGTGCTGGTCTTCCTCGTCGCCGAGATGGTCCTCGAGGTCATCCGGTTCCGGGCAGGCCCGATGACTCGCGGGTTCGCCGTCTGGAACATTCTGCTCGGTGCCCTCTTCGCCGCCCCGCTGGTGTTCCTTGCCGCCACCGACCGGCTCTTCAATCCGGTCTTCGTCAGCCATCTCGCCGAGGACTGGCCTGGCTTCGACGTGCACTCCGCCAACATGGTCGTGATCGTCGCCGCTCTCGTCATCTGGGCCTGGGACTCCGTTGACAGCTGGCGCCGGATCGAGCACTGATCGGCTATCAGCTTGCGGGATCGTAGTGGAACGCGCGCACCTCCTGCGCGCACCGGCAGGCAGCCGCGAACTTCGCGGCCCATTCCACTGCCGCCGCACGGGAGGGCACCTCCAGTACCGCGTAGCCGCCTTCGAGCTGCTTCGTCTGCGGGTACGTGCCCTCGGTCACCGTGCCATCCCCATCGACCAGGACCGGCGGAACGCTCTCGTCGATGCCACCGCCGAACACCCAGACCCCGGCTTCCTTCGCCTCCTCCACCACCGCGTGCGACGCATCCGACACCGCCGGCAGATCCTCGTCGGGAACGACCATTGCGCCACTCGGGAACGAGATCAGGTATTTCGTCATCGCGTCGGCTCCTTCTGCCCGTTTCGGGGATCGGACCCATCCTCACCGACGCGGCGCGCCGCGCACAAGACTCGCTCGCCCACCCCCCCCCCAACGGATGCCAGGGTTTTCGGCGCCGCGTCGGCTGTGGGCCATCTCACGGTCGACTCACCCCCGAGTTCACCTGGCCGTCACCGAGTTACGCCGTCAACGCATTAGCGTGGGACGAGTCCGGCATTCGGTTGTTCGACTCCAGTTGAATTGGAGGCGCCCGTGGAAATCCTGCTGATACTCGCGTGCGGCCCGATCATCATGGCCGCCATCTACCTTGCGATCGGTGCTGTGTATTTCGTCGAACTCCGCCTACTCGACGAGGTCGCCGGTCACCGCGCCCTCACGCCGCGGGTCGGCGCCACCGACCCAGCCCGGGTCGTGACGCAACAGCGCACTCAGTCCACTGGACTGAGGGGCGGTGGAGACCTGATGTCCCATCGAGGTCAACGCCCGCACCAGTGGGTCCGCGGCGCCGTTGTCGGCCGCGTCGATGCTGGGATGCTCGCCGCCGACATTGGTCATCGGCGAGTTCGCGGCACCGAAGTCGACCATCGACACGGCCTGCTGCGGATCGAGTCCCCAGTCGAGCACGCCGACCAGGGTCTTGACCACGAACTGGATGATCACCGAACCGCCGGGTGACCCGGTGGCCAGCAGCAGGTCGCCGCGGTTCCCCGCCGCATCCTGATCGAAGACCAGGGTGGGTGCCATCGAACTGCGCGGCCGTTTGCCCGGTTGGACCCGGTTGGCGAGCGGCGATCCGTCCTCCGCGGTCGGCTGGGCCGAGAAGTCGGTCAGCTCGTTGTTGAGCAGGAAGCCGTCGACCATGTGGAAGGAGCCGAATGCCGACTCGATGGTGGTGGTCATGGCCGCGACGTTTCCGTACCGGTCGGCCACGGTGATGTGGCTGGTGCCGTGGTCGTTGCCCGGTTCCGTGCCCATGGGGACCGGGCCGAAGTCGCCCGGCTTGGCGGTACCCATGCTGCGTTGGGGGTCGATCAGCGCCGACCGGCTGCGCAGGTAGTCCGGATCGATCAGCGTGTCGGCCGAGTTGCCGGGGAGCGGCACGAAGTCCGCGTCGGCGACGTACTTGTCGCGGTCGGCATAGGCCAACCGCTCCGCCTCGGAGATCAGGTGCACGCCGGTGGCGGTGGGTTCGCCGCCGTTCGCGTCGACGGCCGTCGGCCCGTGCGCGGTCAGGTCGAAGTTGCTCAGGATTCCCAACGTGGCGGCCACCGCGGTGCCGCCGGACGACGGGCTCGGCATCCCGCAGACCTCGCGCTCCCGGTAGTCGGTGCACAGCGCGGCGCGCTTCTTGGCCTGGTAGCCGGCCAGGTCCGCGGTGGTCATCGCGCCGGGTGTCCGTCCGCCGGTCGGGTCGGCGGTCGCGGTCACGATGGCCTCGGCGATCGACCCGGTGTAGAACGCGTCGGCGCCGTCGGAGGCGATCGCCCCCAACGTCTTTGCCATCGCCGGGTTCGTCAACACGGTGCCCGCCGGTTTCGGGGATCCGTCGGGGTTCAGGAAGTAGGCCCGTGCCTCCTCGTCGACGGCCAGGTCTTTCGCGGCGTCGGCGATCGAACCGGCCATCCGGGGGCTGATCTCGATCCCGTTGTCCGCGAGCGTGATCGCGGGCGCGAACAACGTGTCCCAGGGTTGCTTGCCGTGCTCGCGGTGGCTCGTCTCCAGCAGCCGCAGCACCCCGGGGACGCCGATGGACCGGCCGCTGGCGCGTACAGAGGGCGTCGGCTCGGTCCGGTTCGCGTCGTCGACGAAGCGCAGGTAGTTCTCGGTGGCGGCCATCGGTGCGGTCTCGCGGCCGTCGTAGGCGTCGACGGTCCCGGTCGCCGCGTCGTGGTACAGCAGGAAGGCGCCGCCCCCGATACCCGACGATTGCGGCTCGACCAGGCCGAGCACGGTCTGCGCGGTGATCAGCGCGTCCGCGGCGGTTCCGCCGTCCGCCAGCACCCGGCACGCGGCCTCGGTCGAGACCGGGTTGGCGGTGGACACCGCGAACGTGGCCGTCGCGACGGGGGTCATCCCGGCGCGGTATCCGGTGGCGATCTCCGGATCGGTCGACAGGTTCACCGTCGTGGACAGATTCGCGCCGGTGGGCGCGTCGGTCTCGGGGGCGGCGGCGACGGGGGTGCCGTTCGGCTCGATGGTGCACGGGTCGCGCTCGCCGTCGCCGGGGGAGGAGCATCCGGCCGCAAGGGCCAGGGCCAGGGCCGTCGCCATCGCGAGGCGCATCGCATCGCCTGTTCTCACACCGATCACCCCGAACGAGTGGCCTTCGTGTTGCGTCCTTCGAAACTAGCAGGCACGCGGGGTCCTCGGTACGGTTGTCCGGGGCCGTCGGTGGGGACGACTAGCCTGGTGGTGTGCCCGATCCAGCCACCTATCGCCCCGCCACGGGAACCATTCCGGTGGCGCCCGGCGTCTACAAGTTTCGCGATCCCCACGGCCGGGTCATCTACGTCGGCAAGGCGAAGAGCCTGCGGAGCCGTCTGAGCTCGTATTTCGCGGACGTCGCGTCGCTGCATCCGCGCACCCGCCAGATGGTCACGACGGCGGGCAGCGTGGAATGGACGGTGGTCGGCACCGAGGTCGAGGCGCTGCAGCTCGAGTACAACTGGATCAAGGAGTTCGACCCCCGCTTCAACGTCCGCTATCGGGACGACAAGACCTACCCGGTCTTGGCGGTGACGCTGGGCGAGGAGTACCCGCGGTTGTTCGTCTACCGCGGTCCGCGGCGCAAGGGGGTGCGGTACTTCGGTCCGTACGCGCATGCCTGGGCGATCCGGGAGACGCTGGATCTGCTGCTGCGGGTATTCCCGGCCCGCACCTGCTCGGCCGGTGTGTTCAAGCGGCACAACCAGATCGGTCGGCCCTGCCTGCTCGGCTACATCGACAAGTGCTCGGCCCCGTGCGTCGGCCGGGTGAGCGCCGACGAGCATCGGCAGATCGTGGAGGACTTCTGCGACTTCCTGTCCGGTCGCACCGACAAGCTGGTGCGCGAGCTCGAGGCGCGAATGCTGCGCGCCTCCGACGACCTCGACTTCGAGAGCGCGGCGCGGCTGCGCGACGACCTGGGTGCGCTGCGCAAGGCACTCGAGAAGCAGGCCGTTGTGCTCGGCGACGGGACCGATGCCGACGTGGTGGCGTTCGCCGCCGACGAACTCGAGGCCGCCGTCCAGGTGTTCCATGTGCGCGGCGGACGGGTGCGCGGTCAGCGTGGTTGGGTGGTCGAGCGCTCAGGCGAGGCCGGCGACAGCGCTGACGGCGGGAATGGGGATCTCGTCGAGCAGTTCCTCACCCAGTTCTACGGCGAGCAGGCCGCCCTCACCGATCAGCCGGGGTTGACCGCGGACAAGAACACGGTGGTGCCTCGCGAGGTGCTGGTGCCGGTGCTGCCGCCGAACGCCGAGGAACTCCAGGTCTGGCTGAGCGGCCTGCGGGGGTCGGCGGTGACGCTCCGGGTGCCGCAGCGCGGCGACAAGAAGGCGCTCGCCGAGACGGTGCAGCGCAATGCCCAGGAGTCGCTGGCGCAGCACAAGCTTCGCAGGGCGGGCGATCTCACCTCGAGATCGGCGGCGCTGCAAGGGATTCAGGACGCTCTCGACCTCGATCAGGCGCCGCTGCGGATCGAGTGTGTAGACATCAGTCACGTTCAGGGCACCGACGTGGTGGCCTCGTTGGTCGTCTTCGAGGACGGTCTGCCCCGCAAGTCCGACTACCGGCACTACTCGATCAAAGAGGCTGCGGGGGAAGGGCGTTCGGACGACGTCGCCAGTATTGCGGAGGTCACCCGTCGACGGTTCCTGCGGCACGCCGCGGACACGGCCGCGGTCGCGGAGGGCCCGGCCGATGCGGGCTCGGCCGATGCGGACACCGGGGGAGACCTGGCGCCGGAGGCGGCGCTCGACCCGCAGACCGGCAGGCCGCGGCGGTTCGCCTATCCGCCGAACCTGTTCGTCGTCGACGGCGGCGCCCCGCAGGTCGCGGCGGCGGCGGCCGTCCTCGACGACCTGGGGATCACCGACGTCGCCGTGGTCGGGCTCGCGAAGCGACTCGAGGAGGTGTGGGTGCCGGGGGATGCGGACCCGGTGATCCTGCCGCGCACCAGTGAGTCGCTGTACCTGCTGCAGCGGGTCCGCGACGAGGCGCACCGCTTCGCGATCACCTTCCATCGCAGCAAACGCTCGCGGCGGATGACGGCGTCGGCGCTCGATTCCGTCCGAGGGCTCGGCGAGGCCAGGCGCACGGCGCTCGTCACGCACTTCGGGTCGGTCGCGAAGCTCAAGCAGGCCACGGTGGAGGAGATCATCGAGGTCCCCGGGATCGGGATCACCACCGCGAAGGCGGTGCTCGTCGCGCTCGGGGCCGAGCCGGACTCGACCGCCGCCGAGGCGGCAATGGGCGCGGATGAGCCGGTGGTGAACGGCGCGGTGGGGGATGATGATCGCAGCGCGACCGCCGAGGCGGCGCGCGAGTGCGAAATCGGGGGCTCTGACCAGCACGGACACGGACTGAGAAGGGCGGGCGTCGGTGAGTGACCAGACCGAGCGGGGGGAGTCGGACATGGAGGTGGCGCTGGTCACGGGCCTGTCCGGGGCCGGCATGGGTACCGCGGCGAAGGTGCTCGAGGATCTCGGCTGGTACGTCGCGGACAATCTGCCGCCGGAGTTGATCTCCCGGATGGTCGATCTCGGGCTCGAGTCGGCGTCGCGGATCCCGAAGCTGGCCGTGGTCATCGACGTGCGGAGCAGGAGGTTCACCGGTGATCTCGTCTCCGTCATCAAGGAGGTCGAGTCGAAGACGGCACGGACCCGGGTGCTGTTCCTCGAGGCGACCGACCAGGTGCTGGTGCGGCGATTCGAACAGGTCCGGCGCAGCCACCCGCTGCAGCAGGACGGCGTCGACGGCACCCTGATGGAGGGGATCGAGGCCGAGCGGGCGCAGCTCGCCCCGGTGAAGGCCGACGCCGATCTGGTGATCGACACGTCGTCGTTGTCGGTGCACGAGCTGCGGCAGCGGATCGAGTCCGCGTTCGGCGGCGAAACGACCGGGACGATCGCGATCACCGTCCAGTCCTTCGGCTTCAAGTACGGGCTCCCGATGGATGCGGACCTCGTCTGCGACGTGCGGTTCCTGCCGAACCCGCATTGGATCCCGGAGCTGCGCGAGCACACCGGCCGGGACGCGGCCGTGAGCGACTACGTCCTCGCCCAGGACGGTGCCAGGGACTACCTGGACACCTACCGGCATTTGTTGGAGTTGACGACCAACGGATACCGTCGGGAAGGTAAGCGGTACATGACAATTGCGGTGGGGTGCACCGGCGGGAAGCATCGGAGTGTGGCAATGACAGAGGCCCTGGCGGGCATGCTGGAGCGGGAACAGGGTGTGACCGTCAAGGTCGTGCACCGGGATCTGGGGCGCGAATGACGTCCGACCCCCTCTCGGCCGTCCACGCCGACCCCGCGATCGTCGCCCTCGGCGGCGGTCACGGTCTGTATGCCACCCTCAGCGCCGCCCGCCGGGTGAGCTCCGACGTCACCGCGGTCGTCACGGTCGCCGACGACGGCGGCTCATCGGGTCGGCTCCGGTCCGAGCTCGGTGTGATCCCCCCCGGTGACCTTCGGATGGCGCTGGCGGCGCTGGCCGCGGACACGCCCGAGGTGCAGACATGGACGGCGACCCTGCAGCACCGTTTCGGCGGTACCGGCGCGCTCGCGGGCCACTCGGTCGGCAACCTGATCCTCGCAGGGCTCACCGAGGTGATGGGCGACACCGTCGCCGCCCTCGACGAGATGGGCCGGGTGCTCGGCATCCACGGGCGGGTGCTGCCGATGTCCCCGATCGCCCTCGACATCGAGGCCGACGTGGTGGGGCTGGAGACCGATCCACGGGTGAGCCGCTGCATCCGCGGGCAGGTGGCCGTCGCCACCACCCCGGGGAAGGTGCGACGGGTGCGGTTGCTGCCGCCGGATCCGCCCGCGTGCCCCGAGACGGTGACCGCGATCGAGCGGGCCGACCTGGTGCTCCTCGGTCCCGGGTCCTGGTTCTCCAGCGTCATCCCGCACATGCTGGTGCCCGAGTTGGTGCAGGCGCTGATGGAAACCGGCGCGCGCAAGACGCTGATCCTGAACCTGGTGCCCGAGTTGGGCGAAACGACGGGGTTCTCCGCGGAGCGGCACCTGCACGTACTGTCCCAGCATGCACCGGAACTGACGGTCGACGACATCGTGGTCGATTCGGCGTCAGTGCCGGAGGGCAGCGAACGTGACTATCTCCACCGGGCCGCTCAGCTCCTGGGAGCGGCCGTGACCTATGCCGACGTTGCGAACAACGGCGGTGCGACGCACCACGCGGGCAAGCTCGCCGCGGTCCTCGACCGCCTCGCAGCTGCGGCGCCGAAGAACCACCAGACAACCCCCGGAAGGGAGACCACTTCGTGGCAATGACAGCGGAGGTCAAGGACGAGCTGAGCCGGCTTGCGGTGACCCAGGTCTCCGCCCGCAAGGCCGAGGTCTCGTCCCTGCTTCGATTCGCGGGCGGGCTGCACATCGTCGGTGGGCGCGTAGTGGTCGAGGCGGAGGTGGACCTCGGCAACACCGCGCGCCGGCTCCGCCGCGAGATCTTCGACCTGTACGGCTATGCCTCGGATGTGCACGTGCTCGGTGCGGGCGGGCTGCGCAAGAGTTCCCGCTACATCGTGCGGGTGGCCAAGGAGGGTGAGGCCCTCGCCCGCCAGACCGGGCTGCTCGACCTGCGCGGCCGTCCGGTGCGCGGGCTGCCCGCCCAGGTCGTCGGCGGCAGCGTCGTCGACTCGGAGGCGGCCTGGCGCGGCGCGTTCCTCGCGCACGGTTCGCTGACCGAGCCCGGCCGCTCGTCCGCCCTGGAGATCAGCTGCCCCGGTCCGGAGGCGGCGCTCGCCCTGGTCGGTGCGGCCCGCAGGCTCGGAGTGGCGGCCAAGGCCAGGGAGGTGCGCGGAACCGACCGGGTGGTCGTCCGCGACGGCGAGGCGATCGGTGCGCTGCTCACCCGGATGGGTGCCCAGGACACCAGGCTGACCTGGGAGGAACGCCGGATGCGCCGCGAGGTGCGGGCCACCGCGAACAGGCTGGCGAATTTCGACGATGCGAACCTGCGGCGCTCGGCGCGGGCCGCCGTCGCCGCCGCGGCGCGGGTCGAGCGTGCGCTGGAGATCCTCGGCGACGACGTCCCCGATCATCTCGCCGCGGCGGGCAGCCTGCGCGTTCAGCACCGGCAGGCCTCGCTGGAGGAGCTCGGCCAGCTGGCCGACCCGCCGATGACGAAGGACGCGGTCGCCGGCCGGATCCGGCGGTTGCTGTCGATGGCGGACCGCAAGGCCAAGGACACCGGGATCCCGGACACGGAGTCCGCGGTGACCGCCGACCTGCTCGACGAGGCCTAGGCTCAGAATCGCATCTGGATTTTGCCCACGAGAGCTGGTCGAAAAGGAGCGAATTGTGACTGTTCGGGTAGGCGTGAACGGCTTCGGTCGCATCGGACGCAACTTCTTCCGAGCCGTCGATGCGCAGAAGGCACTCGGCACCACCGACATCGAGATCGTGGCGGTCAATGACCTGACCGACAACGCGACCCTCGCTCACCTGCTCAAGTACGACTCCATCCTCGGCCGTCTGCCCTACGACGTCTCCCTTGACGGCGACGACACCATCGTCGTCGGCGACCAGCGGATCAAGGCGCTCGCGCACCGAGGCCCGCTCAGCGAGCTGCCCTGGGGCGACCTGGGCGTCGACGTCGTGGTCGAGTCCACCGGCATCTTCACCGACGCCGCCAAGGCCAAGGGGCACCTGGACGCAGGTGCCAAGAAGGTCATCATCTCCGCGCCAGCCAAGGGCGAGGACATCACCATCGTGATGGGCGTCAACGACGACAAGTACGACGGCAGCCAGAACATCATCTCCAACGCCTCGTGCACCACCAACTGCCTCGGCCCGATCGCCAAGGTGCTCGATGACGAATTCGGCATCGTCAAGGGCCTGATGACCACGGTCCACGCCTACACCCAGGATCAGAACCTGCAGGACGGCCCGCACAGGGACCTCCGTAGGGCCCGCGCCGCCGCCCTCAACGTCGTCCCCACCGGCACCGGCGCCGCCAAGGCCATCGGCCTCGTGCTCCCGCAGTTGCTCGGCAAGCTCGACGGCTACGCGCTGCGCGTGCCGATCCCGACGGGCTCGGTCACCGACCTCACCGCCAACCTGAAGAAGCCGGGCACGGTCGCGGAGATCAACGCCGCCATGAAGGCCGCCGCCGAGGGACCGCTGAAGGGAATCCTCAAGTACACCGAGGACGCGATCGTGTCCTCGGACATCGTCACCGATCCGCACTCGTCCATTTTCGATGCCGGCCTGACCAAGGTCATCGACGACCAAGCGAAGATCGTATCGTGGTACGACAACGAGTGGGGCTACTCGAACCGCCTCGTTGACCTCATTGACCTAGTCGGAAAGTCGATCTGATAACTGTGGCAGTCAAGACTCTGAAGGACCTGCTGGACGAAGGCGTCGCGGGACGCTCCGTGTTGGTGCGTTCGGACCTCAACGTCCCGCTGGACAACGGCTCCATCACCGACCCGGGCCGCATCCTGGCGTCGGCGCCGACCATCTCCGCGCTCGCGGAGGCCGGCGCCAAGGTCATCGTGATGGCGCACCTCGGCCGGCCGAAGGGCGCACCGGATCCGGCGCTGTCGCTGGCACCGGTCGCCGCGAAGCTCGGCGAGGTGCTCGGGCGCAACGTCCAGCTCGCTGGCGACGTCGTCGGGCAGGACGCGCTCGCGCGTGCCGAGGGACTCACCGACGGTGACGTGCTGCTGCTCGAGAACATCCGCTTCGATCCGCGCGAGACCAGCAAGGACGACGCGGAGCGGCTGGCGCTGGCCAAGGCGCTCGTCGAGCTGACCGACTTCAACGGCGCGTTCGTGTCGGACGGGTTCGGTGTCGTGCACCGCAAGCAGGCGTCGGTCTACGACGTGGCGACACTGCTGCCGCACTACGCGGGCACCCTCGTCGCTACCGAGGTCGAGGTGCTGCGCAAGCTCACCGAGGAGTCGGAGCGGCCGTACGCGGTGGTGCTCGGCGGCTCGAAGGTCTCCGACAAGCTGGCAGTGATCGAGGCGTTGGCAGGCAAGGCCGACACCCTGGTCATCGGCGGCGGCATGTTCCCCACATTCCTGGCCGCGCAGGGGGTGTCCGTCGGTAATTCGCTGTGCGAGGAGTCGATGATCGACACCTGCAAGGACCTGCTGGAGCGGTTCGCCGACGTCATCCACATCCCGCAGGACGTGGTGATCGCCGACTCGTTCTCGGCCGACGCCGAGTCGAAGACGGTCTCCGTGCTCGAGATCCCGGACGGCTGGATGGGACTCGACATCGGACCGGAGTCGGTGGAGCGGTTCGCCGCGATCCTGTCCGGCGCCAAGACGGTGTTCTGGAACGGGCCGATGGGCGTGTTCGAGTTCGCGAAGTTCTCGGCCGGCACCAAGGGTGTCGCCGAGGCGATCATCGGCGCGACCGCCAAGGGCGCGTTCAGTGTCGTCGGCGGCGGCGACTCCGCCGCGGCCGTGCGTCAGCTCGGCCTGTCCGAGGACGGCTTCTCGCACATCTCGACCGGCGGCGGCGCCTCCCTCGAGTACCTCGAGGGCAAGACGCTTCCCGGCATCGAAGCGCTGGAGGGCTGATGGCGCGCAAGCCGCTCATCGCGGGCAACTGGAAGATGAACCTCAATCACTTCGAGGCCATCGCCCTGGTGCAGAAGATCGCTTTCTCGCTGCCGGAGAAGTACTTCGAGAAGGTCGACGTGACGGTGATCCCGCCGTTCACCGACATTCGCAGCGTCCAGACGCTGGTCGAGGGCGACAAGCTCCTGCTCACCTACGGCGCGCAGGACGTCTCCGCGCACGATTCCGGTGCCTTCACCGGTGAGATCAGCGGCGCCATGCTGGCGAAGCTGGGCTGCACCTTCGCGGTGGTCGGGCACTCGGAGCGTCGGACCCTGCACGGGGAGTCGAACGAGACGGTTCTCGCCAAGACCAAGGCGGCGCTGAAGAACGGGCTCACCCCCATCGTTTGCATCGGCGAGGGGCTCGACATCCGCGAGGCGGGCAACCAGGTGGAGTACAACCTGGAGCAGCTGCGTGGATCGCTGGCCGGACTGTCCGCGGACGAGATCTCCAAGATCGTCGTCGCGTACGAGCCGGTGTGGGCCATCGGCACCGGCCGGGTGGCGACCCCGGCGGACGCCCAGGAGGTCTGCAAGGCGGTGCGCGGCGAGCTGGCCGTGCTGGCGTCGGCGGAGGTCGCGGCGGGCGTTCGCGTCCTCTACGGCGGCTCGGTGAACGCGAAGAACGTCGGCGAGATCGTCGGCCAGTCGGACGTGGACGGCGCCCTGGTGGGCGGCGCCTCGCTCAAGGCCGACGAATTCGCGACGCTCTCGGCGATCGCCGCCGGCGGTCCGCTGCCGTGAGCGGCACATCGTTGCTGCCCTGATCGGCTGATATTCGTGACGCCGGTGGGCGCGGGGTCTTCGGACCGCGCGCCCATCGGCGTTTCATGTGTCGCGGAGTAACCTGTACCGCAATCGATCAGAGGAGCGTCCGGTGAAGTTCGAGGAGATCCCCGCGGTGAAGAAGCTCGGGGTTCAGGTGTTGAAGGTGCACCAGTGGGTGTACGAACGCACGGACGGCCGGATCGGCCACCGGATCCTCGGGGTCCCGTGCCTGCTGCTCGACACCGTCGGCGCGAAGACGGGACAGGCGCGGGTCAACAGCCTCACCTACGTGCGCGACGGCGAGGCCTACGTGGTGGTGGCCTCCAACGGCGGTGCGCCGAAATCGCCCGGGTGGTATTTCAACCTGCGGGCGCGTCCGGAGGCCTCGATCCGGGTGGGTACCACCGCCGTGCCGGTCACCGCCCGCCTGATCGGGCCGGAGGATGGGGACTACGCCAGGCTGTTCGCCGCCGCCGACGCGAACAACGGCGGTCGCTACGCCGGATACCAGCGGCACACGGACCGGCCGATCCCGCTCGTCGTGCTGACGCCGCGGTAGGAGAAGGCAAAGCCGGTGGGCGCGTGGTCATCTGACCGCGCGCCCACCGGCGTTCGTGCGTGTGTGTCACATCAGCGGAGCAGCTTCGTCTTCAACTTGCCGATGGTGTCCGGGCTCAGGCCCAGGCCCTCGGTGAGGTACTTGTCCATCGAGCCGTAGGACGTGGTGACCTGGTCGAGCCCGGCCTGCAGGAAGCTCTGCTCGACGGTGACCAGCGGGAGGAAGTTGACGTACGCGTCCCCGAAGGCCTGCTTGAGGCCCTCGATGCTCTTCGCGATCGAGTCCTTCACGTACTCGTTGGTCAGCAGGTAGTCGTCCATGATCGTCTGGCTCGACACGCCCGCGATGCTGAGCAGCACGGCGGAGGTCCAGCCCGTGCGGTCCTTACCCGCGGTGCAGTGGAAGACCTGGCCGCCGTCCGTGTTCGCCATGGCGGTGAGCAGTTCGGCGAACTTCGACCGCTCGACGTCGCCGACGACGAACGCGCGGTTCATCTCCTGCATCATCTTGCGGGCGTCGTCGGGGGCCGTGATCTTCCCGAGCATCTCGTTGATGTTGCCGGAGAGGATCGGGATCCGCTTGTAGGCGACGCCTGCGGGCAGCACGTCCTGCTTCTTGCTGACCTCGTCGTCGGTGCGCAGGTCATAGACCGTGGAGAGCTTCAGGCTGGCGAGCGTCGCCATGTCCGCTTCATTCGGGACGATGGCGTTCGCACGGTAGAACACCCCCTTGTTGACGTTCTTGCCGTGTGCGCCCGCGTAGCCGGCTCCGGTGCCCGCGACGTCGCGGAAGTTGTCGATGCTGGCGAGCCGGGGCGCGTCCGGTGCGGTCTGGCCGGCGCCGACGCTACCGAGGCCGGCGGAGCCGGACTCGAGCAGTCCGGCGAGCGCCGGGGGGAGGACCGGCTGGGCCTGCGCGAGGCCTGCGCCGCCGAAGCCGGTGAGGAGCACTGCGCTCGTTGCCAGCAGGGCGCCGGTGATCCTGGAACCGTGTCGAGACATGAACAACCTTCCGATCGAATGATTGACGTCTGTCGGGAGGCGAAGGTAGCCATGCGGGCGCGTCGCTGTCTCGATCGACGGCCGTTCCTCCCGCTGAGCGGTCACAATTCGTGTTGGACGGCAGAAAGCGCAGGAACGTCGGTGGGCGCGGCGACAGTCGCGCCCACCGGCGTTCTTGCTTTTGCTACATCAGCGGAGCAGCTTGGCCTTCAGCGCGACGACGGTCTGCGGGGAAAGCCCGAGGCCCTCGGTGAGGTAGCCGTCGACCGTGCCGTAGTCGGCGGTGAGCTGGTCGATGCCGGCCTGCAGGAAGCTCGCCTCGACGCCGACCAGCGGAGCCATGCTCGCCGCCGTGTCGGGGAAGAGTCGCTCCAAGACCGCGAGGTGCGACGCGATCGAGTCCTTCGTGTACTCGTTGGTGAGCAGGTAGTCGTCCATGATCGTCTGCGCGTCGACTCCGGCGAGGGACAGCAGCAGGTAGGACGCCCACCCCGTCCGGTCCTTGCCCCCGGTGCAGTGGAACACCGTCGGGCCCGTGGCGGTCGCCATGTCGGTGAGCATCGCCCCGAACTGGGCGCGACTGGTCGCATCGGTGACGAAGCGTCGGTTCGTGTCCTGCATGTAGGTACGCGAATCCTCCACGGTCTTGATGTCGGCGAGGATGGTGGTGTAGTCACCGCCGCCGATCGGCAGATGCGTGTAGGTGACACCGGAAGGAAGCACGTCGGGCTTCTTCGCGGCCTCGGCGTCGCTGCGCAGGTCGTAGACGGTGGAGAGCCCGAGGCTCGTGAGGGTCGCCAGGTCCGCCTCGTTCGGCACCATCGCGTCCGCCCGGTAGAACACGCCCTTGTTCACGTGCAGTCCGGCGAGGCCGGTGTATCCCGCGCCGGTGCCGGCGACGTCTCGGAAATTGTCGATGCTGGCCAGTCGCGGCGCGTCCGCGGCGGGAGCCGAACTGCCGAGGGCGGCGGAGCCGGAGTCGAACAATGCCGTGATCGACGCCGGAAGCGTCGGGTCGGCCTGGGCGACGCCGACGCCGCCGATGCTCGAGAGCAGAGCCGCGCCGGTGACGACGAGAACTCCGACAGTCCTGGAACGATGAGACATTGATAGACCTTCCGATCGAATGGCGGGGGGGTCATGCGTGGACGTTGAAGTGATACGTCATTTCTGGCGCAGGTCTCATGCGCGTCCCGTGCGGCGGGATTGCCATCGTGGAGGTGGCCTTCGTGGGATCCGATTGCCGGTCGATGGGCGCCGTACCGGTAAGATCGGGGAGCTTGTGGCCGTATCCGTCAGCGAAGGCGTGGAGATTACATGGAACTGTTCCTGGACATCCTGCTGGTGATCACCAGCCTGCTGCTGATCCTGCTGGTGCTGCTGCACCGCGGCAAGGGCGGCGGCCTGTCCAGCCTGTTCGGTGGCGGCGTGCAGTCCAGCCTGTCCGGATCCACCGTGGTGGAGAAGAACCTCGACCGGCTCACCGTGTTCACGGCCGTGATCTGGCTGATCGCGATCCTCGGCATCGGTCTCCAGATCAAGTTCAGCTGACCGTCAAATACAGCTGACCGCGGGGGAACGGTGACCCGGGGGTCGTAACACTGCCTGGGGGCGGGTCAGCGCCGATACTGGTTCCATGAGCCCGTCTCCCGAGCACGCGGTCCGTCGCCTCGATCACCCGGCCGAGCCTCCCCGGGAGGCCACCGAACCGCTTCGCGAGGACATCCGGCTGCTCGGCGGGATCCTCGGGGAGGTCATCCGCGAGCAGGCGGGCGACCAGGTCTTCGAGCTGGTCGAGCGCGCCCGCGTCGAGTCCTTCCGGGTACGCCGATCCGAGATCGACCGTGCCGAGCTGGCCGCATTGTTCTCGAGCGTCGAGGTGGACGTGGCGATCCCGGTGATCCGCGCCTTCAGTCACTTCGCCCTGTTGGCGAATCTCGCGGAGGACCTGCACCGCGAGCGGCGCCGCGCCCTCCGGGTCCGGGCCGGCGAGCCACCGCAGGACAGCACCCTGGCCGCGACCTACCGGAAGCTCGATGCGGCGCAACTCGATTCGTCGACCGTGGCCCACGAGCTCGAGGGTGCGTCGGTGGTGCCGGTGATCACCGCGCATCCGACGGAGACCCGGCGTCGCACGGTGTTCGAGACCCAGCACCGGATCACCGAACTGATGCGGTTCCGCGAGCGCACCGACCTCGATCCGGCCGAACAGGCGGACGTCGACCGCGACCTGCGACGGCAGATCCTCACCCTGTGGCAGACCGCGCTGATCCGGCTCTCGCGGCTGCGGATTCAGGACGAGATCGAGGTGGGCCTGCGGTACTACGACGTGGCCCTGTTCGAGGTCGTGCCGAGGATCAACGCGCAGCTGCGCGCGGAGCTCCGGCGGCGCTGGCCGGAGGCGAACCTGCTGTCCGAACCAATGCTCACGACCGGGTCCTGGATCGGCGGTGACCGTGACGGGAATCCGTTCGTGACGGCGGAGGTCGTGCACCGGGCGACCCACCGGGCAGCGGCCACCGTGCTCGAACACCACCTCGGCGAACTGGAGGCGCTCGAGCGGGAGCTGTCCATGTCGGATCGGCTCGTCGAGGTCTCGGCGGCGTTGCGGGCCCTGGCTGACGCGTCGGGGGACGACTCGCCGTTCCGCTCGGACGAGTCGTATCGGCGTGCGCTGCGCGGGATCCGGGGACGGCTGACGGCGACGGCGCTCCGCATCCTCGGCGCGGCCGAGGTCTCGTTGTCCCGGTCCGCCCTCCACCATCCCGGCGCGGAGCCGTTCGGCTCGCCCGCGGAGTTGCTCGCCGACCTGGACGCGATCGACGCGTCGCTGCGCGGGCACGGCGACGAACTGCTGGCGGAGGAGCGACTGGCGACGATGCGCGAATCGGTGCAGGCGTTCGGGTTTCACCTGTCCGGGCTGGACATGCGCCAGAACTCGGAGGTGCACGAGCAGGTGATCGCGGAACTGTTCGCCTGGGCGGGGGTGCACCCGGACTACCGCTCGCTGACCGAGGGGGAGCGCGTCGCGCTGTTGACGGCGGAGCTGGGAACCCGACGGCCGCTGGTGGGTCCCGGCGCCGAGTTCGGCGAACTGACCACCTCCGAGCTGGCGATCCTGGCAGCGGGGGCGGAGGCCGTGAGAAGCATTGGCGCCGGCGCGATCCCGAACTACGTCATCAGCATGTGCACGTCCGTCAGCGACATGCTGGAGGCTGCGGTGCTGCTCAAGGAGGTCGGCCTGCTCGACCCGGGCGCGAACGGCTCCGCGCCGTCGTGCCCGGTCGGGATCGTGCCGCTGTTCGAGACCATCGAGGACCTGCAGGGCGGAGCCGCCACCCTGACCGAGGTGCTGGACGTGCCGGTGTATCGCGGGCTGCTGACCGCGCGCGGCGGCCGGCAGGAGGTGATGCTGGGCTACTCGGACTCCAACAAGGACGGCGGGTACCTCGCGGCCAATTGGGCGCTGTACCGGGCTGAGCTGGACCTGGTGGAGGCGGCGCGCACGGCGGGGATTCGGTTGCGGCTGTTCCACGGTCGCGGCGGCACCGTCGGTCGGGGCGGAGGGCCGAGCTACGAGGCGATCCTGGCGCAGCCGCCCGGCGCGGTGGCCGGCTCGCTGCGGATCACCGAGCAGGGTGAGGTGATCGCGGCGAAGTACGCCGAACCCCGGCTGGCGCATCGCAATCTGGAGACCCTGATCGCCGCGACGCTCGAGTCCACGCTGCTGGACGTGGAGGGCCTCGGCGCCGATGCGGGACCGGCGTACGCGGTGCTCGACGAGCTGGCCGCGGCGGCCAGGACCGCCTACGGCGACTTGGTGCACGAGACGCCCGGGTTTGTCGAGTACTTCACCACCTCGACGCCGGTCGCCGAGATCGGTGCGCTGAACATCGGCAGTCGGCCGGCGTCGCGCAAGGCCACCAAGTCGATCTCCGATCTGCGCGCGATCCCGTGGGTGCTGTCCTGGAGCCAGTCCCGGGTGATGCTGCCGGGCTGGTACGGGACGGGAACGGCCTTCGAGGAGTGGGTCGGTGGCGATCCGGCGAGGCTCGCGAGGCTGACGGAGTTGTACGAGCGGTGGCCGTTCTTCCGGACCGTGCTGTCGAACATGGCGATGGTGATGTCGAAGTCGGACATGGGCCTGGCCGCGCGGTATGCGGAGCTGGTGCCGGATGTGGCGTTGCGGGAGAGGGTCTTCGGCAAGATCGCCGCCGAGCACGCGCGGACGATCGCGATGTACAAGGCGATCACCGGCAACGACGACCTGCTCGCGGACAATCCGGGCCTGAGAAGGTCGGTGCACAACAGGTTCCCGTACCTGGAGCCGCTGAACCACCTGCAGGTGGAGTTGCTGCGCAGGTACCGATCCGGCGACGACAGCGACCCGGTGCGGCGCGGTATCCAGTTGACGATGAACGGACTGGCGACCGCGCTGCGCAACAGCGGATAGGTGTTCGGGCAAGCGATGGGATGATCCCTCGGTGGCGACATTTGATGTGGCGGTTGAGGAATACGACTCGCGCGACCTGCTCCCGATGTCCGGAGGGCCGGGGTGGACGTTGGACGTCGAGCGGGCGGCGCTTCTCGTGCATGACCTGCAGCCCTACTACGTGGACGTGCTCGCGGGTGCCGTCCGTTCGCGCGTGGTCGCTGAGACCGCGCGTTTGGTGGATTGGGCGGTCGCTCGGGGAGTGCCCGTCGTCGCGAGCGCACCCCGCGCGGCGTCCGATCCGGTGCAGCGCGGATTGCTCGGGGAACTGTGGGGGATGGGGCCGACGGAGAGCCAGTCGGCCGAGACGACGATCGATTCCCTCGAATCCGGCGTGATGTGGGTGAGGAAGCGCAGCTACAGCGCCTTCTTCGCAACCGATCTCGCCGAGGAGCTGCGCCGCACGCGGCGCGATCAGTTGATCGTCGCGGGCGTCTTCGCGTCGGCGGGCATCCTCGCGACGACGTTCGATGCGTTCGCGCGAGACGTGCAGTGTTTTGTCGCCGTCGAGGCGACCGCCGACCATACGAAGGACAGGCACGCGACAGCGCTCGGACTCATCGCGGAGCTCGCGGGCCGGGTGGTGCCGGTAGCCCAAGTCCTCGCGGCGTAGTCGCCGATGGAGGGTGGGATCCCACCGTCAGGTCACCAGACCAGCGTCTCGCCGCACGTACGGACCCTGCCGAAGAACCGCTTCTCGATGTCCGCACCGTCGCGGTTGTAGCCGTTCATGATCTCCGCCAGCTCGGCGGCAAGAGCTCGTAGCGGCGGGCTGACAGCGGCGATGCCGCCTTCGGATACCCACCCCCAATCCGGGGGCACGTCGTCGATCGTGATGACGATGCCGGCTTCGTGTGGCGTCTCCACGACGAAGCGGATCTCGGCAGGGGCGTCGCCGATCGGATCCTTGACGGCGACCCGTCCCGGCGAAGTCTCAGCCGAGGAGACCGCTCGTGCCAGCGCGATGTCGTCGCGGATCATGTCCGCGATACTCGACAGACCCGCGTGACGTCCGGGTCGATCGTGCCGGGCACCATACATGCGGTCACCGGGGTCGTGCCGGATGCGCGACTTGTCCAGAATCCGGTCGAGCATCCGCTGCGCCGCGGCCCGTTCGCTCTCGCCGGTGCGCGGGTGCTCGATCAGCGTTCGCAGGCGGATGATTCGAAGGCTTGCGTTGCCGGCCATCCATGCAGGATATCGGACGGGGGTCGGGGTAACGTGCGAGGTGATACCGGGCCTCGGTGCCTGATCTTGCGCCGCTGTCCGGTGAGGAGGACGGATGGCTTCGCGGGCACTCGCACAGGGCCGGAATTCGTTTCTGCATTCGGCGTGGGCTGACGCGTATTCGCAACTGTCGGCCGCCGACAGTGACCGTCGGCTCGGACCCGAAGACACTGAACGGCTCGCCGTGGCGGCCGAGCTCATCGGGAACGCCGACGAGAGCAGTCAGGCCTGGGAGCGGGCGCACCGGGATTGGCTGGGATCCGGCGAAATCGCTCGCGCCGCGCGCTGCGCGTTCTGGCTCGGAATGGGTCTGGTCCAGCGCGGCGAGATGGCCCGAGGAGGGGGCTGGTTCTCGAGGGCCGGGCGGCTGTTGGCAGGCGAGGGGCTCGAGTGCGCCGAACGCGGTTACCTGCTCATCCCCGCGGCGCTCCAGAGCATCGGAGTGGGCGATCTCGCAAGCGCCACCGCGAACTTCGACGAGGCCGCCAGGATCGGCGCGCGGTTCGAGGACACCGACTTGGTGGCGCTTTCGCGGCTCGGCCTCGGCCAGTGCCTGGTCTGCGGCGGGCGCGTCGCCGAGGGCATGGTGTTCCTCGACGAGGCGATGATCGCCGTCACGTCGGGCGAGACGAACCCGATCGCGACCGGCATCATCTACTGTGCGGTGATTTTGGCGTGCCAGGATGTGTTCGACCTCCACCGGGCGCAGGAGTGGACGGAGGCTCTCGATCGGTGGTCCGGGCCCCAGCCGGGTCTGGTTCCGTTCCGAGGTCAGTGTCTCGTGCATCGTTCGCAGCTCATGCAGCTGCGCGGCGCCTGGGCGGACGCGTTGGCCGAGGCGCGGCTGGCCCGCGATCGGCTCTCTGCACCGTACGGCCAGCCCGCGGTGGGCATGGCGTTCTATCAACTCGCGGAGCTGCACCGGCTGCGTGGCGAGTTCGATGAGGCCGAGGAGGCCTACCGCGCGGCTGGTGAGTGGGCCCGAGAACCACAGCCGGGGCTCGCTCTGCTGTGGCTGGCGCAGGGCCGCCTCGATGCCGCCCTGAATGCCATCCGTCGGGTGCTCGACGAGGGGCAGGACCGAACGACGCGATCGAAGATGCTGCCCGCCTTCGTCGACATCGCCCTGTCAGCAGGCCAGGTGCCTGCTGCGCGGCAGGCCGCCGACGAACTCTCGCAGATCGCCGTCGATCTCGACGCCCCCTTGCTGCATGCCATCTCCGCTCGCGCCACCGGAGCTGTCCTGCTCGCCGAGGGCGAGGCTCGAGCGGCCGCCGAGGAACTGCGTCGATCATGGCGGATCTGGCAGGACCTCGAGGCCCCCTACGAGGTGGCGCAGGTTCGTGTCCTGATCGGACTGGCCTACCGGGAACTCGGCGATGTCGAAACCGCGAACTCGGAGCTTGCCGCCGCCGCAGGCGTGTTCGAGAGGTTGGGCGCCGGTCCGGACCTGGCACGCGTGCAGCGTCTTTCGACGAAGGGAGCGACGGCGGAGGGTGGTCTCACCGGCCGCGAGTTGCAGGTGCTCGCGCTGGCGGCGACGGGGAAAACCAATCGCGAGATCGCGGAGGAGCTTGTCTTGAGCGAGCACACAATCCGTCGTCACCTGCAGAACGTGTTCACGAAGATCGGTGTTTCTTCGCGGGCGGCGGCCACCGCGTATGCATTCCGGCACGACCTCGTCTAGGTCGCGCCTGGTACGAACGGACCATTTCCGGTGCACCGGCGATGTGGTACTCGCGTGCGATGAGCGCCACCCCTGTCCTCCGTAGCGTCGACAGAACACAGAGGTCAGGAGAAGATCATGAGTACAGCCGAGATGAAGCGAAGCCGCTACGGCGCGGCCATTGTGCTGATAGCGCCCGCGGTGCTGGCAGGCGGGCTGCTGACTCATCCCTATATCGGACTGGGCCCCCCGGACCCCGCGAATGTCGCGGCGGCGGTTGCTGCGGACACGACACGATGGGGCATCGCGCACCTGATGGTCGCGGTCGGATCCGGACTCATGATCCTCGCGTTTGTGGCGCTAGGCGCCCTTCTTCGCACCGCAGGGGAGCGGCGCTGGGTCGAGTTGGCAGTGCCCTTCGCCGTCTTCGGCAGCGCGTTGTTCATGTTGCCGCCTGCTTTCGAGTTCGCGCCACTGGTCGTGGCCGAGATCGGGGGGAATATCGAGAAGGCGCAGTCCGCACTCCTGCCATGGTTCCTGCCCGTGCTGCTGATAGGCGCGTGCGTGTTTGCTGTCGGTGCGGTCGGCTTCGCGATCAGCATTCATCGCAGCCGAATCCTGAGCATGCCGCTCACCCTGTGTGTCGCCGGTTCGCTCGCGATGATCGCCGTTTCGCGTTTGGTGCCCCTCATCGCCGTGCAGCTCTACGTCCAGGCCGCGGTGGGCCTGCTCGCCCTGTGGCCGCTGGCGTATCGAATGTGGCGCGATCCCGGGGTGCAACCCCGGTGACCGGTCAGCCCCCGACTGCCGAACCGAGCGGCGCCGCGACCGGCCGACGCGCCGCGATCCTCGACGATGCCACTACGCCTATCACCGTCGGGTTGGCCGAGCATGCGCTCCGCATCGTCGGACTCCGAGCTGGTGAGCGATTCCTCGAGGTGGCGGCCGGGCGTGGCACGCTGGGCATCCCCGCGGCGCGTCTCGGCGCGGAGGTGGTGGTCATCGACGCCGCGACGATGATCGACCTGGCCGCCGACTCGTTCGACGTCGTCGGATCGCAGGACGGCCTCACCCGCGTGCCGGACCTCCGTCGTTGTCTCGTTGAGATGGTGCGGGTGACCAAGCCGGCGGGGCGGGTGCTCATCGTCGCACTGGGATCTCCAGCCGAAGCGGAGTACCTCGACTACTTCCGCGGCGCCATGCACGCCGTCGTCCCCAGATCCGCCGGTCTGGCGGCGACGCCAGCAGCGTGGCCACCCCTACTGGCGGATCCGGCTGCACTGCGAGGTGCAATGGCCGACGCCGGGCTGCGGGAGGTCTCGGTCGAGACCACCACCTGTGGCATGAGGTTCCGATCGGGCGGTCATTTGTGGGACGTCGCCACGTCCACGATCGCCGAAGGCGGGCGACTCGACGCCGAGCTGAGCGGAGATCAGCGGTCGGTCGTTCGCCAGGTACTCGACGGCATGCTCCGTGAGCGTTCGGCCGGTGGCTCGTCGGCGGTGCTGAGCATTGGGATCAATGTCGGCGTCGGCAGGAAGCGGACGGCGGCCATGACAGCGGATTGATCCCAACTGCGTAGCCGTCCTAACGGTGGAACCGTGGCGCCCGCGCCCGCGTCAAACTCCCCAACGGTCGCAAAAGGCCGAGGAGGGAGTCCCGCGATGACCGACTGTTCAGGAGCGCAGGCAGCATGGCGTGGGGGAATCGACAAGCGGTCGCGGCGACGACCCGCGATCCGAACCGGCTGCAGGCCCGCAGGTTCGCGTGAGGTGTGGGATGTCCCCGAGATACACCCGGTCCGTCCTCCCGCCACGGAGGACGACCCGGACCAAGCCTGAGGGTCAGCCGGTGGGCAGGTTCGCCGCAGCGGCCCGGTCGAGCATCCAGATCGTCGACTCGGAGCCGACGGCGCCCGCCGCCGGAATGTCCTCGGGGCTCGCGCCCGTCAACGCCGCGCCGACCGCCTCGGCCTTGTCCGCGCCCGCGACCAGCAGCCACACGCGCTTTGCCCGCCGCACCCCTGGCAGCGTCAGGGTGACTCGCTCGGCAGGCGGCTTGGGGGAGTCGGTGACCCCGACGACGAAGCGCGTGGCCTCGCGGACGGCGTCGGTGTCCGGGAACAGGGAGTTGACGTGGCCCTCGCCGCCCATGCCGAGCAGGTGCACGTCGAACTCGGGGATCGAGTTGGAGCCGGCGTGCGCGCTGAGCAGGTGGCTGTAGGCGACGGCCGCGGCGTCCGGGTCACCGGCGTACAGTCCGTCGCCGTACGGCATCGGGTGCAGGCGGGCGGGCGTGACCGGCACGTGGTCGAGTAGCGCCTCGTGGGCCTGCACCTCGTTGCGGTCCGGATGTCCCCGGGGGAGGAATCGTTCATCGCCCCAGTAGAAGTCGACCTTCGACCAGTCCACGGCGCCGGCATTCTCGCGGACCTTGCGCAGCAGACCGATTCCGTTCCCACCTCCGGTGAGCACGACCGCGGCCTCGCCGCGCTCGGCCTGCGCGGCGACGATCACGTCGACGAACTGCGCGGCCGCGGCCGCCACCAGCTCGTCGGAATCGGCGTAGGTCTGGACGCTCACGTTCTCAGTCATAGGTCACTTTCGTCAGCCCGGCGAGCGCCGCGTGGTAGATCTCGTCCGGGTCGAGGCGGCGCAGCTCCTCGGCCAGGCAGTCGCGGGTCTCCCGACGGGCAAGCGAGACAAGCGAATCCGGGGCCCCGGACCGGCTCAACGTCGCGGTCTTGCCGGTCTGCGGCCTGCTGAGGGTGACCGAACTGTTCTCCCGATGCAGTACGACCTTCAGCTCGCCTGCATCCCTGGTGACGGGTCCGTCGATGCGGCTGGCCAACCAGCCCGCGATCATGTCCACCGCCGGCTCCTCGGGGATGCCGGACACCGTCGCCGAGATGATCGGCTCGTACGGCGGCTGATCCAGCGCGGAGGTGAGCAGCGCCCGCCAGTAGGTGATGCGGCTCCATGCCAGGTCGGTGTCGCCGGGGGAGTAGGACTCCAACCGCGACTTGATCGTGGCCAGCGGGTCGGGCGCCCCCGTCGCATCCGTGATGCGACGAATCGCGAGCTTCCCCACGGGATCCTCCGCGGGGAAGGGTGGGCTCTTGTCGGGCCACCACGCCACCACCGGGGTGTCCGGCAGCAGGAAGGGCACCACGACACTGCTCTCGTGGTTGGCCAGCTCGCCATGCAGTCGCAGCACCACGACCTCCGATGCGCCGGCGTCGCCGCCCACCCGGATCTGAGCGTCGAGCCGCGTCTCGGCGGACCGGTCGCCGCGCGCGACCACGATCACCCGACACGGATGCTCGCGACTCGCCTCGTTGGCCGCGTCGATCACGTCCTCGGCGTTCTCGCTGTCTCGGGTGCAGACGACCAGCGTCAACACCCGGCCGAGGGTCACCGCGCCGCCGGTCTCGCGGACCTCGACGAGCTTCTTGTTGACCTGCTCGGTGGTCGTGGAGGGGATGTCGATGATCACTGGAGCGCCTCCAAAGTCGTCACGGCCTTCTCCATTCACGTCCGGTGCGGCGCAGCATCTCCTGCGCGGACGCCGGACCCCAGGTGCCCGCCTCGTACGGTTCGGGCTTGCCGGACTCGGCCCAGTGCTCGATCACCGGGTCGAGGATCTTCCAGGACAGCTCGACCTCGGCGTTGACGGGGAACAGGGACGGCTCGCCGAGCAGCACGTCGAGGATCAGCCGCTCGTAGGCCTCGGGGGAGGACTCGGTGAACGCCTGGCCGTAGCTGAAGTCCATGTTGACGTCGCGGACCTCCATGGAGGAGCCGGGCACCTTGGAGCCGAACCGCATCGTGACGCCCTCGTCCGGCTGCACCCGGATCACCAGGGCGTTCTGTCCGAGTTCCTCGGTCATGGTCTTGTCGAAGGGCAGGTGCGGTGCCCGCTTGAACACCACCGCGATCTCGGTGACCCTGCGGCCCAACCGTTTTCCGGTGCGGAGGTAGAAGGGGACGCCCGCCCATCGGCGGGTGTCGACCTCGAGGGTGATCGCGGCGAAGGTCTCCGTGGTGGAGTCCTTCGAGAAGCCCTCCTCGTCGAGCAGGCCCACCACCTGCTGGCCGCCCTGCCATCCGCCCGCGTACTGGCCGCGCGCGGTCGTCTCGTCGAGCGGTTCCGCGAGCCTGGTCGCGGAGAGCACCTTGATCTTCTCGGACTGCAGTTCCGACGGCTCGAAGCTGACCGGTTCCTCCATCGCGGTGAAGGCGAGCAGCTGCAGCAGGTGGTTCTGGATGACGTCGCGGGCCGCGCCGATCCCGTCGTAGTACCCGGCCCGGCCGCCGAGCCCGATGTCCTCGGCCATGGTGATCTGTACGTGGTCGACGTAGTGCGCGTTCCAGATCGGGTCGAACAGCTGGTTCGCGAACCGCAGCGCCAGGATGTTCTGCACCGTCTCCTTGCCGAGGTAGTGGTCGATGCGGAACACCGAGTCCTCGGGGAAGACCGTGTTGACGACGGCGTTGAGGTCCTTCGCGCTCTCCAGGTCGTGCCCGAAGGGCTTCTCGATGACGACCCGGCGCCACTGGTCCTCCACCGGCTGCGCCAGCCCGGACTTCGAGAGCTGTTCGCACACGGTGGGGAAAGCGGCAGGCGGAATAGCAAGGTAGAAGGCGTGATTGCCGCCGGTGCCGCGTTCCTCGTCGAGCGCGGTCAGGGTCTTGGTCAGCTCGACGAAGGCCGCGTCGTCGTCGAAACTGCCCTGCACGAACCGAATTCCCTCGGCGAGTCGCTCCCACACCTCCTCGCGGAAAGGGGTGCGCGAATGCTTCTTGACCGCGTCATGGACGACCTGACCGAAATCCTCTGCCGCCCAGTCCCTGCGGGCGAACCCGACCAGGGCGAAGCCGGGCGGGAGGAGACCCCGGTTGGCCAGGTCGTACACCGCGGGCATCAGCTTCTTGCGTGCCAGATCGCCGGTGACCCCGAAGATCACCAGCGCGCACGGGCCCGCGATTCGCGGTAGTCGTTTGTCCCTCTCGTCCCGGAGTGGGTTGTCCCACCGCGGCGCGGAGCCCGTGCCCGGCACCGGGTCAGCCCTTGTCGGACGCGGCCGCGAGTTCCCCGGAAATGGCCTCGAGCAGCTCATTCCAGGAGACCTCGAACTTGTCGACTCCTTCGGTTTCCAGCTTGTCGAACACATCGGGGAGCGAGACCCCGACCGCGGTGAGCGCGTCGAAGACCTGCTGCGAGGCGGCGGCGGTACCGGTGATGGTGTCGCCGGTGATGACGCCGTGATCGGCCACCGCATCCATCGTCTTCTCCGGCATGGTGTTCACCGTGTTCGGCGCGACCAGCTCGGTGACGTAGAGCGTGTCGGGGTAGTCGGGATTCTTCACGCCCGTCGACGCCCACAGCGGTCGCTGCACCCGGGCACCCGCGGAGGTCAGGCCCGCGTAGGTGCCACCGCCCTCGAACACCTCCTGGTAGGCGGCGTAGGCGAGGCGCGCGTTCGCGAGCCCGGCCTTGCCGCGCAGGGCCAGCGCCTCCTCGGTGCCGATGGCGTCGAGGCGGGCGTCGATCTCCGCGTCCACGCGGGAGACGAAGAACGAGGCGACGGAGTGGATGGCCCCGAGGTCGTGCCCGGCTGCCTTCGCGGCCTCGAGGCCGGCCAGGTACGCATCCATCACGGCCCGGTGCCGCTCCACCGAGAAGATCAGCGTCACGTTGACGCTGATGCCCTCCGCGATCACCCGGGTGATCGCGGGCAGCCCGGCCAGGGTGGCCGGGATCTTGATGAGCAGGTTCGGGCGATCGACGATCTTCCACAGCTCGATGGCCTGCGCGACGGTCGCATCCGTCTCGTGCGCCAGCCGCGGATCGACCTCGATCGAGACGCGGCCGTCCACGCCAGCGCTGGCCTCGTACTGCGGGGCCAGCACGTCGCAGGCGTCGCGGACGTCGTCGGTGGTCAGCGCGCGGACCGTGTCATCGACGTTCGCGCCCCGGCCGGCCAGGTCCTTGAGCTGGATTGTGTACTCGTGACCCTTGGTGATCGCGCCCTGGAAGATGGTCGGGTTCGTGGTGACGCCGACGACGCTCTTCTCCCGGACGAGCGCCGCGAGGTTGCCGGACTCGAGGCGCCCGCGGGACAGGTCGTCGAGCCACACCGAGACCCCCGCCTGCGACAGCGCGGCCAGGTTGGCGTTCTGTACTGATTCGCTCATCGAGGTCATCCCTTCACTCGGTCGAGGGTGCGGCGGGCCGCGGCGGTGACGGCCTCGGCCGTGAAACCGAACTCGCGGAACAGCGTCTTGTGATCGGCGGACGCGCCGAAGTGCTCGATGGAGACCGCCTCGCCTGCGTCGCCGAGTAGACGCCACCACGGCATCGCGATGCCGGCCTCGACGGAGACACGGGCGCGGACCGCGGGCGGCAGCACCTCGTCGCGGTAGGCCTGGTCCTGCTCCTGGAACCAGTCCATGCAGGGCACGGAGACGACCCGGGTTCCGATGCCATCGGCCTCGAGCGCCTCGCGGGCCGAGGTGGCCAGGTAGAGCTCGGAGCCGCTGGCCATCAGGATCACCTGCGGGGTGCCGGTGGAGGCCTCCGCGAGGACGTACGCGCCGCGGGCGACGCCGTCGACGGATCCGGCCTTGGTGCCCTCGAGCACCGGAATGTCCTGGCGGGTCAGCGCGAGCGCCGTCGGCCCGGTCTTGTTCTCCAGGGCGGTCTTCCACGCGTGCGCCGTCTCGTTGGCGTCGCCCGGACGGATCACCGCAAGGTTCGGGATCGCACGCAGCGCCGCGAGGTGCTCGATCGGCTGGTGCGTCGGGCCGTCCTCGCCGAGGCCGATGGAATCGTGCGTCCACACGTAGATCGCGGGCGTCTTCATCAGCGCGGCCAGCCGGACGGCCGGACGCATGTAGTCGCTGAAGACCATGAAGGTGCCGCCGTACGGGCGGGTCGGCCCGTGCAGTGCGATGCCGTTGAGGATCGAGCCCATCGCGTGCTCGCGGATGCCGAAGTGCAGGGTGCGGCCGTAGGGCTGCGCGGTCCAGTCCTTCGTCGAGATGGACGGCGGGCCAAACGAGTCCGAGCCGTCGATGGTGGTGTTGTTGCTGCCGGCGAGGTCGGCCGAGCCGCCCCACAGCTCGGGCAGGATCGGGCCGAGAGCGTTGAGCACCTTGGCCGAGGCCTTGCGGGTGGCGGCGCCCTTGGCGTCGGGCTCCCAGGTCGGCAGGATGTCGGTCCAGCCCTCGGGGAACTCGCCCGCCTGCAGGCGGTCGAAGAGTGCCTTGCGCTCGGGCTCGCGTCCGGCCCACGCCTCGAACTCGACCTCCCAGGCCGCACGCGTGGCTGCGCCGCGGACCGCGACCTCGCGGGCGTGCGCCAGCGCGGCCGGGTCCACCTCGAACGACTTCTCGGGATCGAAGCCGAGCGCCTTCTTGACGCCCGCGACCTCGTCCGCGCCGAGCGCCGCGCCGTGCACATCGCCGGTGTTCATCTTGGTGGGCGCCGGGTAACCGATGATGGTGCGCAGCACGATGATCGACGGCTTGTCCGTCACGGCCTCGGCGGCGGCGACGGCGTCGAGCATCGCGGAGACGTTCTCGCCACCCTCCACACGCTGCACGTGCCAGCCGTACGCCTCGTAGCGCTTGGCGACGTCCTCGCCGAACGCGATCGCGGTGTCGTGCTCGATGGAGATCTCGTTGTCGTCGTAGAAGACGATCAGGTTGCCGAGCTGCTGGACACCCGCGAGCGAGGAGGCCTCGGAAGTTACGCCCTCCTGCAGGTCACCGTCGGAGGCGATGACGTAGATGTTGTGGTCGAACGGGCTGGCGCCTGCGGCGGTGTCCGGGTCGAACAGGCCGCGCTCGCGGCGCGCCGCCATCGCCATGCCGACGGCGGAGGCCAAGCCCTGGCCGAGCGGGCCCGTGGTCATCTCGACGCCGACGGTGTGGCCGTACTCGGGGTGGCCAGGAGTGAGCGAACCCCAGGTACGCAGCGCCTCGATGTCGGCGAGCTCGAGGCCGTAGCCCGACAAGTAGAGCTGCAGGTACAGGGTGAGGCTGCTGTGACCACAGGACAGCACGAAGCGGTCGCGGCCGACCCATTCGGGATCGGCCGGGTCATGCCGCATGACGCGCTGGAACAGCGTGTATGCGAGCGGAGCGAGGCTCATCGCGGTGCCGGGGTGGCCGTTTCCCACCTTCTGCACGGCGTCGGCGGCGAGGACACGGGCGGTGTCCACGGCCTTGGTGTCTAGCTCCGTCCAGTCGGCGGGGTGCACCGGCTGGGTGAGGACGCGGATCTCGTCTGTGATCGACACGAGCAGAAGTCTCCTGACATTGGGGTACGGCGACGCGTAAAGCCAAGGGTAGTTCCGGGACAACACTAGTGCTCGGGCGCATCCCGGTCGATCGACAGAAGGGTCGTGTCGAGACCGGGCGGTCTGTGCCGAACCGGCGTTAGTGCGACCTGCGGTTCGGATCTGTTCGCCGCGCCGTCTACCATCGTCTGTAGTAGTGCGAAGTCAGGCGCGCAGCGGTGCGCGACAGGATCAGGTGGTCACTCGCGTGTCGCAAGGAGAAATGGTGCGGATTGTGGAGCATGGCGGACACGGTCTCGCTGGTGGCTCCGAGCCCGCCCAGACGAGCCAGCCCGCCACTCTCTGGGGACGTGCGACCGGGAAGGTGCTCGCCTATCTGGCGCTGACCAAGCCGCGGGTGATCGAGCTGCTGCTCGTCGCGACGATCCCGGCGATGCTGCTCGCGGACCGCGGCAACGTCAACTTCCCGCTGATCCTGAGCACGCTCTTCGGCGGATGGATGGGCGCGGCCAGCGCCAACACCCTCAACTGCGTGGTCGACGCGGACATCGACAAGGTGATGAAGCGGACCGCTCGCAGGCCGCTCGCCCGGCTGGCGGTGCCGACCTCGCACGCGCTGATCTTCGGACTGCTCCTCGGCGCGGCGTCCTTCGTGTGGCTGTGGTGGGCGACCTATCCGCTCGCGGCCGTGCTGATCGTGTTGACCATCGCGTTCTACGTGCTCGTCTACACCATGGTCCTCAAGCGTCGCACCTGGCAGAACGTCATCTGGGGCGGTGCCGCCGGCTGCATGCCTGTGATGGTCGGCTGGGCCGCGGTCACCGGCTCGATCAGCTGGGAACCGATCGTGTTGTTCCTGGTCATCTTCTTCTGGACGCCGCCGCACACCTGGGCCCTCGCCATGCGCTACAAGGAGGACTACAAGGCGGCGGGCGTCCCCATGCTCCCGGTCATCGCGACCGAGGAGCGCGTCACCAAGCAGATCCTCGTCTACACGTGGCTGACCGTGCTGACCACGCTGGCCCTGGTGCCCGCGGCCGGCTACATCTACGCGGCCGTCGCCTTTGTCGCCGGTGCCTGGTTCCTGCTGATGGCGCACCAGCTCTACGCAGGCGTCCGCCGCGGCGAGCCGGTGAAGCCGCTGCGCCTGTTCCTGCAGTCGAACAACTACCTGGCCGTCGTGTTCTGCGGCCTGGCCGTCGACGCGGTGCTCGGGTGGGACACGATCGGCTCGCTCTTCAGCTGATCGTGGGGCACTGGCTTCGCGCCTTCACCTCTCGCGAGTGTCTTTGATTCGGCGGGATGGCCCCGCTCGGCGGCCCACGAGCAAGTCGTCCTGCCGAAGGTAGAACGCCCACAGGTCCTCGGTCCACGCGGTCACCGCCGCGCGCCAGCCCACGCTCATTCGTGGTCGGTGGGCAGTTCGGCCCGCACCCGGTCGTACATATCAGGTCCACCAGCTCGCTCTTGCTCGGGACGTCGGTGTACGTGGCCATCGGCGCGAAGGTTCACCCACCGCTCGCCTCGGCAGACCTGCCATCCCGGCGTCGTCCGCTACCTCGATCGAGGTAGCGACGATTTTGTCCTCGGTCAGCGCTCTTGGGACCGAGTCCGCTTCCGGCGGCGGGCGCTCGCCGCAGCAGCGCGATAGAGCGCGTGAAATCACCTTGACCTGCAAATACTGCCGCCTGCAGTGTCTCCTTATGGTGTAAGCGATAGGTGCTTTACGTCGTAAAGAGATTGCGGGGCCTCGCGTGTCCGGGCCGCACCCCTGCGCACACCTTCTGACAAGAACACACACATTGCAGGCCCAAAGGGGTGCGACGCTGTCAAAAGGTGTGCGCCGACGGCTGGCCTGTGACCTACGCGCCTAGGGGATCAGCACGATCGAGCCCGTGGTCTTCCGGCCCTCCAGATCCCGGTGCGCCCGCCCCGCCTGCTTGAGCGGGTACTGCGCCCCGACCCGGATCTTCAGGGAACCGTCCCTGATCGCCTCGAACACCTCGCCCGAGCGCCACAGCAGCTCGTCGCGGTCGCGGGTGTAGTGGCCGAGGGTGGGGCGGGTCAGGAACAGCGAGCCCGCCGCGTTCAGGCGCTGCGGGTCGAACGGCGGCACCGGACCGCTGGCCGCGCCGAACAGTGCGAGGGTTCCGCGTATCCGGACCGACGCCAGGCTGGCCTCGAAGGTGTCCGCGCCGACACCGTCGAACGCCGCAGCCACGCCCTCCCCGTCGGTGAGTGCGCGAACCTGCTGTGCGAGGTCGTCGCTGTAGCGCAGCACCTCCGAGGCGCCGGCCTCACGGGACAGCAGTTCCTTCTCGTCCGAAGACACCGTGGTGATCACGCGCGCGCCCCTGGCGACCGCGAGCTGCGTAAGCACCAGGCCCACCCCGCCCGCGCCCGCGTGCACCAGGACGGTGTCGCCGGGCTCGACGTAGTACACCGAGTTCATCAGGTAGTGCGCCGTCATGCCCTGCAGGAGCACCGAGGCGGCCTCGGGGGCGCCGACGCCCTCCGGCACGGGAACCGCGACCGCGGCGGGCACCACGACCCGCTCCGCGTAGCTGCCCGACGCCGATGACCACGCCACCCGGTCGCCGACCCGGACCCCGGAGACGGCGGAACCGACCGATTCGACGACGCCGCTGCCCTCGAGCCCGGGAACGTAGGGCAGGTCGACCGCGTAGGCGCCGGTGCGGTAGTAGGTGTCGATGTAGTTGACGCCGATCGCGTCCGTGTGGACGACCAGGTCCGCGTCGCCCGGGACGGGGTCGGGAATCTCGGACACACGGAGGACGTCGGGGCCGCCGAACTCGGTCACGGTGATTGCGCGCATGACCTCATTTTTGCACTTCGGTATTCTGACTCCATGACTGTCGAGACCCAGGACTCCGGCGCGACCGCACCGGCCGTATCGCTGCCCCCGCGGACCGTGTCCGCGGTGAAGAAGTTCGTTGCCGAGCACGGCGGTTCGGCCTCCGCGGTGATCCAGCCGGTCGGCCTGGACGGCGTGCGGATCACCCTCGTCGGCGCCGACGGCGTCCTCGGCGATCAGGTGGTCGACGACCTCGCCACCGCGAACGCCGTGGTGGCCGCGGTGGACAACGTGACCGTCTCCGAGTGGGAGCGGGCCATCACCAGCATCGTCACCCCGCGGGTCGGGCACTGGCGGAAGATGGCCGGCTGGGTGGCGAACCAGACGCACTTCCCGAAGGCGCGCAACGGCCTCGGCTGAGCAAGGCCAGACAACGAACGCGGGCACCCCGGTCATGGACCGGGGTGCCCGCGCGTCGTCGAGGACTGTCACCGGGCAAGACCATGCCTCATCAGGGAACGAAGAAGGTCCCGAAGCCCGGCGACGCGATCGCCTGTGGGTCGACGAACGCAATAACCTGACCTGTGCCCGGATGAATGGTCACGGGCGCGGCGTTCAATGTCGGAAACGCCGCGGACCCTGATGCGCCGGTGGCGAGGCTGACCCAATGGACGACCGCGCGGTGTGGGTTTCCGGACTCGGGAGTCCTGAGCACACTCAAGGTGGCGACGCCCGGTTGTTCGCCCACTGTCGCGGCGAGCCTAGGAGAGGGCAGGCTGGTCAGCGGGATATAGGGACTGACCTGGAACGGAATGGTATTTGGCGCAGCCGCCGCCGGGCCGACCGCCAGCAAACCGACGGTCGAGACGGACAATGCGCCGGCGACAAGGACGCGTCTGACTGTTCTGGATGCGCTCATGCGGATGGACGGTACCCGCGACGCATCCCCTCGGGCACTCCATCGGGTCCATTGCTTCGCCGCGTCGTCGTTCCTTCGGCCGTGAGCTAGCGGAATCTCGATTTCATCGCTCGGCCGGGGCGAGCTCACGGACCCGGCCGGAGGCGTACAGCGCGGCGGTGGCGGCGGTGCAGGCCGCGGCCAGCGCGACGTGGAACGTGACCAACGCGGCGGGGACGTGGGTCCAGAACTGGATCAGTCCGACGCCCGCCTGCGCGACGACGAGCGCGACGACCACCTTCAGTCGCAGGGTCACCGCGGCCCGCGCGCCGACCGCGTACAGCCCGAAGCCGAGGCCGACCAGCAGCGCGAGGTAGGCGACCAGCATCTCGGCGTGCAGGTGCACCAGGTTGGTGATGTCGAGGTCGAGCCGCTCCACCGTGCGCTCGGGGTTCTTGTCGCCCGCGTGTGGGCCCGCGCCCGTCACCATGGTCCCGGCGACGAGCGTCCCCGCCAGCGCCACGCCGGACAGGGCGGTCAGCCACCGGAGCTGCTTGGGCAGCGTGGTCACCTCGGTGCCGTCGTCGGGCTGGTCGATCTTGTGGAACAGGATCACCGCGAGCCAGACCATCGCCATCGACACCAGCAGGTGCACCGCGACGGTCCACCACAGCAGCCCGGTCAGCACGGTGATGCCGCCGATCACCGCCTGCGCGACGGTGGAGAGCGGCATCAGCCACGCGTAGAAGAGCACCTCGCGACGGCGGGCGGCGCGGGTCACCGCGAGCACGACGGCCGCCGCCGTGGCCACCACCAGGAACGTGAGCAGGCGGTTGCCGAACTCGATGGCCTGGTGGAACCACGGCGCGGTCGACGACGCGGTGGGCACGAAGCTGCCCGGGTGGCACTGCGGCCAGGTGGTGCAGCCGAGGCCGGACGCGGTCACCCGCACGACGGCGCCGGTGACGGCGATGCCGCCCTGGGTCACGATCACCGCGACCGCGATCCACTTCTGCACCGCCAAGGAGGGGAGCGGCAGACGGTTGACCAGGCTCAGGAACCCTCGATACAGCACGCGTTCGATGGTAGAGCCCGGTCAACTACACGGTGTAGTCGGGGCGGCCCGCCGCCGTGTCGTTGGGGCTGCCGATCAGCTTCCCGAACTTCCCGAACTCCCCAGACTGCCGACACTGCCCAGGCTGCCGAGTCCGCCGCCTGCCCGGACCCGCTGCACGCCGGTGATGGTGCCCTGCAGATAGTCGCCGCGCGGGGTGATCAGCGCGGACATCTGCAGGGTGTCATTCGCCGCGGTGATGCCCATGCTCGACTTGCGGAGCACCGCGCCAGTCGCCGGGTCGATCGCCGCGAACGCGAAACCGTCAAGCGGGGTGGTCGTCGGGGCGCCCTCACGCAGGACCGTGTAGATCAGGCCGTCGGCGGTCGACAGGTGCGGCACCGCCGAGCTGCGCACCGCGTTGTCCCACACGACGTGGCAGCCGGATCCGTCCAGATCGACGCGGGTCATGCCGCCGGTGAACGGGGCACTGGCAGGCACGGCCGGTCCGGCACCCTCGGGCACTTTCGGATACGGGTAGCCGTACGTACTCGCCACGAACACCGAGTTCCCGATCCCGATGGGGGAGTTCTCGCTGCCAGGACCGCCCGACGCGAGCACGGGGATCTGACACACCTGCTCACCGGTGCTCACGCGGCGCACGATCAGGTTCACCCGGGTGTCCGCGCTGTCGACGATCGCGACGTACTCGTGCCCCGTTGCGGGGCCGAAGTAGGTCGGCGTGGAGCCGGTTCCCCAGCTGAGCTGCCCGGGCTTCCGCGCCGATCCGCGGTCGTAGGCCTGTCGCCAGTCGATCCGGGGCGTCCCGTCCGAGGCGAGGGAGAGTTGGTACAACGCATGCGTCGTCGCCACGGACACGCCGTCGGGGGAGCTGGAGATGCTGTTCTGCACCTGCTCGCCCGCCGGCACGCGGACGGTCCTGGCTACGCCTGCGGAGTCGACGGCGCCGATCACTCCGCCGCCGGTGGCGAACCAGATGTTGCCCGCCCAGTCGGGAACCAGTCCGGTGACCGCGTCATCGGCAGGGACCGCGCCGGACAGGTCGACGGTGGAGTCGACGAACAGCGTGTTGGCGGTGTGGCCGATTCGCTGTAGCTTCCGGTCGCCGTCGACCGCGACGAGCCGGTTCTGGTTGTCCAGGAACGCGTACACCCCGCCGAGCAGGCTGCCCTTGGCCAGCTTCAGCGATGCCACGGACTTCGTGACGTCGGCGTCGAACAGGTGCACGGTCGGGGTCTGGCCTGCGATGGCGGTGCAGAGCGCGAGCACTCGTCCGTCGGAGCCCTGCAGCAGCGTGGGGCACGCCGACAGCAGAGGGATGCCGGTGACCCCGACGTCGCCCGACCCTGGGCCGGCCAGGGGGGTGGCGTCCGAGGATCCGGCGTCGCCGTGCATGGTCGAGGTACCCACCGGCCCGAGGAACGGGTTGGGCGGCGCGAGCGGTCCCCAGGCGGGCTGCGCGGAGGCGAGGCCGCCGCCGAGGGTGATCGCGGAGACGGCGGCAAGTGAGGCGAGGGCGCGGAGTGTTTTCGGCACGGCTCCGAATACTGCCGCTTCACACCGAGAAAAAATACGTTTCGCCGGTGATTCGAATTAGGTGAACTTGAACAGCCGGGTCGCGAGCCACGCCGCGACCGCACCCCAGACCGCCAGAACCGCGACCGCGAACAGGTCGATCGAGCCGCCGATCGCCTGCTGGAGGGCCTCGGCGAGAGCGCCGGATGGGATCAGGCGAGCGGCCGTGTGCAGCGGTCCGGGGATCGAGTCGCCCGCGAACACGACGGAGCCGACGCCTGCCATGACGAACCAGAGAACGTTCGCCAGGGCGAGCACGATCTCCGCCCTGAGAGTGCCGCCGAGCAGCAGCCCGAGGGCGGCGAAGGTGACGGTCCCCAGCGCGATGATGATCGCGCCGAGCAGCAGTCCGGTGAGGTCGGGCCGCCAGCCGAGCGCGAATCCGATGCCGCCAAGGAGGAGTGACTGCAGGGCGACCACGATGATCACCGCGGCGCTCTTGCCCGCGATGATTCCCCAGCGCGGCAGCGGGGTCGCGCCGAGCCGTTTGAGGGCGCCGTAGCGGCGGTCGAATCCGACGGCGATGGCCTGGCCGGTGAACGCGGTCGACATGATGGCGACCATCATCACGGCGGGCAGCACGGTGTCGACACGCGGATCGCCGAGGTCGCCGACCGGCAGCAGGCACAGCCCGATCAGGAGGGTGATCGGGATGAACATGGTGAGCAGCAGTTGTTCACCGTTGCGCAGGAGCAGCTTCAGCTCGAGCCGGGTCTGGGCGGCGAGCATCGGCAGCGGTGCGTTCGGTTGCGGGTCGGGCCGGAAGGTCCCCGCCTCGAACCTGTTGTCGGCGAGCCGGTCTTGCACGTTCAACCCCTCAGATCCCGTCCGGTCAGGTCGAGGAAGACGTCCTCGAGCCTGCGTTGATCGACCCGCAGTTCGGTGGCGAGAACGTCGAGTTCGGCGCACCACGCGGTCACCGTCGCCAGCACCTTCGGGTCGACGATGCCCTCGACGAGATAGGAGCCGGGGGAGACCTCGCGCGGGGTGAATCCCGCGGGCAGTGCGGCGCGCAACCCGCTCAGGTCCAGGCGCTCGGGCGCCAGGAACCGGAGCTGTCCGGCCGAACCGTGCCGGGTCAGCTCGGTCGGCGTGCCCTCCGCGACGATCCGGCCGTGGTCGATGATGATCAGCCGGTCGGCCAGCGCCTCCGCCTCGTCCATCAGGTGCGTGGTGAGCAGCACCGCGACGCCGTCCCGGCGCAGCGCGTCGATCAGCTCCCAGACCAGCAGCCGGGCCTGGGCGTCCAGTCCCGCGGTCGGCTCGTCGAGGAACACCAGCTCGGGGCGGCCGACGAGCGCGCAGGCCAGCGCGAGGCGCTGCTGCTGGCCGCCGGAGAGCCTGCGGTATGGCGTGCGGGCCGCGTCGGCGAGGCCGAGGGTCCGCAGCAGCCAGTCGGGGTCGAGCGGATCGGCCGAGTACGCGGCCACCAGGTTGAGCATCTCGCCTGCCCGGGATCCCGGGTAGGCGCCGCCGCCCTGCAGCATGACGCCGATGCGCGAACGCACCGCGCCGGAGTCTGCGATCGGGTCGAGGTCGAATACCCGCACGGTCCCGCTGTCCGGGCGCTGGAAGCCCTCGCACATCTCCACGGTGGTGGTCTTGCCCGCACCGTTGGGTCCGAGCAGGGCCAGCACCTCGCCGCGGTGCAGGGACAGGTCCAGTCCGTCGACGGCCGCGACGCTGCCGAAGGTCTTCACCACGCCGTCGAGCCGGAGAACAGGAGGCGCCGTGTCGGACGCGGAAGAGCTCACGGGGTGCCAGCGTATTCGTCAGCCGACCGGGTACCGGTCGGTGCCCCGGCGCCTGCCCGCCACGGCAGTCGATCGCGCGTGATGAACATGGCGATTCCGACCACGGCGATGGTGGCGATGGCGGCCTGCACGATCATGAACGGCTGATACTCGCCGCCGTTGGGCATCACGATCAGGCTGACCGCCGAGGAGAAGGCGATGGCGGGGATGCGGAAGACGGGCCGGGTGGCCCAGGCGGCCAACGGGATGACCGCCCACAGCAGGTACCAGGGCTGGACCACAGGGAATAGCAGCACCAGCACGCCGAGGGACACACCGAGCGCGCCGACCGGGTGCACGCGCCCCACGAGCACCGCTATGAGCATCCGCAGCGCGACGAACGCGGCCGCGAGAGAGGCGATCGGTCGGGTCAGGTTGAGTACGGCGGTGGTGTGGTCACCGAGGCCGAGGAACACCCCGGCCAGGCCGGTGCCGAGCCCGAGCAGCGTCGGCAACGACATCCAGCTGCGGACCTCGTTCGCGGTGCCGAGCGTGCCAGGCGAGAGCCAGCCGAAGCCGAGGCCGCTGGCCAGGCTTACCGCGAGGACGACGACCGCGGTCACCGCCGCCAACAGTCCGGCGGCGGCCAGCACGGATCTGACGGTGCCGCCCCAGCGCCGAGCCAGCGCCATCCCGATGAACCCCAGCGCGAGCAGCGACGGGATCTTCACCGTCGCGGACAGCGCGATCACCCCTGACCCGGCCACGAGATACATCAGGTTCTGGCCCCGGATCGGGTCGGCGCTCTCGATCGCGCGCAGGGCCAGTTCCATGCCTGCCAGCATCAGGCCGAGCATCAGCGCCTCGTTGTGGATACCCGCTACCAGGTGGAACAGCAGGAGCGGGTTCGCGGCGCCGAGCCAGAGCGCGGTGACGCTGGCGACGCCGCAGCGGCGGGCCAGCCGGGGCAGCGCCCAGACGATCAGGGCGACGCCCGCGAGCGCGAGCAGCCGGTGCAGGAAGACGCCTGCGACGATGTTCTCACCGGTCAGCGCGGAGATGCCCTTGCCGATCCAGAGGAAGAGCGGTCCGTAGGGGGCCGGAGTGTCGCGCCAGATCGTCGGCACGGTCCTGGTCAGGACGTGATCGACGCCGAGCGCCTGGGCGGGGCCTATCGCGTAGGGGTCGAGCCCGCGCGCGGTGATCTCGCTCTGCGCGAGATAGGAGTAGACGTCCTTGCTGAACATCGGTGGCGCGATGGTGAGCGGAATCACCCACAGCAACAGGGTGCGGTCCAGCTGGGAACGGGTCAGGCGCCGTGGTGCTGCGCCGTCGCTGCGGTAGCGGCCGATCGCGAACCGGCCGAGCAGCAGCCAGGCCAGGACCACCATCACGCTGCCGGTCATCGTCAGGGTGAGGGCGGTCGCGCCGAGCCGGGCGGGCAGGCCGAGGATCCGCAGGCCCTGAACCGGGTTCTGCAGCACCGGCTGGGCTCCCGCCCCCAGCGCGCCGATCGCCATCAGCACCGCGCCGGTCGCGCCGAACCGCCTGATCCCGCGCAGTTGGCCGGTCTCGCGCGGGTTGAGGCCGGGGGCCTCCGCCTCGTCGCCGTGCAGGCTCGAGACCTCGAAACCGTGGTGCGGACCGTCGATGCCGAGTGCCCGTTTGGCGAGCGTCACCGTCCGTTCGCGGAATCGGGGCGCCTGGCCAGCGCTGGTGGTGTCACCGGAGTCCGGTGCGTCATCGGTCTGCGGCACATGGGGCAGCGTAGCTGTGTAATGCAGGGCACCCTTGGTGGACCGGGCCCGATAATTCCGTCACACTTGTGTTGTGAAATCGGCACCGGCTCGGGACGCACGGAGTGAAGGCGCAGGTCATGCACCTGTTTCGCCTGCACTCAGTGGTGCGCCAACCGCCACCGTGGTGAGCCAGGACGGGCATACCAGGGCCGCCGTCGTCCAACTCCTCCTCGAGCAGGGCCCGATCACGGCCCCCGAAATCGGCTCGAAGCTCGGTCTGAGCGCCGCGGGTGTCCGACGTCACTTGGAGGCCTTGATCGACGCGGGCGAGGCGAGGTCCTCGACCGCGGCGAGCTGGCAGCACAAGGGCCGCGGCCGCCCGGCCAAGCAGTTTCAGCTGACCGCCGCGGGCCGTTCGCGTCTCGGCCACTCCTACGACGATCTCGCCGGTGCGGCGATGCGGCATCTCCGCGAGGTCGGCGGCGAGGAGGCGATCGTCGAGTTCGCGCGTCGTCGCGTGCAGACGATCGTCGCCGACATCGATCCGGTCGTCGAGCACGCCCCCGGCGAGGTGGAGCACACCGCCGACGCCATCGCGGACGCGTTCACTTCGGCGGGTTTCGCGGCGACCACCCGGCCCGTCGGCAACGGCTTCCAGATCTGTCAGCATCACTGCCCGGTCTCGCACGTCGCGTCGGAGTTCCCCGAGCTGTGTGAGGCGGAGACGCAGGCCTTCGCCGAGCTGCTCGGCACCCACGTGCAGCGCCTGGCGACGATCGCGAACGGTGACTGCGCCTGCACCACCCACATACCTATCGCCCCACCCGACCAATCGAACGCATCCTCGAAGTAAGCACCACCCACGCCGATGCCCAGCCCGCACCGGCACGCACAAGACTCCGGAAGGAGCTCGCATGACAGTCACCCAAGATCAGGCAGCCGGCAGCACGGAGAAGTCGCCAGCCCTGACCCAGGATGAGGCCATCGCCTCGCTCGGCCATTACGGCTACGGCTGGTCTGATTCCGACGCGGCGGGGGCCAGCGCGCAGCGCGGACTGTCCGAGGCCGTCGTGCGGGACATCTCTGCGAAGAAGAGCGAGCCCGAGTGGATGCTCGACATCCGGCTCAAGGCCCTCAAGACCTTCGACAAGAAGCCGATGCCGCACTGGGGCTCCAACCTCGAGGGCATCCACTTCGACAACATCAAGTACTTCGTGCGGTCGAGCGAGAAGCAGGCCGAGTCCTGGGAGGATCTGCCCGAGGACATCAAGAACACCTACGACCGGCTCGGCATCCCCGAGGCGGAGAAGCAGCGCCTGGTCGCAGGCGTCGCGGCTCAGTACGAGTCCGAGGTCGTCTACCACTCGATCCGCGAGGACCTCGAGAAGCAGGGCGTGATCTTCCTGGACACCGACACCGGGCTCAAGCAGCACCCGGAGCTGTTCAAGGAGTACTTCGGTTCGGTCATCCCGGCGGGCGACAACAAGTTCTCCGCGCTGAACACCGCGGTGTGGTCGGGTGGCTCCTTCATCTACGTGCCGCCGGGCGTGCACGTGGACATCCCGCTGCAGGCCTACTTCCGGATCAACACCGAGAACATGGGCCAGTTCGAGCGGACGCTGATCATCGTCGACGAGGGCGCCTCGGTGCACTACGTCGAGGGCTGCACCGCGCCGATCTACAAGTCCGACTCGCTGCACTCCGCGGTCGTCGAGATCATCGTGAAGAAGGGCGGCCACTGCCGCTACACCACGATCCAGAACTGGTCGAACAACGTCTACAACCTCGTGACCAAGCGCACCAAGGTGGACGCGGGCGGTTCGATGGAGTGGATCGACGGCAACATCGGTTCCAAGGTCACCATGAAGTACCCGGCCGTGTGGATGATGGGCGAGCACGCCCGCGGCGAGGTGCTCTCCGTCGCGTTCGCCGGCGAGGGACAGCACCAGGACACCGGCGCGAAGATGCTGCACCTGGCACCGCACACCTCCTCGACCATCGTCAGCAAGTCGGTGGCCCGCGGCGGCGGCCGCGCCTCGTACCGCGGACTGGTGCAGGTCAACAAGGGCGCGCACGGGTCGAAGTCGACCGTCAAGTGTGACGCGCTGCTGGTCGACCAGATCAGCCGCTCCGACACCTACCCCTACGTGGACATCCGCGAGGACGACGTGTCGATGGGCCACGAGGCGACCGTGTCGAAGGTCAGCGAAGACCAGCTGTTCTACCTGATGAGCCGCGGCCTCACCGAGGACGAGGCGATGGCCATGGTGGTGCGCGGGTTCGTCGAGCCCATCGCCAAGGAGCTGCCGATGGAATACGCCCTCGAGCTCAACCGCCTGATCGAACTGCAGATGGAAGGGGCCGTGGGTTAGTGGCCAACGCAAGCGAGGCGACGACCGGCGTCAAGGCCGCCGTCGCCGGTGAGAACATCGTTCCTGCCACCAATAAGGGCGAGGTGTTCACCTCGTTCGACGTCAACGCCTTCGAGGTTCCCGCGGGACGCGACGAGGTGTGGCGGTTCACCCCGCTGCGCCGGCTGCGAGGCCTGCACGACGGCACCGCGGTCCGCTCCGGCTCCGCGACCGTCGAGGTTGCGGCGGGCGACGGCGTCACCGTCGAGACGGTCGGGCGCGACGATGCCCGCCTCGGTCAGGCGGGCGTGCCGGCCGACCGGGTCGCCGCTCAGGCGTACTCGGGCTTCGAGTCGGCGACCGTCGTGACCGTCGGCAAGGAGCAGGAGCCGACCGAGGCGGTCAACATCGTGGTCACCGGGCCCGGCGTTGACCAGGTCGCCTTCGGACACATCCAGGTCCGGCTCGAGGCGTTCTCCAAGGCCACCGTGGTCCTCGACCAGCGCGGCAGCGGCACCTACGCGGAGAACGTCGAGTTCGTGATCGGCGACAGCGCCAAGCTGACCGTGGTCTCGGTGCAGGACTGGGCCGACGACGCCGTCCACGTCGCGGCGCACCACTCGCGGCTCGGCCGCGACGCCGTGCTCCGGTACACCTCGGTGAGCCTGGGCGGCGACCTGGTGCGGCTGACCCCGACGGTCAAGTACGACGGGCCCGGCGGCGACGCCGAGCTGCTCGGCCTGTACTTCGCCGACGCGGGCCAGTTCTTCGAGCAGCGCCTGCTGGTGGATCACTCTCAGCCGCACTGCAAGTCGAACGTCGTCTACAAGGGCGCGCTCCAGGGTGACCCCCACTCGGGCAAGCCGGACGCGCACACCGTGTGGGTCGGCGACGTGCTGATCCGAGCCGAGGCCGAGGGCACCGACACTTTCGAACTCAACCGGAACCTGGTGCTCACCGACGGCGCGCGCGCCGACTCGGTGCCGAACCTCGAGATCGAGACCGGCGAGATCGTCGGCGCGGGCCACGCCAGCGCCACCGGCCGGTTCGACGACGAGCAGCTGTTCTACCTGCGCTCGCGGGGTATCCCGGAGAACCAGGCCCGTCGCCTGGTGGTCCGCGGTTTCTTCCACGAGATCATCAACCGCATTGCCGTCCCTGAGGTGCGCGAGCGCCTCGAAGCCGCCATCGAGGTCGAGCTCGCCGCGGTCGGCGTCTGACATCGCCGCCGACACAACACTTCTCAAAGGAATTTGAATGACCACCCCTGAAAACTCGGTTCTCGAAATCAAGGATCTGCACGTCAACGTCGCGACCACCGACGAGAACGCCGAGCCGATCAACATCCTCAAGGGCGTGAACCTCACGGTCCGCTCGGGGGAGACGCACGCGATCATGGGCCCCAACGGCTCCGGCAAGTCGACGCTCTCCTACGCCATCGCCGGCCACCCCAAGTACGTGGTGACCTCCGGCAGCATCACCCTCAACGGTGAGAACGTGCTGGAGATGAGCGTGGACGAGCGCGCCCGCGCCGGCCTGTTCCTGGCCATGCAGTACCCGGTCGAGGTGCCCGGCGTGTCGATGTCGAACTTCCTGCGCACCGCGGCGACCGCGGTCCGCGGCGAGGCACCCAAGCTCCGGCACTGGGTCAAGGAGGTCAAGGAATCCCTGACCGAGCTCGAGATCGACCCGGCGTTCAGCGAGCGGAGCGTCAACGAGGGCTTCTCCGGCGGCGAGAAGAAGCGCCACGAGATCCTGCAGCTCGGCCTGCTCAAGCCGAAGATCGCGATCCTCGACGAGACCGACTCCGGGCTCGACGTCGACGCGCTGCGCATCGTGTCCGAGGGCGTGAACCGCTACAAGGAGCGCGAGCACGGCGGCGTCCTGCTGATCACCCACTACACCCGGATCCTGCGGTACATCACGCCGGAGTTCGTGCACGTCTTCGTCGGCGGCCAGATCGTCGAGTCGGGTGGCGCGGAGCTCGCAGACGAGCTCGAGGAGAACGGCTACGTCCGATTCACGCAGGCTGCAGCGACAGGAGCCTAGTTCCATGACCACCTCGGTGCGGGAACTCGACATCACCAGGATCCGGAAGGACTTCCCGATCCTCGGCCGCACGGTGCGCGACGGTAAACCGTTGGTGTACCTGGATTCCGGGGCGACCTCGCAGCGTCCCGTCCAGGTGCTCGACGCCGAACGGGAGTTCCTCACCACCTGCAACGCCGCCGTGCACCGCGGGGCACACCAGCTCGCGGAGGAGGCGACCGACGCGTACGAGGGTGCGCGCGCGGCGATCGCCGACTTCGTCGGGGCGGACGCGGACGAGCTGACGTTCACCAAGAACGCCACCGAGGCGCTGAACCTGGTGACCTACGTGCTCGGCGATGCGCGCTTCGATCGGCATCTCGGCGCAGGCGACGAGATCGTGATCACCGAGCTCGAGCACCACGCGAACCTGGTGCCGTGGCAGGAGCTCGCCCGGCGTACCGGCGCGACGCTGCGCTGGTACGGGGTGACCGAGGACGGTCGGATCGACCTCGAGTCGCTGGAGCTGACCGACGCGGTGAAGGTCGTGGCGTTCACGCACCAGTCCAACGTGACGGGTGCCGTGGCGCCGGTGGCCGAGCTGGTCCGCCGGGCCAGGGCGGTCGGCGCGCTGGTCGTGCTCGACGCGTGCCAGTCGGTTCCGCACATGCCGGTCGACTTCCATGCGCTCGACGTGGACTACGCGGCGTTCTCCGGGCACAAGATGCTCGGGCCGTCCGGCGTCGGCGTGCTCTACGGCAAGCGTGAGCTGCTCGCGTCGATGCCGCCGTTCATCACCGGCGGCTCGATGATCGAGACCGTCACCATGGAGGCGACCACGTACGCGCCGCCGCCGCAGCGTTTCGAGGCGGGCGTGCCGATGACCTCGCAGGTCGTCGCGCTCGGGGCGGCCGTGCACTACCTGAACGAGCTCGGCATGGACTCGGTCGCGGCGCACGAGCACGAGCTGACGGCACTGGCGCTCGAACAGCTCAGTGCCATCGAGGGGGTACGGATCATCGGTCCGGCCACCCCCGAGAACCGGGGCGGCGCTGTGTCGTTCGTGGTGGACGGCATCCACGCGCACGACCTCGGCCAGATTCTCGACGACGAGGGCATCGCGATCCGGGTCGGGCACCACTGCGCCTGGCCGCTGCATCGGCATTTCGGTGTCGCGGCGACCGCGCGCGCGTCGTTCGCGGTGTACAACACCGTCGACGAGGTGTACGCGCTGGCGGCGGCGATCCGTCGGGCGCAGGACTTCTTCGGTACGCACCCCTCGCCGGGTGGTACCGACGACTCGATCGACGGGGCGTCGTAGACCATGCGGATGGAGCAGATGTACCAGGAGGTCATCCTGGATCACTACAAGCATCCGCACGGCCGGGGGTTACGGGAGCCGTTCGGTGCCGAGGTGCATCACGTCAACCCGACCTGCGGCGACGAGGTGACGCTGCGGGTGGCGTTGACCGAGGACGGCCGGGTGGCGGACATCTCGTACGACGGTCAGGGCTGCTCGATCAGCCAGGCGTCGACGTCGGTGCTCACCGATCAGGTGGTCGGGCTGAGCGTGCTGGACGCCCTCGCGACGGTGGACTCGTTCGACGAGATGATCACCAGCCGCGGCAACATCGAAGGCGACGAAGACGTTCTGGGCGACGGAATCGCCTTCGCAGGCGTCTCGAAGTACCCGGCCCGCGTGAAGTGCGCGTTGCTGGGATGGATGGCATTCAAGGATGCCGTTGTTCAAATAGTTGACGGCGCCGACGTTGCGCCGACAAAGAATGTCATCGGCACCGTTGTGCCGGTCCAGACCGGAGGATCGACATCATGACCGAGACCCAGGCAACCGCCGAGTCCACCGAGGTCCAGGCCGTCGCGGAGGCGCAGGCCCCCGCCGTCGAGGAGCAGGCCGTGGTTGAGCTGACCCCGGACCAGCAGGCCGTGGTGGACGAACTCGAGGAGGCGATGCGCGACGTGGTCGACCCCGAGCTCGGGATCAACGTGGTCGACCTCGGACTCGTCTACGGCATCAGCGTCGACGCCGAGGACGTGGCCACCGTCGACATGACCCTGACCTCCGCGGCCTGCCCGCTGACCGATGTCATCGAGGAGCAGGCGCGCGGCGCGCTGGTCAAGAGCGGCCTCGTCAACGACCTGAAGATCAACTGGGTCTGGATGCCGCCGTGGGGCCCGGACAAGATCACCGAGGACGGCCGCGATCAGCTCCGCGCACTCGGCTTCACCGTCTGACCCGATCGCACAGAAAAAGGCGCCGGACCCGTTGAATTGGGTCCGGCGCCTTTCCTTGTGGTCACTACTGGATCAGTTGACGCGCACCGTTCCGGTGCAGGCCGTGGTGGGAATGGCCCACAGCGCGTTGCGGTTGACCGCGCTCCTGGTGATCTCGACCTCGCCGGGGCCGCTGTTCATCCGGAGGTTGACCGCGTTGCCGAGCGCGATCGGTGTGGTGCCCGCGAGCGTGCCCCTGGCCCCGGTCGTCTTGTTGTGCCAGTCGAGCCGGGCGTCGGACAGGTACGGCCCCGCGAAGAACCCCACCACGCTCGACACGTCGGCGAGGGTGACGGTGCCGGTGCCCGGCCCGTCCTGATAGAAGAATGCCCGGCTGGCGATGTAGGGCTGGTCGACGATGTACGGGCTCAGGCCGAAGCAGGTGCTCATGGGAACTTCCACCGTCTGCGCCGCTGCCGATCCCGCGCCGGCCGCGAGGCCCCCCGCGACTGCGGCCGAGACGATGGCCGTGGTCGCCATGCGTCGAAAGGTCTTGCCGTTCATATGCGTTTCTCCCCTGTTTGACGAAATCAACGGTTCCAGAGCATGCCGGGGCGCCGAGTCGATCGGGGACGCCGACACCCGGATATCGAAAGAAACCGACAATTCGTTACGTGGAAGGCCGGAAAGGTATGGGGCCGGGACCGCGATGCCGCGACCACTCAGCCTCTGATCAGCAGATACGCGGCCACAATCGACGCCGCTGCCGCGCCGCCGTAGCAGAACACGGCGATGACGCCCCTGCCGCGGGCGAGCCGCAGTCCGTGCTGGAGGGTGAAGCGGAATCGGTGCGCCGCGTGCAGCAGTGCCAGCGCGCAGAGGCCTATCAGCACCACCACCGTCAGCGGGTGACGCAGCACCGCGTGCAGGTGGTCGTACTCGGGTGCGGCGACCGCGCCGAGCGGGATCGCGACGCCGAACAACAGCAACAGCACGGGAATCAACAGTGCGGCGACCATCCCGCCCGCACTGAACAGCAGCCACGCCAGCGGCTCGGCGGTTGCCCCGCCGCGACCCCTCCGGTGCGCGGTCGTCATCGCAGGATCACCCAGGCCGCGATCGCCGAGCACACGGCCCACAGCGCGTAGTGCGCCCCGGCCACCGCGACCGGCGGGATCTGCCGACCGCGCAGTCGGACCACCATCGCCTTGGGCGCCAGGTTGAACCACGTCACCGCGTGCAGCAGCACGAAGGCAAGCGCAAGGACGTTGAGCGTGATCACCCACGGGCGGGCGCTCCAGTCGAGGAAGTCCCGGTAGGCCCCTGGGCCGGAGCCGACGGCGTCGACCAGCATCAGCAGGAAGACCACGAACCACGCTATGAAGACGCAGGACAGCTCGCGCAACATGAACAGCAGGTACGACCTGCGCCGCAGCCACCACAGCCGGGGGACCGGCTGCCGGTAGGGGCGGACCGGAACGGTGCCTGTGCCTGCGGAGGTCATCGTGCGCCCCTGGGCAGCAGGAACTCCTTGAGTGAGCGCGTGGCCGCGGTCAGCTTGTAGCGCTGGATCGCGCCGGCGGGATCGACGCCCTTGGGGCACGCGACGCTGCACTCGCCGACGAGGGTGCAGGCCCAGGCGCCCTCCGCGGAGGCGAGCACATCGCGACGGTCCTCGGCGCCCTCGTCCCGCGAGTCCAGGTTGTAGCGCTGACCCAACGCGATGGCGGCGGGGCCGAGGAAGGTGGGTTCGAGCGCGTACACCGGGCAGGCCGAGTAGCAGAGCATGCAGTTGATGCACATGCTGTACCGCTGATAGGCCTCCATCTGCTCCGGTGTCTGCAGGTACTCGCCGTCATCGGGTTGTTCGGCGTCCTCCGAGCGGATCAGCCAGGGCTTGACCTTGGGCAGCTTCGCCATGAAGTCGGTGATGTCGACGACGAGGTCGCGGATCACCGGGAAGTTCCGCATCGGCTCGACCCGGATCGATCCGGGGGCGTAGTCGGTCAGGAACGTCGAGCACGCCAGCCTGGGCTCGCCGTTGACGGTCATGCCGCAGCTGCCGCAGATGCCCATTCGGCAGGACCATCGGTAGGACAGCGTGCCGTCCAGCCGGTCCTTGATGTGGTTGAGTCCGTCGAGGATCGTCCACTCCTTGCGCAGCGGTACCCGATAGCACTGTGGCGCAGGCGAGTCCTCCTGCTCAGGCCGGTAGCGCGTGACCTCGACGTCGATCGTGTCGTGGTCGGGCATCACAGCTCACCTCCCGTAGACCCGTCGGCCGGGGGGCCAGCGGGTGATCGTCACCGGCAGGTACGAGACGCGGTGCTCGCCGCCCGGCTGCCGGTGAATCAGCGAATGCGCCAGGTAGTTCTCGTCGTCGCGGCCAGGGAAGTCGGTGCGCTGATGAGCACCACGGGACTCCTGCCGTCGCAGGGCGCTGCCGACGATGCACTCGGCGACATCCAACATTCCCGAAAGTTCCAGGGTGGCGATCAGCTCGGTGTTGAAGGTCCGGCTGTGGTCGTCGATGACGGCGTAGGCGTAGCGCTGCTGCAACTCCCGGATCCTGTCGATCGCGGTCCGGAGGGTGCCCTCGTCCCGATAGATGCCCGCACCGGCCTCCATCGCTTCCTGCATACCGGTTCGGATGTCGGCGATCCGCTCGGGCTTGTGGCCGCCCGCGCCGTCGTGGCGGGCGAGTTCGCGTTCGAGCCTGCGCTTTTCGTCGCGTCCCTGCGCCTCGAGCGCCGCGGTGGGGCCGGATCCGCCGGACTCCCGCACGTGCGCCGCCGCGGCCTGCCCGGCCCGCGCGCCGAACACCAGCAGTTCCGGCAGCGAGTTCGAGCCGAGCCGGTTGGCCCCGTTGATGCTGACGCAGGCGACCTCGCCCGCGGCGTACAGGCCCGCCATGTCGGTGGCGCCGTGGATGTCGGTGTGGATCCCGCCCATCATGTAGTGCACGACCGGGCGCACCGGGACGAGTTCGTGGACCGGGTCGATGTTTTGGTAACTCGCGCAGAGCTCGCGCACGAACGGCAGCTTGGCGTCGATGAGCTCGGCGCCGAGGTGCCGCAGGTCCAGATGGACGATCGGCCCGTCGGGGGTGTCGATCGTCCGGCCCTTCTCCTGCTCGTGCACGAAGGCCTGGGAGAGCCGGTCGCGTGGCCCCAGCTCCATGCTCCGGAGGACCGGTCCCGGTGTGGGTGTGCCGAGGTCGTAGTCCTGCAGGTAGCGGTAGCCGTCCTTGTTGATCAGCCAACCGCCCTCGGCGCGGGCGGCCTCGGTGATCAGGATGCCGGTGAAGGGCAGTCCGGTCGGGTGGTACTGGACGAACTCCATGTCCTTCAGCCCGGCACCCGCCCGGTAGGCCAACGCCATCCCGTCGCCGGTCTTGATGGTGGCGTTCGTGGTGAACGGGAAGACCCGGCCGCAGCCCCCGGTGCAGACGATGACGGCGTCGGCCAGGATCGTCTCGATCCGTCCGGTCGCCAGTTCGATGGCCACCACACCACGCACCCGGCCGTCGTCGACCAGCAGCGTGGTGGCGAACCACTCGTCGTATCGGACGATGTCCGAGTAGGACAGCGCCGTCTGAAAGAGCGTGTGCAGCAGGTGAAACCCGGTCTTGTCTGCGGCGAACCAGGTGCGCTTGTTCTTCATGCCGCCGAACGCGCGAACCGCAATGTGCCCGTCCGGTTGCCTGCTCCAGGGGCAACCCCAATGCTCCAGCCGGAGTAGCTCTTTCGGGGCCTCCGCGATGAAGGCCTCGACGGCGTCCTGGTCGGCGAGCCAATCGCTGCCCGACACCGTGTCGTAGGCGTGCTCGTCCAGGGTGTCGTCAGCTGCGACGACCGCGGCGGCGCCACCCTCCGCGGACACCGTGTGGCTGCGCATCGGGTAGACCTTCGACACGATCGCCACGCTCAGAGTCGGATCGCTCTCCGCGATGGCGATGGCCGCGCGCAGTCCGGCACCGCCACCGCCCACGATGACGACTGAGTGGAAGGCGGTCATCGCTCAGGCCTCGTGGTTGCCGCTGTGCTCATCGGTCAGGACCTTGCCGTCATGCCGAATCGTCTTGATGCGGACGGAACCGTCGTGGTACTCGTGGCGAATCACGCGGCACCCGCACGCGTAGGTGCGGTCGTCGATGCGCAGGCCCTCGTCGTCGTTCTCCTGGTGTCGTCGCCCGGCTTCGAGGTGCCCGCAGGGGGCCTTCTCGGCGGCGAACGGTGAACTCGTACTGACCATCGCCCACCTCCGTGTTCGGCGGACGGCCACACCGACGTTCGGTCTCCTCGGCCGGATCGTCGGGCCAGGCGCCAACAAGCTGTGTGATCTAGTTCACAGGGAACGATACGCCGATTCGCCCTTGGCGGATTCCGTCGAGCGGGGGACTCGGTCTACTGTGCCCAGGTAAGTTAACCAAAATTCGCATCACGGACGGGGGGAAGGCAGTTGGATCATCCGGCGAGCGCAGCGGTTCTCACGGCGTACGGCGAACCCGTCGAGATCAGGCAGATCCAGCCCGGTGTCCTGCGGGACCAGGAGATCCTGGTCCGGATGGCGGGCGTCGGCATCTGTCACACCGACCTGACGGCTGCCGCGGGGGCTGTGCCCTTCCCGTTGCCCGCGGTTCTCGGTCACGAGGGCGCCGGTGTGGTCGAGTCGGTCGGCCCCGGTGTCGACGCGCTCCGCCCCGGCGACCACGTCGTGCTCAGCTTCGCGTCGTGCCGGGCCTGCCGAAACTGCATCGCCGGTCATCCCGCGTACTGCACGCATTTCGCGGAGCTCAACTACTCGGGGCGTCGGCGCGACGGCAGCACCACCCTGCGCTCCGGATCCGAGGACGTGCACGGCGGCTGGTTCGGGCAGTCCTCGTTCGCGACGCATGCCGTCGCGAGCGCCGCGGGCGCGGTCAAGGTTCCGGCCGACCTCCCGCTCGCGCTGCTCGGGCCGCTCGGCTGCGGCATCCAGACCGGCGCAGGCGCGCTGCTGCGGGTGCTGCGGCCCCGGCCGGGGTCCTCGGTGATCGTCTTCGGTGCGGGGGCGGTCGGGTTGGGTTCGGTGCTGGCCGCGGTCGTCGCCGGGTGCTCGGCGATCGTCGTGGTCGACCCGGTGCCGGGTCGCCGGGAGCTGGCGCTGCGGCTCGGCGCCACCGCCGCGCTGGACAGCGCGACCCAGGGGATCGGCCGCGAACTGCGGGGACTCACCGGCGGCGGCGCCGACCACAGCGTGGACACCGTCAGCACCGAGGAGGTGCTGAACCTGGCGGTGTCGACGCTCCGCTCGCCCGGCAGCTGCGCCACCGTCGGGCTGCGGGGGCAACGCAATCCGGTCATGCTCGACCAGTCGAGCCTGCTGATGGGGCGCAGCGTCACCGGCGTGATCGAGGGCGACGTCGACCCGCAGACGTTCATTCCCGAGCTGATCGAGCTGTGGCGGGCCGGCCGGTTCCCCTTCGACCAGATGATCACGACGCTCCCGTTCCAGGAGATCGGGGCGGCTCTCGCCGCGGCGGCGAGCGGTGCCGTGGTCAAGCCGGTGCTCACCTTCTGAAAAGCCGCTCGACGAAGGAAAAGCCGTGACCGGTCAGCCGAGGTTCTTTGAACTGCTCGAGAGCGAGGGACCCGTGGACCCGCGCGCCCTCGACGAGGTGTGGGCCGCCCTGCCGACCGTGCACATCGACGAGCTGTCGGGCCGGTGGCGGGGGAGCGGCTTCCAGACGGGTCATCGCACCGGCCGACTGCTCGCCAAGTCCGGTTGGTACGGCAAGAACTTCGGATCGCGATTCGATGTGCAACCGATGCTGTGCCTCGGGGCGGACGGCGTCCTGTACTCCGACCTCGAGGCAGGCAAGGGCGAGGCGAGCCTGTGGATGGTCGAGTTCCGGGGCGAGTGCACCGCGACGATGATCTACGACGGGATGCCGGTCTTCGACCATTTCAAGCGTGTCGACGAGCGGACCCTGATGGGCATCATGAACGGCAAGGCGGTGCTCGACGGCGGTGAGCACTTCTACTTCGCCCTGATGAGGGACGAATCAAGCTGATACTGATGCGGGACGAGCCGAGCTAGCCGGTCTTCCTGGCGGGGGCCCGTTTGGCCGGTGCCTTCTTGGCCGCGGCCTTCTTCGCGGGCTTGGCCTTCGGGGATTCCTCCGCCGTCGTGGCCTTGCCCGACTTCGCCGCGTCGACGCTGCGCTGCAGTGCGGCGACGAGGTCCACCACCTCGGCGTCCTCCCTGTGCGCGGTGACCTCCTCCGGCGGGGTGACCTTCTTGCCGCCGTTCTTGATCGCCTCGTCGAGCATCTTCTGCAGCTGGATCTGGTACTCGTCGGTGTACGAGTCGGGCTCGAAGTCCTCGGACATGGACTCCACCAACGACTTTGCCATCGTCAGTTCCTTGTCCGTCGGAGCGGTCGCCTTGTCGAGGGTGTCGAACTCGGCCGCCCGCACCTCGTCGGGCCAGAGCAGCGTCTGGATCACCAGCACGCCGTCGCGCACCCGGAGGGCGGCGAGCCGGGTGCGCTGGCGCAGCGTGAAGTGCACCAGCGCGGTGCGGTCGCTGTCCCGCAGGGTCGAGGCGAGCAGTTGGTACGCCTTGGGTGAGGCGGAGTCCGGCTCCAGGTAGTAGCTCTTCTCGAACAGGATCGGATCGATCTGTTCGGAGGGCACGAACTGAAGGACCGGGATCTCGTGCTTCTCGGCGGCGGGCAGTTCGTCGAAGTCCTCGTCGGTGAGGATCACCTGCGTGCCGTCCTCGGATTGGTACGCCTTGTCGATGTCGGCGAACTGGATGGTTTTGCCGCATTCCGAGCAGACCCGGTGGTATTTGATGCGGCCGCCATCGGCGCCGTGGACCTGATGGAACTTGATGTCATGGTCCTCGGTCGCGGTGTAGACCTTCACCGGGACGTTCACGAGCCCGAACGCGATGGAGCCTTTCCAAATAGACCGCATGAAACCATGATGGTGCACAGAACGGGATCAGGCCAGGGATGTACCCGAAACTGGGTGGGCGGAAGATGACTCACAACACCGCGGTGATGGTGGAGGGAAAGCGCCTGTCCCTGACCAATCTGGACAAGGTTCTCTACCCCGCGACGGGCACCACCAAGGCGGAGGTCCTGCAGTACTTCACCACGGTCGGTCCGCTGATGGTGCCGCTGCTCGCCGGCCGTCCCGTGACGAGAAAGCGCTGGCCGGACGGGACGTCCGCGACGCCGTTCTTCCAGAAGAACGTCGACGCGTCGACCCCGGACTGGGTGGATCGCCGGACCATGACGCACACCTCCAAGACGATCACCTATCCGATCGTGGACGATCTGGCGGCGCTGGTGTACTTCGCGCAGTCGGGCTCGCTCGAGTTCCATGTACCGCAATGGAGATTCGGTGCGGGTGGCGAGCCGATGGACCCGGATCGGTTGGTGATCGACCTCGACCCTGGTCCGGGCGTGACCCTCGAGGAGTGCGCCGAGGTGGCACTGCGGGTTCGCGATCGGCTCGCGGACCGGGGTCTCGGCGCGCTGCCGGTGACCAGCGGCAGCAAGGGAATACACCTCTACGCGGGGGTCGGGGAGGGGTGGACGGCGGCGCGGTGTGTGGAGCTGGCGAAGAAGATCGCCGTCGAACTGGAACGGGAGACGCCGAAGTCGGTGATCTCCAGGATGGCCAGGGCCGAGCGGGCAGGAAAGGTGTTCGTGGACTGGAGCCAGAACTCGGCGTCGAAGACGACGGTGTCGCCGTACTCACTCCGAGGCACCGCCGAGCCGAACGTGGCTGCCCCGCGAACCTGGGAGGAGCTGACCGGTCCGGGGCTGCGGCAGTTGGACTTCCGTGAGGTGCTCGAGCGCATCGCAGGCGCTGCGCAGCCCGGGATTCCGCCCGCGCCGGAACCCGAGCGGACGGGTGCCTCCCGGCGATCCCGCGGCGCCACCTCCGACGAGTTCACGCCGATGCTGGCGTCCGCTGCGACCGTCGAAGACTTCGCCACGCGGGCCGATCCCGAGGTGTGGGCCCTGGAGCCGAAGTTGGACGGCATCCGCGCCCTGGTGCACTTCGACCACGACCCCGACAGCGGGCTGTCCACCGTGCGGCTGGTCAGCCGCAACGGGCTGGACCTCACCGCCGGCTACCCCGAGCTGCTAACCGTTCCCGAAGGGCTGCACGGTCATTCGGGAGTGCTGGACGGGGAGGTCGTGGTCCTGGGCGACGACGGCGCGCCCAGCTTCGGACGGCTGCAGCAGCGGATGGGCCTGACCAAGCCGCGCGACGTGCGGGCGGCGGCCGAAAAGAATCCGGTGCTCCTGGAGATCTTCGATGTCCTGCAGCTCGACGGGACATCCCTGCGCGCCAAGGTGTATCGGGACCGGCGCCTGGTGCTCGATGCGATCCGCCTGGACTTCGACGCAACCTGGCGGGTGCTCGCACTGGCCCCGGCCGACCTCGGCGAGGCTCTCGAGTCCAGTCGAACGGCCCGCATGGAGGGGCTGGTGGCCAAGCGCTGGGATTCGACCTACCGAGGCGGTCGGTCCGCGTCCTGGCTCAAGCTCAAGCATTTCTCGGACCTCGAGGTGGTGGTGGGTGGCTGGCAGCCGGGGGAGGGCCGTCGGTCCAAGGGCATCGGGTCGCTGCTGCTCGGTGTGCCGGACGGTTCCGGACGACTCCGGTACCTGGGCAAGGTCGGAACAGGGTTCAGCGACGCCGCACTGGCGCGGCTGGCAGCGCTGATGGGGGACTCGTCCGTGGATGTGTCGCCGTTCCACGACACGGTTCCCGCGGCGGACGCGCGGACCGCCCATTGGGTGCGTCCGGAACTCGTTGGGGAGGTGCGGTACTCGGAGCTCACCGGCGATGGACGGCTTCGGCACCCGAGCTGGCGCGGGCTGCGGCCGGATAAGAGCCCCGACCAGCTGACGGAGCCGAAACAGGATTAGCCACACCGCGCCTGATCGAGCATGGTGAGGTAGGAATCGAGCTGGGCCGCGCCTGCGAGAAGGTTGCGGCTGCGTGTGGTCAGCCGCCCCTGCCAGGAGTCGAGGAAGGCGGTCAACGCGTCCGCCCCGCCCGCTTCGCGCAGCGACTCGATGAACTGGGCGACCTGGCGCAGCGGGTAGCCGCCCCGGCGCAGCTGCCGAGCGATCTCGGCGTCGCGCACGCAATCCGGCCCGTACTCGCGATAGCCCGTTGCCCGGTCGCGTTCGGGGCGCAGGATGCCCTCGGTCTCCCATGTGCGCAGCGTCGCCGGGTGCACGCCGAGTCGGCGCGCGAGTTCGCCCACGGTCAGCGGTGGGCCGATGACAGGGGTCGGTGTCGTGGCGGACAGGCTGCCGAGGGCCGCGGCGACCTCGGTGCGGGTGTCGCGTTCGGCGAGCAGCGCGACGTGCGCGGCGTCGATGAGCCGGTAGGCGGACTCGGTGTCGCCGCGGTTGGTCGCGCGCATGATCCCCATCGCCTGCTGGTGCCCGAGGCCACCGCGCAACGCGAGAAAGGCGCGCAGGGCCTGCGCGTGTAGGGCCGTGTAGCGCCGGTAGCCGGTCTCGCTGCGCTCGGTCGGCGGGAGGATGCCCGCGTCGTCGTAGTTGCGGATCGCCTGGGCGGACAAACCGTGTTCCCTGGCGAGGTCGATGGGTCGCACCGGTGCACCTCCGATTGAGACTTTGGCTCTGTCAACCCAGGCAAATCCCGCTCAACCCTCACTCGAATCTTCAACGATACTGTCGATAGCGGTTCAATTCCGGAAGGGGTGTTCATGTCTACTGCCACGTCACTGCGTGAGATCGGCCGCCAACTCGACGACCCGGCAAGCCTGGGCCGTGCCGTCGACGACCTGCTCGCCGCGCGGACCGAGCCGCCTGCCCTGCTCGCGCTCGGCGAGCCGACCCACGGGATCGAGGCGTTTCCGCTGCTGCGCAACGAGCTCCTCGCCCACCTCGTCGAACGGGGATACCGGTCGATCGTGCTGGAGATCGACATGTTCGCGGCGTCCGTTGTCGACGACTACGTCAACGGTGCGAGCGCGGATATCGATACGGTGCTCGCGACCGGGTTCAGCCACCGCTTCGGTGGCGTCCCGGGCAACCGCGAACTCGTCGAATGGTTGCGCGCGCACAATGCCGACCGGGCGCCGCAGGATCGGGTTCGCTTCCACGGCTTCGACTCACCGGGCGATCAGACCGACATACCGAGCCCGCGGCCTGCACTGTCCGCGGTCGAGGGCTACCTGCCCGCGCCGCTTCGGCCGGAGTCGGCACGCGATCTGGAGGCGTTGCTCGGCGACGATGCCGACTGGACCAACCAGGCCGCCATGTACGAGGCCTCCATCGGCGACTCCGATCGCGCTCGCGCCCTGCGTATCGTCGCCGACGACCTTGCCAGCGCGTTGCGCCGGGCGGCGCCCGGCCTGCGGGCAGCCGACCCGACCGGCTACGACCACGCCCTCGCGCACGCGCGCACGGCCAAGGGACTGCTGCGCTATCACGCCGCGATGGCCATTTCCGGGCCCGATCGCATCGGGACCCTGCTCGGCCTGCGGGCCGAGATGATGGCCGAGAACCTGCTCGCGATCGTTGCGCAAGAGCAGCGACGCGGGCCCAGTCTGGTGTTCGCGCACAACGTCCACCTGCAGCGCGCGCCGTCCAGCATGCAGGCCGGCAAGGGTGAGGTGAACTGGTGCAGCGCGGGCTCGATCGTGGGGCTCGACCTGGGCGAGCGCTATGTGTTCATCGCAACCGATGCCAACCCGGCCAGCGATCCGGGCACGCTCCAGGGCGTGCTGGCCGAGGCGACGGCCCGACGCGCCCTGTTCCCGGCGCAGGCCCTGCGCGCCGCGCTCGACCCGTCGATCGGCGCTGGCACACCGATCGTGCCCGGTCACATCCCGCTTGGCCCGGCAGACTTGGACGGCGCCGACGCGGTCATCTTCGTCGCCGACACCGACGGAAATCGGCATCAGTACTGGTAGCCGACGGGATTCTCAACGACTGGTCACAAATCGTCTGGAATACAGGCTAACAGCGGCTCGCCGGTGAGCAGCCTGCACAGCAAATCAAACGGAGCCAAGGCCACAGCGTTCGCGAGGTCGGTCGATCCGGAGTTTTGGCCAGGGGCTGCGTGGAAGAAGTTGCTGCTGCCGGAATCGGCGACATCAGCCGGACTTTCGAGGTTGACGGGCGCGGCCGATGCCGAAGCCACGGTGCCGAGGGCGATGGTTGCGCTGGCCAACGCAACGATGATTGAACGCTTCAAGATGATCCTGTCCGCTAGTGCTGTTTCGACGCCGAGCGACGTCGTGGAAACGATATATGTGCTCGTCCGGTTGGTGCCTGATTCGATCGCATCGGTGGCATCGAGAATCCCGTTGTCCCGGTGTCGGTTTCTCTGCATAGTGATCGCTTTCGCGAGCCCTGAGTTCTCGTGGTTCAGTCGGATGGTCCGGCGGCAAGCCTGCCGACCTGGTTCCCCACCTGCTCGTAACCGCTCCAGCCACAACCATGTCGGGGAGGCTTGCTAGTTTTGGGTGGGCTGCTCCGTCGGGCACTGCTCGACGGTTGCTGCGAAAGGCGTTCTCTTCCATGGTGATGGGTGCCACCCATGCTGTCTCCGGTGCGGTTGCGGGTCTGCTTGCCGCGCAGGTTCTTCCGCCAGAGTGGGGCGGACCGACCTCGACCGCGGAGATGTTCACCTTCGCCGGGGTGTGTGCGGGCGCCGCGCTGCTGCCCGACCTCGACACGGCACAGTCCACGGTCGCGAGGTCGTTCGGCCCGGTCAGCCAGCTGTTCGCCCGCGGTATCGACGAGGCCTCGCTGTGGTACTACCGGCTCACCCGCGGCCGACGCGATCCCAAACGTCGCGGTGGGCACCGGACCCTCACGCACACAGCGTTGTTCGCGATCGCGCTGAGCGTGGGCGTCTCGGCGCTGGTGATCGAGTTCGGACGCCCCGCGATCGTCGGCACCCTGTTCGTCACCCTCGGCCTGGCACTGCGCGGGCTGGCGGGGAGTTGGGCAAAGCGCAACGGCTGGATCGCGGTCACCGTCGTCGCCGGGGTGCTCTCGGCGTTCACCTGGACCTGGTATCCGGACGAGGTGGGCTCGAGGGCTCTCGGCGTCGCGGTCGGTCTCGGATGTGCGGTGCACTGCCTCGGCGACGCGATCACCAAGGAGGGCGTCCCCTTCCTGGCGCCCCTGCTGCCCTGGGGTCGCAGGCGCTGGTGGGAACTGCGCCTGCCGTCGTTTCTCTCGATCCGGGCGGGCGGCACGGTCGAACGGGTGGTGCTCGGCCCACTGCTCACCGTCGCGGCGGTTGGTTTGGCGGCATGGGCGATCGACGGCGTCCCCGGCGCGGTCACCGAAGTGGTGGCAGAAATCCGCGCACGGGGCTGACCCTCGGCAGCAGCGCACCCGCCAGTGTTCGCCGAACCCGGCTCGGGGCGCGGCGGAACACCGCGGCCATCGCCGCGCTCACCGCCAACGGGTCGGCCCGCGCGGAGAGATAGGCGCGCTGACGGCCCGCGGGGAGGTCGAAGAACGCCTCGAAGAAGTCCCCGGTCAGCGGCGGCGGCAGCCGAAGCAGAGCGCGCAACCCGACCTCGCGCAGCCCGCGCACCGCCCGGGCCGACGGCGGCCACAGCGCGGCCATCGGGTCGCCGCCCGCGACGATCGCACGCGCCACCTCGTCGGCCGCGGACAGCGATGCGGCGACGCTGTACCCGGTGCCGGGGTGCATGAGTCCGGCCCGCGCCCCGAACGCGGCCACCTCGGCTGCGCCGCGCGGGACCTGAACGGGAAACCGCACCCGTTCGCGGTCGGCGTGGGCGGACACCGGCACGCCGCGCGCGTGCAGCCGGGCCTCGAGGCGTCTGCGCAGCACCGCCTGGGACAGCGCCGGCCTGCCCGCCAGGCAGGTCTCCTCCAGCAGCATCCGGTCGCCGCCGAGCGGCACGGCGTAGAGGAACGACCGGGGCTCGTCGGGCGGGGCGCCGTTGTCGGTGCGCCAGTCCATGAACCATGCCTCGCCGTCCGCGACCACCGGACTCGCGGCTTCGCCCGACACCACGACTCCGTACGCGGTCTGCTCGGCCAGTCCGTGAGTGTGCCCGGCGCCGCGCGCATCGATCACCTGCCTGGCGCGTATCCGGGTGCCGTCCTGGAGGATCACCCGGTCGGTCTCGACGGTCGCGGCGGTACCGGCGAGCACCCGGGCGCCGCCGAGATCCAGCGCGGCCAGCAGCCCGTCGTTGTCGAACACGCAGTACGGCCGGCTCAGCACCCGCTCCCGGGTGGTCCACACCCGAGGCCGCTCGACCAGGGCAGCGATCACCGCTTCCCGGTCGAGCCAGGCAGGCAACTCGTCGGACCACGCCGCGTAGGTGGGCGTCCAGCGTCGGTCCGGGTGCGGATCGACGGCGATGACGTCGAGCCCGGCTGCCGCAGCCCGGTGGGCCAGCACCCGCCCGGCAGGCCCCAGCCCGACCACCACGAGGTCGGCTGCCGGTTCGCTGGTCGTCACCCTCGACCCCTTCTCGCACTCGGCTACATCGAAACGCTCGGCTACATCGAACCCGTCGAGAGCAGGCCGCCGTCCACGCGGACCGTCTCGCCGGTGATCCAGGACGCCGCGTCCGAGACCAGGAACCCGACCAGGTTCGCGACGTCCTCAGGCGAGCCGAGTCGCTTCATCGGATAGCCGGCGGCGGCCTGGTCCTCACCGGCCGCGACCAGTGCGGCCGCGAACTGCGTCTTCACGATGCCGGGCGCGACCGCATTCACCCGGATCTTCGGGCCGAGCTGCCAGGCCAGTTCCTCGGTCAGGCGGATCAGCGCCGCCTTGGAGGCCCCGTACGCGGCGATCACCCCGGTCGAGCGCAGGCCGCCGACGCTGGCGAGGTTGACCACCGCGCCGCCGTGCTCGCCCATCCAGGCCTTGTGCGCCTGCTGGATGTAGCCGAGCGCGGCGACGACGTTCACGTCGAAGATCTTCCGGACCGCGTCGAGATCGGCGTCCATCAGCGAACCGAAGACCGGGTTGATGCCGGTGTTGTTGACCAGGATGTCGAGCGAGCCGAGCTCGGCGACGGTGCGGCTGACGGCGTCGGCCCGCGCATCGGCGTCTCCGGCGTTACCCGCGATGGTCAGCACCTCGGCGCCGGCCACTGCGGACCGCAGCTCCTGCGCGGCCGCCTCCAGCGGCTCCGGCTTGCGTGCGGTGATGGCAACCTTGGCGCCGCGCGCCAGGAATTCGGCGGCGATGGCCTTGCCGATGCCACGGCTCGCGCCCGTGACCAGCGCCGTCTTTCCCTGCAGATCATTCGCGAGAGTCATCCGGGCAACGTTAGCCGAATCACAACGGCGTGCAACTCTCGGCGGGAATGTCACGGTAAAGTGGAGCGTTCTTGTGTCTCGTGTGCCGTCGGCGTTTGCCCGGATTCGCGATTCTTCCGTGTCATTGAGGAGTTCTTGTTGATTACCGCCACCGACCTCGAAGTTCGTGCCGGTGTGCGGACCCTCCTCTCCGCGCCCGGCCCCGCGCTGCGCGTGCAGGCGGGCGACCGGATCGGTCTGGTCGGCCGTAACGGCGCCGGGAAGACCACGACGCTGCGCATCCTCGCGGGCGAGGGCGAGCCGTACGCAGGCGCGGTGATCCGCACCGGCGACCTCGGGTACCTCCCGCAGGACCCCAAGGAGGGCGACCTCAGCGTGCTCGCCAAGGACCGGGTGCTCTCCGCCCGCGGCCTGGACACCATCCTCCGGGACATGGAGAAGCAGCAGACGCTGATGGCCGAGTTGGTCGACGGCGCCGAGCTGGACAAGGCCGTCCGCAAGTACGGAGCGCTCGAGGACCGGTTCTCCTCGCTCGGTGGCTACGTTGCCGAGAGCGAGGCCGCCCGGATCTGCAACAGCCTCGGGCTGGCCGACCGGATCCTCGCCCAGCCGCTGCGCACCCTGTCCGGTGGTCAGCGTCGCCGCGTCGAGCTGGCCCGCATCCTGTTCGCCGCCTCGGACGGCAGCGGCGGCCGGTCGGACACCACGCTGCTGCTCGACGAGCCCACCAACCACCTCGACGCCGACTCGATCACCTGGCTGCGCGGATTCCTGCAGAACCACGACGGCGGGCTCATCGTGATCAGCCACGACGTCGAGCTCCTCGGCGACGTCGTGAACCGGGTCTGGTTCCTGGACGCGGTCCGCGGCGAGGCCGACATCTACAACATGAACTGGAAGAAGTACCTCGACGCCCGCGCCACCGACGAGCAGCGTCGGCGCCGCGAGCGCGCCAACGCCGAGAAGAAGGCGGGGGCGCTGCGGGTGCAGGCCGCCAAGCTCGGCGCCAAGGCGACGAAGGCGACCGCCGCGCAGAACATGGCGAAGCGCGCGGACAAGCTGATGGCCGCCCTCGACGAAGTCCGGGTCTCCGACAAGGTCGCGCACATCCGCTTCCCGGAGCCCGCGGCCTGTGGCAAGACGCCGCTGATGGCGAAGAACCTGACCAAAATGTACGGCTCGCTGGAGATCTTCGCAGGCGTCGACCTGGCCATCGACCGCGGTAGCCGGGTGGTCGTGCTCGGTCTCAACGGCGCGGGCAAGACGACGCTGCTGCGCATCCTCGCGGGCACCGAGCAGGCCAATGCGGGCGAGCTGGAGCCCGGACACGGGCTCAAGGTCGGCTACTTCGCGCAGGAACACGACACCCTCGACGACGACGCCACCGTGTGGGAGAACATCCGGCATGCGGCTCCGGACACGGGGGAGCAGGAGCTGCGCTCGCTGCTCGGCGCGTTCATGTTCACCGGTCCGCAGCTCGAGCAGCCGGCAGGCACCCTCTCCGGCGGTGAGAAGACCCGCCTCGCGTTGGCCGGGCTGGTGTCCTCGGCGGCCAACGTGCTGCTGCTCGACGAGCCGACGAACAACCTGGACCCGATCTCGCGCGAGCAGGTGCTCGACGCGCTCCGCAGCTACAAGGGTGCGGTCGTGCTGGTCACCCACGACCCCGGTGCCGCGGAGGCGCTGAACCCGGAGCGGGTCATCCTGCTGCCCGACGGCCAGGAGGACCACTGGTCGCAGGAGTACCTGGAACTGATCCAGCTGGCCTGATCGTTGCCGCGGCGCGTCGCGGGTGGCTAGCCTGAGAGTGTCCGCTCACGGATTCGTGCGCACTCCACTATGGAGGACGGTCATGGCCGAGCTCTCGCGACTGCCCAAGGGCGCCCGGGTGTCAGGGGGTGCACGGGAGGCCCTGCAAACAGAGTTGCGCGTGCGCTATCAGTCGGGCACCAGCATCCGGACGCTCGCGGACGCCACCGGCCGCTCCTACGGCTTCATCCGGGCCCTGTTGACGGAGGCGGGGGTGACGCTGCGGGGCCGCGGCGGCGCGAACCGCCGCGGCCGCTTGTCGCATTAGCCGCCGAATTGCCTCAGCCTCGGCGCCGGACAGATTCCTCCACCAGGTCGAGCACCGCGGACAGATTCTCGCCCGCATGACCCGACGCGATCCGGGCGATGAGACCGTCGAGGACCAGGTCCAGGTAGCCGACCAGCACGTCGGTCGGTAGATCATCGCGCAGCCGGCCAGCCGACTTCTGCCGTTCGAGCCGGTTGATCGTCGCCTCGGTCAGTTCCGCGCTGCGCTGCGACCAGCCCCGCGCGAACTCCGGGTCGGTCCGCAGCCGGCGCGCGATCTCGAGCCGGGTGCCGAGCCAGTTGAACTGGTCGGGCTGGGCCAGCATGTCCCGCATGACCTGGACCAGGCCCTGGTTGGCTGCGACGTCGGCCATCCGCATGGCGTCCTCGTGCGCGAGCGCGAGGAACAGGCCGTCCTTGTCCTTGAAGTGGTGGAAGATCGCACCCCGGGAGAGGCCGGTCGTCTCCTCGAGGCGGCGCACGGTGGCACCGTCGTAGCCGTACTCCGCGAAGCAGCGGCGGGCGCCGTCGAGGATCTCGCTCCGCCGTGCGGCGAGGTGGTCTTCGCTGACCTTAGGCACAGGCACCCTCCTTCGTCGTGTGCCTGTGAGTGTTTTCGGCCCTTCGCGACAGAGGTAACCGAATGCACAAAGCGCGCACGACCACTTCCAGCGGACGTCACCGACCGGCGTTGGTGGTCGTGCGCGCTTTGTGCCCCGTCAGGGGCCGAAAACACTCACAGGCGCGTAGCGCCTAGGACTTGATCATGTTGCGGAGCACGTACTGCAGGATGCCGCCGTTGCGGTAGTAGTCCGCCTCGCCGGGGGTGTCGATGCGGACGACTCCGTCGAAGACGACCTTCTCGCCGTTCTCGCGAGTGGCCGTGACCTTCATGGTCTTCGGGGTGACGCCCTCGTTGAGCTTGGTGATGCCCTCGATGTCGAAGGTCTCGGTGCCGTCGAGCTTCAGCGACGCGGCGGACTCGCCTGCCGGGAACTGAAGCGGGACAACGCCCATGCCGATGAGGTTGGAGCGGTGGATGCGCTCGAACGACTCGGTGATGACGGCCTTGACGCCGAGCAGGCTGGTGCCCTTGGCGGCCCAGTCACGCGACGATCCGGAGCCGTACTCCTTGCCGCCAAGCACGACCAGCGGGATGCCCGCGGCCTGGTAGTTCTGCGAGGCGTCGTAGATGAAGGCCTGCGGGCCGCCGTCCTGGGTGAAGTCGCGGGTGTAGCCGCCCGAGACGTCGTCGAGGAGCTGGTTGCGCAGCCGGATGTTCGCGAACGTGCCGCGGATCATCACCTCGTGGTTACCGCGACGCGAGCCGAGCGAGTTGTAGTCCTTGCGCTCCACACCGTTGGCATCGAGGTACTGCGCGGCCGGGGTGCCGGGCTTGATCGGTCCCGCCGGGCTGATGTGGTCGGTGGTGACCGAGTCGCCGAGCAGCGCGAGCACCCGGGCGCCCGTGATGTCGGTGACCGGCGTCGGGTCCTTCGGCATCCCGTCGAAGTACGGCGCCTTGCGGACGTAGGTCGACTTCTCGTCCCACGCGAAGGTGTCGCCCTCGGGAGTGGACAGGTTCTGCCAGCGCTCGTCGCCCTTGAAGACGTTGGCGTAGGACTTGACGAACATCTCCTGGCTGATCGAGGAGGTGATCGTGTCCTCGATCTCCTTGGTGGAGGGCCAGATGTCCTTCAGGAAGACGTCGTTGCCGTCCTGGTCCTGTCCGAGGGCGTCGGTCTCGAAGTCGAAGTCCATCGTGCCTGCGAGGGCATACGCGATGACCAGCGGCGGCGAGGCCAGGTAGTTCATCTTCACGTCGGGGGAGATGCGACCCTCGAAGTTGCGGTTGCCGGACAGGACCGCGGTGACCGACAGGTCGTTGTCGTTGATCGCGGCCGAGATGTTCTCCGGCAGCGGACCGGTGTTGCCGATGCAGGTGGTGCAGCCGTAACCGCCGACGAAGAAGCCGAGCTTCTCCAGGTACGGCCACAGGCCGGCCTTCTCGTAGTAGTCGGTGACGACCTGCGAGCCGGGTGCCATGTTGGTCTTCACCCACGGCTTGGTCGCCAGGCCCTTCTCGACCGCGTTGCGGGCGAGCAGTGCGGCGCCGAGCATGACCGACGGGTTCGAGGTGTTGGTGCAGGAGGTGATGCCCGCGACCACGACGGCGCCGTGGTCGAGCACGAACTCGCCCTGCTCCGGCGTGGTGACGCGCACCGGCTTGGAGGGGCGGCCCTCGGCGCCGTTCGCGGCCGACGCCACGGCGCCCGCGGCGTCATCGGCGAAGGAGAGCGCGGCGGGATCGGACGCGGGGAAGGACTCCTCGACGGCCTCGTCCAGCTGGCTGTGGTCGGCCGCGACGTGATCCTCCACGTAGGTGTGGATGTCCCTGCGGAACGCGGACTTCGAGTCCGACAGCAGGATGCGGTCCTGCGGACGCTTCGGTCCGGCGATGGACGGAACGACGGTCGACAGGTCGAGCTCGAGGTACTCCGAGTACACCGGCTCCTTGTCGGCGTCGTGCCACATGCCCTGTTCCTTGGCGTACGCCTCGACGAGCGCGAGCTGCTCCTCGCTGCGGCCGGTCAGGCGCAGGTAGTTGACCGTTTCCTCGTCAATCGGGAAGATCGCGGCGGTGGAGCCGAACTCGGGGCTCATGTTGCCAAGGGTGGCGCGGTTGGCCAGCGGCACCTCGGCGACGCCCTTGCCGTAGAACTCGACGAACTTGCCGACGACGCCGTGCTTGCGCAGCATGTCGGTGACGGTGAGCACGACGTCGGTCGCGGTCACGCCCGGCTTGATCTCACCGGTCAGCTTGAAGCCGACGACGCGCGGGATCAGCATGGAGACCGGCTGGCCGAGCATCGCGGCCTCGGCCTCGATGCCGCCGACGCCCCAGCCGAGCACGCCGAGGCCGTTGACCATCGTGGTGTGCGAGTCGGTACCGACGCAGGTGTCGGGGTAGGCCTGGCCGTTGCGGGTCATGACGGTGGGCGCCAGGTACTCGATGTTGACCTGGTGCACGATGCCCATGCCCGGGGGGACGACCTTGAAGTCGTCGAACGCGCCCTGGCCCCAGCGCAGGAACTGGTAACGCTCGCCGTTGCGCTGGTACTCGAGCTCGACGTTGCGCTCGAGGGCGTCGGCCCGGCCGAAGACGTCGAGGATGACCGAGTGGTCGATGACCATGTCGGCCGGGGAGAGCGGGTTGACCTTGTTGGGGTCGCCGCCGAGGGTGGCGACGGCCTCACGCATGGTGGCGAGGTCGACGACACAGGGCACGCCGGTGAAGTCCTGCATGATCACTCGGGCGGGGGTGAACTGGATCTCTACATTGGGCTCGGCCGAGGGATCCCAGTTCGCGATGGCGCGAATGTGATCGGCGGTGATGTTGGCACCGTCCTCGGTGCGCAGCAGGTTCTCCGCGAGAACCTTCAGCGCGTAGGGCAGCTTCTCGGTGCCGGGCACGCTCGAGAGTCGGAAGATCTCATACGAGTTGTCTCCGACCTCAAGGGTTCCCTTGGCGCCAAACGAATCAGTACTGGTGGTCACGTCAGCTCCACTCATCTTTGAGGTTCGCCGTCGACGGGGCTGTGTCGACGGCTGAAGCGAAGCGCATCGCGGCGAACCAATCGGTCGCGCCGAGCGCATCGCGGCAAGTCTAACAGTACGCTTGTCCTGTGAGAATTTCGGGCATTCGCGTCGGGCACGTCGCACCCGGATCAGGCACCTGTCGATTCTTGTCGACCGCCCATGCGTGCGCAACGCGGCGACGGTGAGATTTCGCCGCGCGGCGACGGGTGTCACGTAATGTGCATCGGGTCAGCCGCGATGGTCCCGATACCGTCGTTTCCGAAAGTTCCTCATTCCCTCGACCCGATCCGGATGAAAGATGCCTGCTGCACTCAACTCTGTGTTTCTTCCGGTCCTGGCCGACGTGCCGCCCGATGTCAGCATCGACGAGATCCTGACCGACCTCGCCGACGACGGGGTGTCGGCGCCTGCGGGTGATGTCGACGGGCTCAAGGGTGTCGTCGCGCGGGCCGAGCGCGACGGGGTCGAGTTGAGCGTGGTGGTGCTCGCGGAGAATCCGTTCCGGGATTCGCAACTGCGCGATATCGCGACCGAGGTGGGGCAGCAGGAGGGTGGCACCGTGCTGGTGCTCAGTCCGAGCTGGGTGGGCACGTACAGCGACACGCTCAGCCGGGTCACCGTCGAGGATGCGCAGGACAAGGCGTACACCGGTAACGCGGTGGCCTCGGCCGACAACTTCCTCGGCGCGATCACTCGGCCGGACCCGCCGTACGGACTCATCACGGCCGCACTTGTCCTACTCGTCGGCGGCGTCGCCGCGGTGAGCTACTGGGTGCGCTCGCGCCGTTCGTCAGATCCCGTCGACCGCGACGTCGACGCCCGCTAGCACGATCTATTCGGGACGGCCGGACGGGCCGCCTCTCGGACAATTCGTCCGTCGCCAGAAATCCCAACTCCGCGAATATCTTTCGCAACACGGCCGGCAAACGCGCTGTTCACATCGCCCAAAGGGCGGACGTGCCAGTGTTTTTCTTGTGACTAGAGTTCCGCTAGTGGACATTGTGTCGTACGATACTTTTGGCACTTATGGGGAAGAAGTGTCGCTTTGAGCAGCATTGCCACGGGAGTGGCGCGAGTGTGACGATTCACTGCTGATCGTCGACTGCTGCCCGGGTTTGCGCGGCTTCCCCGTGCGGGTACGACCAGGCCGAGAGCTGATGTGTCCGGCCTGGTGGCAGAACCGAGGGAGAGACCTGTGAGGCGAAGGGCACCGCGCCGCAGTGCACAACTGCTCATCGGGATGGCCATCGTGGCGTCGCTGGTCACGGGAACCCCGGGGCTGGCCGCCGCAGTGCCGCCCCCACCGCCCAATCCGAGCGAATCCGAGCTGCAGCAGGCCGGCCAGGGTGTCGATGAACGCGTCGGTCAGGTCAGCGCCCTGATCAACGAGGTGGCCGCGGCCGATCAGCAGTTGCGCGCGCTCGACGATGCCGTCGCGATCAAACGCGAACTGGTGAACAAGGCGCTGGTCGATCTGCAGATGTCCCGCGATGCGGCCGCTGCCGCCGCCGGTGCGGTCGGCATCAGCCAGCAGGCCCTGCGGGATGCGGGCGCCCAGATCGAGTTGGCGCAGACCAGGTTCGACGAGTTCGCAGCCAGAACGTACAAGCAGGGCACCGGTCTCGCGTCCTTCGCGTCCTTCCTGGGATCCCAGGGGCCGAGTGATGTACTCGACCGCGCCCAGGTGATGAAAATCCTCGCCACCAACAAGAATTCGGTGATGGACGCGCTGCAACGCGCGAGAACCGAAGAGGCCAACAAGGATTCGTCCACCCGCGAGGCAAAGCAGCAGGCCGATGCTGCCGCCACGGCCGCCGAGGCCCGCAAGTCCGACGCCGAGACCGCCATCTCCGTCGCCAGATCGGCGCTCGCGGAGCAATCGGGCAAGAAGGCCGCGATCGAGGCGCAGAGGTCGTCCGCGGAGTCCGCGCTCGCGGCCGCCCGTGAGAACGTCTCCGGGCTGCAGAGCCAGCGTCAGGCCTTCGTCAACTGGGACACCCAGCGCGCCGCCGAGCAGGCCGCGATCGCCGCAGCGGCGGCCGCCGCGAGGGAGGTCGCCGCAGCGGCGGCAGCCCGCGTGGCCGCGAACCAGGCGGCGAAGGACCGGGCCCGCGAGCTCGCCACGGGAGCGCGCCCGCACACGCAGATCGAGGACGACTCGTCGACCGAATACGTCACCGAGGACTCCGGCACCGTCGAATCGGGCACCGAGGAGCCCGAGGGTGCGGAGTCGGAGGAGTCGGAGGCCGAGGAGTTCGAAACCGAGGAGTCGGCGCCGGTCACCACGAAGCCGGTCAAGCCGAAGCCGAGCAAACCGAAACCGGCCGTCACCGGCAGCGCCGCTGTCGAGACCGTGATCGACCGTGGAATGTCTCAGCTCGGCCTCCCCTACGCGTGGGGCGGTGGCGACGAGAACGGCCCGACCCTCGGCATCCGGGACGGCGGGGTGGCCGACAGCTACGGCGACTTCAACAAGGTCGGATTCGACTGCTCCGGTCTGATGATCTACGCGTTCGCCGGTGTCGGTATTTCATTGCCGCACTACACCGGCTACCAGTACACGGCGGGCGAGCAGGTGCCGGCTTCGGAGATGAAGCGCGGCGACATGATCTTCTATGGACCCAACGCCAGCCAGCACGTCGGGCTGTACCTTGGCAATGGGGAGATGCTGGAGGCGCCGCAGTCCGGCTCCATCGTCAAGGTGTCGCCGGTGCGCTGGGACGGCATGACCCCGTTCGTGGTCCGTTTGGTGTAGCGACCCGATCGTCACCGGGACACGGAGGCGGATCGAGGCGATCGATGTGAAAGCGGTGGATTCTTGGTGACCTCAGCTGACGGGGCGACCGGCAGTACGGACGTGGCGATCCTCGAGAAGGTGATCTACGAGGTCAAACGGGTCATCGTCGGTCAAGACCGGCTGGTGGAGCGCATTCTGGTCGGACTCCTCGCGAAGGGGCACGTGCTGCTCGAGGGAGTGCCAGGCGTCGCCAAGACGCTCGCGGTCGAAACCTTCGCCACCGTCGTCGGCGGATCGTTCTCCCGGGTGCAGTTCACCCCGGACCTGGTGCCCACCGACCTGGTCGGCACCCGGATCTACCGGCAGGGCCGGGAGGAGTTCGACACCGAGCTCGGTCCGGTTGTCGCGAACTTCGTGCTCGCCGACGAGATCAACCGGGCGCCCGCGAAGGTCCAGTCGGCGTTGCTCGAGGTGATGGCCGAGCGGCACGTCACCATCGGCGGCAAGACGTTCCCCATGCCGGAGCCGTTCCTGGTGATGGCCACCCAGAACCCGATCGAGAGCGAGGGCGTCTACCAGCTGCCCGAGGCGCAGCGCGACCGCTTCCTGTTCAAGATCCTCGTGGACTACCCGTCCGTCGAGGAGGAGCGCGAGATCGTCTACCGGATGGGTGTGGCGGCCCCCGAGCCGAAGCCGATCCTCGACCCGGCCGAGCTGATCCGCCTGCAGAAGGCCGCGAGCGCGGTCTTCGTCCACCACGCCCTCGTCGACTACGTGGTCCGCGTCATCTCCGCCACCCGCACCCCGGGTGACCTGGGCCTGACCGATGTCGCCGGCTGGATCGCGTACGGCGCCTCGCCGCGTGCGACGCTCGGGATCATCGCCGCCTCGCGCGCCCTCGCGCTGATCCGTGGCCGTGACTACGTGGTGCCGCAGGACGTGCTCGAGGTGATCCCGGACGTGCTCCGGCACCGCCTGGTGCTCTCCTACGACGCCCTCGCGGACGACGTCTCGCCCGACGACGTCATCACCAGGGTGTTGCAGAGCGTCGGGCTCCCGCAGGTCGCGGCCCAGCCGGTCGCCCCGCCGGTGCACGCGCCGAACGGCATGGTTGCCCCGCAGGCGTCCCCGCAGGCGTCCCCGCAGGCGAACGGCACGCCGCAGCAACCGGCCGTCGCCGACCCGACCGCGTCGGTCGGTGGCCAGCAGCGGTGAGCGCCCCGGTTCACGGTGACGGCGGAGCGTTGCCCTCGTTCCGATCGGGCGAGCTGCGCAACCCGGAGCTGTCCGCGGCGCTGCGCACCCTCGAGCTGACGGTGCGCAGGCGGCTCGACGGCGTCCTGCACGGTGAACACCTGGGACTGATCCCGGGTCCTGGTACCGAGTCGGGCGATGCCCGCGAGTACCAGCCCGGCGACGACGTCCGGCAGATGGACTGGTCGGTGACTGCCAGGACCACGCACCCGCACGTGCGGGAGTCGGTCGCCGATCGTGAACTCGAGACGTGGTTGGTGGTGGACCTGTCCGCCAGCCTGGACTTCGGGACCACCGGCGCCGAGAAGCGCGACCTCGCGGTGGCAGCCGCGGCGGCCGTCGCGCACCTCACCAGCGGGGGCGGCAACCGGATCGGCGCCATCGTCGCGACAGGGGAGCGGACCGTGCGTATCCCCGCCCGCGGCGGCAGGCTGCACGCGCAGGCGATGCTCCGGAAGATCGCGACCACCCCGCATGCCCCCGACGGGGTGCGGGGCGACCTGCGCGGCGCGATCGAGTCGCTGCGCCGTCCCCAGCGTCGACGGGGTCTGGCTGTCGTGATCAGTGATTTCCTCGGTCCGATCGACTGGGAGCGGTCGATGCGGGCGGTGTCCGGCCGTCACGACCTGCTGGGAGTCGAGGTGCTCGACCCGCGTGACCTGGAACTGCCGGACGTCGGCGACGTGGTGCTGCACGATCCCGAGTCCGGCCGGACCAGGGAGTTCCACACCAGCCCTGGACTGCGCGCCGACTTCGCGGCCGCTGCCCAGGCGCACCGGCGCGCGGTCGAGCACACCCTGCGCGGCTGCGGGGCGCCCGTCCTTGCGTTGCGTACCGACCGGGACTGGATCGCGGACGTCGTTCGCTTCGTGGCGTCGCGCAGGCACAGCTATGGTGCTCGGGTGAATCGGGTGCCGCGCCAGTGAGCTTCTCGCAGTTCGCGTCTCCGTTGTGGTTGGCCTTTCTGGTCGTGGTGGCCGCGCTGGCGGGCGCGTACGTACTCGTCCAGCGGACACGGCACAAGCACCTGCTCCGGTTCTCCAATCTCGAACTCCTGGAGAAGGTCGCGCCGTCGCGGCCGGGCCGCTACCGGCACGTGCCGACCGCGCTGGTGTTGTGCGGGCTGGTGCTGCTGACGGTGGCGCTCGCAGGCCCGACGTCGGAGAAGCGGGTGCCGCGCAACCGGGCCACCGTGATCATGGTGATCGACGTATCCCTGTCGATGAAGGCCACCGACGTGGAGCCGACCCGGTTCGACGCAGCCAAGGCCGCGGCCAAGGACTTCGCGGACGGACTGACGCCGGGGATCAACCTGGGGCTCGTCGCGTTCGCGGGCACCGCCTCGGTGCTGGTCTCGCCGACCATCAATCGGGAAGAGACCAAGACCGCGATCGACCACCTGAAGCTGAGTGAACGGACGGCGACGGGCGAGGCCATCTTCACCTCGCTGCAGTCGATCGAAACGCTCGGCGCCGTCCTCGGCGGCGGAGACCAGGCGCCGCCCGCCCGGATCGTGCTGCTCTCCGACGGCAAGCAGACCGTTCCCGACGATCCGAATGCCCCGCGCGGCGGCTACACCGCGGCCCAGCAGGCGAAGGAGAAGGGTGTGCCGATCTCGACGATCTCGTTCGGCACCACCTACGGCACGGTCGACATCGAGGGTGACCGGATCCCGGTTCCCGTCGACGACCCGTCGCTGCGCGAGATCGCGAATCTCTCCGGCGGCAGCTTCTTCACGGCGTCCAGCCTCGAGGAGTTGCGCAAGGTCTACGACACCCTCGAGGAGCAGATCGGGTTCGAGACAACCAGGGGCGACGCCAGCAGACCCTGGCTCGTGCTCGGGGTGCTGTGCACCGCGGCCGGCCTCGCGGCGGCTTTGGTTCTGCGCCAACGCCTGCCATGACCCGTCACAATTTCACCGACCAACGCCAACGCGGCGTACCCGAACAGATAGGTTGATCGCATGTCGAACCCCCCTGCGTCCACCACCCCAGTCCCGTCCCGTTCCGTGCTCGTGACCGGAGGCAACCGCGGCATCGGCCTCGCGGTGGCCCAGCGTCTCGCCGCCGACGGTCACAAGGTGGCCGTCACGCACCGCGGTTCCGGGGTGCCGGAGGGGCTGTTCGGCGTGAAGTGCGACGTCACCGACGCGGAGTCGGTGGACCGGGCGTTCTCCGAGGTCGAGGCGCACCAGGGACCGGTGGAGGTGCTCGTCGCGAACGCGGGCATCACTGACGACACGCTGCTCATGCGGATGACCGAGGAGCAGTTCACCCGTGTCATCGACGCCAACCTGACCGGCGCCTTCCGCTGCGCCAAGCGCGCCAACCGGGCCATGCTCAAGGGTCGCTGGGGCCGGATGATCTTCCTGGGCAGCGTGGTCGCCCTTGGCGGTGGCCCCGGTCAGATCAACTATGCGTCTTCGAAGGCAGGCGTCATCGGCATGGCGCGCTCGATCACCCGTGAGCTGGGGTCGCGCTCGATCACCTCCAATGTGGTGGCGCCTGGCTTCATCGAGACCGACATGACCGCGGACCTGTCGGACGACCTGCGCGCGAAGGCGAAGGAGTTCATCCCGCTGCAGCGCCTTGGCAAGGCCGAGGACGTGGCCGCCGTGGTCAGCTTCCTCGCCTCCGAGGACTCCGCCTACGTCTCCGGTGCGGTCATCCCCGTCGACGGCGGCATGGGCATGGGCCACTAGGTCCGCTCGAAACATCACGCACGCAACGACTTTCATTCACAGGAGTAGAAACATGGGCGGACTGCTCGAAGGCAAGACCATCCTCGTCACCGGCATCATCACCGATGCGTCGATCGCATTCCACACCGCGAAGGTCGCACAGGAGCAGGGCGCCAAGGTGATCATTACCGGCATCCCTGAGCGGCTGCGGCTTATCGACCGGATCGCCAAGCGTCTGCCGCAGGAAGTGCCGCCGGCAATCCCGTTGGACGTGACCGACGAGGAGTCCCTCGGCGCGCTCGCCGACAAGGTCAGTGAGCTGGCCCCCGAGGGGGTCGACGGTGTCGTCCACTCGATCGCCTTCGCGCCCAGGACCCTGATGGGACCCGACGCCCTGCCGTTCCTCGAGGGCCCCGGACCCGACGTCGCCAAGGCATTCGAGATCTCCGCGTGGAGCTACGCCTCCCTCGCGCGCGCCGTGTTGCCGGTCATGAACGAGCGCGGCTCGATCGTCGGAATGGACTTCGATCCGCGGACCGCGATGCCGGACTACAACTGGATGGGTGTGGCCAAGGCTGCGCTGGAGTCGGTGAACCGCTACGTCGCACGGGAAGTGGGCTACGCCAAGAAGATCCGCTCCAACCTGGTGGCGGCGGGACCGATCAAGACGCTCGCGGCCAAGGCGATCTCGGGAACGGCGACCGACGACGCCAAGAAGCTGAACATGCTGAACGACTACTGGGACGGCGCATCGCCCATCGGCTGGAACGTCGATGAGCCGGGCGTCGTGGGTACCAGCGTCTGCGCGGTGCTGTCGGACTTCCTGCCTGCCACCACCGGTTCGATCATCTACGTCGACGGCGGCGCAAGCCACAACACTTGGTTCCCTGAGAACTTCATGGGCTGACGCGGTGTACGACGCCCTCCTGCTGCTGTCCTTCGGCGGGCCCGAGAAGCCCGACGACGTCCGCCCGTTCCTGGAGAACGTGACCAGGGGCAGGGGAGTGCCGCCCGAACGCCTCGACGAGGTGGTCGAGCACTACCTGCATTTCGGTGGGGTGTCGCCGATCAATCGGCTGAACCGCGACATCATCGCCGCGGTCGAGGCCGAGTTCGCCGCTGCGGGAATCGAATTGCCGATCTACTTCGGCAATCGTAACTGGCATCCGATGGCCGAGGACACCGTCGCTCGCATGCGCGACGACGGTGTCCGTTCGGCGCTGGTGTTCCCCACCTCGGCGTGGGGTGGGTACTCCGGGTGCAGGCAGTATCACGAGGACATCGAGCGGGCGAGGGCCGCGGTCGGGGTGGACGCGCCGACCCTGGTGAAGCTACGCCAGTACTACGACCATCCGCTGCTGGTGGCGGCGTTCGGTGACGCGATCAGCGCGGCGCGGGAACAGCTTCCGGAGCCCCATCGCGCGGTCGCCCGACTGGTGTTCACCGCGCACTCCGTTCCCGTGTCCGCCGACGCCTCCGCGGGGCCGCCCGCCGACGGTGGTCGCCTCTACAGCAGGCAGGTTGCCGAGGCCGCGCGGCTGTGTGCGTCGGCAGCCGGGGTGGGCGACTACGACCTGGTCTGGCAGTCCCGGTCCGGCCCGCCGCAGGTGCCGTGGCTCGAGCCGGACATCTGCGATCACCTCGACGCCCTCGCCGCGGCAGGCACGGAGGCCGTCATCGTCTGCCCGGTGGGTTTCGTCTCCGACCACCTCGAGGTGATCTGGGACCTGGACACCGAGGCCAAAGACAGGGCCGCCGAGCTCGGGCTGGGCTACGTCCGAGTCGGCACGCCTGGCACCGATCCCCGTTTCGCGCAGCTGGTTTCGGCGCTCGTGGGGGAGCAGCTGGAAGGCCGTGCCCCGCAGCGGCTCGGCACCGAACCGCTGTACGGGGCGGGCGCGAACGGCGCCCTGTGCGCCTCGCGATGCTGCGAACCGGCGGGACGGCCAAGCCGCTGACCGGTCGGCCACTGGCTGGCACTGAGAAGTCCGCGTCACCCTGCCCTGGCGGTAAGCAGCACCGCGCTCGCGGCGTCGGCGCCGAGGCGGTACTCGCCGCCGACAGCCGGAACGGACTCCGCCGCGGCAGGAGTGAACGTGCCGTCCGCCGCCACCGCGGCCCCGGCGAAGGTGGTGCCGTCCGTGGACTCCGGCGCGCCACCGGTGAGCCGCTGGGCGCTCGCCGTCCCGGACGCACCCTCGATCCTCACGGTGACGTCGGCGGCGGCGCCGCGCTCGAGGTTGTCGACCATGACCTTCACGGTGCCGTCGGACATGCGTACCGCCAGAGCGGAGACGTGCTTGCCGTCGGAATCGACGGTGGTGGGCAGGATCTGACCGCCCACGAGCTGGCTGACGGCGAGCGCGGCGTAATAGTTCGGGTTGGGCCGGGCCTGGCCGGCGGCGCGCGCGGCGTCGTCAGGGAAGCAGAAGAGCGGGTAGCTCTCGCAGTCGTTGGGTTGCATGTGCAGGTTGACTCCGGTGACGCCCTCGCGTGCGGCAGTCATCAGGTAGTCCACGGTCCACAGCGCCGCGCCGAAGGTGTTCGTCACTCCGGGCCGCCCTTCCTTGGCCACCGAGTTGGTTTCCGCCAGGCGCGGTTGCAAGCCGGCCTTCGCGGCCCTGCCGACGAGATTGCGGATGAACGACGTCTGCCGGTCCGAGGTGTCCCGGGACATCAGCTTGTCTGTCGTCGGCAGGCCGCCGAGGGCGTCGGAGCTGCCGCCGGACAGGCCGACGCGTGCGGTGTTGACGAAGGGGTAGTAGTGCTGGTTGAGGAAACGGCTCTCCGCCCCGAACCGGTCGATGTACGTGTCGAGCCACGGGCCGACCAGGCTGGCCGTGATGACCGGGTCGACCAGTGGACTGCCCAGTCCCGCGCCGGCGGTGTTGGGGCCCTCGACCACCACTCCGGGCGCGGCTGCGGCGATGGCATCACGGTACCTGCGGGCATCGTCCGCGTAGCTGCCCGGCAGGTACGGCTTGCGTTCGCCCGAGCCAAGGGCGGGGGCGAGGAGGTAGAAGTTGGGTTCGTTGCCGATCTGCACCGACCGCAAAGAGGACCCGATGCGGTCTCTGGCGGCGCGGACCTGGTCGGCGGCGGCCGCCGGGTCGAAGTGCGCGAGATTCACGCCCAGGTCGACGCTCCACCCAATGTCCTGGGCCAGCGCGCCCACCCTGGACAGGTCGTCCGGAGTGACCCGCTGGCCCTTGGCCCACGCCGGCAGCGGTGAGGTGGGGTCCGGTGTCCAGGCGGTGTTGTCCACCTGGTTCGCGCTGAACCGAAGGTTGCCGTGACCGAGGTTGCCGATCAGCGTCGAGACGTTCCCCGAACCCGGTGCCAGCCACAGCTCGTGCATCAGGTTGGCCTCGAAGGACAGACCCAGGAAATCGGCGGGGACGGTGCGACCTGGCTTGCTCGCGTCGACGACGACGGTCACCGCGGTGGGTGCTTCGGCGGCGGCGGGTCCCGCCGAAACGGCCAGCGGGAGGGTCGCGGCGATCAGGACGACTGCGGCGCGGCGGGGTCGATCGGTCTGCCTGGACATCGGGTGGAGGTCTCCTCGGCTACGTCGGTGCCGTGCCCGCGTCGCGGGGCCTCGGAACGTGTTCACTACGGACGGTTTCGCACGGTAGCCGTTCTCCTCCGGTCGCGAGCGTGGTTGGGCGTAAGCGATTGGGGCCGCCTACCTTCGCGGGATTGTTGGTGCGCGGAGCCGCGCAGGCCGGGCACTACGACGCCAGTCGAAGGCGTTGGAGCGCGCCGACAATCTCCCGGCGCTCACCAGCAGGCAGCAGCGGCAGTCGGACGTTCGGGGTGGATATCCGGCCCTGGGCATGCAGAACGGCCTTGATGACGGTGGGGTTGGGATCGCTCATGAGCGCGCATGCGGGCCCCACGAGTCGGTTCCCCAGTGCCCGTGCCTGCGTGGCTCTTCCGCTGCGCCATAGCTCAAACAGTTCGACGAACTCGGGCGCGCACACATTCGCGGTCGCCAGGATCGCTCCCGCCGCACCCAGCGCCAGCAGCGGCGAGACCAGCGCGTCTTCCCCGGCAAGGAACGCGAACGACGACGCCATCTCTGCGAGTAGCCGCGCGGTGTCGGTGTCCACCGAGCCGACCGCCTGCTTGATGCCGACAATCTGCGGATGCTCCGACAGGCGCACAATGGACTCCCAGCCCAGGTGCTGGCCGGTGCGGTACGGAACGTTGTACATGATCAGCGGGAGCGGGCTGCGCTCGGCGACATACTCGAAGTGCGCCACGACCCCTGCCTCGGACGGGCGTGTGTAGTACGGGACCACGACCAGTGCACCCGCGACATCGGCCTCCGTGTTCAGCTCCTCGATGGCGCGCACGGTGCCTGCCGTGTCGTTGGAGCCTGCCCCGACCATCAGTGGGACACCGTGTTCGCGGCACACCCTGCTGCAGATCTGTACGACAACTCGGCGTTCCCGTGGGCTCAGCGTGGACGGCTCCGCGGTGGTGCCCAACGCGACGATCCCGGCCGCTCCCTCCTCGATCACGTTGTGTGCGAGGCGTTCCAGGTCGGTGACCGCGAGGTCGCCACCGTCCGTGAAGGGCGTGACGAGTGGGACGAAGATTCCTGACGGGTGGAAGGTCATGCGCCAAGTCTCACCGCCGACCTAGCCAAGATCCAGTTACCATTTGTGACGTTTTACGTAAGCTGATCTGATGCTCGATCTTCGCAAGCTCAGACTCCTACGCGAGCTCGCCCATCGAGGCACCATTGCGGCGGTCGCGGAGGCACTCTCGTACACGCCCTCGGCGGTGTCGCAACAGATCGCGGCCCTCGAACGCGAGGCCGGTCGGACGCTGTTGACGCGGACGGGGCGCCGGGTGAGCCTCACGCCGGCCGCGGCGGTGCTCGTCGAGCACACCGAGGTGCTTCTCGCCGACCTGGAACGAGCGGAAGCCGCGCTCGCCGCGACCGAGACCGGCCTGTCGGGAACGGTTCGTCTGGGGGCATTTCCTACCGCGCTGCGGACGGTCGTGCTCCCCGCAATGCTGGCAATCGGCCGCGCCGAACGGGACTTGGAGGTGACGGTGACCGAGGTCGATCCCGCCGCCGTACCCGATCTGCTTCGCGGAGGTCAGCTGGACATCGCGTTGGTTCATGAATATGACAACGTCCCCTCCGCGATGGGGCCGGGCATCGAGCTCGAGCCGATTCTGGATGAGGTCGTCTACCTGGCCTCGTCCGCGGCGCCGGAAGCGGCCGACATGGCGGTGGTCCGCAGCCACGCGGGAAGCCGCTGGATCGTGGGCAACCCCGGCACTCTCTGCCACACCATGGCCGTGCGCACCTGTCAGTCCCAAGGCTTCGAACCGCGGATAGCCCATCGGGTCGATGACTTCGCGACGGTCCTCCGACTCGTCGCTGCGGGAGCAGGCGTGGCCTTGGTTCCCCAGCTCGGGGCGACCGACGTCCCGGCAGGGGTGGTGCTCACGGCCCTTCCGATCGGCAGGCGGACCCGGATCGCCTACCGACACGGAAGTCGGTCCAGGCCGGCATTCGCCGCCGTGAATGCCGAACTGCATCGTGCTGCCCGGTCCTTTCGCGGCACCCGTCACGGACCAAGCGGCAACCTCTAGCCGGAGATCTGTTGCAGGGTCCAGCTGTTGCCGTCCGGGTCGGTGAATCCGGCGTACGACACGGTCGGCTTGCCGGGGGCGCCCATCTCCTCGACCTCACCCATCTCCACGCCGCGGTCTGCGAGTTCGGCTCGCGCGCCGTGGATGTCGTCGACGACAAGGTGCAGGCCCTTCACCGAACCGGGGTGGGTGTCGACGATGCCGATGCCGAAACAGATGGAGCAGGCCGACCCGGGCGGGGTCAGCTGCACGACGCGGAACTGATCACCCGCGCTGTGGTCGTGGTCGAGGGTGAAACCGGCCTTGTCGATGTAGAAGGCCTTCGCGTGATCGACGTCGGCGACGGGAAGCGGCACGAGCTGGAGTTTCAGGTCCACGATTGTCTGTCCTCTCCTCGGTTGCATGGGAACGCCACCGAGGATCTTCCTCCCGGGCGGGTGCTGCCGCAGGGTGAACGGCGGGTCGGACTCGCTACACCCGAGGACTCGACGCGCGGACGGTCGCTGCGACCGCGCCGAGCCGCGCGGCCCTGATCGCCGACCACAGTGGTCGCAGGGTCTCCTCCCGCGCGGCCGCGCCCGCCGCGGTCTGCGCACGGACACCGCCCTCGCCTGCCACCGTGAGGATCGCGGCCACCTGGTCGGCGGTGTCGAAGATGCGCAGCGCGCGAGCCGGGGTGGATTCCGGGTAGCTGTGGTGCGAGAACTCCTCGAGAGTCTCAGCGATCCGGGCGCGGGGGTCGCCGTCGTCGGCGGAGAACCCGCCTCGCATCGAGGTGAGAGTCTCGGCGGCGTCGCGGACAGCCCGGCGCATCTCGAACTCGGCCTCACCGAGCCCGATCTGTTCCACGGCCTGCGGGATGGCCGGGACCGGAAACACGGTCCAGCGCAGCACATCCGGACCCTCCACGGTCGGCACGATGCCGACTCCGGGCCTGCCAGGCACGCCGATCAGGATGCCCTCCTCGGCGTGGATGGCTGCGCCGGCGAAGTCGGTTCCGGTGGGCAGCCCGCGAACATCGCCAGGCGCGGGCAACACGAGGGTGAGCTGCGTGTCCGGGTCTAGGGCGCTGAGCTGGCGGGCAATGCGGAGCAACACGATCGGCCCGTTGTCCTGGAGTTGCGGCCAAGGCAGCTCCCACCGCAGCGCGGCCTCGGCGTCGGCCGCGCCGATCAGGTGCATGGGCGCCCAGGACTGCACGGCGTCGATGACGTCGTCCGGGGAGCTGGAGCCGGCGAGCCAGGATGCGGCCCACACGGTCAGGGTGGTGCTGGGACAGGACACGGTATTCCAGCATATGTCGGCGTGGCGGGCGGCGACGAACCAATCCGGTGTCCTAGCGTTGGCGCCCGTGAGTGCACGCGACATGTACGGCGGAAACATCTTCTCCGGCCACACCCGCAGTCGGGCGCCCGAGTATCCGAAGGTCCCCGCCGACAGGGGGCTGGTGGTCGAAGACGCGGCGACCGGGTACTGCGGCGCCGTGGTCGGTATGGAGAAGACCTACGACGGTGACTTCGTCCGGCTCGAGGACGGTCGCGGGCAAACCCGGCTGTTCGCGATGCGGACAGCTGCCTTCCTGATCGACGGTAAGACCGTCACGCTGATCAGGCCGACCGCGGCGAAGAAGCCCGCAGCCGCCACCAGGTCCGCCTCCGGGTCGACCAGGGTCGAGGGCCTGAAGGCGCGCACCGCCCTGCCGAGCCGGATCTGGGTGGAGGGCATTCACGACGCGGCGCTCGTCGAGCGGGTCTGGGGCCATGACCTGCGGGTCGAGGGCGTCGTCGTCGAGCATCTGGAGGGACTGGACAACCTCACCGACCGGCTGGCCGAGTTCGAACCCGGACCTGGCCGCCGGGTCGGTGTGCTCGCCGACCACCTCGTCGAGGGCTCGAAGGAGTCTCGGATGACGCAGAACCTGGGACCGCACGTGCTGGTGACCGGGCATCCGTACATCGACGTGTGGGAGGCGGTGCGACCCAAGGCGGTGGGCATCGCGGCCTGGCCGAAGATCCCGCGCGGGCAGGACTGGAAGACGGGCATCTGCCGCGAGCTGGGCTGGGGCACCCCGCAGGACGGGTGGCGCCGCGTCTACGGCGCCGTGTCCAGCTTCCGCGACCTCGAGGCGCCGCTGATCGGCGCGGTCGAGCGGCTGGTCGATTTCGTCACCGCCGCCGACTGAGTGAACTCTGGTTAGATGGTGTTGTGGCAGCATTGATCTGGCTGATAGCAGGAGTATTGCTGGCCGCCGCCGAGGTGATGACGGGTGACTTCTTCCTCCTCATGCTGGCCGGCGGGGCCCTCACAGCGGCCGGGTTCAGTGCGGTCACCGATGTGCCGGTGTGGATCGACGCGGTGGTGTTCGGCGTCGTCTCACTCGCGCTCGTGCTTGGGGTCCGGCCCGCGTTGTTGCGCCGCTTCGCGAAGCCGCCGCTGCTGTCGACCAATGCAGAGGCGCTGCCGGGCAAGCGCGCGCTGGTACTCGAGGAGGTCGCCGAGCACGCGGGCCAGATCAAGCTCGACGGCGAGGTGTGGACCGCGCGTCCGCTCGACAGCTCCGAGGTGTACCCGCCCGGAACGACAGTGACCGTGATGGAGATCGACGGCGCGACCGCCGTCGTATGGAGGGGACCGTAGATGGCCGCACTGATTGTTCTCGCCGTGATCGTCGTGCTGGTGGTGATCGTGGTGGCGAAGTCCGTCGCCCTGGTCCCGCAGGCGGAGGCGGCCGTCATCGAGCGGCTCGGCCGCTACGTCAAGACGGTGTCCGGTCAGCTCACCTTCCTGGTCCCGTTCGTGGACAGGATCCGCGCCAAGGTGGACCTGCGCGAGCGGGTGGTGTCCTTCGCGCCGCAGCCGGTGATCACCCAGGACAACCTCACGCTGAACATCGACACCGTCGTCTACTTCCAGGTGACCAATCCGCAGGCCGCGGTGTACGAGATCAACAACTACATCGTCGGCGTGGAGCAGCTCACCACCACGACGCTGCGCAACGTGGTCGGCGGCATGACGCTGGAGGAGACGCTCACCTCGCGCGACTCGATCAACGGACAACTCCGCGGAGTGCTCGACGAGGCCACCGGGCGCTGGGGGCTGCGGGTCGCCCGCGTCGAGCTCAAGAGCATCGATCCGCCGCCGTCGATCCAGGAGTCGATGGAGAAGCAGATGAAGGCGGACCGCGAGAAGCGGGCCACCATCCTCACCGCCGAGGGGCATCGCGAATCCGCGATCAAGACCGCCGAGGGCGACAAGCAGAGCCGGATCCTCGCGGCCGAGGGCGCGAAGCAGGCCTCGATCCTCACCGCGGAGGGCGAGCGGCAGTCCCGCATCCTGCGCGCACAGGGTGAGCGGGCCGCGAAGTACCTACAGGCACAGGGGCAGGCGAAGGCGATCGAGAAGGTGTTCGCAGCCATCAAGGCGGGCAAGCCCACGCCGGAACTGCTTGCCTACCAATATCTTCAGACCCTGCCGCAGATGGCCCAGGGGGACGCGAACAAGGTGTGGCTGGTGCCGAGCGACTTCGGCGACGCGCTCAAGGGTTTCGCGCGGACCCTCGGCGCGCCCGGCGAGGACGGCGTGTTCCGATACGAGCCCAGCAAGGGCGAGGAGGATCTGTCCAAGCCGGAGGACGATTCGGCTGAGGTCGCCGACTGGTTCGAGACGAAGTCCGACCCGGCCGTCGCGCGCGCGGTCGCCGCGGCGGAAGCGGTTGCGCGCCAACCGGTTGACACCTCGCTGGTGCCCGAGCGCTCACTCGAACAGCCGGAGACCCCGCAGTTGATGAGGTCAGAGGCACCGGGAGAACAGTTGCCTTAGCAGGGAGTTTGCGTTGGTCCAACGGGGTCACCCTGTCGGTGGGGGTCACGCATCGCTGGGAATAGGACGCAGTTCGTCGGCAGAGGTGCTAGCGTGCATCGAGTGTCGAGTATTTCGAGCCGAATTGCGTATGTTGTCCTCGCGGGGATTGAAGACGAGTTCCGGGCAATTGTAGATAACTACGTGGGGGATGAGGCCCCGGCTGCAATTCTTGGTGACTCTCTTATGGAGAACGCCATGGAACGCAGGCGTCGCGACGGAATGATGACGAATCCGCACAGTATCGGGCAGTTGCTCCCATACTTGGATTTCCAAGATGGCTATGATCTTGCCAATAGGATTGGAGATCGGCTTCCTTCAGAGCTGTCGGTTGGTCTTCGCAAGCTTGCTCAGCAGGTCGCGCAGGTGGTTGCCGTCAGAAATAGGGTTGCTCATAATCGGCCGCTTGAGGTTGATGACTTGGCGCTAGTCCTCGATCTCTCCAAGGACCTGATTGGATTGGGCGGATGGGATTGGGGAAAGTTAACCGCAACTCGTACCGAAATTCGGGATGATCCCGGGTATATATTTCGCGTATCGGCGAGCTTGATTATTGATCCAGATACCGCCGTCGCGAACAATCTTCCTGCGCCAGACTTTGATGAGACGTCGCTCCTCGGTCGGAAGGAAGAGCGTCGGAAGCTTCTGAAAGCTCTTAGGGGTGCGTGGCCGGTAATATCAATCCTGGGGGATGGCGGTATTGGAAAGACTGCACTCGCACTCCAGGTCTGCTACGACATTGTTGAGCAGTCGGACTGCCCCTTCGAGGCTGTAGTCTGGGTATCTGCAAAGAATGCGCAGTTGACTTCGACTGAAATCGTTCGAATTGAGTCTGCGGTGGAGGATTCGCTCGGTCTCTTCGCTAGTGCCACGGCTGAACTCGGAGGTTCCGGTAGTTCTGAGAACGCCATCGACGAACTGATTGGGGTTCTGGAGAGTTTTCCTACCTTGCTGGTTTTGGATAATGTGGAAACAGTACTCGATGAATCGTTTCCAAGATTTCTGCGCGAGATTCCAACAGGTAGTAAGGTGCTCATTACCTCTCGAATCGGGGTAAAGACGGAGAATCCATTCAAGTTGTCCGGCCTGTCAGAAGACGATGCGGCTAATCTGATGCGCATACTTGCGAGGTCGCGAGGATTTGATCTGTCGGCGATTGCAACACCCGGAGATCTGACGGTTTGGGCTAAGCGTATGAACTGTCACCCGGCCTACATCAAATGGTTCATTTCCGGGTTGCAGGCGGGGCAAATGCCGGAAAAGTTGCTCAATGATAATGGTCTGGTTTTGGACTTCTGTATGTCCAATGTGTTCGACTATCTTAGCGCGACGGCAAAGGCCGCTCTAAGTGCAATGCTGGTCGTTCCTGGGTCGCATACGATGGCTGAGCTGGCATTTCTTACCGAACTGGATTCTGCGACGATTCAACAGGTTGTTCTGGATCTCACGACTACCAATTTCGTGACTCAGGTACGAAGTGGCGCATCCGGTACCGCACTCGAGTTAAGTGACTTCGCTCGTTCATATCTGCGTCGAACCCTCAGCGTCGACCCGATCGAGCGTAGGGCAATCACCGATAAGCAAAAGCAGCTATACGTGTTGGGCGGTGGCTTGCAGGCTGCTCACGCTCTGGATCCTTACGCTACCGATACCATTGATATTCGGGGTGCTGGCGACTATTCGGCGGCCAAGCAATTGCGAGATGCACTTGATCTGGCTTCGCAGGGAAAGGTGGATGAGGGTCTTCAATTGTGCTTCGAGGCGGCTGAGTTGGCACCGGGATATCATGAAGCAGCCCGGGTGGAAGCTTGTCTTCACGAACTCGCAATCAATTTTGGAGAAGCCTTCGAGTCATATTCGCGCGCTAGAGATCTTGCGCCCGAAGATTCACATATCGCGTACTTCTTCGGAAATTTTCTGGTCAAATCTGGATTTGATCCAGCCTTCGGAATTCGTGAACTGCAGCGAGCTGTGAATATCGATCCAAATTCTTCACATTTGCAGCTTGCAATTGCGGATGCGCATCTCGAGGTAGGTGACTTTCGGCTTGCGATGGATGCGGCGGCCTACGCCGTGACTGCCTCTGGTGCGAGTGCAGGACGAAGGGATAGTGTCTATGTGCTCTGGCGTGCCTGTGCGCTACAGATTCGGGAGTTGGTATCGAATCAGGATTGGGCGCAGGTCGCTGAGGATATGGAATTTGCGCTATTGTCCTGCGCGGATATTCATGATGACGAATTTGTGACAGCGACCCTTGATCTCATGCTGTGGGTCCAGGACTCATCCATGGCGGGGGCATTGGAGTCGTCAGATAATTTCATCGCAAAACGAATAGTCGGGCTGGTGGGCCAGATTCGGGCGAAACGTGAAGACGCCGATTCTGCGCATGTGGACAGGCGAGTTGGATATGTGGAGAGTTTGGCCGCTGACCGGGGTTTCGGGTTCCTGCGTTCGGGGGAATCTCGATTTTTCTTTCACGCACGTAGTTTGTGGGATCGTAGGCAGTTCGATGATTTGGTCCTCAACTCTGTTCTTGTATTCACGCCAGGGGCACTTCCGGCGTCTGGAAATCCTGAGGCATCATCGGTCGATTGGGTAGGATAATCAGAGTAGGAGGAATTGCTCGCATCATCTGATGCCGACTTCGGGATCCTATGCAACTCGAATTGGATATCCCGGATGGTGGCCCAGCGGTCTTGGTCGCGACACTTGGCGGGGAAACTTGACTTTTCGTCGAGTTTTTGCGGATTGTACCGCTGCGGCGGATTGGGATTGGCTGTAGGCAGATATTCAGTGCCGCACTAGGCGGCGATGCCTTTAGGTGATGAGCGCCTTTGCGACCCCGCACACCGCGACCGACCACAGCACGCTGGTGAAGGTGCCGATGATGAACTGTTCGGACGCGTGGGGTTCGCGCAGTTCCGGGTAACGCGCCAGGCCCTTGACCGCGAGCACGACCGCAAGGCCCTCGGGCCAGCCGGCCAGGATCGACACCGCGACGGCCGCGCGTTCGAGTACGCCGATGATCCGGCCGCCGCGCAGTGGTCCCTCACCGACGACGCGAGGAGCGGGCATGACCTTGTCCGGCGTGGGCCCCGCGTCGTCCTGACGCTTGGCGATGCGAAATGCGGCGCGCACCAACGGCGCTCCGCCGGTAGCTGCGGCCAGCACGGCGAGCACCAGGGTGGCGCCCAGCGCGAACCCCTTGACCGGATCGCTCGCTGCGGCGGCGAGCGCGGCGCCGCCGAGAGCGAGCGTCGCGACGGTCGGGCTGATCCACAGCCGGATCCGGCCGCTCGCCAGCGCGACGGGGGACAGGGCGGCGAGACCGAGCAGGATCAGGGCCAGTGTGGTCATCGAGCAGCCTCCTGGAGCAGTCGCTGGGCGAGGGTGCGTCCGGCGGTCTCCGCCTGCCATCCGGCCACGGCCAACCGTTGCGAGATGGCCTGTTTGCTGATGCCGAGCCGCTGCGCGGCCTGCGCTTGGGTGAGGCCGTCCCGCATCGCGGCCACCGCGTCCCGGCCCTGCTCGGAGCGCCTCGACACCAGCAGCGCCACCAGCATCAGCGCGGTTTCCGCGTCGGCGGCGGCCGCCGGGTCCGGGCCGGTGACGGCGATCGAGCCGGGCAGGTTCTTGGCGCGGTCGACCGCGTCGCGGGCCGCCTCGAAGGCCTGCCCGCGGCCTGCGCGCGTGCTGGCGGGCAGGGGGCTCTCGACGGGGCCGAGGCCTATCCCGACGCTCCAGTGGCCGCGTGCCGCCAACTCGAGCGCGAGATCCACGACGGCGTCGGCCCGGTCCGCGATGGCCTGCACCTCGTCGCCCGCGGTGCGTTCGAACGGGCGAACCAGCGGTGCGTCGGCGAACTCCCGCAGTACCGGATCGACGCGGTCGACGTCGCGGCGGCTGGCCCGCTGGTCGACCGTCATGACGAACATTGGTCAAGGTTAGAAACTGGATTGATCAAAGTCAAGGATCATCACTTGACTGTTAATAATCTAGTCTGCAACCTTGACGTCGTTCGGTTCGGCCGCGGCGGGCACTCCCAGTCGCGCGTCGACCACCAGGCCCAGTACCCCGACGGCGATGCAGACCCCGGACACCACGAGGAGTGCCGGGTTGGTATCGCCGCCGATGGCGTTGCCGAGCACCACCACGCCGACGGTGCCGGGCAGCACCCCGGCCAGGGTGGCGAGCAGGTACGGCAGGAGCCGGACGGACGACACGCCGCTGCAGTAGTTGACCACCGAGAACGGAACCGGGGCGATCAGCCGGAGCGAGCCGACGGCCAGCCAGCCGCGGCGGGCGAGTCGGTCGTCGATGGACTGGATCGCCGGGTGCGTCATCCGGGACGCGAACGCGTCGCGGCCGACGGCACGCACCAGCAGGAGCGCCAGCACCGCGCTGACGGTGGTCGCCGCGACGGCGATCAGGATCCCGGTCGCGGCGCCGAACAGCACGCCCGCGCTGAGGGTGAAGAAGGTGCGCGGGATCGGGGCGACCGTGATGAGGGCATGCGCCGCGAAGAACGCGAGCGGGAACGCGGGACCGATGGACCGCGCCCATTCCCGGACCTGCTCGACGGACGGGTGCGGGACGATCAGCGCGGCGGCCAACAGCGCCGCGAGGATCAGCAGCGCCGCGATCAGCTTTGGATCACGAAGGCGCCTGGTCACGTTCGCCAAGGATACCCGTGGCGCCGTGGGTTGCCGGATCGTCCGGCGTGGCGCGACGGCAGGTGACGGTCGCGACCCCGTATTCGCGTCCGTCGGCGTCCGTGCAGGTGACGCGCGTCACGACCACCCGGCGCCCGGCCCGCAGCACCTCGGCCTCGAAGACGGCAGGGCGGTCGAGCGGCACGGTCCGGAAGAAGTTGATCCGCAGCGAACTGGTGTCCATTGCTCTCGTGGACCCGGCGCCAGCGGACCCGGCCGCGGCCGCATTACCCGCCAGGTCGTACGCGCAGGCCTGTACGCCGCCGTGCATGGCGCCGATCGAGTTCGCCAGCGACCGGTTCGGCGGCACTGTCAGCCGCGCCCCTCGGTCGGTCCGCTCGAGGCTGCCGCCGATCATCTCCAGCGGCGGTATCGGCGCAGGCCCGGACTCGTCGAGGGGTTCGAGCGGCAGATCGGTGCGGGACGGGTCGACGTCATCGATGAAGTTGCCCCAGGCGGTGCCGGTCGCGACCAGCCCGCCCGCGGCGTCGAACACCCGCACCGAGCTCATCCCGCCGTCCTCGCCGAGGGTCTCGAGCCTGCCCTCCGCGGTCAGCCGCGGTCCGGCCCAGCCGGTCGGGCGGACGAAGTCGACGGACAGGTCGGCGCTGACCAGTCCGGCCCGTTCGCCGCGACGCTCGAACATGGTGAAGCCGAGGCAGTCGTCGAGCAGCACCCCGAGGGCCGCGGTCCGGCCGTGCGAGACGGGCGTGCCCAGGTCCATCGTCATCCGGTTCACATCTCCGGCGCGGGTCGCCGGACTGACCCGGAACAGGGCCTGCGGCGTTGTCCGCTCGGCGCCCGTCCGGACGTTCGCAATGCTCATGGCTGGAGGTTACCGAACGGTAGGTGATCCAGGCGATAGTGCCCGAAAGCGTGCGGCTAGCATCACAGAAACAATGACTGTGTCCGAATATGGAGAGGAAGCAGACACCGTGTCACAAGCTCCTGTGTCTCACGCTTCACAGGCCGAGGACGCTGCGCGCGACTACGCGAAGTGGCAGAAGGCTGTGGCCGCGGTGCTGGCGAAGGCCCGTAAGGTCGACGTGGCTGAATTGCCCGCCGAGCCGGAACGGCTGCTCGACACCACCACCTACGACGGTGTGACCATCGCACCCCTGTACACGCGGCGCGACGAGAACCCCGAAACCGCACTCCCGGGTGTGTTCCCCTTCATCCGAGGCCGCGACGCCCACCGTGACGTGAACCGCGGCTGGCTCGTCAGCGCCAGTTTCGGTGCAGGAGAAGCGGATCCGAAGGCGGTCAACCAGACGATCCTGGATGGGCTCGACAACGGCATCAGCGCGATCTGGCTCAGCGCAGGCGGCGCCAATGTGCCCGCAGCGGCGGTCGGTCAGGCCCTGGACGGAGTGCTGCTCGACCTCGCGCCGCTGACCCTCGATGCGGGCGCCGAGACGGCCACCGCGGCGGAGGCGGTGCTCACCCTGCTCGACGAGCGCGCGGCCGCGGGTGACGGCGTCACGGATCGCTCCTCGGTCACCATCAGCCTCGGTGCCGCGCCGCTGACCAGTGGCTTCTCCGGTCGCGGCGACGTCGACCTCGCCGCCGCGGTCGCGCTGGCACAGGCCGCGGCCGGCCGGGACGAGACGGTTCGCGCGATCACCGTCGACGGCACCGCGTTCCACAACGCCGGAGCGGGCGACGCCGAGGAGCTCGGTGCGTCCATCGCGGCCGGACTGGAGTACCTGCGCGCCCTCAGTGGTGCGGGTATCACGATCTCGGCGGCTCTTGGCCAGATCGAGTTCCGGTTCTCCGCCACCGACGATCAGTTCCAGACCATCGCGAAGTTCCGCGCGGCGCGGCAGCTCTGGGCCCGCATCGCGCAGGTCTGCGGCGCCTCCGAGTTCGGCGGTGCGCCGCAGCACGCCGTCACCTCCGCCGCCATGATGACCCAGCGTGACCCGTGGGTGAACATGCTCCGCACCACGCTCGCCGCGTTCGGTGCGGGTGTCGGCGGGGCCGACGCGGTGACCGTGCTGCCCTTCGACGTGGCGGTGCCCGAGGGCGCGCTGGAGACGTCGAAGTCGTTCGCGGCCCGCATCGCCCGCAACACGCAGCTGCTGCTGCTCGAGGAGTCCCACCTCGGCCGGGTGCTCGATCCCGGCGCCGGATCCTGGTACGTCGAGGACCTCACCGCCGCCATCGCGGCAGGCGCGTGGGAGTTCTTCCAGCAGATCGAGGCCGACGGTGGCTACGCGGCGGCCATCGAGTCGGGTCTGATCGCCGACCGGGTCGCGGTCACCCGCGCCGCCAGGGAATCCGACATCGCCCACCGCAAGACCGCGCTGACCGGTGTCAACGAGTTCCCGAACCTCGACGAGAAGCCGTTGCCCCTCGATGCCGAGTCGCCGCTGGCCGACGTCGCCCGCTACGCGGCGGCCTTCGAGGCGTTGCGGGACCGGTCGGACAAGTACCTGGCGGACAACGGTTCCCGGCCGAGGGTGTTCCTCGCCGCGCTCGGACCCGTCGCCGAGCACAACGGCCGCACCACCTTCGCGTCGAACCTGCTCGCGTCCGGCGGCATCGAGGCGGTGAACCCGGGCACGCTGGATCTGGCCACCGTGGCAGGCATCGTGCGCGAGGCGAGCACCACGGTCGCAGTGCTCTGCGGCACGGACAAGCGCTATGTCGCGGACGGTGTGCCGGCGGTGGACGCGTTGCGCGCCGCAGGCATCAGTACGGTGCTGCTGGCCGGTCCGGAGAAGACCTTTGCCGAGGCGGAAGGCCAGGACCGTCCCGACGGATTCCTCACCGCCCGCATTGATGCAGTGTCGGCCCTGTCCGATCTGCTCGACACCCTGGGAGTGAAATGACCACCCGCGAGGACTCGGCGAGCGGAGCGACGGGGAATCGCGTCCGCCACGTGATCGGCAGCTTCGCCGACGTGCCGCTGACGGACCCGGATTTCCCCGCGCCGCAGGCGCCGACAGCCGAGCAGGTTGCCGCGCACGTCGCCGAGGCGGCGGCCGCGAACAACTACACCGCCGAGCAGGTGGTGTGGTCGACCCCCGAGGGCATCGACGTCAAGCCGGTCTACACCCAGGCCGATCGCGACGCGGCCGAGGCGCAGGGCTACCCGATCGACAGCTTCCCGGGCGCGGCGCCGTTCCTGCGCGGGCCCTACCCGACGATGTACGTCAACCAGCCGTGGACGATCCGTCAGTACGCCGGCTTCTCCACCGCGGCCGAGTCGAACGCCTTCTACCGCCGCAACCTCGCGGCCGGGCAGAAGGGGCTGTCGGTCGCCTTCGACCTGGCGACCCATCGCGGCTACGACTCCGACCATCCGCGCGTCCAGGGTGACGTCGGCATGGCCGGTGTGGCAATCGATTCCATCCTCGACATGCGTCAGCTGTTCGACGGAATCGACCTGTCGCAGGTGTCGGTGTCGATGACGATGAACGGCGCTGTGCTGCCGATCCTCGCGCTCTACGTTGCCGCGGCGGCAGAGCAGGGCGTCACGCCGGACAAGCTGGCCGGAACCATTCAGAACGACATTCTGAAGGAGTTCATGGTTCGCAACACCTACATCTATCCGCCCAAGCCGTCCATGCGGATCATCTCCGACATCTTCGCGTACGCCAGCGCCGAGATGCCGAAGTACAACTCGATCTCCATCTCCGGCTACCACATTCAGGAAGCCGGCGCGACGGCCGACCTCGAGTTGGCCTACACGCTTGCCGACGGGGTCGAGTACATCCGGGCCGGGCTCGCCGCAGGCATGGACATCGACGCCTTCGCGCCGCGACTGTCCTTCTTCTGGGCGATCGGCATGAACTTCTTCATGGAGGTCGCGAAGCTTCGTGCCGGCCGCCTGCTGTGGGCCGAACTGGTTGCCAAGTTCGATCCCAAGAGCAGCAAGTCGCTGTCGCTGCGCACGCATTCGCAGACCTCGGGCTGGTCGCTGACCGCGCAGGACGTGTTCAACAACGTCGGTCGTACCTGCGTCGAGGCGATGGCCGCGACCCAGGGGCACACCCAGTCGCTGCACACGAACGCACTCGACGAGGCGATCGCGCTGCCGACCGACTTCTCGGCTCGTATCGCCCGCAACACCCAGCTACTGCTGCAGCAGGAGTCGGGCACCACCCGGCCGATCGACCCGTGGGGCGGCTCGCACTACGTCGAGTGGCTGACCAACGAGCTCGCGAACCGTGCCCGCGCGCACATCGCCGAGGTCGAGGCGGCGGGCGGCATGGCGCAGGCCATCGGCGAGGGCATCCCGAAGCTCCGCATCGAGGAGGCCGCGGCTCGCACCCAGGCCCGCATCGACTCCGGTCGCCAGCCGCTGATCGGCGTCAACAAGTACGTGCCGGACGAGCCGGACAGCATCGAGGTGCTCAAGGTCGACAACTCGAAGGTGCGTGCCGAGCAGCTCGCCAAGCTCGAGCGGTTGCGGGCCGAACGGGATGAGGAGGCGACGCAGGCAGCGCTTGCGAACCTCACCCGGGCCGCCGCAAGCGCCGAGGGCGGCATGGAGAACAACCTGCTCGCGCTCGCCGTCGACGCGGCCCGCGCCATGGCGACGGTCGGGGAGATCTCCGACGCGCTGGAGAAGGTGTACGGGCGTCACCAGGCCGAGATCCGGACCATCAGTGGTGTGTACCGGGACGAGGCCGGAAAGGCGGAGAACATCGCCACCGCAACGGAACTCGTCGAAGCCTTCGCCGAGGCGGAGGGCCGTCGCCCCCGCATCCTGGTCGCCAAGATGGGGCAGGACGGACACGACCGAGGACAGAAGGTGATCGCCACGGCGTTCGCGGACCTCGGATTCGACGTCGACGTGGGACCGCTGTTCCAGACCCCCGACGAGGTGGCCAACCAGGCCGCCGATGCCGACGTGCACGTGGTCGGTGTCTCCTCCCTGGCCGCCGGGCACCTCACGCTGGTGCCCGCGCTCCGGGAGGCGCTCGCCGCGGTTGGCCGACCCGACATCATGGTCGTGGTCGGTGGTGTCATCCCGCCCGGCGACTTCGACGAGCTGTACCAGGCCGGTGCGGCCGCGATCTTCCCGCCGGGCACGGTGATCGCCGATGCGGCCACCGGTCTGCTGGAGAAGCTGGCCACGCAACTGGGGCACGATCTGAGTGCCAGCTGAGCGGCCTGCCCTCGATCTGACGGCTCTCGGCGATGCTGTGCTCGCGAACGAGCGCGCGCAGCTCGCCAAGGCCATCACCCTGGTCGAGTCGACCAGGGCCGACCACCGGGAGCAGGCGCAGCAGTTGCTGCTGCGCCTGCTCCCGCACGCGGGCGGCGCGATCCGCGTCGGCATCACCGGCGTTCCCGGGGTGGGCAAGTCGACCACCATCGAGGCCCTCGGCATGCACCTGCTCGAGCTGGGACACAAGGTGGCGGTGCTGGCCGTCGACCCGTCCTCGACCCGCACCGGCGGTTCGATCCTGGGCGACAAGACGCGGATGCAGCGGCTGTCGGTGGAACCGAACGCCTTCATCCGGCCGTCCCCGACCTCGGGGACGCTCGGCGGCGTGGCGAAGGCCACCCGGGAGACCATCGTGCTGCTCGAGGCCGCAGGCTACGACGTGATCCTGGTCGAGACCGTCGGCGTCGGCCAGTCCGAGGTGACGGTGGCGAACATGGTGGACACCTTCACCTTCCTCACCCTCGCCCGCACCGGTGATCAGCTGCAGGGCATCAAGAAGGGCGTACTCGAGCTCGCCGACATCGTCACGGTGAACAAGGCCGACGGCAAGCATCAGATCGAGGCCAAGGCCGCCGCGCGTGAGCTCGCAGGCGCCCTGCGGCTCATCTACCCGCACGACGCGCTGTGGAAGCCGCCGGTGCTGACCATGAGCGCACTGGAAAATGTTGGGGTGGACAAGTTCTGGGACACGGTGCTCCTGCACCGCAAGGTGCTCGGCGACGCGGGGGAGCTGGAGGCCAAGCGTCATCAGCAGCAGGTGGACTGGACCTGGTCGATGGTGCACGACCAGCTGCTGCGCCGGCTCGAGACCGACACCCAGGTCAAGGCGATCCGGCAGGGCGTCGAGCAGCGGGTGCGCGACGGCTCCCTGACAGCGGCGCTGGCCGCGCACCAGATCCTGGATGCGTTCGACACATAGCGGCTACGCCGCCTGTGCGTGATTTGTACCCCTCGAGGGGTACAAATCACGCACAGGCGCGTCAGCGCTGCAGGGTGGTCGCGACCAGGTCGTGACCGAGGTCGAACTCGATCCCGTCGGGGTTGCTGAGCCCGGGGCCGGTGTACCAGGTGCTGTCCGCCTCCGGGTGCGGGCCGACCACCCCCACCCGGCCCGCGCCGTACCCGGCGATCATCGCGGCGACAGCCCCTGTCTGGTACCGCGCGAGGACCGTGTCGCCGCTGCCGGGAGTGAACAGCGGGCCGTCCTGGAAGAACATGTGCCGTCGCTCATCGCGCCAGTCGATCTCGAGGACGGTGCTGTCCGTGTCGTCGACCTCGGCGTCTTCGGTGTCGATGTACCGGCCGACTTCCCCTGCGAGGAGACCGAATCCGTGATCGGCGCCCGCCAGGTAGGCGCCAAGGCAGAATCCGAGGTAGTTGCCGCCGCCGCGGACGAATGCGCGGATGTCGTCGGTGTGCGCGCGCATCCGGCGCCATGCCGGACCGACCGTGCCGCCGCCGGGCTGCGCATAGACGACCGCATGGGACAGCGATTCCGCGGTGAGTTGGACCTGTTCGTCCGGCCCGCAGAACACGGCCCGCAGCGGTGATGGCGCGGTCTCGAGCAGGTGCGCGACGGCCTCGGGGCAGCCGGGGCTGGCCGCGGGGCCGCGGTACACCAGTGCCAGTGGCCGGTCGTCCGGTCGTTCCCGGAGCAGGCCGTAGCCGGTGAGGCCGGCCGCGAGTCCGATGGATCCCGCCCCGATCAGGAACCCGCGCCTGCCGACCGGCCTGGTCCACACCCTGCTCACGCGGCCGGCCCGACGTCGTTGCCGCCGCGGTTCACACGGTTCTCGGTGTACCGGCGGACCCGGGTGGTCACGGCGGTCACCAGGCCCTCGAGCGGTCCCCGGCCTGCGGTGGCGTGCCAGGCGAGGGCGAGGGCCGACATCGTCACCACCTGGCGGACATAGCCGGAGACCGGCTCGTACATGTCGAAGTCCGAGTTCACGAACATGATGTGCCCGACGTAGACGGTGAGCGACAGCGTGCCCACCGCGGCGAGCGGTGCGTACACCACCCGGATCACGCCGGACCAGAACGGCTGTGCGACATGGCCGAGCAGCAGCGCGGCCCCGAGGACCGCGAGGGAACTGCCGATCGTCGCCATCAGGTCGAGCGGAGTCCCGGTGTGGGGGCCGTTGACCGCGAGCCACCACCAGGTGCCGGTGGGCACGGTGCCGTCGGCGCCGAAGATCAGTATCTCGGTCACGGTCTCCGCCTCGGCGGCCCGTTGGATGCTCGCGAATCCGCCGAAGGCGTGCAGCGCCGCCCAGGACAACGCGGCCGAACAGATCATCAGCGCCGTCCCGGTGGCGAGCAGGCGCGTCGCGGTCCGCATCGAGGACAGCGTCAGCCTGCCGACCACCAGTCCCGTGCTCAGGTATGCCATCCAGACGACGGCCGGATATTCGCCGGTGAGGGTGAGGGTCCACAGCACGTCCAGCGGCTGCCGGAGGACCGCGCTGAAGGACAGCTGCTCGAGAATCGGATCGGGCAACCCGGTACGAACCGCGTGGCTCAACACCGGTGCCAGCACGCCCGTCGCGATCGCGACGCCGACAAGCGTCCGGGTGCCGAGGTAGATCAGCGGCACCGCAAGGACGAACATCACCGCGTAGTAGGTCAGGATCACGGTGCCGTACTCGGGATCGGTGTATCCGAGTAGCAGTCCGATCAGTCCGATCACCACGGCCCTTGCGAGCAGGGAGGCCGCGATGCCCGTCGAGCGCGCGCCCCGCTTCCGTTGCCTGCGTCCGGAGATGAACGCGATGCTGACGCCCGCGAGCACCGCGAAGATCGCCGCGGAGCGCCCGGCGGCGAGCGAGAACGTCCAGGTGGGGCGGCCGGAGTCGGTGATGCTTTCGAGAGAGTGCACGGCCACCATCCCGAGGATCGCGAGTCCGCGGGTGACGTCGACACCGATCAGTCGGGACGAAGGCCCGCGTCCGGGCCTGGCGGGGGCGGCGGGTGCGTGGTCGACTCTGTGACTCATGTCAGCGCATCACGGCATCGATGAGGTCGAGCCCGGCGGACAGTCCGGTGTCGGCGGGCGCGCGCAGACCTGAGTCGGCGAACCAGGAGTCGTCCGCCTCCGGGTGCGGACCCACCACCCCGACACGGCCCATGCCGAAAGGTGCTGTCATCGCAGCGATCTCTCCGTTCGGGTACAACGCGATCACGTCCAGGCCCTCGGCGCTGCGTGTCACGTCGAACAACGGGCCGTCCTGAAAGTAGAGCGGGCGATCGACGCCGCGCCACCGCACATCGACGACGGTGGCCCCGGTGCCGCGCACGGTGGCCCGCTCTGACGCGATGTACTGGTCGGTGTCACCGGGAATCAGGGCGAATCCCGGCGTCGCGCCCGCCAGGTAGCCGCCCAGACAGAACCCGAGGTAGCGACCACCACCCGCCACGTAGTCACGGACGGTGTGGCGGTGCCTGCGCAAGCGGCGCCAGGCAGGCGTAAGAGTCGCCCCGCCCGGTTGGGCGTAGATCGCCGCGGCGCGAAGGACATCCGGGGTGATCGCGAGATCCTCCCGCGGGCCGACGAAACGGACGTCGAAATCCCATCGGCTGCGACCCAGCAACGCGGCCACCGACTCCGGGCAGCCGGGCAGCGTCGCCCCGCCGCGGTAGACGAGGGCCAACGGTCGCGCGGATCCGTGCCTCACGGGCGCACAGCCTGTGCGGGAATGCCGTGCCATCGCGAGTTCGGAGGCAGCTGCTCGCCCTTCATCAGCAGCGAGAGCGCGTCGAGCTCCGCGCCCTCTCCGACCGACGCGTCGTAGAGGACGATCGATCGGGTGCCGACGGTTGCCCTGTTACCGACCGTCACCGTGGACATCTTCATCACCCGGTCCTCGAAGAGATGCGTCTGCAACGAGACTCCCGTGCCGATGGTGGCGTCGTCGCCGATGTGCACCAGGTCGAATTCGGTGAGGTAGGTGGTGCCGATCCACGCGCGCTTGCCGATGTCGGCGCCGAAGCTGCGCAGGGCCGAGGCGAGGAACGGGGTTCCCGTCAGCTGGCTCAGCAGCACGGGAACCGCGGCGGCCTCGTACATGCCGGTGGCGAATTCGGACCGGCGGACGAACGTCGCCCACAGTGGCTCGACCCGGGGGCGGTAGACGCCGACCATGTTCCGCTTCACCGCCGACACGTACAGAACTACTCCCAACGCGGTGCCGACCGCGAGCAGGGGAGCGGAGACGATGGTCACCGTCATCGACGTGCTTCGGGCGATCAGCGAGAGTCCCAGCAGGTACACGTACAGGCTGACGCCGACCACGGTGGGAGGCAGCGTGATCCGGAAGAACTCGATCCACAGGCGATGCGCGATCAGCCGCCGTGTGGGGCGGAACGTCTCCGCCTCCGCGTACTCGCCGCTGTCTTGGCGCGTGGGCAGATAGATCGCAGGAGAACCCAGCCACGACGAGCTGGGGGGGATGCCCTCGACCGGAGGGACCGTGAGCACCCCGACCAGTGAACCGTCCCCGGTCCTGGTGCCGCTTGGCAGGACGGCGGCGTTGCCCACGAACGCGCGGGTACCGACCTCGGTCCGTTCGAAGGACATCCGGCCGTTGCAGAACGTGGACCCACCGAGCGTGGCCATGTCCGCCACGAAACTCTCCGCGCCGATGGTCAGCAGGTCGGGGTCGATGTGCGCGGCCGTCGAGACCTCGGCGCCCCGGCCCACGCGCGCGCCGAGCAGGCGCAACCACGGCGCGGTGTAGAGAGTGGCGTAGAGGGAGTTGATGTAGTTCAGGCTCATCTCGAACAACTTGTCCGCGAACCACTTCCGGATGCCGAGGCCCGAGTTGGCATCGTGCAGGCCCGGCGGCAGGTTCGGCAGGACCAGGCGCTTGCCCCCGGCGACGGCCAGGCAGACCGCGAGCACGTAGACGGGCCCGGACACGAGCGTGGCGAGGAGCCCGGCGATCATCCCGAACTCGAGCAGCACCGCCCAGACGAGGACCAGGCTGGGCACGATGGTGGCGATCGCGATCAGCTCGAGCGCGGCGAGAGCGCCGAGGATGGTGATCAGGAGTCCGGTGGACCAGCGGGGTCCCGGCCCGCGGCGAACCATGGCCTCGACGGTGGTGTCGAGCGCGGCCACCTCGGTCGGCGGCGACCCGATCCACCGCTGGCCGTCCGGAACCTGCCGCCCCCGGCTGAGCACGGACTGCTCCCCGAGCAGGGAACCGGTGCCGACGGTCGCGCCTGGTTCGAGGGCGCAGTTGGCGGCGACGAAGCTGTGTGCCCCGATCGTCACCGGCTCCACCAGCACCCAGCCGTCCACGACGTGCCACGGCCGGATGTCGGTGTTGTAGCCGATGGAGGCGCCGTCGCCGATGGTGACCAGGGCCGGATAGGGCACCGCGCTGGTGCCGATGTGACAGTCGCGGCCCACCGTGGCGCCGAGCGCACGGAGGAACGGTGCCATCACGGGAGACCCGCTGAGGACCGGCATCGGCGAGAGCATGATCAGGTGCTCGACCATCCACAGCCGCAGGTAGGTGACGCCCCACAGCGGATAGTTCCCCGGCCGGATCCCCGCGCTGAGCGGGCGTGCCAGCACCACCGGCAGCACCCACCGGACCAGGAGATAGGTGGGAACGGTCGCGATGAGCAGATCCACGAGCGCCGCGACGGACGGCTGCCCGTGATGCAGGCGGTAGACGATCGCCACCGGCAGCGTGACGACCAGCAGGACGAAGAGCAGGAACAGGGCCTGCACGGTGCCTGCACCCGCCACCCGCCTGCCCGACGCCGACTGCGGTGGGCGGGCCTCGACCGGCGGTGCCGGCGGCGGGTTCGTGGGCCCAGACGTTCCGAGATGGGCGGCCAGCGCGCGAACGCTCGGATGCTCGTAGATGTCCCGGATACCGAGGCCGGCGTCGACCCCGCGCTCGCGCAGCAGCGAGGCCAACTGGGCGGCTGCGAGGGAGTGCCCGCCGAGGTCGGTGAAGAAGTTGGCGTCGACCGAGAGGTCGTCGACCTCGAGTCCGAGCAGCTCGGCCCACAACGCCCGCAGCTGGTGCTCGCGTTCCGACGACGGCGCGACGACCGGCCCCGTCGCAACGGCCAGCCGGCGGCCGCTCGGCGCGGGCAGCCGGGCGCGGTCCACCTTGCCGCTCGGCATCATCGGCAACTCGTCGACCACGTCGACGAAGGTCGGCACCATGTAATCCGGCAGCCGCGAGTGGGCCTCGGCGTGCAGGCGTTCGATCAGCTCGGCGTGATCGCCCGGCTGAGCCTCCGACCGTAGGACCATGAACGCGGCGAGCTGCTCGATGCCTGCCACCGACACCAGCGCGACCACGCTGCTCGCCACCGCCGGGTCCTCGAGCAGGACGCTCTCGATCTCTCCCAGGTCCACCCGGTGGCCGCGGATCTTCACCTCGCTGTCCGCCCGGCCCAGGTACTCGATCTCGCCGTCGTCGGTGATCCTGCCGAGGTCGCCGGTCCGGTACAGCCTGCCGGTGCCTCCGGCGAAGGGATGCGAGAGAAAACGCTCCGCGGTGAGGTCGGGGCGGCCGACGTAACCGCGAGCGACGCCGGGGCCGCCGATGCAGATCTCGCCGACCTCGCCGTCGGCCACGGGGTACCGCTCCTCGTCGAGGATCACCACGGAGTACGTGGGGAGGGGGCGACCGATCGTCACCGGCCGTCCTGGCACCAGCTCACACCAGGTGGCGGTGACGGTTGCCTCGGTCGGGCCGTAGGTGTTCAGGATCCGACGGCCGGGGCGGCCCCACCGCTCGACGAGTTCGCGTGGGCAGGCCTCGCCGCCAACCATGATGCTCCGGAGCCCGGGGAGCTCGCGGGGGATGGTCGCCAGCAAGGTCGGCACGCAGTAGAGGACGGTGACCGCGCGCTGGTCGAGGAAATCGGCGAGCTCGCCGCCGAGGCGCCGGGAGTCGGTCGGGCCTGCGACGATCGTCGCACCGACCGCCCATGTCGGCCAGATCTCCTCGATGGAGAAGTCGAAGGAAATGGTCATGCCCTGATAGACACGGTCGGTGGGCCGGACGTCGTAGACCGTTGGCACGATGTCGAGGAAGTTGCAGATGCTCGACTGCGCCACCTCGACGCCCTTGGGACGTCCGGTGGAGCCGGAGGTGTAGATGATGTAGGCGGCCGGATCCCGGTGTGCGACCTCGAGTTCCAGGCGGCCGGTCGGCTGGGCGGCCACGTCCGCTGCCGACGTGTCGAGCTCGAACCACGCGACCGTGCCGAGTGACGCGAGGGCCTGGGCGAATGCGCTGGAGGTCAGCACCAGATCGACGCCCGCGTCCGCGGTGATGTACCCGATCCGCTCGGCGGGAGAGGCCGGGTCGATCGGCACGAACGCGGCGCCCGCCTTGAGCACGGCGAGAAGGGCGATGTACGTCTCGGGCGAGCGTTCGAGGAGGATCGCCACCCGCGCACCGACTCCCGCGCCGGAGACGGTCAGCTGGTGGGCCAGTTGGTTGGCGCGGCGTTCGAGCAGCTCATAGGTCAGTAGGTCGGATCCGCACTCGAGGGCGATGGCCCACGGAGTCCGATCGCAGGCGTCCTCGAAGACATGGTTGAGCCGCCGCAGCCGGTGCGGCGAGAAAGCGTCGATGCCGCGATCGATATCTTCGGGTAGAACCCAGGGCAGGGGGCGTCCGTGTTCTCCCCGCAATGCTTACCCCCACTTGACAGCCGCGCTCGGCGACCATGACCTCAACAAGCGGATATCGAAGCACGGGTTGGGCAAATGCTGATCACAAAGTAGGGGACGTCACATCTAGCGGGGCCCGTAAACCGTTGTCTCGATGAGGTCGTGGCCCAACTCGGGGTGGATCGCATCCGTCGGGTCGAGCCCCTCGTCGGTGAACCAACTCGAGTCCGCCTCGGGGTGCGGGCCGACCACGCCGACCCGGCCGTTTCCGTAGCCGGTGACCAGCGCCGCGGGCTGCCCACCGAGGTAGGTGGCGATGACGTTCGCGTTGTTCACCGGGTTGAGTGCGAATGCCGGGCCGTCCTGGAAGTACATGACGCGATCGATGCCGCGCCACCGCACCGTGATCCGTGTCGACGCAGTGGACTTCACGGTCGCATTGGACGCGGTGATGTACTGCCAGGTGTCGCCCGGCAGCAGGTTGAACCCGGGCGTCGCGCCCGCGAGGTACCCGCCAAGGCAGAAGCCGAGGTAGCTGCCGCCCCCCGCGACCCACGAGCGAATGGTGTCCGCGTACTGGCCCATCGTCGACCATGCGGAGCTCAGGCTGCTCCCGCCCGGTTGCGCGTAGACCGCCGCGCCACTGAGGACGCTGGGGGTGATCTTCAGCTTCTCCCTTGGCCCGACGAAGGCGGTGCGGAACGGGCGCGGCGCGCTCTGCAACAGGGCCGCGACGGATTCGGGACACCCCGGTAGGGATGCCGGGCCCCGGTACACAAGCGCCAATGGTTGGGTCTGTGTTGGCGATACCGACTGCGCGCTCGCGACGGCGAGTGTCGGCAATTGGGTCAGCACGCCCGCTGCGGCAGCGCCGATGAGAAACCGTCGTCGATCGATCATTTCAGACCTTTCGCTCGCCACCGCTCCCTGCCCGGTGTGAGCCCGACGCTACAACGTGACCGATGTCACGCCGGGGACCTTTTCGCCTGTGTCGGAGTCATCGCACCGTCGCGGCGAAGCGGCCCACCCGGTCGATGAGGTGGTCGAAGAACGCGACCGGGTCGGTGCCGACGGCGATGTCCGCGTTCGGTTCTCGGCCCCACATGCCGGTCCAGTCGGCGACGGTGGTGCCGCGGGTGAGGGTGCCAGCGAGTTCGACGTCCACGGTCGCCTGCCGGGTCACGGCCAGGCCGGGGTTCAGCGCGAGGGCTGCCGCGAACGGGTCGTGCATGTGCGCGAGGAAACCCTGGCCGTGGTCCCGATGGAATTCGAGGTAGAACCGCACCGCGTCCGACAGGTGGCGCACGACGGGATTCGATGTGCCCGAGCGGGTGCCGGGCGGATCCTGTTCGGTGATGAGCTCCGCGGGGTCGCTGCCCGCGACCTCGGCGAGACGGCGCAGGTGCCCCGGGCGCATCTCGATCGTCTCGGTGACGTCGAGCGGGCAGATCAGTGGTCGGCGGTCGGCCGGAACCACGGAGAACGCGTCAAAGACCTCGTGGGCGGCCTCCGGGTCCACCGAGATGTTCCACTCGGAGGTCGGGGTGGTGTTGCCGGGATGGTTGAAGGCCCCGCCCATCACCACCAGGCGCCGGATCAGGTGCGGGAGTTCGGGTTCGAGCCGGAGCGCGAGGGCGAGGTTGGTGAGCGGTCCCGTGACCAGCCCGGTTACCTCGCCTGGACGCTCCCGCGCGATGTCGACCCAGGCCTGCGCGGAGCTACGAGACGATGGCCGACGCGGCGACGGCGGCAGCTCCGCGTAGCCGATGCCCTGCGGTCCGTGGGTGTCCTCGGTGGTGCGCAGGGGCTCCTTGAGCGGCGTCGGCGATCCCAGAGTGACCTCGATGTCCAGCCGTCCGCACAGATCCAGCCACGCCAGGTTGTTCGCGGCCACCTGCGCGACCGGCACGTTACCGCCGGTACTGGCGATGGTGAGGATGTCCGCTTCCGGGCTCGCGAGCAGGTACAGGAGCGCGAGCGAATCGTCGATGCCGGTGTCCACATCGAGGATCAACGGGACGGTGGGCACGCCAGGCCCTGATTTCTCAGCCCGAGTCATCTCACGCCTCCACGAGTGCGGTGGGCTGGTGGTGCACGGGAAAGTTCACAGAGCGGGCGATGAAGCACTTTTCGTGGGCCGCAGTGTGCAGCTCCTCGAGTCTCGGGAGCATGTCCGCGGCCGCCACCGTCACCGCCGGGCGCAGCAGGACGACCGCGAACTGTCCTGCCCCGCCGGACTCTTCGGTCATTGTGCCGGTGGGGCGGTCTACGTAGTCAGTCACCACCACACCCGTGAGGGCGGCGAGGTTCAGGAACCAGAGCATGTGGCACTGCGAGAGGGCGGCGACCAGCAGCTCCTCCGGGTTCCAGCGCGCGGGGTCGCCCCGGAACGACGGATCCGAACTGCCCTGCAGGTCTGGCTTACCGTCCGCGGTGACGATGTGCTCGCGACCGTAGGAGCGCGGGTCGGTTGTACCCGTTCCGTGATTCCCGGTCCAGGTGACGGTGAGTTCGTAGTGGTGATCCCGCACGACCCCATCCTCTCAGTTCCGGTGCCGTTCAGTGCTACTGACGGGCACCGCACGGGCAGTCGTGTTGACTGCCTGTGCCGTCGTCGAGAGGATCGACGGGTCCGGGGATTCTCGGAGGTATCCAACCGGGAGGACTGAAGCGGAATGCGTAGAACGGGCAGGATTGCCGCAGTGGTGGTGGCCGTCGCTGTCGCGGCGGTGCCCACCGCCGCAGCAAGTGCGTCGGTTCCCCCTGGCGTCGTCGCCGCGACGCAGGGGACGATGACGTCGTCGCGAGCGCTGCCGTCCGGATGGGGCGGCGCTGACCGCGCCTGGCTCGTCGAGTACGTCACCGACGGACCCACCGGTGCCCCGGCGAACACCTCCGGTGCGGTACTGCTGCCCGCGGGCTCCGCGCCTGCCGGGGGCTGGCCCGTCATCGCCTGGGATCACGGGACGAGCGGTCTCGGACGCGACTGCGGGCCGACGTCGAGGCCGACCGCCGGTCCGGACGAGGAGATCACCACGACTCTGCTGGGCCAGGGCTACGCCGTCGTGGTGCCCGACTACATCGGCCTCGGCGCCAACGCTCAAACTCCGCACCCGTACCTGCAGACCAGCACGGAGGCCGCAGCGACCGTCGACCTGGTTCGCGCCGCTCGCGCCGTGACAGGTGACCTCGCGCCTCGCTGGGCTGTCGCCGGGGTGTCCCAGGGCGGTCACGCCGCGCTCTCCACGGGCAACATCGCCTCTGCTCGCGCGCCGGAGCTCGATTTCCGCGGCACCGCTGCGCTCGCGCCCGCCACGAACATCGAGAAGGCATTCACCCTCGTCGGCCCGTACGTGCCCGAGGTCCCCGGACTCGAGGGCATCACCGCACAGTTCGCTGCCGCGGTCGGCGGATTGCGCCTGGCGCAACCGGATTTCGACGTCGACTCCTACCTGACTCCGGCCGGTGTCCGGCTCGTCGACCGTCTCCAGACACTCTGCGAACCGGAGTGGGCCGAGGCGGCCAAGGGGCTTTTGCTCGGCGCACTGGTCAACAAGCCGCTGCTCGATCCGGAGTTCGCGCGCAGGCTCGCCGACTACATGGCCGTTCCGGTGGCCGGGTACCGGCAGCCGATTCTCCTCACCCACGGTTACGTCGACACCACCGTGCCCGTCCCACTGACGGCGGCGTTGCTCGCCGAGTTCCAGGCGGCAGGCACGCGGTACCGGTTCGAGACCTATCAGACCGACCACGCCGGGATCATCGACGCGTCCTGGCCGGTCCTGCTGCCGTACCTGGGCGAGATCCTGGCCGTCCGCTAGTCCTCCCGCGCGGTCCCTCCGCACTCAAATCCAGTGCGGCGCATCGGTGCCCCAGTCGTGCGCGGGAAAGGGATACTGCCCGTACCCGGGCAGCGGCGGCCTGGCCGCGGTGACCGCGCCGTGGGTGACAGCCATGCCGGGGCTCGGCTCTCGCGGGGGCGACGGATCGCGCACACGGCCGGGTGCGTCGAGCAGCCAGCGTGCCGTGCGGGCCAGTGACACCGACACCGCCCTACCGCGGCCGTCGGTGCGCCGCAGCGTCAGTGCGTCGACGACGCCGGCCGCGAGCAGGTATCCGCTGGCGTGGTCGAGCGCCTGCACCGGCAGCGCACCCGGGCGCTCGGCGCCCTCGATCAGCGAGATTCCGGTAGCCGCCTGCACGATGGAATCGAAGCCACGGCGTTGTGCCCACGGTCCCTCGGTTCCCCAGGCGCTGACGCTGCCGGAGATCAGGCCGGGGCGCACCTCCCTCAGCCCGAACCGGTCGAGGGAGCCGGGGCGATACCCGGTGAGCAGGACGTCCGCGGTGACCAGCAGGGCATGAATGCCTGCGGCGCCCTCCGCGGTGGCGAGGTCGAGCAGCGCCGACCGCTTGCCCTGCCCGGTATCCCGGTGCTGCCAGTCGATCTCGTGTAAATGGGGTGGATCGATCCGCAGCACCTGAGCGCCGAGCAGCGCGAGCGCCCTGCCCGCGACCGGACCCGCCAGCACTCGCGTCAGATCCAGCACCCGCAACCCCGCCAGCGGCCGCGACGGATCCGTGGCGATCGGCGTCGGTCCGTCGAACGTCCCGGCGGCGCTCACCTCCATCCGGACGATCGGTCCGGCCCCGGACGCGATGCCCTGCGGGTGGTCGGCCCACTCGGTCTCGGTGCGCAGCCGCGCGGCGATCGCACCCGACTCGGCGGCCCGATCCTCGACCTCCTGCGCTGGCAGCTCGCCGATGCGGGAGGAGAGGACGCCCGCATCGGCGTCCTCGGACAGGTCCAGTGCACGCAGCAGTCGGGTGCGGTGGTGCGGGTAGTTCGCGTGCGTCCGGGCCCACGCGTCGGATGCGGCGAAGAATCCCGACATCGGTGCGAAACCGGGGACCGGCTCGCCGTCGATTCGCATCATCCGGTCGCCCGCGAACGAGGCTGCGACCCGTTCCGAGTCGAGGGTCCACCAATGCGGGTCGCGCCCGCGCGCGAGAAGCAGACGGTTCACGGCGGAGGCCAGCGCACCGACGGACCCCAGGGCCAGGGCCGCGGTCGGCAGCCTGGAGGCGAGGTAGCCGTCGGCGGGCGGGTACTCGATCGAGCCCGGATGGCTCGGCAGGGCGCAGCCGTGCTCGTAGTCGGTGCACAGCAGCTCGGCGGACGCCATTCCTGCACCGTATACCCCGGTCAGTGCGTCGTGCTCGAAGCGGCGGTGCCCCGCGCCCGAAGCACTAATATGGCCCGATGATCGTTGATCCCGCACGGACTCTCGGACGCCAGGCCGTCGTTGCGCTGACCGCCTTCGCCGCGGTGTCGGTGGTCCACCTGGCGGCCCAACTCTTCGAGGCCGACGGCGTGGCCAACGTCAGTCAGTGGCTGCTGATGCCGTTGCTGGCGGCCTTCCTGTTTCTGGCGGCGCCTGCTCCGAGGTCACGGCTGGTCAACCTGACCCTGGTCGCGCTCGGACTGTCCTGGCTCGGCGACTCCGCGCCCGACCTGGCCGACGGCGACACCGCCTTCCTGGTGATGATCGGGTTCTTCCTGCTCGCCCAGCTCGCCTATATCGCCGCGTTCTGGCCGTACCGCGGGGAGAGTGTGCTGCGCCGGCCGCAGGTGCTCGGCTATGCGGTCGCAGTGGCGGGATTGGTTGCCGCCTGCGCGCCGGGTGCCGGACCGCTGTTCGTCCCCGCGCTGATCTACGGGATCTGCCTCGGCACGATGGCGGTGCTCTCCACCGGGCTGGGAAGGATCGCCGCCATCGGCGGCGCGCTGTTCCTCATTTCCGACGCGATGATCGCCCTCGGCGCCTTCGCGGACTGGTTCAACCCGCCCGCGTCCGGCTTCCTCATCATGTCGACCTACATCGCCGGGCAGCTGCTGATAATCCTCGGTGTGCTGGCTGCCGCGCGGGCCCCGCGGCAGCCCCACCCCGTCGCGGCTAGTTCCGCCGCGCGCTGATCTCGAAACCGGCGGTCCGCAGCCGCTCGACGAGCACATCGCCGATCGCCGTCGCTGGCGTCAACACGCCCGCGACGTCGGGCAGCGCGTCACGATCGAGCGCGAGTGCGAGGGCGGACTCGCCGAGCATCACCGCGGTCGCGGCGTAGCCCGGATCGCCCTTCGCGCGCATCCGGGAGACGTACCGAGCGCCCGAGCTGGTGGTCGTGTAGACGTCCACCGTGAAGTGGCCTGCGTTGCGGGACTTTTCGCTCGGGCCCTCGCCCGGCTTCGGCAGAATGCGGTCCAGCAGGTACCGGGTCGGGCCGAACGCGAGGCCTGCCATGAGGGCGCCGAGGCCGGCGGACACTCCGGCCGCGAACACGGGGGAGAGCACCGACTGCCCGACGCTCATCACCTCGCGGTAGCGGAACGCGCGGCCGTACTCCCACTTGCGCAGCGAGTTGCTCCGGCGCACCACCCGGGTGTTCGTCGATCCCATCACGAACGGAGCGGTGTGGCCGCGGAGGCCGGGCGCGATGTCCGAGCCCTTGAGCATCTCGACGTCAGACTGGCGACCGAGGTCGGGTTCGGATGCGAGGTCCGGGCTCAGGGAGTACGGGTTCACCGCCACGCGGCGCGCGGACTTGTCGGCCTTGACGGTGTCGATGAGGTTCCGCATCGAGTCGATGGTGCCGCCGCTGACGCCGCCCCGCCACGAGCTGACCAGCAGTGTGGTGTCGGTGAGATCGCCCTCGCCGTCGGCCGCGACCCGCTGGTGCAGGACGTGCACGCCGATGTCGGAGGGAATGGAGTCGAAGCCGCACGAATGCACGATGCGGGCCCCGGACGTGACCGCCACATCGTGGTACCTGTCGATGCTCTCGCGGCCGAACAGCACCTCGCCGCTGAGGTCGGCGTAGTCGGTGCCCGACTCGGCGCAGGCCCGGACCAGGTCGATGCCGTACTTGGCGTAGGGGCCGACCGTGGTGACCACGACGTGGGTGGACTCGGCGAGCGCGGTCAGCGAGGCCGGATCGCCGGAATTCGCGACGATGATCGGCCACTGCGCCGCCGCGGGGCCGAGCTCGGATCGAACCTTCTCGAGCTTGGCCTCGGACCGGCCTGCGAGGCCGATCCGCGCGCTGCTCGGGGCGCTTCTGGCCAGGTATTCCGCGGTGAGCTTGCCGACAAATCCGGTGGCGCCGTAAACGACGACGTCGAGATCACGAGTGCGGGTCATGTATCGGAACCCTACGCGGAACGCCTCCGGCTCTACATGCTCTCCACGCACCACTGGGTGCTACCGGCTCCACGTGTGCACCGGCTCGCCCGAGTGCATTCGCTCCAGATACTCGCCCAGCATGGCCTTCAGTGCGGCGTCACGCGACTGCCCGGCCCGTTCCCGCTTGGCCACGCACTCGCGTTGCCACACCGATCCGTTTCGGGTTGCACGGCAGCGGCCCTCGATCACGCCCAGATACCTGTCGCGGAGTGCGGCGTCGACCCCCAACGCCTCGAGTCCCGCATCCGCCATCGGAAGCAGCGTGCGCTGTACCAGTTCCTGCGGGCTCACCGAACCGATCTCGGGCCAGTGCATCACGGAGTCGAATCCGTTCAGCGCGCCCACCCGCAGATTCTCCTCGGCGGCGGCGAACGGCATCTGCGTCCACAGCGGCCGGCCGGAGCGGGTGAGCGAGCACAGCGTGCCGTAGTAGAACGCGGCGTCGGCGAGGGTGTCGAGGATGGTCGGCCCGGCGGGCAGCACGCGGTTCTCCAGGCGCAGAAGTGCCCGCGCGTCCGTGGGGTCATAGATCGGCCGGTTCCACCGATAGATGGTGCCGTTGTGCATCATGAGCTCGGCGAGTTCGGGGGTTCCGCCGCACGCGACCACCGCGAACGGGTCCTCCGGCGTGCACTCGGGGAGCAACGCGGGAAAGTAGCGTGAGTTCTCCTCGAACAGGTCGAAGATCGACGTGATCCAGCGCTCGCCGAACCACACCCGCGGGCGGACTCCCTGGTTCTTGAGCTCCTGTGGACGGGTGTCGATTGCCTGCTCGAACAACGGGATCCGCGTTTCGTGCCACAGCGCCCGACCCACGAAGAAGGGCGAATTGGCGGCGAGGACCACCTGTATCCCGGCCAGCATCTGGGCCGCGTTCCAGTGCGCGGCGAAGGCACCGGGGGAAACCTGCAGGTGCAACTGGACCGAGGTGCATGCCGCCTCGGGGAGGATCGTGGGCGTGAAGGTGGTCAGGTGTTCGCCGGTGGAGCGGCCCGGCAGCGGCACTCCCGCGATGCTCAGCTCGATGTCCTCGCCCTTCGCGGCGATGATCTGCTGATCCAGGACGGTGTACCGGGTGTCGGCCGACATCCACTTCTGCTCGAAATGCCCTTCGCGCAGGGTGGGCAGGATTCCGATCATCGCGAGCCTGCCGCCCGACCGGCGGGCGCGGGAATCCGCGTGGTCGAGCGAGGCACGCAGGTCGTTCTCGAGCTCGGCGAGGTTGGCACCGGCCAGCGGCCGGGGGTCGACGTTGATCTCGATGTTGAACTGCGCGAGTTCCGACTGATACGTCGGGCCCGCGAGGTCGGCAAGCACCGCGGCGTTCACCATCGCCGGCTCGCAGTCCTCGTCGACCAGGTTCAGCTCGATCTCCATGCCCATCTTCGGGGTGGGCACCTCGACATCGGCATCCTCGAGGAGGCCGGCCAGGGCGTCGAGACAGATCTGCACCTTCTCGCGGAAGTCCTGCCGGTCCTGGCGGGTGAACTTCCGCTGTGTCACCTGGTGGCCCATTGGGTACTCCTCGGCGGGTGCTGACGCCCTGGAGTCAGTATCCCCGCTTTGGTCCCCCCGTCACCAAGGCGACGGCTGATAGTCCTTCAGGAAGCAGCCGTACAGGTCGACACCCTGCTCGCCCTGCACGATCGGGTCGTACACCCGGGCCGCGCCGTCGACCAGGTCGAGCGGGGCGTGGAAGCCCTCGTCGGCGAGTCGGACCTTGGTGTAGTGCGGGCGCTCGTCGGTGATCCAGCCGGTGTCGACGGCGGTCATCAGGATGCCGTCCTCGTCCAGCATCTCCTTGGCGCTGGTGCGGGTGAGCATGTTCAGCGCGGCCTTGGCCATGTTCGTGTGCGGGTGACCGGCGCCCTTGTAGGCACGGCTGAACTGGCCCTCCATCGCGGACACGTTGACCACGTACTTGCGGCGTGCCGCCGCGGCTGCCATCGCCGGGCGCAGCCGGGACACCAGGATGAACGGTGCCACCGAGTTGCACAGCTGCACCTCGAGCAACTCGATCGGATCCACCTCGGCGACGGTCTGGACCCAGCTGTTGGTGTGCGCGAGGTCCGGCACCAGTCCGCCTGCGTCGATCGCGATGCCCTGCTCGATGCGCTCGAGAGAGGCAGAACCCGCGACCAGGGCGAGCTCGCTCACCTGCTGGATCACCGACTGGGCGGGCAACGAGCTCGCCAGCGAGGCGGGGTGGGCGTCGCTGGTCTTGCCGAAGGTGAGCACGTCGGGCAGTTCGCCCGCGGGCAGCGGACCGGACTCGGCCTCGGCCAGCGCGGAGTAGGCGCCGGGCGAGCGACGGACGGTCTGCGCGGCGTTGTTGATGAGGATGTCGAGCGGTCCCTGCTCGGCCACCGAATCGGCGAGCGAGACCACCTGGGCGGGGTCGCGCAGGTCGATGCCGACCACCCGCAGCCGGTGGATCCAGTCGCCGCTGTCCTCCATCGCCTTGAACCGGCGGATCGCGTCGTTCGGGAAGCGGGTGGTGATGGTGAGGTGCGCGCCGTCGCGCAGCAGTCGCAGCGCGATGTACATGCCGATCTTGGCCCGCCCGCCGGTGAGCAGCGCACGCCTGCCGGTCAGATCGGTGCTGGCGTCGCGCTTGGTGTGGCTGCTGGCCGCGCACTCGGGGCAGAGCTGGTGGTAGAACGCGTCGACGACCGTGTACCGCTGCTTGCAGATGTAGCAGGGCCGCGGTCGGATCAGGGTGCCAGCGGAAGCGCCGGGGGCGTTGGACGTGAGCAGCACCCCGGCGGTCTCGTCGTCGATGCGTTCTGGGGAGCCGGTGGCGGTCGCGGCCACGACCTGGCGGTCGGCGTCGGAGACGGCGTCGCGCGCCTCCACCCGTCGACGCCGCTTGAGCTGCTTGAACATCTTGCCGCTGGCGCGCTGGAGGACCATCGAATCCGGGTGGTCGGCGTCGAGGCCGCCGGCCTCGGACAGCACGCGCAGGCAGATCTCCAGGTCGGCGGGATCGATGCCCGTCATTGGTTGTGCCATCGGTAGGTAGCTCAGTTCTGATCTCGAAGTGCCGGTCGACGTCGAATTCTACCGAGTCCGGTGACGGGCGGAGACCATCGCAGTTTCACCAGCCGCAGGTGGTGACATCGGTCACAAGCCCGAGGAGGATTTTGGTATCGGGGGGATCTGTCGGCAGCGATGCCGATCACCGAAAGGCCGAGATCATGAATGAGTTGAGTGGTTCCACGGATCCACCCCGGTTCCCGACGGCAGTGACTGAGGATATGGCGCGTCCGAACTCGCTGCTGCATGTCGAGTCGGTGGTGCCCGTCGAGGCCCCGGTGCAGAAGGACGGACCGTTCCTGCCGGAACTGACGGAGGTCGATCTACTCGTCCGCGCGGCCGACGCCCGCCGTGACTTCAATGTCGGCGGCTCGGGTGTCACCGTCGCCGTGCTCGACACCGGATTGCGGACAACACACGTGGATTTCGCGGGCCGGGTGGTGCCGGGCCGCAATTTCACACACGACAACGGCGGCGACCCGGCCGACGTCGCCGACGGGCACGGACACGGCACGAACGTGTCGGGAATCGTGTGCGCGGCGCGGATCCACACGGGCATCGCCCCTAACGCGCGGATCGTGCCGGTCAAGGTCCTGTGCGACGACGGAGGTGGGAGCTTCACGGACATACGAGACGGATTGGACTGGGTGCTCGAGCGACGGTCGTCGTTGGGGATCTCCGCTGTCTGCATGGCGCTGGGCGCCTCGGACAACCGGACGACGGACACGGATATGCCGGGCGACGGGATCGGTGCGCTGCTACAGGAATTGACGGACGAGGGCGTCTGCTGCTGTGTGGCCGCAGGCAATGAGTACTACGCGCACGGTGGCCTGCAGGGGATGAGCTATCCGGCCATCTTCAGGCAGACGATCAGCGTCGGGTCGGTCTACGACGCCGACGAGGGCAGCTTCCGCTACCGGGACGGGGCGAAGGCGTTCGAGACGGCGGCCGACAGGCTGACGCCGTTCTCGCAGCGGCTGCACCGCAAGGTCGGCGGGCCCTGCGCGACGGACATCTTCGCGCCGGGATCGCCGGTGACCTCAGCGGGCATCCTCAACGACACCGGCGAGTCCATTCAGTTCGGGTCGAGCCAGGCGACACCGGTCGCGACCGGTATCGTCCTGCTGTTGCAGTCCTTCTATCTGCGCACCAGGGGTGAACTGCCGTCGGTCGCCGACGTCAAGCGCTGGCTGGTTCGCGGCGCCACCGTCATCTACGACGGTGACGACGAGCACGACAACGTCGGGCACACCGGGCTGTCCTTCCCGAGGGTCAGCGCCGTCGGCGCGCTGCTCGCCTGCGCGAAGGATCTCGCGATGCGCGAGCTGACGGCCGCCGAGCACGCCAGGGAGGAGGCCGGAATCGCGATGGGCAGGCGATGATTCACGAACAGTCGATGTCGGACAGTCGATGTCGGACCTACGAAAAAGGCCCCGGATCGTGATCCGGGGCCTTGCTCGTCTGTCTCAACTCAGAGTGCGCGAGGGGGGACTTGAACCCCCACGTCCATTAGTAGGACACTAGCACCTCAAGCTAGCGCGTCTGCCATTCCGCCACTCGCGCATGCACACCTTGTTGCTTGCCCGCCTTGTTTCTGCGTGCTGGGAAAGATTAGCTGATGCAGCCCGCCACACCAAAATCAGCGCGTCTGCGCTGCTAGGAGGGGGTGTTCGGTGGTAGGAAAGTGGGGTGTCAGACATCAGCAACAACCCCGTTCGTGGTCGAGCCGAGGCCGAAGTCGTCGATATCGTCAGCGCGCTGATCCGATTCGACACCTCCAACACCGGTGACCTCGCCACCACCAAGGGGGAGCGGGAGTGTGCGGAGTGGGTGGCCGCCCAACTCGAGGAGGTCGGCTACGAGACGGAGTACGTCGAATCGGGCGCGCCGGGCCGCGGAAACGTGTTCGCCCGGCTGCGCGGCGCCGATCCGTCCCGCGGCGCGCTGCTGATCCACGGCCACCTCGACGTCGTGCCCGCCGAGCCGGCGGATTGGAGCGTGCACCCCTTCTCTGGGGCGGTCGAGGACGGCTACGTGTGGGGCCGCGGCGCGATCGACATGAAGGACATGGTCGGGATGACCCTCGCGCTGGCCCGCCAGTTCAAGGCGGAGGGCACGGTGCCACCGCGCGATCTGGTGTTCGCCTTCCTCGCCGACGAGGAGGCCGGCGGCAAGTATGGGTCGCAGTGGCTGGTCGAGCATCGGCCTGATCTGTTCGAGGGCGTCACCGAGGCGGTCGGTGAGGTCGGTGGTTTCTCGCTGAGCGTGCCGCGGCCCGACGGCAGCGATGCCAGGCTGTACCTGGTGGAGACAGCGGAGAAGGGCCTCGGCTGGATGCGGTTGACGGCGAAGGCCCGCGCAGGCCACGGCTCGTTCCTGCACGAGGACAACGCCGTCACGATCCTGGCCGAGGCGGTCGCGCGCCTGGGCAGGCACACCTTCCCGATCGTGGTGCCCGACTCCGTCGCCGAGTTCCTCGGCGCGGTCAGCGCGGAGACCGGACTGGAGTTCGACCCGAGCTCGCCGGACATCGACGGCGCCCTGGAGAAGCTCGGGACGATCTCGCGGATCATCGGGGCGACACTGCGGGACACCGCGAACCCGACGATGCTCAACGCCGGATACAAGGCCAACGTGATCCCGCAGACCGCCGAGGCGGTCGTCGACTGCCGGGTGCTCCCGGGTAGGCAGGCGGCCTTCGAGCGGGAGGTGGACGAGTTGATCGGTCCGGACGTCACCCGCGAATGGATCACCAAGCTGGACTCCTACGAGACCACCTTCGACGGGCACCTCGTGGATGCGATGAACGCCGCGATCTTGGCGCATGACGAGAACGGCCGGACCGTGCCGTACATGCTGTCCGGTGGAACGGACGCGAAGGCGTTCGCGAAGCTGGGGATCCGCTGTTTCGGGTTCGCGCCGCTGCAGCTGCCGCCGGAGCTCGACTTCACCGCGCTGTTCCACGGTGTGGACGAACGAGTGCCCGTCGATGCGCTCGAGTTCGGAACCCGCGTGCTCGAGCACTTTCTTCACAATTGTTAGGGCTGCGTCACCCGCTAGACCGCTCCAGTTCTGTTCCCTCAACGCTGAAAGGTCTCACCATGGCTTCCTCACACAATCCATACGACGCGCTTCCCGAGCTTCCGTCGTTCACGGTGACCTCTACCGACATCGCGGATGGCGCGGTCCTGGCCAATGCACAGGTGAGTGGAATCTTCGGGGCGGGCGGCCAGGACATCTCGCCGCAGCTGTCATGGTCGGGCTTTCCGGCGGAGACGAAGAGTTTCGCGGTGACGGTGTTCGATCCGGATGCGCCGACCGCGTCGGGCTTCTGGCACTGGGCGGTCGCGAACATCCCGGTGACCGTGACGTCGTTGGATTCCGGTGCCGGCGCCGCCGACGGGTCCGGCCTGCCCGCGGGTGCGGTGCAGTTGCTCAACGACGGCGGGCTGTACGGGTACCTCGGTGCCGCGCCGCCTGCCGGTCATGGTCCGCACCGGTACATCGTCGCGGTGCATGCGGTCGGGGTGGAGACGCTGGATGTGGACACCTCGGTCAGCCCGGGTCGACTGGGCTTCAACCTGTTCAGCCACGCGATCGCCCGCGCGACGCTGACCGGGACGTACGAGCGGTAGCCGCCAATTGCGGCGTGGGCCCTCGGACCGAATGGTTCGAGGGCCCGACGCGTTTGTGGGCGCTGTGGTTGGGCGCTGTTGTGGGGTGTTGGGGCGCGTCAGAACGGTGGTGGTTCGTCGAGGTCGATGACGAGGATCGGTCGGGGCGGCTTGCGGGGTTTGGGGTGGCGCCAGTCCGGGGCGACGGCGTCGAGGAGGTACGCGAGGTCGTCCTCGACGGTGCAGCCGCTGTTACGGTCGGCGATGTCGCGGAGGATGCGGTCGGTGTCGGTGTCGGTGTCGGTGTCGGTGTCGAAGTCGCGTTCATTCATGAGCTGAGCGCTACGGGCATCCGCCCGTGCGGTGTCACCGCAGTTGTCGTCACTATCCGTCGCGAGACCGGGTGTGTGGTTGGTGCGGGTGTCGTTGCTGTTGCTGTGGCGTGTGTCGGCAACGCGCTCGCCCGGGTCGTGCCCGCTGTTGTGATCGTGGTCGGGGCTGGAGTCGTCGTTGTTGCTGCTGCTGTTGGGTGTGGCGGTAGCGCGCTCGTCTGGGTCGTGCCCGCTGCTGTGATCGTCGTCGGGGTCGGTGAATGGTCCGGTGGGTTCGGTGATGGTGGTGGTGCCGTGTCGGTCGGTCCATTGGAGGCGGCCGGAGCCGATCTGTTGGACGGTCCAGTAGCCCTCGGTCTTGAGGCGGTGGTGCTTTCGGCAGAGGCAGGCCAGGTTCTGTTCGATGGTCAGCCCACCGAGTGCGGGGTTGGCATGGTTGAACGGGATCGTGTGGTCGAGGTCGCAATCCTGTGCCCGCGCGGTGCAGTTTGGGAATCGGCAGGTCCCGTCTCGGGTCCGGATGATCTCGGCGAGCCTGGCGCTGGGCTTGTAGGTGAGGGCCTCCCGCGAGGCCTTGGTGCGGTTGGCGACATCAGATGGCGTGATGCCTGCGGCCTTGAGGGCTGTGCCGACGCCGAGGATCGGTCCGTGCGGGTTGGTGGTGATGCGGCGGCCGGAAACCCAGGGCTCGCCTGAGCCGGTCCCGTCGTTGGCGACGGATTCTCTGTCCGCGGCGTTGTATCCGCCCGTATCGGTCTCTGCGTCGCCTTTGTTGGCGCCTGTTTCGGTTGCGCCGGTGAATAGTTCGGGTGAGGTAGCCCGGAGTTCGCCCAGGAGGGTGTCGATGAGGGTTTGCCGGTCCTTGTCGGAGAGCAGCAGGATTTGTTTCCAGGTGCCGTCGGACGCGAGGTCGCGGGCGAGGGCGGCGTCTATGGCGCCGTAGCCGTAGAGGTACCCGGGGAGGTCGTCGAGGCCGAGGAGGGTGCTGGCGGAGATGCCGACCAGGACCGTTGCGGTCGGCTTCGGTTCACGGCCCGCGGCGCCGGTGGCGGGGCAGTGTTGGTGTCCGCATTGGCAGGGCAGGTGGTCGGCGCCGTCGGTGAGGGCGATGAGGGCGTCGGCTCGTCGTTGGGCGAGGGTGCGGGGGTCGTCGGCGCAGACCTGTAGCGACATTTGGCGTAGTCGCATGGACAGGCGTTGGGCGCCGACGGTGGGGAGCAGTCCGTCGAGGGTGGACATGCCGTCGTCGGAGGCGTGGGTGCGGACGTCGCGGTCGGCTTCGGCGCGTTCGCGTCGCTTGCGTGCTCCGTCGGGGTCGTGGCGGGCGATCAGGCGGCGGGCGCGTTGCTTGAGCTTGGTGGAGCAGTGGTGGTCGGCGCCGTCGAGGAGGCGTTGTTCGATGGCGTCGAGTTTGTCGTCGGAGACGTTCGCCAGGGCGTCGGCGATGGCGCGGGTTTGGGTGAGGTCGATGGTTCCTGCGGCGAACGCGGCGTAGGTGCGGTGCAGTCGCCAGCGTAGGTCGCAGCCGAGGTCGATCAGCGCGGCGGCGGCGCGTTCGGTGATGTGCAGGATCGCGGCGATCTCGACGTGCGCGAATTCGCCTTGGCGGGCCTCGTTCTTGCCGCGTCGGGCGTCTTGCTCGCAGTGGGCGAGGTAGAGGGCGGTGACGGCATGTATTTCGCGGAATTGTTCGCGGGCGATGTGGGCGTGGTGCTGTTGCAGCGTTGCCGGTTGTTCAAGATCCGGCACGTTGTCGAGTAGTCCCGATGTCGACCCGCTATCGAACATGTGTACGAGTCTACCGGCACCCGCCGACAGAAACCAGAGAACGCGCTATCGCATCGAAGATGCTCGCGTGCGGCCGCGTGTGCTCAACGGTGGGACTGTCGATGCGTCAACGCCGGCCGTGACGGCCGGAAGTGATGGCGGCGCTACGGTTCTGCTGGGCCGCTTGCGAAACCTGGCCGGCCAACGCCTCGCCACGGTCTTGCCCGAACTGGAACCGATTCTTCGCGCCTTCAAGGAGTTCAAGGTCAGCGACGCGACGCGCGCCCTGAACCCAGCGGCAATCTAGCGGGCAGATCCAAGCACTGACCGCCGAACTGCTGACCCCGATGTCATTTGCAGCGAAGATTGGCGGGACGCGCCACAGTAGATTCACCGATCTCGGGCGTGTCGAATGGAATCGCTCTTGCCTCGAACGGGGCGCCCCCACTCCGACGCTACTGCCGACACTCCGGCAACGACTGCTACGAAGGCAACTGGCCCTGCGACGGAAGGCCCGTCGATGCGTTGCGACGCGAAATGCATGTACAGCCACACCGCGGTTGCGACGGCACCACCGGCCGCCATGGCGAAAACAGCAACCTTCGAGGGACGACGCCAGGAAGACAGTGGCCCGGCAATCACTCGCCCGGCGAGCTTCCCCGCCACGATGGCGACCAGCCCGATGACCAGCCCATGGATGGTGCCGACGATAAACACGATCAGCAAGAAGATCGCAGTCGCCGGGTTAGCGGCGTCGATAGCGTCGAGCCCGAAGCCAGCGGTGATCGTTATCCCGAAGGCGACCGATACGGGCAGCCACATCAGCCACCTCCGCGACGACTTCATCGCCTTCGCCGGGGAGTGGAACACCGCAGAACATCGATCGTCTGCCGTTGCTGGACGCGCATGCGCATGCACATTACCTAGGCGAACTCACGTCAAGCGGGATACCGGCCCATCGCACACAGATGGTCGGCATGTACCGATCGGCTCGTCAAGCAAGCGTCGCAGTTCGCTAATCTTCGACCAGCAGCAAGGCCGGACTGGTCGAGGAGCTCGGCACCGTGGCCTGGTGCGGACCGATCCTGAAGCCGCGCCGGCACCGTGGGTCGATTTCGACCGACTCGAGGCCGCGCTTACCCGACGAAACCCATGGGCCAGCGATTCGGTGGTCCGGCGCAGCCCGAAGGCGTGCCCTCAGACCCGGTTCTCGGCCCCGACCGCGTCGGCGAGCGAGGAATACCCGGCCGCGCGGACCCGCCGCGCCAGGCCCTTGTGGATGCGCCGCATCCAGAACGGGCCCCCGTAGATGAATCCGGTGTACCCCTGAACCAGGTTGGCGCCGGCCAGAATTCGCTCCCAGGCCTGGTCGGCGGTTTCGATGCCGCCGACCGAGATGAGCGCCAGCCGACCGCCGACCCGCGCGTACAGGCGACGCAAGACCTCCAGCGAACGGTCCGCGACCGGGGCGCCGGACAGGCCGCCCGCACCGATCGCGGCGACCTCGGACTCCGGCGTGCGCAGTCCCGTCCGGCCGATCGTGGTGTTGGTGGCCACGATGCCCGCCAGGCCGAGCTCGACCGCCAGGTCGGCGACAGCGTCGACGTCCTCGTCGGACAGGTCCGGCGCGATCTTCACCAGCACCGGGACGTCCACGCTGTCCTGCACCGCGCGCAGCAGCGGGCGCAGCGATTCGACAGCCTGCAGGTCGCGGAGTCCCGGCGTGTTCGGGGAGCTGACGTTGACGACGATGAAGTCGGCGAGCGGCCCCAGCAGGCGGGCGCTGGCGGTGTAGTCGGCGTCGGCCTCGTCCGCGGGCACGACCTTGGTCTTGCCGATGTTCGCGCCGATCGGCACCCCGTTTCGCCGCTGCCGCAACTGGTTCGCGGCGTGGCCCGCGCCATGGTTGTTGAAGCCCATCCGGTTGATCAGCGCGTGGTCGGCGGGCAGCCGGAACAGTCGCGGTGCCGGGTTGCCCGGCTGCGCCTGGGCGGTGACGGTGCCGACCTCAGCGAAGCCGAACCCGAGCGGGCCCCAGGCGTTGACGCCGGTCGCGTCCTTGTCGAACCCTGCGGCGAGCCCGAGCGGGGCCGGGAAGTCCAACCCGAACACGCGGGTGCGCAGCACTGGGTCGGAGACGGTGAGCACCTTGGCGACCAGCGCGCGCGACGGACCGAACGCGGTGACCAGTCGCATGGCGCGGAACGCGAGGTGGTGCACCCGTTCCGGCTGGAGGAGGAACATCAGGCGAAGCAGCAAGCTGTACAACGGGTCTCCCTAGATTCCGGTCGGGCGCGCGTGAATGGCGAGTTCAGTGATGACTGGGCCGTGGTTCACGATTGGGCCCTGGTGTCGATCGACTGCAGTCCGTCGCCGACGGCTGAGCCGACGAAGAGCGTCCCGGTGCTCGGGTCGACGGTCACCGCGTTGGGTTGGCGGACCGTCGCAAAGCGATGCTTCTCGACCGGGATGCCGCTCGAGAGGTCGTAGCCGACCACCTCGTTGCTGCCGGTCAGGGTGACCCAGACCAGGTTCGCGGTGTCGTCGAAGGCGATGCCGTACGGCGAGTTCGGGACCGGGAACCGCTGACGCATCATCAGCGGATCGGTGGTCAGCGCGATCAGTTCGCCGCCGCGGGTGTCCGTGACGAGCACCCGGCCGAAGTGGTCGGTGGTGAGGTTGGTCGCGCCCTCGCCCGCACGCAGCGCGCGGCCGAGATGCTTCTCCGGGATGTCGATCTCGGTGACGGAGGTCTGCCTGCGATCGAGCGCGGTCAGCTGCTCGCCGGTGACGCCGAGCGCGTCGACGGACGCGAGACCCGAGATGCGCTCGGTCTGCTGTCCGTTCGTGTCGAGAACCAGGACCGAACCGTCGGCCGTGCCGACCGCCAAGTCACCGGTACCGAGGAAGGCGGCGGAGCGAACGTCGCCGTCCACCTCGACAGTCGTCGACTGGCCCGATGCCAGGTCCACGCGCACCACCGCGCGGCCGGCGGGCACCACCAGCACGCCGTCGCGGGCCTTGCCGAGCGAGGCCACCCCTCCCGGCAGTGGAACCTCTCGGGGGGCGGCCGCCGGGTCGGCAGCGGGCAGCAGAAGGAGCCGTCCGGCGTCGGGTGTGAGCAAGGCCACGGTCCCGGTTGTCGGGTCGAAGGCCGCGGTCTCGACGGCGGCAGGCAGGGGCCGTACGGTGCCGGCGGGCTGCGCGACCGTCGCGGGCGAGGCCGCAGCGGTGGCCGGCTCGATGGTCTTGAGCTTGTCCCCGCCGCTGTCCGAGGAGCAGCCGGTGACCAGCAGTAATAGCGCTCCCGCCAAGACCGTGGTGGTGCGTGCCGCCGGTACCCGCATGTACGTCTCCTCAGTTGCTACTCGGTGCCGGGAGCGGAGGCCGTGGCGTGGCCGCCGCGGACCCATCGCCCGATGTTCACCATGTCCGCCCCCTAGCATTCCTGATCTCGTTTCGTCCGAAGAATCCGACTCGGGCCTACCGGGCTCATCGGGACTACCGTGAGTGAATCTGGGCTGATGTCCGGCATAGTCCGATCCGAGGCAGGGAGGAGGCGGCGTGAGCGCAGACAAGACCCCCGGGTTCGAGTTGGAGGACCTCAGCGTCGGCCCCAGCGCGCACGGATTCGGGACGAACGCGGACGGCCAGACCTTCGCTTTCCGGGTCCGCCGCAGCACGCTCTTCGTCGAGGTGTACCGCGAGGACCTCGAATCCGCCGTCCCCGACGGGTCGGACGTGGTCGCGACGGCGGAGCGTTCGATGACCACCGTCGACCTGACCGACGAACGCAGCATCGGCGCCGCGGTGCGCGACGCCGTCGCCGCTGCGGAGCCGGTCAATCGCGGTGCCGACGAGGGGATCACCCTCCGGGCACTGCTCGGCCGGCTCAGCTCGGTGCTCGACCGACGCTGATCAGTCCCGGCGCGGCAGCACCAACTGCGCGCCGGACTCCGGATGCGCGATCACCTCGACGGGATGGCCGTACACCCGGCTCAGCAGCGTCTCGGTGAGCACCTCCCGCGGGCTGCCGTACGCGGCAAGCGCGCCCGCCTCGAGGACGGCGACGGTGTCGGCGTACGCCGCTGCCAGCGCGAGATCGTGCAGCACCACCACGACGGCGGTGCCTGCCCGCGCGCGCTCGCGCACCAGGCCCATCACCGCCTCCTGGTGACCGAGGTCGAGCGCGGCGGTCGGCTCGTCCAACAGCAGTGTCTCGGTCCGCTGCGCGAGCACACGGGCCAGCGCGACACGCGAGCGTTCGCCGCCGGAGAGCGCGGCGAACGGCCGCTCGGCGAACCCGGCGACGTCGCAGATCTCCATCGCCTCGCGAACCGCGTCGGCGTCATCGTCCCTGCGGGCGGTGCGGGTCCACGGCGCCCGGCCCATCCGGACCACCTCGAGCGAGGTGAATGAGAACCCGACGGTGTGCTGCTGGGGGAGCACCGCACGCCGCAGTGCCATGTCGGTACCAGTCCAGCGGGTCAGCGGCAGGCCATCGAGCTCGACGTGTCCCTCGACGATGGCCTGATCGCCCGACAGCGCTGCCAGCAGCGTCGACTTTCCGGCGCCGTTGGGCCCGACCAGGGCCAGCACCTCACCGACCCGGACGTCCAGCGAGACGGACTCGAGTACCCGTCGCTGCCCGCGGTCCACGCTGACGTCCACTGCGCGCATGCTCACCGAGCCGGGTTGCAGTCGTTCCGGCACCGCGAGTTCGCGCGCGAACAGGTTTCGCAGCTGTGCCGTCAGTGCCACCATCACGCCCACCCACCCTGCTGGCGACGAGTCCGGCGCAGCAGCCAGAAGAAGAACGGGCCGCCGACCAACGAGGTGAGCATGCCCAGCGGAAGGTCGGCGTTGGGCACCAGGGTGCGGGCGCCCAGGTCGGCCGCGAGCAGCAGAATCGCCCCGCAGAGCGCGCTGGCCGGGATCAGCATGCGGTGGCCGGGGCCGACGATCATCCGCATCAGGTGCGGCACCACCAATCCGACGAACAGGATGATCCCGGTGAACGCCACCGACGAGGCGACCAGGAGCGCGACGACCACGACAGCGAGCTGTCGGACCCTTTCGACGTTCACGCCGAGATGGCCCGCCGCGCTCTCGCCGAGGGCGAGCAGGTCCAGCTTGGTGGCCATTGCCATCGTCACCGCGATGCCGACGGCGGCCATCGGCGCGACGATGGCGACGGAGTTCCAGGTGGCGCCGTTGAGGCTGCCGAGCTGCCAGAAGACGATCTGATCGCGGGCGGCGGGGGAGGCCACGAACGTGAAGTAGGCGATCAGCCCGCCCGCGAACGCGTTGATCGCGATGCCGGTCAGCACCAGGGTCACCACCTCGGTGCGGCCCTCGGACCGGGCCATCAAATACACCAGCGCCGTGGTGATCAACCCGGACACGAACGCGGCCGCGGCCACCGTTGGCCCGCCGACGAACGCACCGCCGGTCACGATCACCGCGCTCGCACCCACGGCCGCGCCTGCGGAGACGCCGATGACACCCGGCTCGGCGAGCGGGTTCGCGAACACGCCCTGCAGCAGGGCGCCCGCGCAGGCCAGCCCGGCGCCGACCACGATGGCCAGCACGACCCGTGGGAACCGGACCTGCCAGAGGGTGACCTCGCCGCTGGGGTGTGCGGGCATCGGGCCGATGTCGAGTCCGATGCGGTGCAGGACGCTGCCGACCACCTCCATCGGCGCGGTCGGTACCTGCCCGACGCAGGCCGAGATCAGCGCGAGCACTCCGAGCGCGATCGCCAGTAGGGCGAGCAGTGCACCGCCGCGCAGTCGCCCGCGCGCCGGTGAGGCAGCGGGTGCGGCCGTCGGGGCGGTCACTGGGCGGGTGGGCCGTAGACGGCCGTCGCCAGCGCCTTCAGCACGGTGCCGGTTCTCGGCCCGAAGCTGAGCAGTGCGCCGTCCTGCATGTCCACGATCCGCTGGTTGCGACCGGCAGGGGTCTGGGCGATGCCCGGGATGGCGGTCAGTCCCTCGACCCCACCGAGGGAGTCGAGGCCGCCCGTCATCATCAGGAACACGTCAGGGGCCGCCGCGATCATCGCCTCGCTGGTGATCGTCGTGAAGGCCTCGGTGAGGCCGGCGGCGGTCCCGGCGTCGATGGCTCCGAGCCCCTCGATCAGCGAGTCGGCGCCAGATCCGGGTCCAGCCATCAAGGTGATCGCCGGGCCGCGCATGTAGAGGAACGCAATGGTCAGCGGGTCCGCGCCCGACGGCACGCGGGCTGCCGCGTCGGCGATCTCGGCGGCGGTCCGCTCGCTCAGCGCGGTGCCCTCGGCGGGCACGCCGAGCGCGTCGGCCACCGCCTGGATCTGGTCCGGCACACCCGCGAGGGTACGGCTGGGATCGAAGAAGACGACGGGGATGCCCGCCGCGCGCAACTGGTCCTGCACGCCCCGAGGTCCGATGCTGGCATCGGTGAGCACCACGGTGGGGTGCAGGTTCAGGATCGCCTCGGCGGAGAGCTGGCGGCCGCTGGGGGTGACGTTCGGGATCGACTCCACGGCAGGGAACTTCGCCGCGATGTCGCGGCCGACCAGGCGGTCGCCGAAACCGAGCGCGTAGACCGTCTCGGTGAGGGTGCCGTACTGGTCGGCCGCGACGATCCGGCTGGTGTCGGTGATCGTCACGTCGACGCCGTCCGCGCTGCGGACGGTCACAGGCAGCGCCGAGACCGGGTGCTCGGCGATCGGCTCGGGGTCGAGGCTCTCGAGGGTCGCCGTGGTCCGGCCGGTCTGCGCACCGGTCGGTGCGTCACCGTCGGACGCGCAGGCGGCGGTCATCGCCGCGGCGGCCAGTGCGATGGCCAGCAGCCGGGATGTCCGGGCGCCGAGCAGTCGGCTCATTTGACCAGGTAGCTCTCGATCTCGGCCTCGAGGTCGGCGAACAGGTCTCCGTTGAGCTGGTAGGCCAGGTTCACCTCGTCGATGAGGCGCTGCTGCTCGTCCGCGGACAGCGGCGCGGCGTCGAGCTTGCCGCGGTAGGCGTCCTTGTACAGCTTGGGCTTCTCGATCTGGTCGAAGATGTAGAACCGCAGGCCGTCCGTGGTGTAGCCGTACGCGCGCTCGAGCATCCGGCGGATGATCTGGCCGCCCGAGAGGTCGCCCATGTAGCGGATGTAGTGATGCGCGACGAATCCGGCGGGCCAGTCGAACGCGACCTCGTTCAGCCGGTCGACGTACCGCGTGGTCGCGGGCAGCGCGGTGATCTCGTCACGCCAGTTCGCGCCGAGCAGGAACTCCAGGTCTGCCTCGAGGGCCTCGGTGCGCAGGAGTTCGTCGCCGAGGAACGGGGACGCGATGGGGTCCGCCGCGTGGACCCGGCCCGCCTCCTCGAGCGCGAGGTAGACCAGGTACGTCTGGCCGAGCAGCGCCGCGTACCCGGCGCTGGTCAGTTTGCCTCCGAGGAGGTCGCCGATGAAGCGGGACTGCTCGGTCTGGCGGTGCGCCGCGTCCGTCTGCGTCTTGATCCGCTCGGCCAGGCCGGTCGAATCATCCGCGGCGGTAACGCCGGAATCGAGCACTGTCATCGTTTCTCCTGTAGCTCTCTGAACCCGCAATCGATGCAAGGTTAGCCTGTCCTAGTAGATCATGCGTCCAGTGCGGACCACGATGCCCACTTGTCCGGTTCGATCGCGACCACCGGACCTGCGGGTGGCGACGCCGTGTACTGCGGGTACTTGTGAACGAGGGCGTCGATCCCGGTCCGGCTCTCCGGGCCGTCGGCGAGCACGGAGGCCGCGCCGTCGACGCGGATCCACCAGAGCTGTGTCCAGTCTTCGGCGTAGTCGTCGACCAGCAGGCTCACCCGGCCGGTCGCGGTGATGTTGTCGAGCCGTCGCAGTTGCCGAGTCGACTTGGGTTTGCCGTCGACCGCCGTGTAGATGGCGTCGCCCGCCATCGCGAACACCACCGGTACCAGGTGCGGGAGCCCGTCGGAGCCGACCGTGGCCAGTCGCGCCACCCGCGCGCGTTCGAACCGGCGGTGCTCCTCGTCCGGCATCCGGTGCATGCCTTCAGAGTAGGTGGCCGGAGCGGAGCCTGCGGAGCGACCAGGGGTGCCGGAGCGGAGCCTGCGGAGCGACCAGAGGGCGGGGCCGGGCCGAAGGGGGCGGTCAGGCGCTGACGTCGTCGAGGGCCGCGGCGATCGCCGCCGGAAGCTCCAGGTCCTCGGCCGCCAGCACGCCGGTGTGCTGGGCGTAGTCCCTGGCTCCGACGATGGCGCTCGCCACCCCGGGCCGGTCGCACACCCACGCCAGCGCCACGGCCAGCGGCGAGGCCCCGAGGCCGTCGGCCGCCGTGACGACCGCCTCGACGACGCGGCCGCTGTGCTCGTTGAGGTAGCCCGCGACCAGGTCCGCGCCGGATTCGGTCGCTCCGCGGGAATCGGCGGGGATCCCGTCGCGGTACTTGCCGGTGAGCACACCGCCTGCCAGCGGGACCGCGGCCAGCAGCCCGATGCCGTGATGGTCCGCGGCCGGGATCAGCTCGTCCTCCACACCCCGGGCGAGCAGCGAGTACTCGGCCTGGGTCGCGATGAGTTTGGTGCCCGCCGCGGCGGTGGCCAGCTGCCAGCCCAGGTGTCCGCGGGCCCCGACGTAACGGGCCCGGCCGGTCGTGACCGCGAACTCGAGCGCCGACGAGACCTCCTCGGTCGGCGTGAACGGATCCCAGGTCGCCACCTGCCACAGGTCCAGGTGGTCGGTGCCCAGCTCCTTGAGGGTCGCGTCGAGCTGACCGATCAGGGCCCGACGCGAGCAGTCCAGGCGTTCGCGGCCGGGATGGATGCCCGAGCTGCTGCTCAGCACCAGCTGACTGCGCGGCACCACGTCGTCGAGCAGTTCCGCCAGGATCCGCTGGGATACGCCGTCGCCGTAGAACGGTGCCGAATCGACCAGCGTGCCACCGGATTCTGCGAACCCCATCAGCTGGGCGGCGGCCTCGACGCCATCCGTGTCCCGACCCCAGCCGAGCGTGCCGAGTCCGATTCGGGACACGCGGAGCCCGCTGTCGCCGACCGCGCGCTGCCTCATAATTCGATCACCACAAGAAGGGGAGCGTAGTGGTGCCGCGCGGCGCGCGCCCAGGGGCGCGCCGGGTACGGTCGCTCCCGTGAATCTTCTTTGCCGCGTGTGCGTGTCCCCGGGAGTCGGCCTGTGATCGTGGAATCGATGACATGGCTGCAGGCCATCGTCCTCGGAGTGGTCCAGGGACTGACCGAGTTCCTGCCGATCTCCTCGTCCGGCCACCTCCGAATCGTCTCGGAACTGTTCTGGGACACCGACGCGGGCGCCTCGTTCACTGCGGTGACCCAGCTCGGTACCGAGGCCGCGGTGTTGGTGTACTTCGCCAGGGACATCGGCCGGATCGCGATGGCCTGGTTCCGTGGCCTGTTCGACCCGGACAAGCGCGGCGATCACGACTACAAGATGGGCTGGTACGTCATCGTCGGCACCATCCCGGTCGGGATCCTCGGCTTCCTCTTCAAGGACCAGGTCCGCACGGGGGCGCGAAATCTGTGGTTGGTCGCAACCATGCTGATCGTATTCGCGCTGGTGATCGCCGCTGCCGAGTACTACGGGCGCAAACGAAGGCCGATCGAGCAGCTGACCCTCAAGGACGGCGTGATCATGGGCTCCGCCCAGGCGCTGGCCCTGATCCCCGGTGTGTCGCGGTCCGGCGGCACGATCAGTGCAGGCCTGTTCCTCGGCCTGACCCGCGAGGCGGCGGCTCGCTACTCGTTCCTGCTGGCGATCCCCGCGGTGACCGCAGCCGGATTGTTCAGCCTCCCCGACGCATTCGCGCCCGCGGGCGAGGGACTCAACGCGAGCGGTGCCCAGCTGATCGTCGCGACCCTCATCGCGTTCGTGATCGGCTACGCCACCATCGCCTGGTTGCTGCGGTTCGTCGTCGATCACTCGATGTACTGGTTTGTCGGCTACCGGATCATCCTGGGCCTGCTGGTGTTCGGGTTGCTGGGCACGGGCGTGATCTCGGCGACCTAGGTGGGAACTACACCTAGGCTGGGTCCATGACGGTGATCCTGCTCCGACACGGGCGATCGACGGCCAACACCTCGGGCACCCTCGCGGGCCGGAGCCCAGGGGTCGACCTCGACGATCGTGGCCGGGAGCAGTCCCGCGCGGTGGTGGACCGGCTCGCGGGTGTGCCCCTCGTCGCGATCGTGCGGTCGCCGTTGCTGCGCTGTGAGCGGACCGTGGACCCGCTGGCGCGGGACCGGAACCTGGAACCGATCGCCGACGAACGGCTGATCGAGGTGGACTACGGCAAGTGGACCGGACAGGCGATCAAGGACCTGCTCGAGGAGCCGCTGTGGAAGGTGGTGCAGCAGCACCCATCCGCGGCGGTGTTCCCGGACGGCGAGGGTCTGGCGCAGGTGCAGGCGAGGGCGGTCGCCGCGGTCCGTGGGCACGACGCGCGGCTCGCCGAGGAGCACGGCGGGGATGTGCTGTGGCTGGCGTGTACTCACGGGGACGTGATCAAGTCGGTGCTCGCCGACGCGCTCGGCACCCACCTGGACGGCTTCCAGCGGATCGTCACCGAACCGGCATCTGTGAGCGTCGTGCGCTACACCGCGACCCGGCCGTTCGTGCTGCGGATGAACGACACCGGCGACCTGTCGGGGCTCAACGGCGGTGCCCCCGCCAAGGCCGCGGGCGTCGGATCGTCGGATGCAGTTCCCGGCGGCGAGGTGGGAAGGTAGTGGGTAGGCGGATAATCACAGATAGCGACTACTCGAACAGACGGAGGTGCTGATGTCCCGCGCAATACACGTTTTCCGCACCCCTGATCGATTCATCGCCGGCACCGTAGGCGAGCCAGGTGACCGTGCCTTCTATCTCCAGGCGATCCACGAGTCCAGGGTGGTCAGCGTGCTGCTGGAGAAGCAGCAGGTGCAGGTGCTGGCCGACCGGATGGGACTGCTGCTCGACGAGGTGCACCGCCGTTTCGGCACTGCGGTACCACCACAGGACGTCGAACTCGAGGACCTCAGCCCGTTGATGACGCCGATCGACGCGGAGTTCCGGGTCGGCACGATGGGTCTCGGGTGGGATGCGGACGCCGGTTCGGTCGTCGTCGAATTGCTCGCGGTCAGCGAGTCTGAGATCGACGAGTCGGTGGTCCTCGACGACGCCGAGGAGGGGCCGGACGCGGTCCGGGTTTTCCTGACGCCGGAGCAGGCGAGGGCGTTCGCGCTGCGGTCGGAGCGGGTGATCGCGGCGGGCCGTGCCCCCTGTCCACTGTGCGGTGAACCGCTGGCCCCGGAGGGGCATGTCTGCATCCGCACCAACGGCTACCGTCGCGGCGCCAACTTCGAGCGCATCGACGAAGTCCCTGACGAGGAGTAGCCGTTGACCGCCGATCGCCTCGTGGACGAGGAGTCCGAGTTGTTGCACACCGGTGAACTGTCAGTGCTGGGTCGGATTGTCAGCGCGAGCAACGCCACGCTGGTGTGTGAGGCCACGGCGAACGGGCAGAGCGTTCGATGCGTGTACAAGCCGATCCGCGGGGAGCGTCCGCTGTGGGACTTCCCCGACGGCACCCTTGCCGGCCGCGAGGTCGCGTCATACCTGATCTCCGAGGCGCTCGGGTGGGGCGTGATCCCGGAGACGATCCTGCGGGACGGGCCGTACGGCCCCGGCATGGTACAGCGCTGGGTGCAGACGCCGGAACCGACGGGCGAGCTGGGTGAGCGGATGGGTCTGGTCGACATCTGCCCACCGGACCAGGTACCGGGCGGGTGGTTCGAGGTGCTGCTCGCCTACGACGGGGACGGCGAGCAGGTTGCGCTCGTGCACGCCGACGACCCGCGTCTGCAGCGGATGGCCGTGCTCGACGTCCTGATCAACAACGCCGACCGCAAGGGCGGCCACGCGCTCGAGGGCATCGACGGTTCGGTGTACGGCGTCGACCACGGCATCTGTCTGCACTCGGAGGACAAGTTGCGCACCGTGCTGTGGGGCTGGGCCGGTCAGCCGGTGCAGGGCGGACTGCTGGTGGACGTCGAGACGTTCTCGGAGCGGCTGCGCGGTCCGCTGGCCGACCAGTTGCGCGAGCACATCACCGGCCAGGAGGTCGAGGCACTGGTGGCGCGGACCGATGCCCTGCTCGTCGAACCGGTGATGCCCCTGCCCGGCGGGCATCGGCCGATCCCGTGGCCCGCGTTCTAGCGGGAACGCGTTCCGGTCGCCCGGGGCCCCTCCGATAGGCTCGTCTGCATGCAGTCCTGGTCCGACACCGCCGTTCCCTCCGTTCCCGGTCAGGGGCCGCCTTTGCGGCTCTTCGACACCGCGGACCGCCGGGTCCGGCCCGTGACCCCGGGCGAGGTCGCCACCATGTACGTGTGCGGGATCACGCCCTACGACGCGACGCATCTCGGGCATGCCGCCACCTACCTGACTTTCGATCTGGTCAATCGGGTCTGGCGCGACGCCGGGCACGAGGTGCACTACGTGCAGAACGTGACCGACGTCGACGACCCGCTCTTCGAACGCGCGGCCCGCGACGGCGAGGACTGGGTCGTGCTCGGCATGCGGGAGACGGCGCTGTTCCGCGAGGACATGGAGGCGCTGCGGGTGCTGCCGCCCCGCGATTACATCGGCGCGGTGGAATCCGTGAACGAGGTCGTGGAGATGGTGGAGAAGCTGCTCGCCGCCGGTGCCGCCTATGTCGTCGACGACGCGGAGTACCCGGACGTCTACTTCCGCGCGAACGCCACCGAGCAGTTCGGCTACGAGTCCGGATATGACCGCGACACCATGGAGCGCTTCTTCGCCGAGCGAGGCGGAGACCCCGACCGGGCGGGCAAGCAGGACCGTCTCGACGCACTGGTGTGGCGCGCCGAGCGCCCGGGCGAGCCGTCCTGGCCGTCGCCGTTCGGCCCTGGCAGGCCGGGCTGGCACATCGAGTGCTCCGCCATCGCGCTGAACCGGATCGGCTCCGGGTTCGACGTGCAGGGCGGCGGCAGCGACCTGATCTTCCCGCATCACGAGTTCTCGGCCGCGCACGCCGAATCGCTTGTGCTGGACCGGCGTTTCGCGCGGCACTACGTGCACACCGGGATGATCGGCCTCGACGGCGAGAAGATGTCGAAGAGCCGCGGCAACCTCGTGTTCGTGTCCAAGCTGCGCGGCGAGGGCGTCGACCCGATGGCGATCCGGCTGGGGCTGCTGTCGGGGCACTACCGCACCGACCGGGCCTGGACGGGCGAGGTGCTCGCGGAGGCCGAGCAGCGGCTGGCCCTGTGGCGCCGCGCCGCGGCACTGGAGTCAGCGCAGTCGGCGGAGGACACCATCGCCCGGCTGCGTCAGCACCTGGCCGACGACCTGGACACCCCGAAGGCGATCGACGCCGTCGACGGCTGGGCCCGGCGGGCCGTGGATCACGGCGGTTCGGATGCGTCCGCGCCTGCGGTGCTCGCGGACGCCGTCGACGGCCTGCTCGGGGTCTCGCTGCGCTGAGCGCCGCCCTCTTCCGTTCTCCCCAATGTCACATTGATTCGCCTGAGCCGAATCAATGTGACATTGGGGAGGTCTCGAGATGAGTGGTGCAACAACGCCGGGTACCGTCGATCCTCATGGGGGAACAGCGGGATCGGATGCTGCGCGGAGAGCTTTACCGAGACAACGATGAGGACCTGGTCGCGGAGCGGAAGGCGTGCCAGCGCCTGCTGGACCGGTTCAACGCCACGCGCGCCGATGACGACGAGCTGCGTCGCGACCTGCTGGACCAGCTCCTCGGATCCATCGGCGAGGGCTCCTGGATCATGCCGCGATTCCAATGCGACTACGGATCGCTGATCACGATCGGTACGAACAGCTTCCTCAACTACGACGCGATCCTGATGGACTGCGCGCCGATCACGATCGGGAACGACGTGTCGATCGGACCCCGCGCGCAGCTGCTCACCGCGCTGCACCCGATGGCCGACCACGAGGCGCGACGGCAGCGGTGGGAATCCGCCGCCGCGATCGTGATCGGCGACAACGTGTGGCTGGGCGGGGGAGTCATCGTCTGTCCCGGCGTCACCATCGGGGACAACACCGTGATCGGCGCGGGCGCCGTGGTGACCAAAGATGTTCCGCCGCATGTGTTCGCGGCGGGCAATCCGTGTCGGGTGATCCGAGAGTTGCCGGCCTCTCTTCCGTCCTCCCCAATGTCACACTGATTCGCCTGAGCCGAATCACTGTGACATTGGGGAGGTTCGTTCGGGATGCCCGCACTGAGAGTGATCCATCTCACTGAGCGAGAAGCGCGCCTGACCGGCATGTGACCCGCATTACATTCGCGCGCATGATGAACAACATGAAGGCGGCGGCGCTGAGCGCAGGCGTCGTGGCCGTGCTCGCGGGATCGCTCACCGGCTGCGGACAGTCCGACGAGGCCGCAGCCGAGTCGGCTCCGGCGGCAGGCGCCCTCCGCTCCTCGGCTGTGCTGGACCAGGCGTTGTCCGTTCCCGGTGCCGCCGTCGCGTACCGGATGGATTACCAGACCAAGGGTCCGGGTGGGGTCGGAGCGGAGAGCACCGGTGCACTGTTCGTGCCCGAGGGCGACGCGCCCGACGGCGGTTGGCCGGTGGTGGCGTGGGCACACGGCACCGTCGGCGTCGCCGACGACTGTGCGCCTTCTGCGGTACCGCGGACCGAGCGGGACGCGAACTACCTCGCGGGGTGGCTGAAGCAGGGATATGCCGTCGCAGCATCCGATTACGTCGGTCTCGGAACCGCCGGCGTGCATCCGTACCTGGACGGACCGACCGCCGGCTACAACGTGGTCGACTCGGTTCGGGCCGCGCGGGCGGTGCCGGGTGCTCCGGAGCTGTCCACGACATGGATGGTGGTCGGTCAGTCCCAGGGCGCCCATTCGGCGATGGCCACCGCGGCGCTCGCAACCGAGTACGCGCCCGAGCTCGACTACCGCGGCGCGGTGGCCACCGGGCTACCCACCCGCAGTCAGGACGTGCTCCCGATCGGCCCACAGACCGTCTACCCGCCGATCACCAGCTTCATCGCGATGCAGCTGGCCGGGCTCCGGGCCGCGAGCCCGGAACTGGACCTCGACAAGTACCTGACGCCGGTGGGCAAGCAGATCCTCAGCGATATCGAGGCGTCCTGCGCGAAGGCCGTGAACGACCGCATCAACCCCATCCCGGTCGGGACCATGTTCACCACCCCCATCGACGACCCGCACGTCAAGGACGTGTACACCGCTCTGGCCGACGTGCCGTCGCAGGGCTACGACCGGCCGATGTTCATCGCACAGGGCGAACAGGACAGGCTGGTGGCGGCGCCGACGGTCCGCAAGCACGTGGAACTGTTGCGGCAGAACAACGTCGACTTCGTCTACAAGGAGTACCCGAGCGACCACAGCGGCACGATGGCGGCATCGTTCCCGGACACGTCCGCCTTCGTGCGGGAGCAGATGGCGGCCGGGAACTGATCCGGCTCACACCTCCGCGAACTCCAGGCCGCCCTCCGCCGAGGCGAGGACCCTGCGGCGCAGCGGCGAACCGAGCGCGGTCGCCAGGTCGCTGCCATCGTGCTCGGCCAGCAGTTCGTCGTTGGCCCACACCAGGAGGGTGGCGCTCACACTCTGCGCCGCGGCCGAGTGGGCCAGGTCGTAGTGCGCACATCCCGGCACCCCGGCGTAGGTCACCCACAGGTCGTAGCCGGTCATGAACAGGTCCAGGTCGAATTGCACACTCAGGCCGAGCAATTCGCTGCGGCCGTTGTCGTCGACGCCTGCGAACGCCTCATCGAGGCCGAGCAGGCGTGGGGCGTGCGGATCGGCGGACGACAGCATGACGTGGGCCGCCGCGAACAGCGGAAGGTGCAGCGACACGGACTGTTCGCCGCCCGAGAGGGCGCCGTGCCTGGCCACGGTGAGCCGGTCCTCGCTGCCGTCGCCCCCGATCAGGGTGAAGGAGAAGACCCGCCATCGGCGGTAGTCCAGCGCGGTCTCGAGGATCTCCGGGTACGACCGCTCCGGGTGCGCGGCCCGAGCCATCCGGATCTGCGCCGCGAAATGCGCACGCATGGTGGCGAGTTCATCGGCACCGAGAGCGGAGGCGTCGCGGTCGAGCAGTTTCGAGATCGCCCGTGAACTGTCGTCGAGGTTGTCGGCCAGCACCCAGTGCACCCCGATGGTGCTGCCCGAGGACATGCGGCGCTCGCGCATCTCGGCGCTCATCTGCGCGATCAGGTCGCGGGCGTCGACGGTGCGCTCGTGGATCTGCTGGGCGAGTCCGGTCAGCAGTGCATCTTCGAGGATCCGTCGTTCCGACTCGGTGAGCAGCAGTTCCTGATCCTGTCGGGCAGCGCTGATCCGGGCCGCGAAGTCGCCGATCGACGAGTGGCCCTGGTCGTCTTGAACCTGAACCGTGGTCACCCCAGCGGGGGCGTCCCATTGCAGCCGGTAGTCCTGGCCTGCGGCAGCGAGTTGGGCGTCGAAGTCCTGCAGGGCGGCGGTCAGGGCGGTTCGCGTCGATTTGCCCGCGTTCTCGGAGACCTTCACCGATTCCGTCGCCGTGGACATCGCGGACAAGAGCGCGCCTACCTCCGGGGGCACCACCGGTGCCGGCTCGGTCGGGTTGCCCTCGATCCGGTACAGCAGTTGGTCGGTGCTGAGCCAGGCCGCGTCGCTGGCAGGCCACGAATGACCGCCCGCGACTCCGAGGAGCTCGAGGAGGTCGCGTCTGGCATACGGCGCCAGACGGTTTGCGTCCGAACGAGTCTCGGTGAGGGCGCTGCGCAGTGCCTCGACCGCCGTGTTGTAGGCGCCCTCGGCCTTGCCGATCTGCTCGACAGCGGATTCGTGCGCCTTGCGTGCCGCGCGCTGTTCGACGGTGGCCGCCTCGATCCGTGCCCGCGCCAGCTCCAGGTCGGCGTCGATCTGTTCCGCCGAGGCGCCGAGGGCGTCGCGCAGGGTGGCCAGGCGCTGGACCTGTTGCGCCAGCTTCTCCTGGGCGACGGCGGTCTCCTCGGCGAACTCCTCGGCGACGTCCCGCGCCTCCGTGTGCCGGTCGTCGGCCTCGCGCTGGTGCTCGACCTCCTTCTCACGATCGCGCCTGCAGCGCAGCACCAGCTCGCCCTGCTTCTCGAAGTGCCGGATCGCCGCCGCGAGCGAGTCGAGGTCCCGCGCCTGATTCGGGGTGCGGTGCGAGACCGCGGTGGCCCGCAGCTGCTTCTCCTTGGCACCGAGGTCCGCGATGGCCTGGTCGAGCTCACGCTGGGAGGCTGTGGCCGCCTCGGAACGGGTCCGGAGGGCACCGGCCGCCTCGGCGACCGCGCGCAGCGCGCTCAGCACAGCCGTGGTGCGCGGCAAGGACTTTGCGGCCGCTGTCACCGAGGCGAGCAGCTCCGTCGCCGCCTCCTGTGCGGAGCGCGCGGTGTCCCCGGCCTCGCGGGCCCGCTCGAGTGCGGTATCGATCTCGGCGAGGCGTTGCTGCCTGCGGCGCGCGCGGGCGGTGGCGCCGATGTACTCCGCGTCGGGCTTGACGTGTCTGCCCTGCTGCACGCCCTGCCGGTACTGGCCGTCCGCTCCGACCGCGACACCCGTCCCTGGACCGTCGGAGCCGCGTCGCAGCGCGATCGAGGCGAGCAGCGCCGCCACCCGGTCCGCTGGGACGCCTGCGTCGGGTTCGACCAGCAGCACGTCGGCGAGAGTCGGGCCGGACGGGCGCTGGTCCGCGGCGAGGGCGGTGAGGTACTGCTCGGACTCCGAGTCCGGCGGTGCGCCGTCCCCGCCGTACACCCAGCCGTCGAGGAGATTCGCGGCCTGCAGGGCAGCCTCCACTCCGGCGGCTTCCGATCCGTCGATGGTGTCGGCGAAGCGGACCAGGCGCCACAGCGGCGCCCCGATCAGTCCTTCGCGGGATCCGGTACGGGCCGCGAATCCCGGTGGTGCGTCGTCACGTTCGGCAGAGATCCGGGACCGGGCGGCGGTCAGGTCGGCGATCTCAGCCGCGGCGCTGTCGGCCTCGATCTCGGAATGCCTGCGGCGGGACCGGACCGTCTCGATCGCGTCCTCGGTGTGCTCACCGAGCACCGCGGCGAAACCGGGGGAGTCGTCGTCGCCGATCTCGGACACCGCGTCGTTCAGGCTGATGAACAGTTCGCTTCGCACACCGATCGACGCGTACGTGCGGGAGTTCCTGGTCCACCACGAGCGGACCGCGGCCGCACACTCGGTGCGGGCCACCGCGGCCGCTGCCTCCGACTCGGACACCGCGACCGTCGAGGCCTCGAGCAGTTCGCGTCCGCGGTCCGCGGCGCGCTCGGCCCGTGCCCTCTCGGTCTGCGCCTTCTCGACCGTGGTCACCGCGGCCCGCACGGCCCGGACGTCGCCGTCGCGTTCCTCCGCGTGGCCGCGCACGGCCGCGGTGATCTGATCGGTCCGCGCCGCCGCGGGCAGCGGCGCCCACACGATTCCCGCATCCTCCGCGGCGGATTGCAGCTCGTCCTCCGACCGGGCGAGGGCCTCCACCGCACGGGTGACCGCGGCGGCGGACTTCGCGGCGTCGTCGGCGCGTTGCTCGAGGCTGGCCCGCGCCTTTTGCGCCTTGTCGGACTGTTGGTCCGTGGACTGTTTCAGTTCCGCTACAACCGCGGCGAGGTCGTCGAGTTGCTGCTTGCCGGTGTACGCGTTGGACTGCTCGAGCGCCTCCTTCTCGGCCTTGGCCAACTCCAGCTCGTGTTCGGCGGACTCGTACCGCGCCTGGGCCGAGACCCGGTCCTTCTGCCGCTGCTCTTGCAGTCCGGAGGCCTCGGACAGGGTGAGGACGGCTTGGTCGACGGCTTCGAGGCGCCGCGAGACCTGCTCGATGTCCGCACGGGCCTGCTGGCGGAGGTACTTGGTGTACACCGCGACGAAGCCCTGCGCGGCCTGGTCCGCGGCGGCCAGGCCCTCGAGTGCGCGTCCGACCTCTTCCATGTCGCTGAACGAGCGCGCCGCCTCGAGCACCAGCTGCGGATCGAGGGGGCGCAGGCCGTCGGTGAGCGCCTGCGACAGGCCCTTCGGGTCGAGGTTCTTCGCCAGCTGCGGCCTGCGCAGCGTGAGGATCAGGTTGATCAGCTGGTCATAGCGTTCGGCGCCGAGGCCGAAGAGGCGGGCGTCGATCGCGGCCCGGTAGTCGGTGGGCCGGTCGGTGATCGCGTCGGAGCCGAGCTGCTCGGCGAGCTGCCGCTTGGTCAGCGGGCGGTCGTCGTCGCCGAGTAGGGAGAAGTCGATCCCCACCCGCCCCTCCGCGACGAAATGCCACCGGGTGACCTTGTCGTTCTGCCGGGTGGCGCGCATCCCGATGCCGACGGTGACCGCCTCCGGGTCCGACTGCGATCCGCGGGCGAACTCCATCCAGATGTAGGAGTGCGCGCTGTCCTGGCCGCGGTAGAGCAGGTTCGACTTCATGGTGCGCTCTTCGCCCGCGAACGGGTTCAGCCTGCGCGGCTCGATGCGGCCGTCGAGAACGAAGGGGAAGAGCACTTCGAGGGCCTTGGTCTTGCCCGAACCGTTGGGCCCGCGCAGCACGAGCCGGCCGTCCGCGAAGGAGAACTCCTGGTCGCGGTAGTCCCAGAGGTTGATGATCCCGGCCCGGGTCGGGCGAAAGCGCGCGCTTGCCATGCGAATTCTGCCTCTACTTCTCTACTTGTCGTTTGGGGTCGGGGTCGTCGGCGAACAGTTCCGGCTGGCTCGCGCGGTCGCGGATGTTCACGACGACCCCGCGGTAGCGCGCCAGCGCGGGCAGCACCAGCACGCCGCCGGTGGTGCACAGCACCAGCCGTTGCTTGTCCAGCAGCGCGACGGCCTGCTGCCGCAATCCGTCGCGATCGGCCTGCCACTGCGCAGCGAAGGTCCTGCCGAACCGGCGCACCAGGTCGTCGACCGCGTCTCGGATCCAACCGTCCTCGATCAGCGGAAGCAGAACTGGCACAGCGCCATCCGCAACCGGGGCCTCGGCAGGGCGTTCGGCGAGCCCGTGGAAGATGCCCGCCGCCGGGATCGCGTCGTCGAGCTGCGTGATCAGGGCGGTCGTGCGAGGCTCCGGGATGGGCAACCGCGCGAGCCCGTCCGCATCGGGGTCGAGCACGCGATCGGCGATCTCTCCTGCCAGCAGGAGCGCGACCTGGGCAATGGTGCCGGTGTGCGGAAAGCGCAGGTCCGACATCCGCCCGGACGCGTCGATCAGCGCGATGCCCTCTTCGCGGCGCTCGGCGACCAGGCCGGTCAGGGCCTCGACGTCCGCCGCCGTCCGTGGCAACGCCAGCTGCAGGCGCTCGTCGTCGTCGAGTTCGCCCGCGTACACGACCGGGCGCTCCACCAGTGCCCTGCGCACCCGCCTCGCCGTCTCCCTCAGGTCCGTGGTCCGGTCGGGCGTGTGCCCATCCTCGTCGGCGGCCGGGAGATCCGCGCCCGACAGCAGACCCCGGATCGAGGTGAGGTGCTGCAGCGCCCGCGGCGGCCGGAACAGCGCGACCACGACGGACCGGTCGATGTCGTACAGCGCCTCGCCTGCACTGGGGTTGGCCGCCCAGCCGCCCGCATCGCCGTCCGCCAGCGCGATGGCGCCCCTGGCCGCCAGCCAGCCGACCGCGTCGACGAACGCGTCCCGGTCGGCGGCTCGCTCGGTGGACAGTTCGACGCCGTTGACCTGGGCGGCGTCGGCCGCGACGTGGTCCGCCAGCTCCGAGAGGGTGATCTGGTTCCCGGCCCGACCCAGCGCCGCGAGGCACAGAGCGAGGTAGGCGTAGCGGTGCCGGTCGAAGGTGCGGTCGGTGGTGGTCCTGGCCGCTGCCGTCGGGTCAAGCCGGTCGGCCACCGTGAACAGGCGCGCGGTGGTCTCGGTGACCTCGAGCCGGTACCCGAACAGTTCGAGCATGTCCTCACGCAGTTCGGTCGCCCATCGGCGCAGCAGCGGAAGCGCGATCCGGTCCGGATAGCTCTGTGTGACAAGGTGGTTCGAGAGGACGATCCGGGCCGCGCGCTGGTAGGAGTCGAGGGCGAGCGGCGGGATCTCGCGAGCCCTCACTGCACGCTCACCTGCAGCCGGTCCAGGTGCAGCCTGCCGCGGGTGGTCTGCACCGTGGTCGACTCGTCGTGCGGGCGCAGCGTCAGCCGCACCCCGTTCTCCGCGCCGGTTGAGCTGGTGACGCGGCCGCTCACCGGCACCCGGGCGGTCAGCGCGGCGCCCAGCAGGCTCAGCAGCACCTCGGTCTCCTGCTCGTCGAGAACCCGGTCGTAGACGCCGCCGGTGGCCAGCGACTTGGCCGCGGTGGCGCGGGCGCGCTGCGCCGCGAGCTGCCCCTCGCGCAGCCGGCGGATCCCGGCGTCGTTGCGCTGTACCCGGGCAGGCAGGCCGGGGGTCGGGGTGCGGCCGGTCTCGGCCAGGGTGCGGGAGATCTCCACCGGCGGAGCCTCCCACCAGGACCGCGACTCAGGGATGATGTCGGCGTCGGGGTGCAGCATCGACAGGTGTCGCGGCCTGCCGAGGTCGAACACGGCCTGGTACAGCGCGTGCGCGGCATCCTCGCTTGGCGTCGCGGCGAACCAGCCGGCCAGGTGCCGTAGCTGGCTCTCCCGGCTCACGCCGCCCCTGCGGGTCTCGGTGACGCGACGCAGGAGCGAGAGCACCGCGGCGATGGCGCTCATGGTGCCCTCCCGCAGCCGGTCCGATTCGGTGACACCCGCGTCGGCGACGAACCAGTGACCGAGCCCCGACCACCGGGCCCGCCAGTCGTCCTCGCGCTCCCGCAGGGTCAGGAACACCCGCTCGTCGCTGGCCGCGGCCCGCGCGATCAGCTGGTCGATGCCGGTCTCCTCGACGGCCTCGATCGCTTCCGCCAGCTTGGGGGCGTATCGGGCGAGATCCGAGCTGAACTCGCGCATGTGGGTCAGGAGGGCGTCCTTGTGCGCGAGGAACGCTTCGGGGGTGATCTCGGTGGTGCGGACCAGGTCGCCGAGCGTGAGATAGAACTGTGCGGCCCTGGCCGCCATGTCGGACAGCGTGGCGTCGAGCCGACTGAGCTTGCGGTAGATCAGGTCGCCGTCCGCGGCCCGGTTCGCCGAGGCCAGCTCCTGCATGTCTGCCAGCAGGTCCGGCAGAGCGAGGCGGGAGAGCGAAGCGTCCTCCAGCCGGGCGCCGAGCACGTCCTCGACCGCCCGGAACGCCTGGTAACCCGCCTGGCTGAACTGGTAGACGAAATGCCGGTTGCGGTACTCCGCGAGGGTGGCGGCCCGGGTGCCGTCGTAGCTGCGTTCGAGCACACCCCACACGTGCAACTGCTCGAGGAGTGGCGTGATCTCGTCGGCGGCGAGCCGCCCATTGGAATCGGCGGCGAGCCGCCCATTGGAATCGGTGGCCTGGTCGTCGTCCGCGATCCGGCTCAGGATCTCCGCGATCTCGCCCGCGTGCAGCAGCACCACGTAGTTCGCCCTGGCATGGTCAAAGGCCCGCAGCACCCGCAGGTAGTCGGCGCGCTTTTCCGCGTTCGTGAAGGCGAACAGACGCAGCCGGTCATCGCGGGCGAACGCGTCGCGCGCGCCCGCGCTGGACGTTCCGGAATCACTCATCGTGAACAGGGTAGGGGAGCGGCCGGGCGGCACCTAGCGGGCGTACGGGTCGGCGTTTCGCCCGGCGCCCACAACAAAGCCGGGGACGCGATTACGCGTCTCCGGCTTTGTAGTGGGTTGCGGTGGCTGCCTACAGCGGAACCGGCGCGCCGTAGGTCATCGCGATGTCACCGGAGGAGGTCTCCACCCGGGCGTACGGCCGGAGCGTCACCTGCCCGAGTGCGCCCGAGACGCTGCCGTGCACGCCCGCCATCCGGATCCTCGCCCCCGGACCGTCGAACTCCTTCTCACTGACCAGCGGAACGTCGGTGATGCCACCGGGCTCGAGGTCGAAGATGAGGTTCTGCTGCGGGATGATGTCGCCCGCCAGCATGCCGCGGTTCTCGAAGCCGAGTTCGAAGTCGGGATCCCCGAACGCATCGCCGACGATGATTCCGTCGGTGTGCTCCAGCTCGAAGCCGAGGCCGGGGGTGTTCAGCTGGATCGTCGCACCGGTGAGCGCGACCGGGTAGCCGACCTGGTAGCCGAAGGACAGCTTGGTGCCCGTGAACTCCGCCGCACTCGGGCCGTCGATGCTGACCTGCGCGTAGCCGTTGTGGAAGAACTCCCGGCTGAGCGGCGAACTGTCCAGCGGCGGCACCGCATTGATGAAGGTATCGCCCTGCGAGACCTCGATCCGATTGCCCTCGAAGTCGACGAGGCTGTTCGCATTGTTCACCACCGCAGCCGACGTGCCGTTACCAAGAAGCATTCCGACGGCCGCGACGGTGGCGATGGCCGCCACTCGCCGCTGTCCAGTTCCGCGGCGGCGCCGAGGTCCACGAATTCTTGCCATGAATCCACATCCGTTCGGTCGAGTTCCCGATCGCGTGCCGCGATCGGCCCAAATCAACACAGGTCCCCGATGCGTCTCGAACGCTAGTTGATAGCGGTGGTTGCCGCGACTCTTTCGGCGCCGTGGCGGAGAATGGTTATGCGCGGTTGCGGTTGGCGGTCTCCCAGGCCCGGTCGTACCTGTTGCCACCAGGGCGCTTGACGTCCTTGCTGCGGTAGACCACATAGGGACGGCCCAGGTAGCCGATCGGCGCGCTGAAGACGTGGACGAGGCGGGTGTACGGCCAGATCGCCAGGAGTGCCAGCACCGTCAGGCCGTGCAACTGGAAGCTGAGCGGAACGCCGACCATCAGTTCCGGCTGCGGGCTCAGCGAGAACAGGCTCCGGAACCACGGCGACACCGTGGAGCGGTAGTCGTACGTGCCGAGGATCAGGTTCTCGCCCATGGTGTTGAACATGCCGGTCGCGATGACGGCGATGAACAGCAGGTACATGAGCTTGTCGCTGGTGGTGCTCGCCTGCCTGACGCTGGCAACGGTGATCCGCCGGTACACGAGAATGGCCAGTCCCACGACCGTGGCGATACCCGCGGGCACGCCGACGCCGACGGCCAGGATGTGGTAAACGTGATCAGAGATGCCCAGCGCCCGTGTCCAGCTCGCCGGGATCAGCACGCCGCCGACGTGCCCGGCGAGCACCGCCAGGATTCCGAAGTGGAACAGCGGGCTGCCGAGCCGCAACAGCCGGCTCTCGTACATCTGGGACGACCGGGTGGTCCAGCCGAACTGGTCCTTGCGGTAGCGCCAGATATGACCCACCACGAATGACGTGAGGGCGATATAGGGCAGGGTCAGCCACATCAGCGTGGTCACCGTCGTTCTCCCATCTCGGGGTGCAATGCGGGGTCGAGCGCGTAGGTGTCGAGGCCGACCGCTTCCTCCGGCGGCCCCTCGGCCGCCATCTTCGCCACCTTCTGCCGGTCGTCGGTGTCGAGCTCCGGCAGGGTCGCGCACACCGCGTCCAGGACGGCGGCGAACGGCGAGTCGCCATCGTGCAGGGACAGGCGCAGCACCTCCACCACGGCGCGATGCTCGACGAGCAGCCGCCAGCCGCGCGCGGCATCGGTGGTCGCGGCGAACTCGAGGACGACGGGCAGGTAGTCGGGAAGTTCGTGGTCGCCCAGGGTCACACCGCCGTTGCGGTAGGCGTTCTTGAAGCGCAGCAACGCCATTCCGCGATTACGGGTGTCGCCGTAGGCGTAATAGGACAGGTGCAGGCTGCTGCGCCGCCGCAGGTCGAACGTCTCCACGAACAGGGAGGACAGCTCGATCCTGGGTGTGCGCTGCATGAAGTCGACGCACGACACCAGGTTCGAGCCGGCCGGTCCCGGCACCGTTGCGGCCGCCGCGCGCAGCTCGTCGAGCATGCCGAGGGTCTGCTCGGTCGGGTAGTCCAGCAGGAGCGCGGCGATCCGCCACACCACCCGCTGGTCCCGCTCGGACAGGGTGGCCTCAGCCCCCGGTCTGAACTTGTTGGACACCTTGCGGCGCAACCCGAGCGCGACCATCAGGCGCCGTCCCGGCTCGAGGCGGCCGCGGTCGGGATCAGGCCCGCCGTGCTCTTGCCGTCCCAGTTGAGCAGGTTGATCCGGCCGGACTTGTTCTCCGGTGCCGCACTGGAATTGGTGTCGACGGCCTGCTCGGTGAGGTGGAACTTGTCGGCCATCACGTCGAACGCGGTCATGCCGGGTCCACCGTCGCCTTCCAGGCTGCACCCGGTGGCGAGCGCGTCGAGTCGGTGCGCGTCCGAGCCTGCCCCGTTCGGGATCACGTACCGGTCCTCGTACTTCGCGATGGCGAGCAGCCGGTACATCGACTCGATTTCGGTCTCGGTCAACCGAACCGCCTTCGCGACCTCCGGCCGGGTCGGCTCGCCGAGGTTGACCCGACGCATGTGTGCGCGCATCGCGGCCAGTCGCTGAAGGGAGGCGCGCACCGGCCCGACCTCGCCCGCGGTGAAGAGTTCGGCGAGGTAGTCGATGGGGATGCGGAGCGCGTCGATGGCGCCGAAGAGGTTGTCGGCCTCCTCGCCGTCGTGACCGGTGTCCGACAGCGCGTCGACCATGGGCGAGAGCGGCGGGATGTACCAGACCATCGGCATGGTGCGGTATTCCGGGTGCAGCGGCAGCGCCACCTGGTAGTCGACGATCAACTTGTAGACCGGCGAGTTCTGCGCCGCCTCGATGAACTCGGCGGAGATGCCCGCCCGCTCGGCCTCGGCGACCACCCGCGGATCATGCGGGTTGAGGAACACGCCCAGCTGCGACGGGTAGAGGTCCTTGTCGTCGGTCACCGACGCCGCCTCCAGCACCGCGTCGGCGTCGTAGAGCATCACGCCGATGTACCGCAGCCGGCCGACACAGGTCTCCGAGCAGATGGTCGGGATGCCGACCTCGATCCGGGGATAGCAGAACGTGCACTTCTCGGCCTTGCCGGTCTTGTGGTTGAAGTAGATCTTCTTGTACGGGCAGCCGGTGACGCACTGCCGCCAGCCGCGGCACTTGTCCTGGTCGACCAGGACGATGCCGTCCTCGGAGCGCTTGTAGATCGCGCCGGACGGGCAGGACGCCGCACAGGCCGGGTTGAGGCAGTGCTCGCAGATGCGGGGCAGGTAGAACATGAACGTCTGCTCGAACTCGAGCTTGATCTTGTCGGAGACCTTGGCCAGCAACGGATCCTTGCCGACCTGCTCCGGTCCGCTACCGAGGTCGTCGTCCCAGTTCGCGCCCCAGGTGACCTTCGTGTCCTCACCGGTCAGCAGCGACTTGGGCCGCGCGACCGGGACCGTGTCCATGGCAGGCGAGGCCAACAGGTTCTCGTAGTCGTAGGTCCACGGCTCGTAGTAGTCCGAGACCGTCGGCAGGTCGGGGTTCGCGAAGATGTTCAGCAGCCGCTTGAACCGGGAACCGGTCTTGAGGGTGAGCTTGCCGCGCTTGTTGAGCGTCCAGCCGCCCTTCCACTTCTCCTGGTCCTGGTACTGCCGCGGATAGCCCTGTCCCGGACGGGTTTCCACGTTGTTGAACCAGGCGTACTCGACGCCACCGCGGTTGGTCCACGCCTGCTTGCAGGTGACACTGCAGGTGTGGCAGCCGATGCACTTGTCCAGGTTCATCACCATGGCCATCTGTGCCATAACTCTCATCGTCGGCTCTCTTCGTTCGTGTTCGCGTTCGGCAGGGTCGCATTCGGCAACATCAGTAGGTCACTTCCTGGTCGCGGCGGCGGATCGTGGTGACCTCGTCGCGCTGATTGCCGGTCGGTCCGTGGTAGTTCATCGCGAAGGACTGCTGGGCGTAGCCGCCGATCAGGTGCGACGGCTTGATCATCAAGCGGGTCAACGCGTTGTGGATACCTCCGCGCTTGCCGGTGCGCTCGGTGCGCGGCACGTCCACCGCGCGGTCCTGGGCGTGGTACATGAACACCGTGCCCTCGGGCATCCGGTGGCTGACGATCGCGCGGGCCACCACGATGCCGTTCCGGTTGCTCGCCTCGATCCAGTCGTTGTCCGCCACACCGATCTTGGCGGCGTCCCTGTCGGACATCCAGATGGACTGGCCGCCGCGCGAGAGCGTGAGCATGTGCAGGTTGTCCTGGTACGCGGAGTGGATCGACCACTTCGAGTGCGGGGTGAGATACCGGACGGTGACCGTCCCACCGACCCCGTTGCCGTGGGTTTCCCCGACCGCGGGTTCGCTGAACAGCGCGGTCATGTCCAGCGGCGGACGGAAGATCGGCAGCTGCTCACCGAGTTCGGCCATCCAGTCGTGGTCGAGATAGAAGTGCTGCCTGCCGGTCAGCGTGTGCCAGGGCTTGAGCCGTTCGGTGTTGATGGTGAACGGCGAGTACCGTCTGCCGCCGGTCTCCGACCCCGACCATTCCGGCGAGGTGATCACCGGCACCGGTCGGGCCTGGGTGTCCGCGAAACGGATTCGGGTGCCCTCGTTCTCCGCGGCCAGGTCGACCAACTCGGTCCCGGTGCGCTCCTGCAGGTGCTCGAAGCCCTGGGTGGCGAGCCGGCCGTTGGTGGTGCCGGACAGCGCGAGGATCGCCTCGCAGGCGTACTTGTCCTTGGCCAGCGAGGGCCGCCCCGCCGCGATGCCGGTCTGCACTGTTCCGTTGACGCCACGCAGGTACTCGACCTCCTCGGTCGGGTGGGTGGTGACGCCCTTGGTGGTGAGGCCGAGCTCCTCGACCAGCGGGCCGAGTGCGCCGAGCTTCTCCGCGATCGCCGAGTAGTCCCGCTCGACGACGACGATCTTCGGCATGGTCTTGCCCGGGATCGGCTCGCACTCACCGCGTTTCCAGTCCAGCACCCGGCCGCCGGGCTGGGCGGTGGCGTCGTTGGTGTCGTGGATCAGCGGCATCGCGACGATGTCGCGCCTGGTGCCGAGGTGCTTCTCCGCCAGCCAGCTGAAGCCGCGGGCGATGCGGTGGAACGCCTCGAAGTCGGTCTTGGTCTCCCACGGCGGGGAGATCGCGGGGGAGAAGGCGTGCACGAACGGGTGCATGTCCGTGCTCGACAGGTCGTGCTTCTCGTACCAGGTGGCGGCGGGCAGCACGACGTCGGAGAACAGCGTGGTGCTGGTCATCCGGAAGTCCAGCGTGGTGAGCAGGTCGAGCTTGCCTGCCGGGGCCTCGTCCCGCCAGATCATCTCCTCGGGCCGGATCCCCTCGGAGTCGCGGGCGTTGAGGTTGGAGTCGGCGCCGAGCAGGTGCTTGAGGAAGTACTCGTTGCCCTTCGCGGACGAGCCGAGCAGGTTCGAGCGCCAGACCGTGAGACACCGCGGGAAGTTCTCGGGTGCGTCCGGATCCTCGACGGCGAACTGCAGGTGACCGGTCTTGAGGCCGTCCACCACGTGCTCGGCGACGTCCTTGCCCAGTCGGTCCGCCTCGTCGGCCAGGTCAAGCGGATTCCGGTTGAAGGTCGGGTAGCTCGGCATCCAGCCGAGCCGGGTGGCGAGGGCGATGTTGTCCGCCGCGGTGCGGCCTGCGAACTTGCCGTCCGCGAGTGGCGAGGACATCACCTCGGCGGTGAACGGGTCGTAGCGCCACTGGTCGGTGGCCAGGTACCAGAAGATGGTGCCCTGCATCTGGCGGGCGGGCCGGGACCAGTCCGAGCCGAATGCCAGTGTCGCCCAACCGGTGACCGGACGGCACTTCTCCTGCCCGACGTAGTGCGCCCAGCCGCCGCCGTTGACGCCCTGGCAGCCGGTGAGCATGGTCAGGGTCAGGAAGGACCGGTAGATCTGATCGGAGTGGAACCAGTGGTTGGTGCCGGCGCCCATCAGGATCATCGAGCGGCCGCCGGAACGATCGGCGTTGTCGGCGAACTCGCGGGCGACGCGCGCCGCTGCCGCGGCCGGGACGCCGGTGATGCCCTCCTGCCAGGCGGGGGTGTAGGGCTCCTCGGTGTCGTCGTAGCCGGTCGGCCAGTTGCCGGGCAGGTCCGGGCGTCCGACGCCGTACTGGGCGAGCATCAGGTCGAACACGGTGGTGACGCGGCGGCCCGCGACCGTCCTGGTGGGCACACCGCGGCGCAGCACGCCGGGGACCGAGGTGTCGTAGCGCGGGAAGTCGACGGCGACGGCGCCTGCCGCCATGTCCTGGTCGTCGTGCATGGTCATCAGCGGGTCGACGCCGTGCAGGTCGAGGTTCCAGTTGCCCTTGCCGGACTCGGTGAAGCGGTGGCCGAGCGAGCCGCCCGGCACCACGGTCTCGCCGGTCTCCGCGTTCAGCAGCACCGTCTTGTGCTCGGCTCCCTCGGAGGTGTCGCCGAGATCGGCTGCGGTGAGGAACTTTCCGGGGACGTAACCGTCGCCACGCTCGTCCAGGGTGATCAGGTACGGCAGGTCGGTGTACTTCTTGACGTAGTCGGTGAAGTACTCGGTGTTCTTCTCGATGAAGAACTCCTTGAGGATCACGTGCCCCATCGCCATGGCGAGCGCACCGTCGGTGCCAGGGCGCGCGGGCAGCCACTGGTCCGCGAACTTCGTGTTGTCGGCGTAGTCGGGCGAGACCACGACGACCTTCTGGCCGCGGTAGCGGGCCTCGGTCATGTAGTGCGCGTCCGGGGTTCGGGTGACCGGGACGTTCGAGCCCCACATGATCAGGTAGCCGGCGTCGAACCAGTCGGCCGATTCGGGCACGTCGGTCTGATCGCCGAACACCTGGGGGGAGGCCTCGGGCAGGTCGGCGTACCAGTCGTAGAAGGACAGCATCGCGCCGCCGATCAGCGAGATGAACCGGGTGCCGATCGCATGGCTGACCATCGACATCGCGGGGATCGGCGAGAATCCGGCGACGCGGTCCGGGCCGTACTTCTTGATGGTGTGCACGTGCGCGGCCGCGACGATCTCGGCGGCCTCCCACCACTCGGCGCGGACGAAACCGCCCTTGCCCCGGGCGGACTTGTAGCGCTTGGACTTCTCGGGGTCGGTCGCGATGTCCTCCCACGCGAGAACGGGGTCCTTGAGCCGTTCCTTCGCGTCCCGGTACATCTCGAGCAGGACGCCGCGCACGTACGGGTAGCGAACCCGGGCAGGCGAATAGGTGTACCAGGAGAACGACGCGCCGCGGGGGCAGCCGCGCGGCTCGTACTCGGGCTTGTCGGGACCGATCGAGGGGTAGTCGGTCTGCTGGGCCTCCCAGGTGATGATCCCGTCCTTGACGTAGATCTTCCAGGAGCAGGAACCGGTGCAGTTCACGCCGTGGGTGGACCGGACCACCTTGTCGTAGGACATCCGATCGCGGTAGAAGTCGTCCGACGTACGGCCGCCGATCTGGTACAGCGCGCGCCCGTCCTCGGAGGCCTCGCCGCGCTGGAAGTGTCTGCCGAACTTGAGCAGGGAATCGGCGAGATCTGTTCCCGCGGAACCGGTGGCGGTGCCGGGCTTGGTTGAGTGTGGCATTGGTACCTCTCGAGGATCTTCTATGGGCCTGACCGCTGGCAGGCCCCACTGGCTGAGCTGCGTCGTGCGTGCCTGGGCCTAGATGTCGACCATCACCATTCCGTCGACGACCCGGGCCGGGTATGTCTGCGCCGCACCCACTCCCTCCGACGTGCACGCCCCCGTGTCGAAGGAGAACGCGTACTGGTGCAGCGGACACATCACCACGCCCGCGTCGATCTGTCCGTCGGCGAGCGGGCCGCCCTTGTGTGGGCATATCGCGTTCATGGCGCGAACCGTGCCGTCCGACAGCAGGAAAACGGCCAGTTGGAGACCGTCGACGACGTACGTCCTGCCCTCGCCTGGCGTCAGGTCGGTCACCGAGCCGATGGCGGTCATCGGACCGGCACCTGGGGGAGCGGGAGCAGCGGAAGCGACGAAACGAACTGTGCAGGCGACTTCGGTTCGGTGCGTTCCTGCCACGGGTCGCGGTAGCCCTCGACCGCGACCGCCATGCGCTCGTCCAATCCGGCCACGGCCCCCTCCTCGTCGCGGACCAGTATGGCCTGCAGGTGTTCCAGCCCCAGCCGCGGAACCCAGGTATAGGTTCGCTCCAGCCACTTCGCGTCCTCGCGGTAGTACTGGATGAAGCGGCCGGCCAATTCGAGTACAGCTTCCGATGATTCGACGGTCGCGAGCAAATCACCCTTGCGGATGTGAGCACCCGCGGCGCCACCGACGTAGATCTCCCACCGGTCGTCGCCGACCGACACCACGCCGAAGTCCTTGCACAGCGCCTCGGAACAGTTCCGCGGGCAGCCCGCGACCGCCAGCTTGAGCTTGGCGGGGGTCTCGAGACCCTGGAACCGCTCCTCGAGGGCGATGCCGAGCGCGGTGGAGTCGCCGAGACCGTACCGGCAGAAATCGCTGCCGACACAGGTCTTCACGGTGCGCATGCTCTTGCCGTAGGCGTAGCCCGACGGCATGTCCAGGTCGCCCCACACCTTCGGCAGGTCCTCCTTGCGGATGCCGAGCAGGTCGATGCGTTGCCCGCCGGTCACCTTCACCAGCGGCACCTGGTACTTGTCGGCGACGTCGGCAATGCGGCGGAGCTGGTCGGGGGTGGTGACCCCGCCCTTCATCTGGGGCACCACCGAGAAGGTGCCGTCCCGCTGGATGTTCGCGTGCACCCGGTCGTTGATGAACAGCGCGCCACGCTCGTCGACCCAGTCCGGGCCCCAGATGGTGCGCAGCAGCGAGGCAAGCGGCATCTTCGCGCCCGCGTCTTCCACGCCGTCGGCGGCCAGGGCCGCGAACACCTGGGAGACGGCGCGCAGGTCACGCTCCCGGATCGCGGCGATCAACTCGGCCTTGGTCATCGGGATGCAGGGCACGTACCAGTCTGCCGACGGGTCGGCGGCAAGCGCACCGCCCGCCGCGCACGCGACGATGTCGGCCACGAGTCCCTTGCAGGACCCACAGCCCTTGCCCGCCCTGGTCTTTGCGATCACCTCGCCGAGCGAGGACGCACCCGCGTGCACGCAGGCGACGATGTCGCCCTTGCTGACGCCGTTGCAGTTGCAGATCTGGGTGTCGTCCGGCAGATCCGCCGCGTTCGTGCCGGCGCCGCCGTCCGCGAGGTCGAACAGGAGGCTGAGCCGGTCCTCCGGAAGCTCGATCGCGCCGTCGAAGGCCTGGGTGAGCATCCCGGCCTTGCCGACCTCGCCCATCAGGGTGGCGCCGATCAGCTTGCCGTCGCGCACCACCACGTTCTTGTAGGTGCCGTTGCGCGAATCGTAGAACTGGAGGAACTCGTCGCCGTCGAGCTCGGGGCCCTTGACTCCCATCGCCGCGACGTCGACGCCTGCGACCTTCAGCTTGGTGGTCGATCGCGAACCCTCGTAGGCGGCTTCGGGATTCGAGCCGGTCAGGTGCTCGGCGAGCACGACGGCCTGCTCCCACACCGGGGCGACCAGACCGTAGAGCTCGCCGCGGTGCTGGGCGCACTCGCCGACCGCGTACACCGAACCCTCGTCCTCGCAACGCATCTGATCGTCGACGACGATGCCCCGTTCGATCACCAGTCCGCCCGCGCGGGCCAGCTCGGTGTTCGGCCGGATGCCGGCGGTGACGACGACCATGTCGGCGTCGAGGGAGCTGCCGTCGGTGAAGGAGACCCCGGTCACGCGGCCCCGCTCGTCCCGCAGCACCGCGTCGGTCCGGACCGAGGTGTGCACACCGACCCCCAGCGCCTCGATCTTGGCGCGCAGTACCGATCCGCCGCGTTCGTCGAGCTGCTGGTTCATCAGGTGGCCCGGCGAGTGCACGACGTTCACCGTCAGCCCCTGGGTCCGCAGACCGTAGGCCGCCTCGAGCCCGAGCAGCCCGCCGCCGATGACCACGGCGGAGACGTCATCGTCGGCCTGGGCCATCTGCAGCATGCCGTTGGTGTCGGCGATCGTGCGGAACCCGAACACCCCGCGCGCGAGCCGGCCGTCGGGCTCGCGCAGGCCGTCCATGTTCGGGAAGAAGGTGTTGCTGCCGGTCGCCACGATCAACACGTCGTAGTGGACCTCGCGGTCGCTCTCGCACGTCACCGTCTTCGCGAACCGGTCCAGCCGGACCGCGCGGTCACCGGCGAAGAGGGTCACACCGTTCTCCCGGTACCAGCTCATCGGGTTGAGGATCAGGTCCTCGTCGTCGGTGGAGGACTCGCCCGCCAGCACGTGCGAGAGCATGATCCGGTTGTAGTTGCCGTATGGCTCGTCGCCGATCATCGTGATGTCGAACTGGTCGCCGCCGCCCCTGGCGAGGATTTCCTCCACCGTGCGGGCGCCGGCCATCCCGTTACCGATCACAACCAGTCGTCGCATCAGATCACCACCTGTCCGAGGTCCGTGACGGCCGCGCCGGTGTGCCTGTCAGATCGTGAAGGAACCGCCGTGTGCTCGCCATGGAGACGAGCGTGCTGCGTGCCGGTGACGAAGTGGATGCGCAGAGGTTACGTGGGAATCAGGAAGACCTCACCTCGCCGACCGGGTGAATGTCAGGGATTGTTAATCGGTGTCCTGCGTCACGTACCCAGCGACTTCGGGGAGATCGAGCTCACATTCCGCCGAAGCTGCCCGGTCCACGCCTGCGCAGGTAGCGCTCGAACTCCGCCGCGATGGCGTCGCCGTCGATCTTGGAGATCACCTCGGAGATGTCGACCTCCGCGTCGCCGCGCTCCTCCAGCGAACGCACGTACTCGGTGATCTCCTCGTCGTCCTTGGTCATCTCGGTGACCGACTGCTCCCACTCCTCGGCCTGCCCGGGCAGCTCACCGAGCGGTACCTCCACGTCGAGCACCTCCTCCACCCGCTGCAGGAGGGCGACGGTGGCCTTCGGGTTCGGCGGCTGCGACACGTAGTGCGGGACGGCGGCCCAGAACGAGATCGCCGGGACGCCTGCCTTGACGCATTCGTCCTGGAGCACACCGGTGATCCCGGTCGGCCCCTCGTAGCGGGTCTGCTCCAGGTTGAACCGTTCGGCCGACTCGGTGCTGTACGCGGTCCCGGTGACCGGCACCGGACGGGTGTGCGGGGTGTCGGCGAGCAGGGCGCCGAGGATGACCACGGTGGTGACGCCGAGGTCCTCGATGATCTCGAGCAGGTCGTCGCAGAAACTGCGCCAGCGCATGTTCGGCTCGATGCCGCGCAGGATCAGGACGTCCCGCTCGCTGCCGGGGGGAGAGCACACCGACACCCTGGTGGCGGGCCACTCGATCTCACGGGTGACCCCGTCGACCTGGCGAACCGTCGGACGATTGACCTGGTAGTCGTAGTAGTCCTCGGAATCGAGCTCGGCAAGCGGCCGCGCGTCCCAGATGAGTTCCAGGTGTTCGACGGCGCCGCTGGCGGCATCGCCCGCGTCGTTCCACCCCTCGAAGGCGGCGACGAGGATTGGGTCACGCAGGGTCGGCGCGTCGTGCTCGGACGTGACTTCGGGTTCGCTTGGACTCACCCGACCAGCCTACGACCAGGGTCCTTCGAGGTGCCCACTACTCTGGACGGCATGTCTGCCCCATTTCACTCCGCCCTGTTGGATGCGCTGTCGCAGCGCGTTGTCATCGGCGACGGTGCGATGGGGACCATGCTGCAGGCCGCGGAGCTCACTCTTGACGACTTCCTCGGCCTCGAGGGCTGCAACGAGATCCTGAACGAAACCCGCCCCGACGTGCTCGCGGACATCCACCGGGCCTACTTCGAGTCGGGCGCCGACGCCGTCGAGACCAACACGTTCGGATGCAACCTGCCCAACCTCGCCGACTACGACATCTCGCACCGGATCCGCGACCTCTCGGAGCGCGGCACCCGGATCGCGCGCGAGGTCGCCGACGAGATGGGGCCCGGCCGGGACGGCATGGCGCGGTTCGTGCTCGGCTCGATGGGGCCGGGAACCAAGCTGCCCACCCTCGGGCACGCCCCGTTCGCGGTGCTGCGCGATGCGTACACCGAATCCGCGCTCGGCATGATCGAGGCAGGCGCCGACGCCATCCTGGTCGAGACCTGCCAGGACCTGCTGCAGGTCAAGGCCGCGATCATCGGCAGCCAGCACGCCATGGAGAAGCTCGGCCGCCGGATCCCGATCATCACCCACGTCACCGTGGAGACGACCGGAACGATGCTGCTCGGCAGCGAGATCGGCGCCGCGCTGACCGCGCTCGAGCCGCTGGGCATCGACATGATCGGCCTGAACTGCGCCACCGGGCCCGCCGAGATGAGCGAGCACCTGCGGCACCTGTCCCGGCATTCGACGTTGCCGGTGTCGGTGATGCCGAACGCAGGCCTGCCGGTTCTGGGCGCGAACGGTGCCGAATACCCGCTCACCGCACCGGAACTCGCGGAGGCACTGAGCGGCTTCGTCTCCGAATTCGGACTGGGCATGGTCGGCGGCTGCTGCGGCACCACCCCCGAGCACATCCGTCAGGTCGCCGACGCGGTGCGCGCGGTGGAGAAGGCCGAACGCAACCCGGTTCCCGAGCCGGGCACCTCGTCGCTGTACGCCGCGGTTCCCTTCGAACAGGACGCCAGCATCCTGGTGATCGGCGAGCGCACCAACTCCAACGGTTCGAAGGCCTTCCGCGACGCCATGATCGCCGAGGACTACCAGAAGTGCGTCGACATCGCGAAGGACCAGACTCGCGACGGCGCGCACATGCTCGATCTCAACGTCGACTACGTCGGCCGAGATGGCGCACTCGACATGGCCGCGCTCGCAAGCCGTTTCGCGACGACGTCGACGCTGCCGATCATGCTGGACTCGACCGAGCCCGCGGTGCTGCGCGCCGGACTCGAGCACCTGGGGGGCCGCTGCGCGGTGAACTCGGTGAACTACGAGGATGGCGCAGGGCCTGATTCGCGGTTCCAGCAGATCATGCGGTTGGTCAAGGAGCACGGCGCCGCGGTCGTCGCGCTGACCATCGACGAGGAAGGCCAGGCCCGCACCGCCGAGCACAAGGTGCGGATCGCCGAGCGCCTGCTCGAGGACATCACCACCAACTGGGGCCTCGACGAGTCCGATGTCATCATCGACGCGCTCACCTTCCCCATCTCCACCGGCCAGGAGGAGGTGCGCCGCGACGGCATCGAGACGATCGAGGCCATCCGGGAACTCAAGCGGCTGCACCCGCGCGTGCATTTCACCCTCGGCATCTCGAACATCTCGTTCGGTCTGAACCCGGCGGCGCGGCAGGTGCTCAACTCGGTGTTCCTGCACGAGTGCACCGAGGCCGGACTCGACACGGCGATCGTGCACGCCTCGAAGATCGTGCCGATGGCCCGCATCCCCGAGGAGCAGCGGCAGGTCGCGCTCGACCTCGTGTACGACCGCCGCAGCGAGGGCTACGACCCGCTGCAGAAGCTGATGGAACTGTTCGAGGGCGTGTCCGCGGCCTCGGCCAGGGAGACCCGGGCAGAGGAGCTCGCGGGTCTGCCCCTGTTCGAGCGGCTCGAGCGGCGCATCGTCGACGGTGAGCGTGCCGGTCTCGACGTGGATCTGGACGAGGCGATGACGCAGAAGTCGCCGCTGGTGATCATCAACGAGACGCTCCTGTCGGGCATGAAGACGGTCGGTGAGCTGTTCGGATCCGGGCAGATGCAGCTGCCGTTCGTGCTGCAGTCCGCCGAGGTGATGAAGGCGGCCGTCGCGTACCTGGAGCCGCACATGGAGGTGACCGACGAGGACGGCAAGGGCCGCATCGTCATTGCCACCGTCAAGGGCGACGTCCACGACATCGGCAAGAACCTGGTCGACATCATCCTGAGCAACAACGGATACGAGGTGGTCAACCTCGGCATCAAGCAGCCGATCGCGACCATCCTCGACGCGGCCGTCGACAAGAAGGCCGACGTGATCGGCATGTCCGGGCTGCTGGTGAAGTCCACCGTGGTGATGAAGGAGAACCTGCAGGAGCTCAACAAGAGTGGCGTCGCGGAGCAATTCCCGGTGCTGCTCGGCGGCGCGGCGCTGACCCGCTCCTACGTGGAGAACGATCTCGCCGAGGTCTACGAGGGCGAGGTCAGCTACGCGCGCGACGCCTTCGAGGGCCTGCGCCTCATGGACGAGATCATGACCGTCAAGCGGGGTGGCGGTCTGGACCCGAACAGCCCGGAAGCCGTCGCGGCGCGGGAGAAGGCCGCCGAGCGCAAGGCGCGGCACGAGCGGTCGAAGCGAATCGCCGAGGCGCGCAAGGCGGCCGAGGTTCCCGTCGTGGTGCCGGAACGATCCGATGTCGCCACCGACATCGGGATCCCGACGCCGCCGTTCTGGGGGAGCCGCATCGTCAAGGGCATCTCACTGGCCGATTACTCGGGCCTGCTCGACGAGCGCGCCCTGTTCCTCGGCCAGTGGGGTCTGCGCGGGCAGCGTGCAGGCGACGGTCCCACCTACGAGGAGCTGGTGGAGACCGAGGGCAGGCCGCGGCTGCGTTACTGGCTGGACCGGCTCAGCACCGACGGCATCCTCGCGCACGCCGCGGTGGTGTACGGGTACTTCCCGGCCGTCTCCGAGGGCGACGACGTGGTCGTGCTGACCGAGCCGACCGCCGATGCGCCGGAACGGTTCCGGTTCACCTTCCCCCGTCAGCACCGGGACCGGTTCCTGTGCATCGCCGACTTCGTGCGCTCGCGCGAGGAGGCCCGCCGCACCGGTCAGGTGGACGTGTTGCCGCTGAACCTGGTGACGATGGGCCAGCCGATCGCGGACTTCGCCAACGAACTGTTCGCCGCGAACTCGTACCGGGACTACCTGGAGGTGCACGGCATCGGGGTGCAGCTCACCGAGGCGCTCGCCGAGTACTGGCACCGCCGGGTCCGCGAGGAACTGGTGCTCGCGGGCGGGCACAACCTGGCCGAGCAGGACCCGGACGACGTGGAGGACTTCTTCAAGCTCGGCTACCGCGGCGCCCGTTACTCTTTCGGCTACGGCGCCTGCCCCGACCTCGAGGACCGCGCCAAGATGGTGGCCCTGCTGGAGCCGGAGCGGATCGGCGTTGAGCTCTCCGAGGAGTTGCAGCTGCATCCCGAACAGTCGACCGACGCGTTCGTGCTGCACCACCCCGAGGCGAAGTACTTCAATGTCTGAGGCTTTCGATGTCTGACCTGAAGGCCATCCTGTGGGACATGGACGGCACGCTGCTCGACTCCGAGAAGCTCTGGGACGTCGCGATGCACGAGCTGGCGGCGGAGCTGGGCGGCGCCATGACGCCGGAGACCCGGCACGCGATCATCGGGGCGTCCGGCCCCGACGCGCTGGCGACGATCTTCGCGGCACTCGGCCTCGAGCCGACGCCGCAGGCACTCGCGGACGCGACAGGCTGGCTGAACGCCAGGGTCACCGAGCTCTTCGCGCTCGGTATCCCGTGGCGGCCGGGTGCCCGCGAGCTGCTCGGGGTGGTCCGTGAGAGCGGCCTGCGGACTGCGTTGGTGACCAACACCGAGCGGGAGCTGGCGGAGCAGGCGCTGAACACGCTGGGACGCGAGCACTTCCACGTGACGGTGTGCGGAGACGAGGTGCCGCGCGGCAAGCCGCAGCCGGACCCCTACCTGCGTGCTGCCGAGCTGCTCGGCATCGCGCCGGAGCACTGCCTCGCCGTTGAGGACTCACCGACAGGAGCGGCCGCAGCCGAGGCCGCAGGCGTGGCGGTGCTCGTCGTGCCGTGCGAGGTACCGGTGCCCGTGGGACCGCGCCGGGTGCACCACGATTCGCTGCACGGGCTCGGCGAGGCCGACCTCAGGTCGGCGTGGCGGGCCGTTCGCGCCTGAGACGCGTCGCCGTGAGGCGTCACATGGCAGGATTCCTGGCATGATGCGTCGGTGGACCGGACGGCTGCTGCGTGCAGTTGCCGCGTCGACCGCCGCCATTGCCGTGCTGGCGTCCTGCTCCGCCGGGGCCGGACTCTCGAGCGCGGGCGGACCTGACACGTTCACCGTCGCCCTCACGGCGAAACCGGACAATCTCGACTTCACCCGCACGGCGGGCGCGGCCATCCCGCAGGCGTTGCTGGACAACGTGTACGAGGGACTGGTCCGGCTCGATGACAAGGGCGCGATCGTCCCTCTGCTGGCCTCCTCGTGGACCATCAGCCCGGACCGCACCGTGTACGAGTTCGCGCTGCGCGAGGACGCCACCTTCTCCAACGGCGAGGCCTTCACCTCCGAGGACGTCGCGTTCAGCCTCGACCGGGTCAAGGCCGAATGGACCGCGAACTCGCCCGCGCTGATGGCGGTGGTGGATCGGGTGGAGACACCCTCGCCGCACCTGGCGAGGGTGATCCTGCGGGCGCCGAGCAATGCCTGGCTGTTCAACATGACCGGCCCGATCGGCGCCATGTTCACCCCGCGCGGCGTCACCCACTTGGCCACCACCGCGATCGGTACCGGACCGTTCACCGTGGCGCGCTGGAACCCGGGCTCGGAGCTGGTGCTCGCCGCCAACCCGCGGTACTGGGGTGCGCAGCCGGCGATGAAGACGGTGCGGCTGAAGTACTTTGCCGATCCCACCGCGCAGGCCAACGCGATGCTCAGCGGCGGCGTCGACGCGATCTACGGACTCGGGGCTCCGCAACTGCTCGGTCAGTTCAGCCGCGATCCCCGGTTCCGCGTCGCGGTCGGCGGCACCAACGGGGAGGTCACCCTCTCGATGAACGGCGCCGTCGCGCCCTTCGACGACATTCGGGTGCGCCGCGCGGTGATGTACGCCGTGGATCGGAAGGCGGTGCGGGATACCGCGTATGCGGGCTACGGGGAGCTCATCGGTTCGATGGTGCCGCCGACGGACCCCTGGTACGAGGACCTCACGGGCCGCTATCCCTTCGACCCGCAGCGGGCCCGCGCGCTGCTCGCCGAGGCGGGCACCCCGAACCCGACGGTGCGCTTCGACGTGCCCAATCTCCCGTATGCCACCGCCGCCGCGCAGGTGGTGAGTTCGCAGCTGCAGCAGGTCGGGTTCACCGTGCGGACCAATCCGGTCGAGTTCCCGGCGGTCTGGCTCGATTCGGTCTTCGGCCGCCGCGACTACCAGATGTCGGTGATCCAGCACGCCGAGCCGCGCGACATCTCCACCTTCGGCAACCCCGAGTACTACTGGGGCTACCGCAATCCCGCCGTCACCCGGCTGCTCGCGGAGGCCGACGCGGCGGACGAGGCCGGCTATGTCGCGAAGATGCGTGAGGTGGCGGGCACCATCACCGAGGATGCGGCGGCGAACTGGCTCTTCCTCTTTCCGCTCCTCGTGGTGACCGACGCGGACATCTCCGGGCTACCGAGAAACGCGACTTCCCTTGCGCTCGACCTGTCCCGGGTTCGGCGCGGGTAGGCCGGGCGATGGCGGTCCAGTTGGCCAGGCGGCTCGGCATCTTCGCGCTCACCGCGGCGTTCGCGTCGGTGCTGGTGTTCGCGTTGCTGTCGGTGCTGCCGGGCGATCCAGCGCGGATCGCCCTCGGCGTGCAGGCCTCGGCGGAGGAGGTCGCCCGGGAGCGGGCAGCGATGGGCCTCGATGCGCCTGCCCATGTGCGCTACGGCAATTGGGTCTGGGGCATGCTGCACGGCGACATGGGCGAGTCCTACCTGACCAGGGAGCCGGTCGGCCCGGAGATCTTCGATCGGCTGCAGGTGACGCTCTGGGTGGTCGGCGCGGCAATGCTGGTCGCGTTGGCGGTCGCGATCCCGCTCGGGGTGCTGGCCGCGGTCCGGCGCAGCAGGCCCGATGGGGTGCTGATCGGCGGGATCAGTCAGGTGGGCATCGCGATCCCGGCGTTCCTCGCGGGCGTGCTGCTGTCCACGGTGTTCGCCGTCGAGCTCGGTTGGTTGCCGTCGAGCGGGTGGCAGGCGCCGATCGAGGGCATCGGCGGGTTCCTGAGCTATCTGGCGTTGCCTGCGCTGGCGCTCGGACTCGTGCAGGGCTCGGTACTGACCCGGTATGTCCGTTCCGCCGTGCTCGACGAGCTGGGGGCCGACTACCTGCGGACCGCGCGGGCCAAGGGCCTGACCCGAACCGGCGCGTTGCTGCGGCACGGGCTGCGCAACGCCGCGGTGCCGGTGGTCACCGTCGCGGGGCTACAACTGGCCACCCTGCTGATCGGGGCCGTGGTCGTCGAGCGGGTGTTCGTGGTGCCAGGACTCGGGAGTCTGTTGCTGGACAAGGTGAGTCAGCGCGACATGGCGGAGGTGCAGTCCATCGTGATGGTGTTGGTGCTGATGGTGCTGCTGCTGAATCTGGTGGTGGACCTGCTGTACACGGTGATCGACCCCCGCATGCGGAGCGCGGCATGACAGGGGTTCGGTGGTCGGGGACGTTCAAGTTGGGCGCGGGTCTGGTTGCCGCGGTGGTGCTGGCCGCGCTGATCTCATTTGTGTGGACGCCCTACGACCCGACGGTGGTCGACGCGGGCGCGCGGCTGCTGCGTCCGAGCGCGCAGCACTGGCTCGGCACCGACGACTTCGGCCGCGACATCTTCAGTTCGCTGCTCGTCGGCGCCAGGACGACGTTGCTGGTCGGGGTCGTGGCGGTGGTCATCGCCGCGTCGATCGGCATCCCGATCGGGGTGGCCGCCGGGATGCGCCCCGGTGTGCCCGACGAGATCCTGATGCGGGGCAACGATGTGCTGCTGGCGTTCCCCGCGCTGCTGCTCGCCATCATCTTCGCCGCGGTCTGGGGTGGGTCGACGGTGACCGCGATGACCGCTCTCGGCGTCGGCACCGCGCCGGCCTTCGCCCGCGTCGCCAGGGGCGGCACCAGACAGGTGATGGCCAAGGATTACGTGCTGGCGGCGCGGGCGGCGGGCAAGGGTCCGATGCGGATCGCCCTGCGACACGTGCTGCCGAACATCTCCAGCGCGCTCATCGTCCAGGCCTCGGTGACGTTCGCCATCGCGGTGCTGGCCGAGGCGGCGCTGTCCTATCTCGGCTTCGGCACCCCGCCGCCGACACCGTCGTGGGGCCGGATGCTGCAGGAGTCGCAGCCGTACCTGTACCTCCAGCCGGCGGTGATGTTGTGGCCAGGCCTGGCGATCGCGTTGACGGTGCTCGGGTTCAACCTCCTCGGTGACGGACTGCGTGACAGGTTCGACCCGAGAACGGCGCGCCGATGACCGGCCCGCTGGTGGTGGTGAACGACCTCACCGTCCGCGCGGGGGATCGGACCCTGCTCGACGGGATCGGCTTCACCCTGGACCGGGGTGAACGGCTGGGGCTGATCGGCGAATCCGGGTCGGGCAAGTCGCTCACCGCGCTGAGCCTGATGGGCCTGTTGCCAGACCAGCTGTCGGCCGCCGGTTCGATCGCCCTCGACGGCGTCGACGAGAACCTCGTCGGTGCGCAGGAACGGTTGCTCACCGCGCTGCGCGGAGACGACCTCGCGATGGTCTTCCAGGAACCGATGACCGCCCTGAACCCGTTGATGAAGGTGGGCAGGCAGGTGGCCGAGGTGATCGAGCTGCATGACGGCGGGCTGAGCCGCGCCGACCGGCGGGAAGCGGCGTTGGCGCAGCTGGCCGCGGTGAACCTTCCCGACCCGCCGCGCATCGCCCGGTCCTATCCGCACGAACTGTCCGGCGGGCAGCGGCAGCGGGTGCTGATCGCCATCGCGATGGCGAACCGTCCGAGGGTGTTGATCTGCGACGAGCCCTCCACGGCGCTCGATGTGACAGTGCAGGCGCAGATCCTCGACCTGATCGACACGACGGTGCGTGAGCACGACACCGCGCTGCTGTTGATCACGCATGACCTGGCGGTGGTGTCCGGACTGTGCGAGCGGGTGCTGGTGATGCGGGACGGGGCGATCCTGGAGTCGGGGCCGATCGAGCAGGTGTTCGGTGCGCCGCAGCACCCGTACACCCGGTCGCTGCTCGCGGCGTCGGACCTGAGTGGTTCGACGCTGGGTGGTTCGACGCCGGGTGGTTCGACGCCTGCCGCTCCTCCTGAGGCAGGCGGTCGCGCGGTCACGCCGGTGTCGAACGAGCAGGCCGAGCCACTGGTGTCCGTGCGCGGGCTGACCCGCACGTACCGGGGGTCGCGGTCCTCGCTGCTGCGTCGCGCCGGGCCGGTGCACGCGCTGACCGACGCGTCGTTCGACATCGGTCGGGGTCAGCGGTTCGGCGTGGTGGGGGAGTCCGGTTCGGGCAAGTCCACGCTGATCCGGCTGCTGTGCGCCCTCGACGTACCGACGGCGGGCTCGATCGTGGTGGACGGGCAGGAGATCGTCGGCGCGCGGGAACGGGACCTGAGGCAGTTCCGCCGCGATGTGTCCATCGTCTTCCAGGACCCGATGGGGTCGCTCGACCCTCGAATGAAGGTCGGCGACGTGGTGGCGGAACCGCTCGATTCGCGTGCGGGATCGGGCGAGTTGGTCGCCGAGATCCTCACCGCAGTCGGCCTCGAACCCGCGATGGCGGATCGGTATCCGCACCAGTTCTCCGGCGGTCAGCGCCAGCGCATCTCCATCGCCCGCGCCCTGATCACCAAACCGAAGATCCTGGTGGCCGACGAACCGGTCAGCGCGCTCGACGTCTCGGTCCGCGCCCAGGTGCTGGACCTGCTGGCCGAGTTGGTCGACGAGTACCGGCTGACGCTGCTGTTCGTCTCGCACGACCTGGCGGTCGTCCGGCACGTGTGCGACGTCGTCGCGGTGATGCACCGGGGGCGGATCGTCGAGTGCGGGCCGACCGAGGACGTGTACGAGCGGCCGCGGGAGGACTACACCCGAACGCTCATCGCGAGCGCCCCGAAGCTGGTCCTGCCGAACCACTGATCCCCCGTAGCGACCGCTTGCAGGTCGCTCGAAACAACACTGGAGAGGGGTTGCGGCGGGGCGGTGGGGAGCACCGGTTCGCTCGTGAAAGAATCGTCACCCGTGAAGACCTTCGATTCGCTGTTCGCCGAGCTGACCGACCGTGCCGCCACCCGCCCCGAGGGCTCCGGCACCGTGGCCGCGTTGGACGCGGGCGTCCATGCGCAGGGCAAGAAGGTGCTCGAGGAGGCAGGCGAGGTGTGGATTGCCGCCGAGCACGAGAGTGATGAGTCGCTGTCCGAGGAGATCTCCCAGCTGCTCTATTGGGTGCAGGTGCTGATGGTCGGCCGTGGGCTCAAGCTCGAGGACGTCTACCGACATCTGTGAGTCGCGCACCGACCCAGAACCGACTCCTCTAGCCACTTCCGGAAGGAACACCCCCATGCTGCGCGTCGCAGTGCCCAACAAGGGCTCGCTGTCCGAATCCGCCGCCGAGATCCTGGACGAGGCCGGCTACCGTCGCCGCACCGACTCGCGCGACCTGACCGTCCTCGACCCGTCGAATCAGGTCGAATTCTTCTTCCTGCGCCCCAAGGACATCGCGATCTACGTCGGGTCGGGCGAACTCGACCTCGGCATCACCGGTCGCGACCTCGCGCTCGACTCCGGCGCCCCGGTCTCCGAGCGGTTGTCACTCGGGTTCGGCCGCTCGAGTTTCCGCTACGCGGCCCCGGCGGGGAAGGCCTGGTCGCCCGCCGACCTGGCCGGTCTGCGGATCGCCACCTCGTACCCGAACCTGGTCCGCGAGGACCTGGCGGCCCGCGGCATCGAGGCCACCGTCATCCGGCTCGACGGCGCCGTGGAGATCTCCATCCAGCTAGGCGTTGCGGACGCCATCGCCGACGTCGTCGGGTCGGGCCGCACGCTGCGCCAGCACAACCTGGTGGCCTTCGGCGAATCGCTCTGTGACTCCGAGGGTGTGCTCATCCAGCGGGACGGCTCCGACGGCGCGGACAAGGCGCGCAACCAGTTGGTCGCACGTGTGGAGGGTGTCGTTCGCGCGCAGCAGTACGTGATGCTGGACTACGACTGCCCGCGTGCGCAGGTCGACGAGGCGATGCGGATCACCCCTGGGCTCGAGTCTCCGACCATCGCCCCGCTCGCGGACGAGAAGTGGGTCGCGATCCGTTCGATGGTGCCGCGCAAGGTCAGCAACGACGTGATGGATCAGCTCGCCGATATCGGCGCGAAGGCGATCCTGGCTACCGACATCCGGACCTGCCGGGCGTTCTGATCCCAGACGACATCGGGTCCCGCGGCCATGTGCTGCGGGACCCGATGCGTTGTGCCGTCAGTTCGGTCGGATCTGCACCGTCTGGTTGATCCGGCCGACCGGACCGGACTCGTCGTGCAGCACACCCGCGCACATGCCGACGCCGTCCGGGCCGTAGGAGGTCTCCGCGGAGATGCCGACCCATTCGCCGGTAGGCACCCGGAACAGGTGCACGGTCAGGTCGGTGTTCAGGTAGGTCCACTCGTTCGGGTGCAGCTTCGCGCCGACACCGTTGGCGACGTCGGCGACGGTGAAGAGTCGCTGGATCGGGGTGAGTGATTCGCCCTCCACCAGAACGGGATTTGGACGGGCCCACACCTGACCGGGGCCCTCGCAGCCGATATCCGCCAACCACTGCCAGTCCAGGGTGGCGACAAACCCGGTGCCCCAGAAGCGCCCGTCCATCGGGGTCGTGTGCGACTGCGACAGCGGGGCCAACGCGGGGTCCGCCGCGTGCTGGACCGCGGTGGTGTCCGCGGTCTGCATGCGCCATCCGGTACCGCGGGCGACCGCGCGCTGGGTGCCGTCCGGGCCGGCGGCCCACAGCTCCGCCACGACCAGCTCGACCCGCTTGCCCGGCCGTTCCACCCAGGACCGCACCTCGATCTCGCTCAGCGGCACCGGCCCGAGGATCTCGATGACCACCCGCGTCAGCCGGGTGTCGGGGCGCTGCTCGCAGCGCTCGAGCGCCCGCACCAGGAGGGCGGACGGCGGCGCGCCGTGCTGCATGGTGTCGGCCCAGGTGCTCACGGTCAGGGCGGTGGTCGCGAAACGTTCGACGCCGTCCCCGGTCGACTCCAAGGGGAGGTAGTAGGCCTGGTCACTCACTCGACGATCTCCTCGAACTGTTGCGCTTCATCTGCCGGGCTCTCCGGCCACCCCGGGTACGGCGGCGGCGTGCCGCCGAATGCGGGGCAGCGAACCTTATGATCGCACCAGTTGCACAGCCGCCCCGGATTCGGTCGGAAGTCGCCCGTGACCCCGGCCGCGAGAATGGCCTTCCAGATCGCGGACAGGGTGCGCTCGAAGCGGAGCAGTTCGGCCTCGTCCGGCGCGTAGGTGAGGATCTCGGCGTCGGCCAGGTAGATCAGCCGCAGCTGGGCAGGCACGATTCCGCGGGTGCGCAACAGCACCAGCGCGTAGAACTTCATCTGGAACAGGGCCTTGGACTCGCTGATCTCCCGGGGCGCCCGACCGGTCTTGTAGTCGACCACCCGGACGTGTCCGTTCGGGGCGACGTCGATCCGGTCCACGAACCCGCGCAGCAGCACTCCGTCGTCGAGTTCGGTCTCCACCCGCAGCTCGCACGATTCGGGATCGAACCGGGTGGGATCCTCGAGCCGGTAATAGCCCTCGATCAGCGCGCGTGCCTCTGCCAGAAACGCGACCCGCTCCTCGGCGGGGACCGTATCGGCGATCTCGGGGGATTCCGCGAGCAGTTGCTCCCAGGCCGGGTCGACCAGGGACACCGCGCGGTCGGGAACCCGTTCCGGGGCGGGTAGCGCGTACAGCGACTCCAGCGCCGCGTGCACCACCGTTCCCTTGAGCTGCGCCTTCGACGGCACCTCCGGGATCCGGTCGACCGCGCGGAAGCGGTACAGCAGCGGGCACTGCTTGAAATCGCCCGCGCGGGAGGGGGACAGTGCAGGCCGTGAGCGCGGGCGCGCCGTCCCCGCGGCGGTGGCGTCGGGGGACTCGGCAGGGGGCGTCGACACGGGAGAGCTCACACCTGGCAGGGTATGCGGCGGGTCCGACACCGCTGTCGGGGCCGGCGCGTGGGTCGCCGGGAATGCTGAAGCAAGGAGATCTCCAGTCGTGGTTGGGCAAGACGTGAACGCACGCGAGAAGCGACCTACCGGACCGTTTCGGGAGGGCGACCGCGTTCAGCTCACCGACGCGAAGGCGCGCAAGTACACGGTGGTACTCGAGGCGGGCAAGGAGTTCCACACCCATCGCGGCGGGATCCTGCACGACGACCTGATCGGCACCCCCGAGGGAAGCGTCGTCACCTCCACGAACGGCACCCCGTACCTGGCGCTGCGGCCGCTACTGGTCGACTACGTGCTGTCCATGCCGCGCGGCGCTCAGGTGATCTACCCGAAGGATGCCGCGCAGATCGTGCACGAGGGCGATGTCTTCCCTGGCGCGCGGGTCCTCGAGGCCGGTGCCGGATCGGGCGCGCTGACCTGCTCGCTGCTGCGAGCGGTCGGGCCCGAGGGCAAGGTCATCTCGTACGAGATCCGCGACGACCACGCGGAGCACGCGGTCCGCAACGTCGAGACCTTCTTCGGCGGCCGCCCCGACAACTGGGAGCTGACGGTCGCGGATCTGGCGGACTTCGACGCCGAGGCGTCCGGAGGTCCGGTGGACCGCGTGATCCTGGACATGCTCGCGCCATGGGAGACGCTGCCCGCGGTGTCGAAGGCACTGGTGCCGGGAGGAGTGCTCATCGTCTACGTCGCGACGGTCACCCAGTTGTCGCGGGTGGTCGAGGCGCTGCGCGAGCAGGAGTGCTGGACCGAGCCGCGGTCATGGGAGTCGATCGTGCGCGGCTGGCACGTCGTCGGCCTCGCGGTCCGCCCGGAGCACCGCATGCAGGGCCACACCGCGTTCCTGGTCAGCGCGCGCAAACTGGCCGAGGGAACGGTCACCCCGAAGCCGCAGCGTCGCGCAGGCAAGGACAAGAAGGTCTAGAGGCGCTCCGCGCCCGTGAGTCCTTCTGGCCCCTGTGTGGACCAGAAGGACTCACGGGCGCCGCAGGCGCCTATTTGACGCAGGTCAGCTTGCCCATCGAGAAGATGGTGCACGCGGCGTCCTCGGAGAGCACCCACTTGCCGTCGACCTGCTCGAAGACGACCTCGGACGCGGCGCCGCCGTGCGGGCCCGTGATGGTCGTCGTCGCCGACACCGTGTCTGCGTCCACCGCAGCCACCTTGGTCACCTCGGTGGTCAGCGGATAGCCCTGCAGGACGCCGTTGAACTGTTCGAGGACCGCGGCCTGGCCGTTGCCGTTCTCGACGAGCACGGCCTTCTCCGTGGTGGCGACCGCGGGGTCGAAGAAGGTGACCAGCGTCGCCTGCAGCTCTTCGACGGTCGGGATCGCTGCGGCCGCGTCGGCGGTGCTGGTGGCGGTGGTGGCCTCGGTCGACTCGTCGGAGCTGCAGGAGGCGACTCCTGCGGCCAGGGCGATTGCGCCTGCGGCGATGAGGGACTTGCGAATGATCACGAATAGGCCTTTCTCGTTGGCGACGGTGCCATTTAGTCAGGTAAGGCTAACATCAGGAGTATCGTGGGGGACCGGGCTGCCGTCCCACAGTGTGCGACGGCATGCGGCCCGTGTCCGCCTGTCGGTCCACAGTTTTGGTACCGCGGCTGTAGCGTTGATAGATCGCACTGGGAGGAGACGCACATGAGCGCAACAGAGAATCCGGACTCGCTTGCCGCCCGGGCGGAGCTCGAGGCGCTACGTCTGGAAGCCGCAGGACTTCGCCGTCAGCTCGCCCAGTCACCCGAGCAGGTACGTGAGCTCGAGTCCCGCGTCGACTCGCTGTCGATCCGGAACTCGAAGCTGATGGACACGCTCAAGGAGGCTCGTCAGCAGCTGATCGCGCTGCGCGAGGAGGTCGACCGTCTCGGTCAGCCGCCCAGCGGTTATGGCGTACTGATCTCGACCCACGCGGACCAGACGGTCGACGTGTTCACCTCCGGCCGCAAGATGCGACTGACCTGCTCGCCGAACATCGACACCGAGACGCTCCGGCCCGGTCAGACCGTCCGCCTCAACGAGGCGCTCACCATCGTCGAGGCGGGGGCCTTCGAACGGGTGGGGGAGATCTGCAGTCTGCGCGAGGTTCTCGACGACGGGGAACGGGCTCTGGTGGTCGGTCACGCCGACGAGGAGCGCGTGGTGTGGCTCGCGCATCCGCTCGCGCTGGCCGCGTCCGACACGACGATCCATCCCGATGACGAGGACATCGACTCGCCGTCGCGCAAGCTGCGGCCCGGAGATTCTCTGCTGGTCGATTCCAAGGCGGGCTACGCCTTCGAGCGCATCCCCAAGGCCGAGGTCGAGGACCTCGTGCTCGAGGAGGTGCCCGACGTCGACTACGGCGACATCGGCGGTTTGGGTCGGCAGATCGAACAGATCCGCGACGCCGTCGAGCTGCCGTTCCTGCACAAGGACCTGTTCCACGAGTACTCGCTGCGCCCGCCGAAGGGTGTGCTGCTCTACGGCCCTCCCGGCTGCGGCAAGACGCTCATCGCCAAGGCCGTCGCCAACTCGCTGGCCAAGAAGATCGCCGAGGCCAGGGGGCAGGACGCAAAGGACGCCAAGTCCTACTTCCTGAACATCAAGGGCCCGGAGCTGCTCAACAAGTTCGTCGGTGAGACGGAACGGCACATCCGGATGATCTTCCAACGGGCTCGTGAGAAGGCCTCCGAGGGCACCCCGGTGATCGTGTTCTTCGACGAGATGGATTCCATCTTCCGCACCCGCGGGTCCGGCGTCTCCTCCGATGTGGAGACCACGGTCGTGCCGCAGCTGCTCAGCGAGATCGACGGCGTCGAGGGCCTGGAGAACGTCATCGTCATCGGTGCGTCGAATCGCGAGGACATGATCGACCCCGCGATCCTGCGGCCAGGCCGGCTCGACGTCAAGATCAAGATCGAGCGTCCGGATGCGGAGTCGGCGCAGGACATCTTCTCGAAGTACCTGACCGAGAGCCTGCCGGTCAACGCCGACGATCTGGCCGAGTTCGGAGGCGACCGGACGGCCTGCATCAAGACGATGATCGAACGCGTCGTGGACCGGATGTACGCCGAGAGCGACGACAACCGATTCCTCGAGGTGACGTACGCGAACGGCGACAAGGAGGTGCTGTACTTCAAGGACTTCAATTCGGGCGCGATGATCCAGAACATCGTCGACCGGTCCAAGAAGTACGCGATCAAGTCGGTGCTCGAGACGGGGGCGCCCGGCCTTCGGGTGCAGCACCTCTTCGACTCGATCGTGGATGAGTTCTCCGAGAACGAGGACCTGCCCAACACCACCAATCCCGATGACTGGGCACGTATCTCGGGCAAGAAGGGCGAGCGGATCGTCTACATCCGTACGTTGGTCACCGGCAAGAACGCCAGTGCCAGCCGCGCCATCGACACCGAGTCCAACACCGGCCAGTACCTGTAAAGCGGAATCGATCGGGCCGGGCACTCACGCGGGTGCCCGGCCCGATCGCGTTGCGGCGTGGGACGGGGCCGCGAGGCTCACGCGAAATAGTCGGCGAGCAGTTCCCGGGTATCGGGCACGAACGGCCACGACGGGTCGGCGAGGTGCGCGCGCAGCTGCGCCTCGGTCCACCACCAACCGTCGACGATCTCGCTCGCCTGGTGCCGGATTGCGCCCTCATAGCGCGCCTCGAACGCGAACAGGTGACAGCGCAACGGTTTACCGTCCCAGCTGCCGTCCCACGCCACCCGGGCGATGGCGGACAGCTCGACCCCGGTGACGCCGAGTTCCTCGGCCAGTTCGCGGACCGCGGTCTGCTCGGGGCTCTCTCCCGGATCCACCACCCCGCCCGCGAGGCAATCGTGCATGCCCGCGAAGACCGCCTTGGCGGGGGAGCGGCGGTGCACGTAGATCCGGCTGCCGTCCACCGAACGCAGCAGCACCCCGGCGCTGGCGTGCCACAGGCCCTCGGCGTATACCTGCGACCGTGGGGCCGTGCCGATCACCGCACCCGCGGCGTCGAAGACCGTCACGACCTCATCCGGCGCGGCGGGGCCGCCTGCCGACGGAGGCTGCGATGGGCACTGATCCATCCGCCCATCGTTCCACGCGGGGATAGGCTGGCGAAGTGCCCCTACCGCGCAGGCTCGCCGAGATCAACAGGGTGGTCACCAATCGTGTCACCCGGCTCGGCGCGGGCTGGTTGCCGGGCTACGCGATCGTGCTGCACCGCGGCCGTCGATCGGGACGGTTGTATCGGACGCCGGTCAACGTCTTCCGTCGCGGCGACGGGTACCGGTTCGCGCTGACCTATGGACCCGGCAGCGATTGGGTGCGGAATGTGCTGGCCGCCGGGCATTTCGATATCACCACCGGTGGTCGGCTGATCACGCTCGTCGAACCCCGCGTTGTCCGGGACCCTTCAGCGGGATGGGCGCCGCACGGCGTCCGCCTGGTACTCCGCCGGGTCGGTGCCGACACGTACCTTCAGTGCCGGATCGAGCACTGAGCCCGCTGAACCACCGGGCCTCGCGGAGGGGCGGTCTGCCGCCCGAAACGGCTTGGCGCAGACCGGAAGCAGGGCGATGGACTCCGCAAAGGTGCGAACAGATTCCATCCGGAATGTCCGGCTTCTTTACCTGAGATAATGTCATAACGCAGCTTATCGGCATTTGGGCCGAACTGGGACAGTCGCGCACCGAACGATCTCGAACAAGCCTCGAGGGCGGGGGTTCGGCGCCCGAGGGGGACCGAACATCGACTCGGTGACGTAGTGAATCGTGCTCGGTGGCCCGGTTGTGTTTCGATTCGAGGGTGGTTGGCGAGGACCGGCAGGGCGCACGCGTGAACATCCGGGTTGCGGTTGCGCAGCCGACGACCGCGCTCGGCTGCCTCTCGGACAACGTTGCCGCACACGCGGCGGCGGTGAATCGTGCTGCCGCCGATCTCGTCGTCTTCCCGGAGATGTCGTTGAGCGGATACGCGATGGACGCGCCGACGATCGCTCTCGACGACCCGCTCCTCGTTCCGCTGATAGCGGCATGCCGGCGCACGGGCGCCATCGCCCTGGCCGGGGCTCCGGTCCACACCGGCACCGGCGGCCGGGGCATCGGAGTGCTCGCCGTGTCCGGCGACGGAGTCACCGTGGCCTACATCAAGATGTCCCTCGGTGCGGACGAGGCACGGCACTTCGAGTCCGGTCACGCTCCGGCGAGTATCGAGGTGCGAGGCAGGCGGGTCGGCATCGGGGTGTGCCGGGATACGAGAGTCGCGCATCACCTCGACAGCACCGCCGCCCTCGGCGTCGACGTGTATGTGGCGGGCCTGGTCCACGCGCCTGACGAGCTGGCCGAACTCGGCGCCCGGGCGCGGAGGATCTCGACGGCATATGACGTGCCGGTTGCATTCGCAGGGTTCGCCGGGCCGACCGGTGGTGGTTTCGGGCAGACCAGCGGCGGCTCGGGAGTGTGGGATCGAACCGGGACCGTGCTGCGGCAGCTCGGAGCCGAGCCGGGCGCGGTCGCCACGGCGGACCTGTGACCCGACCGGCGACGCCACGGCACCGCATAGGGGGAACGGTCGAAAGATCGAGCGGGTCGACGATCTAGGCTCGTGGGCATGCAGCGCATCATCGGTATCGAGGTCGAGTACGGGATTTCCTCCCCGACGGAGCCGACCGCGAACCCCATCCTGACCTCGACCCAGGCGGTGCTGGCCTACGCGGCCGCCGCCGGGGTGCCCCGAGCCAAGCGCACCCGCTGGGACTACGAGGTGGAATCGCCGCTGCGCGACGCCCGCGGATTCGACCTCGGCCGGTTCAGCGGTCCGGCGCCGGTGATCGACGCCGACGAGGTCGGCGCCGCGAACATGATCCTCACCAATGGCGCCCGGCTGTACGTCGATCACGCGCACCCCGAGTACTCCGCGCCCGAATGCACTGATCCGCTGGACGCGGTCATCTGGGACAAGGCGGGCGAGCGGGTGATGGAGGCGGCCGCTCGGCACGCCTCGAGCGTTCCCGGCGCCCCGCGGCTCCAGCTGTACAAGAACAACGTCGACGGCAAGGGCGCGTCGTACGGCACCCACGAGAACTACCTCTGCTCGCGGGAGACCCCGTTCTCGGCGATCATCGCCGGGCTCACGCCGTTCTTCGCGTCCCGGCAGGTGATCTGCGGGTCCGGTCGGGTCGGCATCGGGCAGTCCGGAGACGAGTCCGGTTTCCAGCTCTCCCAGCGCGCGGACTACATCGAGGTCGAGGTCGGCCTCGAGACCACCCTCAAGCGCGGCATCATCAACACCCGCGACGAGCCGCACGCCGACGCCGACAAGTACCGGCGCCTGCACGTGATCATCGGCGACGCGAACCTCGCCGAATGGTCGACCTACCTCAAGGTCGGCACCACCGCGCTGGTCCTGGACCTGATCGAGGCGGGGGTGGACCTGTCCGACCTGCAGCTCGCCCGGCCGGTGACCGCCGTGCACCTGATCAGTCACGACCCGACGCTACGACAGACTGTCGCACTGGCGGACGGGCGCGAGCTGACCGGCCTTGCGCTGCAACGGATCTACCACGAGCGGGTCGCCGCCTTCGTGGAGCGGCGGGGTAACGACGACCCTCGGGTGGCGGACCTGCTCGACAAGTGGGCCACGGTCCTCGACATGCTCGAGCGGGACCCGATGGAGTGCGCGCACCTGTTGGACTGGGTCGCGAAGCTGCGGCTGTTCGAGGGCTTCCGGCAGCGCGAGGGACTGGCGTGGTCGGCACCCAAGCTGCACCTGCTGGACCTGCAGTATTCGGATGTGCGCCTGGACAAGGGGCTCTACAACCGTCTGGTGGCGCGAGGCTCGATGGAACGGCTCGTCACCGAGCAGCAGGTGCTCGACGCGATCCGCAACCCGCCCACGGACACCAGGGCGTACTTCCGCGGCGAGTGCCTGCGCCGGTTCGGGGCCGACATCGCCGCGGCCAGTTGGGACTCGGTGATCTTCGACCTGGGAGGCGATTCCCTCGTCCGGATTCCCACGTTGGAGCCGCTGCGGGGCAGCAAGGCGCATGTCGGCAAGCTGCTTGAGTCGGTCGATTCGGCCGCTGACCTGGTCGATCAGCTCACCAGCTGAGACCGGAGCGCGCGACACGCTCGTCCACCACCTCAGGGTGCCTCGCACTCGGTAGGGTGGGGGTCCGTGCACGAGCGAGCGCACACTGGTTGTGCAGGTAGTTGTGCAAGACATAAGAGGAGGTCGGCGGCTATGGCGCAGGAGCAGACCAAGCGTAGTGGCGGTGGCGACGACGACGATGCCCCGATCGGCGACGGTGCCGCGGGACAGGAACGTCGGGAGAAGCTCGCCGAGGACACCGACGACCTCCTCGATGAGATCGACGACGTGCTCGAAGAGAACGCCGAGGACTTCGTGCGCGCGTACGTGCAAAAGGGCGGCCAGTGACGGCGGATCACCAGCGGTCCATGGTCGGGGGTGACCGGCTGCACTTCGGTTCGCAGCTGTCCTCGTTCTCCGATCACCTCCGCAAGCATGCGCCGGAACTGTTGCCGGAGAACCGGATCGACCTCGGTCGTCAGCGCGTGGGAAGGGGTGACGCGATGGACGCGGCGGACATCGCTCCGCACGGCACCACGATCGTCGCGCTGACCTTCGCAGGCGGCGTGCTGATCGCGGGCGACCGCCGGGCGACGATGGGAAACCTGATCGCCAGCCGTGACGTGGAGAAGGTGTACGTCACCGACGACTATTCGGCGGCCGGTATCGCGGGAACCGCGGGCGTCGCGATCGAGTTGGTGCGGCTGTTCGCCGTCGAACTCGAGCATTACGAGAAGATCGAGGGCGTGCCGCTCACATTCGACGGCAAGGCCAACCGGCTCTCCTCGATGGTGCGCGGCAACCTCCCGGCGGCGATGCAGGGCCTCGCCGTGGTGCCGCTGCTCGTCGGCTTCGACCTGGATTCGGCGACGCCGGAGAAGGCCGGGCGGATCGTGTCCTACGACGTGGTCGGCGGGCGGTACGAGGAGCGGGCCGGCTACCACGCGGTCGGTTCCGGATCGCTGTTCGCGAAGTCCGCGCTCAAGAAGACCTACGACCCGAAGGGGGACGAGGAGAGCGCGCTGCGGGCCGCGATCGAATCCCTCTACGACGCAGCAGACGACGATTCCGCGACCGGCGGGCCCGACGTGAGCCGCGGCATCTACCCGACGGCGGTCGTCATCACCGCGGCCGGTGCCGTCACCGTTTCCCAGGAACGGACGTCCGAGCTCGCCAAGACGGTTATCGCCGAGCGCACCAAGGCTGAGCACATCAAGGAACGGGGTGAGAACGCATGACGATGCCGTATTACGCCTCCGCCGAGCAGATCATGCGGGATCGCTCGGAGCTGGCACGCAAGGGAATCGCCAGGGGCCGCAGCGTCATCGTGCTGACCTACGCGCACGGCGTGCTGTTCGTCGCGGAGAACCCGTCCACCGCGCTGCACAAGGTGAGCGAGCTGTACGACCGGCTCGGGTTCGCCGCCGTCGGCAAGTACAACGAGTTCGAGAACCTGCGGCGGGCGGGCATCGTGCATGCCGACATGCGCGGCTACTCGTACGACCGTCGCGACGTGACGGGTCGCTCCCTGGCCAACGCCTACGCGCAGACCCTCGGCACCATCTTCACCGAGCAGCCCAAGCCGTACGAGGTGGAGATCTGCGTCGCCGAGGTGGGCCGCGTCGAACAGCCGAAACACGCTCAGCTCTACCGCATCACCTACGACGGGTCGATCGTCGACGAGCAGCACTTCGTGGTGATGGGCGGTGCGACCGAACCGATCAGCACCGAGCTGAAGGCGTCGTACAAGCCGGACCTCGAGCTCGGCCCCGCTGTCGAGATCGCGGTGAACGCGCTGCGGGTCGGCACCGGAATACCAGGCAACGGTGAGGCCGAACCGCGCGCCATCGGCGTCGAGGCCCTCGAGGTCGCGGTGCTTGACCAGACCCGCCCACGCCGGGCGTTCAAGCGGATCACCGGCACGGCGTTGTCCGGGTTGCTGCCCGCCAACATGGTCGCCGGGTCCTCGGACGCGAAGTTGCCCGAAGCCGCTCCCGAAGGTGACGAGGGAGCCGGCGCCGCCGGGAACGGCACCGGCAAGGCCTGACGGGGGTCACCGGGGCGGGAGCTCAGCGGTAGAGCCGCAACGCCAACGGTCTGCTGGCGAACCGGAAGCTGCGCCCCTGCCCGACCACCTCGCCATCGGTGGCGAGTGAGACGGCCTCGCCGTGCACCAGGGCCTCCAGGTCGGTCACCAGGCGGCGTTCGTAGCCGGCCGAGCCTCCCAGGGTGCCGGTCGCGGCTGCCAAGAGCAGCCGGGTCCGCGACCAGTGCCGGTCCGCGCGTAGGAATCGGACGTCGAGGCGGCCGAGATGCAGTTCCGGCCGCGACATCGGGACCTGATCGGACGGCGAGTAGCGGCCGTTGCCGACGAAGAGCATCCACACCGCGGTCCGGTGTCCGTCGAGGGACAGCTCGAGGGGCTGCGCCTCCGCGAGGACCCTCACCATCGCGGCGGCTGCGGCAGGCCACTTCCCGATCCGCGGCTCCCATCGTTCGCGCAGCCGAACCGCGTCCGGATAGCCGCCGAGGCTGGCCGTGTTGACGAACGGCAACGGCGTCCGCCCGTCCACGCACACGTCCGCGACGTCCAGCAGCACCGCGCGTCCCGACGCCAGCGCGTCTCGGGTGGCCTCGATGTCCTCGACCCCGGCGTCGCGCGCGAAATGGTTCAGCGTGCCGCCCGGGAACACCGCCAGCGCAAGGTCACTCCGGATGGCGGCCGCGGCCGCGGTCACCACCGTGCCGTCGCCGCCGCACACCCCCAGTGCGCGCGGCCGCTCGCGCGCGATCGCGTCGAGCAGTTGGTTGCCGACGTCCGTGTCCTGGTCCGCCTCGAGGAGCGTCGCGCCGGGCAGCGTCGCGGCCAGCTCGGTGGACGGGTCGTCGTCCGCCGCACCGGAGCCGGGGTTGACCAGGATCAGCACGCCCGCGCCGTCGGGAACCTCCGGCGCCTTCGCGGTCGGGCCGAGGGTCGCCGGGTCCTCGCTCCGCACCGCCCACCAGCGTCGAGTGAGTAGGGCCATGCCCCCACCCACCGCGGCGCCCGCCAGCACATCCGACGGCCAGTGCACGCCGATGTGCACCCGCGAATAGGCGACAGCTGCCGCCACCGGCGCGAGCAGCGCCGCGGTTGCGGGTGATTCCAGGGCCACCCCGGACACGAATGCGGCGGCGGAGGCCGCGTGGCCGGACGGGAACGACGAGGACGACGGGACCCGTCGCGCCTGCCGGTACACCGCCACCCACCCCTCTGGCGGGCGCCTGCGGGGGAGGGCAGGCTTGAGCACCCCGTTCGTCAGCGCGCTCGCGCCTCCGAGTGAGAGCAGTCCACGCACGGCCGCGCGCCGGGGCCGCCCGCCGAGCAGGAACAGGCAGGCACTGATCCCGAACCACATCACACCGTGATCAGCGGCCCGGCTGAGCGCCCTCAGGCCGCGGTCGGACGCGAGCGGCGCCAACGGCGAGACCCGCTCCGACGTGGTCATCTGTTCAGCGTAGGCGCCACGAAACGCCGTATGTAGGTATTGCTGTGAGCCGGTCAGAGGGGCGTTCGGCGCTGTACTGTCAGAGTGTGGAACGACGAATCATGGGCATTGAGACCGAGTTCGGTGTGACGTGCACCTTTCACGGCCATCGGCGGCTGAGCCCCGACGAGGTGGCTCGCTACCTGTTTCGCCGCGTGGTGTCCTGGGGCCGCAGCTCCAACGTCTTCCTCCGCAACGGCGCACGCCTCTACCTCGACGTGGGCTCGCACCCCGAGTACGCCACCGCCGAGTGCGACAGCCTGGCGCAGTTGGTCACCCACGACCGGGCGGGCGAGCGGGTCCTCGAGGACCTCCTGATCGACGCCGAGGAGCGGCTCGCCGAGGAGGGCATCGGCGGCGACATCTACCTGTTCAAGAACAACACCGACTCGGCAGGCAATTCGTACGGCTGCCACGAGAACTTCCTGGTGGTGCGGGCGGGCGAGTTCTCCCGGATCTCCGACGTTCTGCTGCCGTTCCTGGTGACCCGCCAGCTGATCTGCGGCGCGGGCAAGGTGCTGCAGACGCCGAAGGCGGCGACCTTCTGCCTCTCGCAGCGGGCCGAGCACATCTGGGAGGGTGTCTCCTCGGCGACCACCCGCTCGAGGCCGATCATCAACACCCGCGACGAGCCGCACGCCGACGCGGAAAAGTACCGCCGACTGCATGTCATCGTCGGCGACTCGAACATGTCGGAGACCACCACCATGCTCAAGGTGGGCACGGCGGCGCTGGTGCTTGAGATGATCGAGGCCGGGGTCGCGTTCCGCGACTTCGCGCTCGACAATCCGATCCGCGCGATCCGCGAGGTCAGCCACGACATGACCGGCAAGCGTCCGGTCCGGCTGGCAGGCGGACGCCAGGCCAGTGCGCTCGACATCCAGCGCGAGTATTACGCCCGCGCCGTCGAGCACCTCAAGACCCGCGAACACGACCCGCAGGTCGACCAGGTCGTCGAACTGTGGGGGCGCACCCTTGACGCCGTCGAGTCGCAGGACTTCGCGAAGGTCGACACCGAGATCGACTGGGTGATCAAGCGCAAGCTGTTCCAGCGGTACCAGGACAAGCACAACCTCGAGCTGTCGGACCCGAAGATCGCCCAGCTCGACCTGGCGTACCACGACATCAAGCGTGGGCGCGGCGTCTTCGACCTGCTGCAGCGCAAGGGGCTGGCCAAGCGTGTCACCGAGGACGAGCAGATCGACGAGGCGGTCAACACACCTCCGCAGACGACCAGGGCGAAGCTGCGCGGCGAGTTCATCTCGGCCGCCCAGGACGCAGGCCGCGACTTCACCGTGGACTGGGTGCACCTCAAGCTCAACGACCAGGCGCAGCGCACGGTGCTGTGCAAGGACCCGTTCCGTTCGGTCGACGAACGCGTGGAACGCCTCATTGCATCGATGTGAGTGCCGGACGGCCAACGATCTGGCACTAGGCTGCTGAGCCGTGGCGATCACCAAAGTCGAGCGGTTGATGAACCTGGTCATCTGTCTGCTCTCCACGCGGCAGTTCCTGACCGCCGAGAAGATTCGGCACAGCGTGGCGGGGTACGACGAATCTGCCAGCTACGAGGCGTTCAGCCGGATGTTCGAGCGGGACAAGAACGAGCTCCGCGATCTCGGCGTGCCGCTGGAGACCGGCCAGGCCACCCGCTACGGGACCGTGGAGGGGTACCGGATCAACCGGGACGCCTACGAGCTGCCTGACATCGATCTGAGCAGCGAGGAGGCCGCGGCCGTCGCGATCGCGGTGCAGTTGTGGGAGTCGCCGGAACTGACCTCGGCCGCCCAGGGCGCGCTGCTGAAGCTGCGCGCGGCGGGAGTGGTGGTCGACCAGGACTCCGCGTCGGCGATCATCACCGCGCTGCCCGCCCGTACCAGGGGATCCGAGCCGGCGCTGGAGAAGCTGCTGGCCGCGGTCGACGCCGGGCAGAGCGTTCGGTTCGAGCACCGGTCGGCCCGCAACGAGCCGCTGCGCACGCGCACCGTGCAGCCGTGGGGCGTGGTCACCCACGCCGGCCGCTGGTACCTGGTCGGGCACGACACCGACCGCGACGCCACCCGGACGTTCCGGCTGTCCCGGATCGGTGACGACGTCGCCGCGTTCGGGCCGGTGAACTCGGTACACAAGCCGGAGGGCGTGGACCTGCGCGAGATCGTGGACCGGATCGTCGGCTCGGGCGGCGTCACCGGCACCGCCACCGTGTGGGTGGCGGACGGTCGCGCCCAGGAACTGCGGCGGCTCGGGCGGGCGGCGTCGGATCGGACCGTCGGCGACCGGTCGGGCACTGTGCTCGAGATACCGGTGCGGTCATGGGACTGGGTGGCCAGGCTGATCGCAGGCTACGGGGAGGACGCGCTGGTGTTCGAGCCCGCGGAGCTGAGGGAGGACGTGCTGGACAAGCTGCGCTCGGCGCTGACGCCCGCGGGTGATCTGCCCGGGAGCGATGTGTCCGCGAGCGATGTGGAGGGCCGATGAGCCAGAAGCTGTCGTCCCGGCTTGCCCGGCTGCTGAACATGGTGCCGTACTTCATCGCCAATCCGGGGATGAGCGCCGCGGAGGCCGCCGCCGAGCTGGGGGTGAGCACCACCCAACTGATGAACGACCTGAACCAGCTGTGGATGTGCGGGCTGCCCGGGTACGGACCGGGCGACCTCATCGATCTCTCGTTCTCGGAGGAGAGCATCGAGGTGACCTTCTCGGCCGGCATCGACAGGCCCCTGCGACTCACCTCGACCGAGGCGACGGCGCTGCTGGTTGCCCTGCGTTCGCTCGTGGAGATGCCGGGCACCGCCGACCCGTCAGCGGTGCAGGGTGCGATCGCGAAGATCGAATCGGCCGCAGGCGTCGCGGCGGGCGGGTCCGTCGCCGGCGTGGGCGAGCGGGGCGAACAGGCGGAGGACCCGGTGGCCGCGACAGTTCGCTCGGCGGTGCGTCGAGGCCTGGCCCTGGAGCTGACCTACTTCTCCGCGTCGCGGGACGCGGTGTCGCAGCGAGTGGTGGACCCGGTACGCATCGTCCTGGTCGACAACCACAGCTACCTCCAGGCGTGGTGCAGGCAGGCCGGGGGAGTCCGGTTGTTCCGGTTCGACCGGATCGATGCGGCAACCGAGCTCGACGAGCCAGCCGCCGCGCCCGAGGACGCGCTGGAGGACGGGCATTCGATGGACCTGTTCCACGACGACCCGACGCTGCCGCAGGCCCGGCTGCTGATCGCGCCGGAGCACGCCTGGGTGATGGATTACTACCCGATGACAGAGGTCGTCGTCGCCGACGACGGCTCGATCGAGGCGTCGATGCGGTACGGCTCGCAGGACTGGATGACCCGGCTGATGGTCGGGTTCGGGCCGGGTGTCCGGGTGCTCGGCCCGGACGATCTGACGGCGTCCGTTCGAAACCGTGCGCAGGTCGCTCTCGCCGCCTATCGTGGGGCCGCGACCGCCGGCTGACCCGCACTCTCCGCGGGTCATCGACCCCGCTGGTCCGGTAGCATCGAATCATCTGAAACCTGGAGGTAAAAATGGGAGCCATGAGCCCCTGGCACTGGGCCATTGTGGCGCTGGTCGTCGTCATCCTGTTCGGCTCGAAGAAGCTTCCCGACGCCGCTCGCGGACTGGGTCGGTCGCTGCGGATCTTCAAGAGCGAGGTCAAGGAGATGCAGAACGACGGCACCCCGGCCGCCTCGGCACCCGTCGCCCCGCCCGCCGAGCTGCCCGCCGCGGCACCGGTCGCCGACACGACGCAGTCCGCGGTCACTCACACCGAGCCGCGGGCTTCCTAGCCGATTCCGACGGTCCCGGGGTGCGCATCGCGCCCCGGGTCGACTGCTGACCAAGAACCAGGGCCCACTGTGCGCATCCCTTTCGACCCGCGGCGGAGCAAACGCAGGGTCAATCCCGACGGCAGCATGTCGCTGATCGATCACCTGTACGAGCTGCGGACCCGGTTGCTGCTCGCGATTCTCGGCATCCTGATCACCACCGCCTTCGGTTTCTTCTGGTACTCGCACGAGATCCTCGGCATGCAGAGCCTGGGCGAGCTGATGCGCGGGCCGTACTGTTCGCTGCCCCCGGAGAGCCGCGCAGCACTCACCGAGGACGGTGGCTGCCGGCTCCTGGCCACAGGACCGTTCGACCAGTTCATGCTCCGGTTCAAGGTGGCGTTCACCGCGGGCGTGGTGCTCGCCTGCCCGATCTGGCTGTACCAGCTGTGGGCGTTCATCACGCCCGGGCTGTACTCCAAGGAACGCCGGTACGCCATCGGATTCGTCGCGGGTGGCGCCGCGCTGTTCGTCGCGGGTGCGGTGCTCGCCTACGTTGTCGTATCGAAGGCGTTGCACTTCCTGCTCACCATCGGCGGCGACGTCCAGGTGACAGCGCTCAGCGGATCCGAGTACTTCGGATTCGTGGTCAATCTCATCATCATCTTCGGCGTCAGCTTCGAGATCCCGTTGCTGATCGTGGCGCTCAACGCCGTCGGCGTGCTCAGCTACGAGAAGCTCAAGGCCTGGCGCCGCGGGATCATCATGGGGCTGTTCGTGTTCGCCGCGATCGCCACACCCGGCCAGGACCCGTTCTCGATGCTCGCGCTGGCGTTCGCATTGGTCATCCTCGTCGAGTTCTCCATTCAGATCGCGCGGCTCAACGACAAGCGCAGGTCCCGCAAGCAGGAGGAGGGCTGGGGCTCCCTCGACGACGAGGAGGCCTCGACCATTTCCGGCGCGACACCGCTCGACGAGACGACGACGGTTCCCGCCGCGACACCGGTAGGCGACCTGTCCGACACGCTCTGACGCCCCGGCCACAGGGGAGTGGCTAACCTGGCTGTGTGGAACTCGAGACCTTCGCGGCGCAGCTGAGCTTTCCGCTCGACCCCTTCCAGAACGAGGCCTGCCGGGCGCTGGAGGCGGGGCACGGGGTGCTGGTGTGCGCGCCCACCGGTGCAGGCAAGACGGTGGTCGGTGAGTTCGCCGTACACCTGGCGCTCACGTCGGGCCGAAAGTGCTTCTACACCACTCCGATCAAGGCGCTGAGCAACCAGAAGTACGCCGACCTGGTCGACCGGTACGGCAAGGCCTCGGTCGGGCTGCTCACCGGCGACCTGAGCATCAACCCGGAGGCTCCGGTGGTGGTGATGACCACCGAGGTGCTGCGCAACATGCTGTACGCGAACTCCCCGGTGCTGCGCGGTCTCTCGCATGTGGTGATGGACGAGGTGCACTACCTGGCGGACCGGTTCCGCGGCGCGGTGTGGGAGGAGGTCATCCTGCACCTGCCCGAGGACGTCCGTCTGGTCAGCCTGTCCGCGACCGTCAGCAACGCCGAGGAGTTCGGCGCCTGGATGGAGACCGTGCGCGGGGACACCGAGATCATCGTCGACGAGGTCCGGCCGGTGCCGCTGTGGCAGCACATCATGGTGGGCCGCAGGCTCTTCGACCTGTTCGACAGCGATGCGCAGGCGTCGGACAGCGGCGCCAAGCTGATCGTCGACCGTGAGCTGGTCCGGCATCTCAAGCAGCGCCAGGCACTCGACCGGTCGGACTCGTGGCAGCCACGCGGGCGGGGCCGCGGCGACCGCGGCGGCTCGAACAGTAACTTCCGGCCGCTGGCCCGGCCCGAGGTGATCGCGCGCCTCGACGAGGAGGGTCTGCTGCCCGCGATCACCTTCATCTTCAGCCGCGCGGGCTGCGATGCGGCGGTCGCCCAGTGCCTCCGGTCGCGGCTGCGGCTGACCACCGAGGATCAGGCCGCCGCGATCACCACGATCATCGACAAGCACACCGGGGAACTGCCGCGTGCCGATCTGGAAGTGCTCGGCTACTGGGAGTGGCGCGAGGCCCTGGAACGGGGCATCGCCGCGCATCACGCCGGAATGCTGCCCGCGTTCCGGCACACCGTCGAAGAGCTGTTCGTCAACGGATTGGTGCGGGCGGTATTCGCGACCGAGACGCTGGCGCTTGGCATCAACATGCCGGCCCGGACCGTGGTGCTCGAGCGGCTGGTCAAGTTCAACGGTGAGACGCACGCCGAGCTCACCCCCGGCGAGTACACCCAGCTCACCGGTCGGGCGGGCAGGCGCGGCATCGACGTCGAGGGCCACGCCGTGGTGCTCTGGCAGCCGGGGATCGAGACCACCGAGGTGGCGGGCCTCGCCTCGACCCGAACCTTTCCGCTGCGGAGCTCGTTCCGGCCCGCGTACAACATGTCGATCAACCTCATCGACCGGATGGGCGCGGTGGAATCACGCTCGCTGCTAGAGCGATCGTTCGCGCAGTTCCAGGCGGACCGGTCCGTGGTCGGGATCGTCCGCACGATCGAACGCAACAGGCTCGCGCTCGCGGAGCTGAGCGAGCAGCTCGGCGGCGTGGACGGCGAGTTCTTCGAGTACGCCCAACTGCGGGAACGGGTTCGCACCCGGGAACGCCAGCTGGAGAAGCAGGGTCGCACGGACCGCCGACAGGACGCGGTGAGCTCCCTGACCGCACTCCGGCGCGGCGACGTCATCGCGATACCGGTCGGCCGTCGGTCCGGGCTGGCTGTTGTGCTCGAGACGGATTCCGACCCGACGGACCCGCGACCGCTGGTGCTCACCGAGGACAAGTGGGCGGGGCGCATCTCCGCGGCGGACTTCCCCGCACCAGCCAAATCGCTGGGCAGCATGCGGCTGCCGCGCCACGTCGACCACCGAACCGCCCGCAGCCGAAAGGATCTCGCCTCGGCGCTGCGCAGCACCGGAATCGTGCCGCCCGGCAGGTACAGCAAGCGGAAGTCGCCCGCGGCCAGCGACCGCGAGTTGGCGACGTTGCGCCGGGCGTTGCGCTCGCACCCGTGCCACACCGCGCCGGACCGCGAGCAGCTCAGCCGGATCGGCGAGCGGTACAACACGCTGGCCCGCGAGACCGAGACGCTGCGGCAGAAGGTCGCGGCGACGACGAACTCGTTGGCCCGCACCTTCGACCGCATCGTCGCGCTGCTAGCGGAACGCGAGTACATAGAGCCGGAGGGGCACGGCATCACCGAGAACGGGCAGCGCCTGAGCCGGATCTATTCCGAGAGTGACCTGCTCGTCGCGGAGTGTCTGCGGGGCGGTCTGTGGAAGGGGCTCGGGCCGGCCGAGTTGGCGGGCGTCGTGTCGACGATGGTGTACGAGTCGCGGCAGGACGGGGACATCGGCGACCGCGGTCCGACCGGGCCCACTCGGCACGCACTGACGCGGACCCTTCAGCTGTGGAGCGAACTGCGTGCCGACGAGGTGCGGCACAAGCTGCCGCTCACGCGGGAACCGGACTTCGGTTTCCTCTCCGCTATCTACAAGTGGGCGCGTGGCGAGCCCCTCGTCGATGCGCTGCTCGCCGCGGGTGATCGCGGACAGGCGCTCTCCGCAGGCGATTTCGTCCGTTGGTGCAGGCAGGTGATCGATCTCCTCGATCAGGTGCAGTCCACCGCGCCCGACCGGGAGGTGCGGGCCGCGGCAACCAAGGCGGTGCACGCCATCCGCCGTGGTGTGGTCGCCATCGACGCGGCCTGAGCGCGCCGCATCTGATCGGATTCGACCGCTCGTCGGGCGCCCGCTCCGTTTGACCTCGGGATGGGACGCCGCGAGGGACTACGGTGTACGTCAACACAACCTTCAGGGGAGGCAACGATGAGTGGCCCGGTCGGACCCAGCCATCCAGACGAGCGCCGGGGGGCGTCCAGCGAGGACCAGTCGGGGACAGGTGAGCCGTCACCCGCCGAGGCCTCGGCCCCAGGAGCGAACCCTCCGCAGGTAGGCGGCGAAGCCGCCGATGCGCAGTCGCAGCAGCAGAGCGGCGACCAGACGCAGCAGATCCAATGGCCGCAGCACCCCGGGGCCGAGGCGACGCAGGCGTATCCGGCTGCGCAACAGCCTTACCCGGGCGCCGAGAATCCGCAGGCGCCCGTGCCACCCCAGTACCACGGACAGCCGTACCCCGGTCAGCAGTATCCGGGACAGCAATATCCCGGTCAGCAGCAGTACCCGGGTCAGCAATACCCGGCGCAGCCCCAGCCCGACGAGCAGCAGTGGAGTCAGCAGGCCTGGGGAGCAGCGCAGCAGTCGGCGCAGCCACAGACCGGCGCTCAGCCGCAGTACCCGTCGTATTCCGCTCCGCAGCAGCCGTATCCCGGTCAGCAGCAATACCCGGGTCAGCCGCAATACCCGGGACAGCAGTACCCCGGTCAGCAGCAGTACCCGGCGCAGCCCCAGGCCGACCAGCAGCAGTGGGGACAGCAGGCATGGGGAGCGCAGCAGCCGGGGCAGGCCCAGGCCGGTGCCCAGCCGCAGTTCCAGGCGTACAACGCACCGCATCAGCAGTATTCCGGCCAGCAGGGGCAGTACCAGCAGGGCGGATACCCGCAACCCGGCCAGCCCGGGCAGCCGCAGTGGGGTGCGCCGGTCTCCACGCCGCCCGGGGGCGGTTCGTCGAAGCTGCCGTTGTGGATTGCCCTGGGCGCCTGCGCAGTCGTGGTGCTCGGTGTCATTGCCGCGATCGCCGGGTTCGCATCCTTCGGCGGGACTGACACGCTGGACCGGGCTGCCGTGGAGAAGGGCGTCGAGCAGGTAGTCACCGGCTCCTACGGGATCAAGGACGTCGGCGACGTGACCTGCCCAGCCGACCAGAAGGTCGAGGAGGGTAGGAGTTTCACCTGCGACCTGACCGTCGACGGCGAGCCGCAGCAGGTGACCGTGACGTTCACCGACGACACCGGCACCTACGAGGTCAGTCGGCCGACGAATAAGTAGGTTCGGCCTTCTGTTGACCGATCGGCTAGCGGAACACCATGGCGATGGTTCCCGCAGACGCCTGGACGAGACTATTTGTAGAAGCCGTCGCGCAGGTTGATGCCGTGTTCGGCCCACACCTTCAGTGCGGCGAGCATGCCCGTCCAGCCCTGGCAGTTGCCGAAGGCGTGCGTGGCGCCGTCCTTGGTCGGCAACCAGGCGGATTCGGTGATCGTCACCAGAGTGCGGGTGTCATCGTCCACGGTTTCGAACTCGAAGGTGGTGGTGGTCTTGCCGGTGTCGCCGGCGGTCGCAGTGCCTGCCCACTCGATGACGATGCGCTTGGGCGGCGTCGCCTCGACGACGGTAACGGGGAAGGCGCCTGGAAAGTCGTGGAAGTCCCAGGTGACCTCGGCGCCCGCCTCGAGGCGTCCCTGGGCGCCGCCGGTTGTGAAGTAGCTCGAGAGTTGCTCCGGGTCGGCGACGGCCTCGTACACCTCGGCGCGGGGGCGTGAGACGTAGCCGGAAACCGTGAACGCGAGCTCGGTCAGGCTGGTCGAATCATTCATGTTGTAATCTTACAACATGAATGGGCATGGCGGCGAGAGCGCGGACGACGACAGGGTCTTCAAGGCGCTGTCCTCCCGGACCAGGCGCCGGATGCTCGACGTTCTCAAGGATTCTCCTTGCATGACCGGCGAACTGTGCGCCCACTTTCCCGAGCTCGACCGCACGACGGTGCTGCAGCACCTTCGGGTGCTCGAGCGGGCGGCACTGGTCACCGGCCACAAGGTCGGACGCGAACGACGGCTGGCGTTGGCGCCATTGCCGATCAAGCGAATCCACGACCGCTGGATCGGCGAGTACACGCGCGCCGCCGTCGAGCTGCTGCACCGGCTCGACGGCGAATGACGGCCCCCGAGTCGGCGCTGACCGGCCGCCCGACCGCAGGCGATTTGCCGGGCGGCCGGTCAGCGCACGATGCGGACCGGCTGGGAACCGGTCGTCGCAATCACGGTCGATCCCTGGGTGAGCGTGACCGTGACCATGCCACCGGATTCGTCAGGCAGCACGCGACCGGGCGCGATGAGGTCGCCCGACCAGGTGTGCTGGGTGCTGTCGCAGTCGACCAGAACGGCGCCGTCGAGTTGCACGGCGATCGGGCCGCCGCCACCACCTCGGAGCATTTGTTCCAGCGAGCCGTCCACGACATCGACTCCCGCGGTGCCGCCGCCATGGCAGGTGGCCGTCCCGCGAATGCTCAACGTGGTGACGTTGTAGGTCAGTTCGGGCTCGACCGTGATCGACGCGGGCGCCTGGCCAGATGAGGCGGCCGCGGTGATTCCCCAACAGGCTGTCGCCGCGGCGAGAACTGCCAGGCGCGAGCGAAGCGAACTGCGGAACGTGATGGCCCTCATGTCGATGTCCGATAGCAAGATGTCCGATCAACCAGTAGGTCATCTTACTCGCGGTCAACCGTCTAACCCGAGATCAAGCCCACCAAGACGGCTGCGCCAGCGGCAAGGCACCAATGCGTGTGCGGTCCGGCACGAGCGTGCGCGGTCAGCCGTGGCGGGTGGCTTCCTGCGCGAGTTGTACGCGAGAGGTCAGTCCGAGTTTGGTGTAGACGTGGGTGAGGTGGGTTTGCACGGTGCGCGGTGAGACGAGGAGCCGTGTCGCGATGTCATTGTTGGCGAGCCCTTCGCCGACCAGGCGGACGACGCTCCGCTCGGTTGGGGTGAGCGAGGCCCAACCGCTGGTCTGGCGTTTCCGTTCGCCGCGACGGCGCTGCGCATAGGCGATCGCTTCGTCGGTGGACAGGCCCGCGCCCTCGGCCCATGCGGATTGAAAGTCCTTCTCCATCCCGTCGTGAATCGCGGCCACCGAGAATTCGACAAAGGCGTCGAAGATCTTGAAGCGGACCTGGCCGCTGCGCTGGCGGATGGCGTCGGCGGCGCCGAACAGTCGCGCGGCTTCGCGGTGACTGCCACCGCCGACTGCGAGGGCGGCCAGGCACTCCAGGGCGTCGGGAACGGCGCTGTATGCCCCATTGTCGGCGGCGGTTACGAGTGCGTCGTGCGCGTCGCGGCCGGCCTGTCCGGGCTCACCCTGCGCGATCGCAACGCCCGCGCGCGTCGTAAGCGCCAGCGACCGGTGAAATCCGCCCGTCGCGGCGACCGCCTCGTCGGCCAAGCGCCGGGCCGCGATCAGATCGCCGCGCGCGAGTGCAGTTTGGGCTGAGTAAGTGGTCCAGATTGCCGCCATCTTGGGCTGAACATCGAGGTGGGGCCACCCCGTTGCGATCGCGTCGTCCGCCGCCGCACCATCACCCGCGGCGAGGGTCGCAACAGTCAGCGCCGCGTAGGCGAGGCCCGGGAAGAACCCACCGAGGTCCGCCGCGGCCTCGACGGCCGAGTTGGCCATCTCCTGCGCCGCATCCGGGTCCCCGTGGTGCGCCAGCATGACGGCCTGCATGAATAGGGCGCAGCACCCCCAGTACGTGTCGTGAGCGGCGTCGGCCTCGGCAATCACCTCGCCCAACTGCGCGACGGCCCCAGCCGAATCACCGGTCATCCCCTGTGCCACACCGAGACACCAGAGACACCCATGCCAGACGAACCGGTCACCGATGGCGCCTGCGAGGTCGCGTCCTTCTTCGCCGGCCGTGCGCGCCGCGGTCGGATCGCCCGTCATGACCCCCGCGAACGCCTGCCAATTCAAGACATAGCCGAGCCTCCACCGGTCGCCTGTCGTCCGCGCGAGGCCGATCGCCTCGGCGAGGTACGGCCGGGCCACCTCGGGGTCATAGGCGGCGATGCCGCCGCACGCGGTCAGGGCCCGCAGCACGAGGGCGGGGTCGTCGACTTCCCGCGCGATCGCCAGGGCTTGGAGGGCTTGCTCCATGCTGTCGGTGGCACCCATCATCGCGTTGAGCGTGGCCTTGTCGGCCAGCGCACGCGCGCGCACCGCAGGCGCTACCTCGACCGGGTGTGCATCTTGGTCGGTGAGCACGGCGTCGAACCAGGTCAGCCCTTCCCGGATCCGCCCCCGTGCGAGCCACAGCGGCTGCAGTGATGACGCCAGCTGCGACGCGAGCTCGAAATCGGAATGCTCGCGGCTCCATGCGAACGCGGCCCGCAGGTTGTCGATCTCGGTTTCGGTCTGCTCGAGACGCTGCTCGTGGCCGGGACGTGCTGGGGGGTCGAGCAGGGCCGCCATGGCCGTGTAGTGACCGCGGTGACGGGCACGAGCAGCGTCCGCCTGGCCCGACTCGCCGAGCTTTTCCCGTGCGTACTGGCGCACTGTCTCCAGCAACCGGTATCGCATTGGGCCACTTGTGCTTTCGGCCACAACAAGGGACTTGTCGACCAACAGGGTGAGAAGGTCGAGGACTTGGTCGCGTTCCACGTCGCCGCCCACGGCGACCGCTTCTGCGGCGTCGAGGTCGAACCCGCCCATAAAGACGGCCAGCCGGGCGAACAAGACGCGTTCGGGCTCGGTCAACAGTGCGTGTGACCAGTCGACCGAGGCACGCAACGTTTGCTGGCGGGGCACCGCAGTGCGTGCGCCCCCGGTCAGCAGCCGGAAGCGGTCATGTAGGCCGTCGCTGATCTCGGTCAGCGACAAGACGCGCACCCGCGATGCGGCCAGCTCGATCGCCAGCGGCACGCCGTCGACGCGCCGGCAGATCTGCGCAGCCCTGGCGGCGTTGTCGTCGGTGAGGCGGAAATCGGGTCGGACCTGTCGCGCGCGGTCGGTGAACAACTCGATCGCCTCATCGGCCAGCGACAGCGACGGCACCCGCCAGGTCACCTCGCCTGCCACCCCGATCGGTTCGCGACTGGTCGCCGCAACGGTCACCGCCGGGCACCGGCCCAGCAGGGCAACCACCAGCGCCGCACACGCGTCCAGCAGGTGCTCGCAATTGTCCAGCACCAGCAGCATCCGACGGTCGCCGACAAACCGCAGCAGTGAGTGCATCGTGGAACGGCTCGGCTGGTCGGGCAGGCCCAGCGCGCGAATCACCGCAACCGGCACCAGATCGGGATCGGTAATCGGCGCCAGATCGACGTACCACACGCCGTCACCGAAGCCACCGCCGATCTGGGCCGCCACCCGCACCGCCAGGCGTGTCTTACCCACACCGCCGGCGCCGGTGAGCGTCACGAGCCGGTTGTCGGCCATGATCTGCCGCACCTCGTTCATTTCGGCTCGGCGGCCAACAAAACTCGACAGCTGCGCCGGAAGGTGCAGGGCGACTACGGTGTCCGGTGCGCGTAGCGGCGGGAACTCCATGCGCAGGTCGGGGTGGCACAGCTGCACCACCCGTTCCGGGCGGGGCAGATCACGGAGATCATGGGTGCCGAGATCGGTCAACCACGCGTCGGCTGGGAGTCGGTCGACGACCAGATCCTCAGTGGTGCCCGACAGGACCGTCTGGCCGCCGTGCGCCAGATCGCGCAGGCGTGCCGTCCGATTGATCGTCGGACCGATGTAGTTGCCCTCGTCACGCAGCTGCACCTCCCCGGTATGCACACCGATACGCAGCCGGATCGGCGCCAGCGGTGCGCGCTGTAACGCCAAGGCGCACGAGACCGCGTCGCTCGCACGGGTGAATGCGACCACGAAGCTATCGCCTTCGCCCTGTTCGACCGGTCGCACGCCGTCATGGGCGGCAACGATGTCGCACACGATGCGATCCAGCCGCGCGACGGCGGCCGTCATCTCCTCGGGTTGGTCCTGCCACAGCCTCGTCGAGCCCTCGACATCGGCCAGCAGCAACGTCACCGTCCCTGTCGGCAGCAGCTTGCTCACCGCCTTCATCGCTCCCGTTCAACCGCGGCGTATCGGCGCCCTTTGCTCATGCTAGCCAGCCTGCGGCGGCCAGATGCCGCAGAACATCAGCGGAATCGCGTAGACCGTCGCCCCGCCGCTCGGAATCTACGACCCCTCAGCGCGCCGATCTCCACGTTCTGACCGACGATCTCGCGCCGATTACAGCGAATAGTCGAGAGGTGTCGACCTGAGGAGACCGCCATGACGGTTCACGGCGCTGCTTCGGGATGGAGGTGGCCCTGCTCTCCGGTCGGCCAATGGGTGGAAAGCGAGTAGCCGACTACCCTAGCCGGCCCCACAGGGCCCGACAGACAATAGGTGTCCCGGCAATCTGTCCCGGCGCCGTGGTCGCCGGGCGCGAAGAAAGGCCGAACAATGTCCGCATCCCAACCATCGGCTGCGGCGGGGGACAGCGCAGTCAAGAGCTGCGACGTCTGCATCGTCGGGGCCGGTATCACTGGACTCAACGCCCTCTTTGTCGCCAGCCGATATCTGGCACGCGATCAGAAGGTCATCCTGGTCGACCGCCGGCAACGAGTAGGGGGCATGTGGGTCGACACCTATCCGTACGTGCGACTGCACCAACCCCACGGACTGTTCACCGCCGGGAACATCAAGTGGACACTCGGGCAGGATCGCTCCTACCTGGCGACAAAGGATGAGGTTCTCGATCATTTCGACCACTGCCTCGACCTCATCAAGCAGCGGGTGCGGGTCGAGGAACTTTTCGGCTGGGCGCTGGAATCCGACGGCGAAACCGACGGGATGGTGCGGATCACCTGCAAGTCCTCCGACGGCCGGCTTCTGACGGTGCAGGCGAAACAACTGATCAAGGCTTACGGCCTGCGCATCGCGGCGAACGACCCGCTGGAGATCTCGAGCCCGGATGTCCGTTCTGTGTCTCCCGACAACTGCGACATGCGCGGCGACGAAATGCGAGCCAGCGACGCCCCCGTGTGGATCATTGGCGGCGGTAAGACGGCCATGGACACCGCGCACACACTCGTCACCGAATACCCCGGCCGGGAAGTGAACCTGGTGGCCGGTTCCGGCACGTACTTCAACAGCCGCGACCGACTCTTCCCCGCAGGAGCCCGGCGATGGTGGGGCGGAACGCCCGTGAGCGGTCTCGCACAGGGCGTGGCCGGGCGTTTCGACGGGACCAACGAGACCGATATCGGGGACTGGTTCCGCGCCTGCTACTGCACGTGGTTGACCCCCACCACCGGCAACTACCTGTTCGGCAACCTGTCCGAATCGGAGAACACGACGATCGCCGCCGGCCTGAACGACGTGATCATGGATCACCTCGTTGATGTCGTCGACCGCAACGGTTCAACCGAATTGATGTTCCGCAGTGGGTCCACCAAGGCGGTCCGGCCGGGCAGCTGGATCGTCAACTGCACGGGATACGTCCTTCGGGAGGACCACCCCTACGAGCCCTATGCTTCGGTCGACGGTGCCGTGCTCTCGATCCAGCCGCGGTCTGCCACGATGCACCTGACGTCGTTGATGGGCTACTTCCTGCCTCACCTGCTGTTCCTGGGCGAGATTGGGAACGTCCCGCTGTATGAGCTCGACCTGCAGGATCTGCGAAAGAAGTCGAAAACGGTACTTCCCTACGCGATGGTGTCACTCGTTCAGCACAACCTCAGCCTGATCGCAGACAGTGTCCCGACCAAGGTCTTCCTCGACTGCGGACTCGACCTGGATCGCTGGTACCCGCTGCCACGCCGCATGGTCAGTACCGCTCGGTTCATGCTCACCCACCGCCGCGAACGCGAACACCACCGCCACACCCTCGACACCGTGCGCGAACGCTTCGACATACGGTGTGGCCCGCTGACAAATGCGGTGCCGCGGTTGTGATCTCGGTCAGGACCGTGGCGACATGACTGGGCAGCGCGGGTTCTGGCCGGCGACAGGTCACCGAGATTCGAGCAGGGAGGTATCGGTGGTGGTTACGAGGTCGAGTTCTGGCGGGATGGGCAAGCGACCGTCCGAGGAGACGTTCTCCGAGCAGGAGCGTGCCGCGATGAAGGACCGGGCCGCGGAACTGAAGACGCAGGGTCGGCGCGGTCGCGGTGCGGACAAGGCGGCGGCCGACGAGGCAGATGTGCTGGCCAAGATCGCCCAGATGCCGGAATCGGATCGTGCGCTGGCTGAACGCGTGCACGCGATCGTGGCCACCGTGGCCCCGGAACTGGCGCCGAAGCTCTATTACAGCCAGCCCGGCTACGCCAGGCAGGGGAAGGTGGTGTGCTTCTTCCGCAGTGGACAGATGGACAAAGAGCGATACTCGACGTTCGGGTTCAGCGCGCAGGCGAATCTCGACGACGCCAGCGGTCTGTGGCCGACTTCGTATGCGCTCGCCGAGCCGACCGAGGATGCCTGGGAAAGGCTTGCTGAACTCGTTGAGCAGGCTGGGAAGCAGCCTTGACAAGAAGTAGTTTCGCGCGGCGTTCGCCAGCGTGCCGCACGTCAACGCGCATGGAGTAGAGATGCCCGATCACAGCCCTGCCTCGACAGCCATCGCCCCGCCGAACGGCGTCCCCAACGCGCAGATCGTCCGGTGGGCTTTCGACCGCATCGACGCCAAGGACGTCGGCAGCCTGCGCGACTTCTGGACCGCCGACTCCATCGTCAACTTCCCGACCGGGACATGTCGCGGGACCGACGAGATCGCTGCCTACTTCGAGCAGGTCTTCTCCGCCGTCGCGGACTTCGCCTTCGAGATCGTCTCGATCGCCGAGTCCGGCGACGACGTCCTCGTCCACTGGCACCTGACCGGACGGCACGACGGCACCTTCGCCGGCATCGCCGGCACCGGGCGGCGAATCGACTTCGAGGGATTCGACCACTTCGTCATCGCGGACGGGAAGGTCGTCACCAACACGGTGCGCTACGACCAAATGGAGTTCGCCCGCCAGATCAAGCTGCTCCCGCCCGACGGATCGATTGCGGATCGCGCGATGAAGGCCGCCTTCAACGCCAAGACACGTGCAGTGGGCATCGCTACTCGGCGTCGCTAGCTCGCGTGCACGCGGGTCGCGCACCCGATCCCGTCATCTTCAGCCTGGACTACCCGCCGTACCCGTTCCGCGGCGCCGCCATCGCCTTGGTCAGCCTGCCGATCGAAGCCCCGATCGCGAGTTCGTCCGCAAGCGCCGCGAGGCGTTCCTGATCGACCGGCGCGGCGGGCAACGGGTCCGGACGCGACATTTCGACCTCCGCGTCGGTGGCCACACGAACGACAGGGAGCGCGGCGTCGAGGTACTCGGACGCGGCGGTGATCTTGGCCCGGATCCCCTTGGCCAGACCGGATTTCGGATCGTCGACGGCCGCGCGGAGCGCCGCGACGGACCCGTATTCGAGCAGCAGAGCCGACGCGGTCTTCTCACCGACCCCCTTGACACCTGGCAATCCGTCGGACGGGTCTCCGCGCAGCAGGGCCAGCTCCGCGTACCCGATTCCGGGCCGATCCGCGGGCACGCCGTACTTCTCCGCCACCTCGAGGGGACCGAAGAGCTCGGCCTTGGAGAGCCCGCGTCCGACGTACAACACCCGCACCGGCACCGGCTCGTCCGCGACCACCTGCAGCAGATCGCGATCGCCGCTGACCACCACAACGGTGTCGGAGCGCTCGCGGGCCGCGAGGGTGCCCAGCACGTCATCCGCCTCGAAACCCTCGGCGCCCGCCGTGGCGATGCCTGCCGCGGCGAGCACATCGAGAATCATGTCGACCTGCGGCGTCAGGGTGTCCGGCACCTCCTCGACGTCGGGGCCAACGGCGGTCTCCACCGCGACGCGGTGGGTCTTGTAGGACGGCACGGCGTCCACCCGGAACTGCGGGCGCCAGTCCAGATCCAGGCACACCGCCAACCTTTCGGGCTGATGCCTGGCGATGAGCGAGGCGACCATGTCGGTGAACCCGCGGACCGCGTTGACCGGCCTCCCATCGCGGGAGGTGAACGATTCGGGCAGCGCGTAATACGCGCGGAACCACAGGCTCGCGCCATCGAGGAGGAGCAAGGGGCCAGTCATGGCCCCCATCCTGCCAAACCGAACTAACCTGAGTGGCATGAGTTCCCACGGCGATTCCGCGAGCACCTCATCCGGCAGTGCAGATGCGGCCGGCAGCCCTGAAATTCCCATCGGTCGACATGCGCAAGCGCCCTCGCGCTTCCCGACCGCGATCTACGCGGCCCGACTGCGCCGGGCCGCCGAACTCACTGCGGCGGCGGGCCTCAACGCCCTGCTCATCACGCCGGGGCCGGATCTTCGCTACCTGCTCGGTTCCCGCGCGGACTCGTTCGAGCGGCTCACCTGCCTCGTCATTCCGGCTGACGGATCCGGCGCGTCGGTGGTGGTTCCGCGGCTGGAATTGGCCGCACTCGGCGATTCCGCGACGGCCGAGTTGGGCCTGACGGTCCGGGACTGGGTGGACGGTGTCGACCCGTACGCGCTGGTGGCGTCGGGGCTGCCAGCGCCCGCGCGGACGGCCGTCGCCGACGCGATGCCCGCGCTGCATGTCATCCCGCTCACCGCGGCCTTCGGTGCGCCGCCGGTCCTGGCCACCGAGGTGCTCCGGGAACTGCGAATGATCAAGGACCCGGCCGAGATCGACGCGCTGCGGCGTGCGGGAGCGGCGATCGACCGGGTGCATGCTCGAATGGCGGAGTGGCTTCGACCGGGCCGGACGGAGGCCGAGGTCGCGTCGGACATCGGTGCCGCGATCATCGCCGAGGGTCACACCGCGGCGGAGTTCATCATCGTCGGATCCGGCCCGCACGGGGCGGACCCGCATCACGAGGTCTCGGATCGGGTGATCGAATCCGGCGATGTCGTCGTCATCGACATCGGTGGCCCGGTCGAGCCGGGCTACAACTCCGACTCGACCCGCACCTACAGCCTGGGCGAGCCGTCGTCGGCGGTGGCCGAGCGGTTCGCGGTGCTCGAGCGGGCGCAGCGGGCAGCCGTGGACGCCGTTCGTCCCGGCGTCACGGCCGAATCGGTCGACGCCGCCGCCCGCGACGTGCTGGCAACGGCTGGCCTCGCGGACGTGTTCGTGCACCGCACCGGACACGGGATCGGGCTCTCGGTCCACGAGGAGCCGTACATCGTGGCCGGAAACCGTATCGAACTGGCCGAGGGGATGGCCTTCAGCATCGAGCCGGGCATCTACTTCCGGGGCGACTGGGGTGCCCGGATCGAGGACATCGTGGTCGTCACCGCGGACGGCTGCGAGTCCATGAACACCCGTCCGCACGGACTGACGGTGCTCGGGGACTGACCCGGCGCTGTCCCGGGCGGGTCCTGGCCGCCTGAACCGGGATTCCGCTGGTAAACGGCGCAGAACAGATGTGTCCGACGTCACCGCAATTGGATCAGTTAGCGTGAACGCATCCAAGATCGGAGGGTGGCGTGGCTACGCACACACGGGAGAGCGAAACAACGTTCTCCGCACAGTATTTCGACCCGGGCGACCGATGGGTTCCCGGGGATCGCCGGTGGCTGGGAATGGACCGGCGGACTCTGTTGCCCGCGCTGGTGGTGCTGGCGCTGGCGTTCCTGCAAGCGATCGTGATCCCCAACATCAATGACGCGATCACCGAGAAAGACGTCACCACGGCCGGTGACGTCATCGCGGTGCAGGATGGCATCACGTTCACAGCGGCCGCTGGCTGGTCGCTGGTCAGCGGCGAACGCCGCAGCGACGAACCCACCCGTGCGGGATATCCGGCCTCAGCGGTCCTCACGCGCGGCGGAGCCCAGTTCGTGGTGCGAACCGGCAAGTTCACCGGTGACCCGTCCGCGCTGCTGGCGCAGATCGAGCGCACCGACGCCGCGCTGAAGGGCGCGTTCACCGCGACCGGCGATCCGGTGGCGATCGTGGCACGTACCGGCGAACCCGGGGTCATCACCAAGTACGCGGCACCCGGCGCCGACGGCGTGCTGGCAGCGTTCGTCTTCGGCAGCACCGGTGTCGAGGTCATCGCAGTCGGACCCGCGCAGCCTGGCCACGACCTGCTCACCGAGGTGGGTCAGATGATCGCCGATATCGGCAGCACCGGTCAGGAGACGAAATGACCACCACCGCTTCCAGCCCCGCGGCCGAACTCACCCGTGCGCGTTTCACCGCCATCGAGGAATCCGGGTGGGGTCGGTCGTTCACCTTCTACCAGCCGCGCAATCTCGCGTTCTGGGTGTATCTGCTGCTCACCGCGTCCGGTGCGATGCTGTTCGCTACCCGCATCCAGAGCACTTACCCGGCCTACGGCCGCGCCATCTTGGTCACTGCGGTCGTGTTCGCCGTCTATGGGGCGATCTTCTGGTGGTTCACCCAGCACATCGACCGCTACGCCCGCCAGCCGATGAAACTACTGGTCGCGGCCTTCTGCTGGGGTGGATTCGCGGCCACCTGGTCGATGGCCGCCTACGCCAACGACGCACTGATCAGCATCTACGGCAAGCTGTTCGGTCATGCGTGGGCACAGGACTGGGGAGCGGGCCTGGCCGCGCCGTTCACCGAGGAAACAGCCAAGGGTTTCGGGTTGCTGCTGCTGATCGCGCTGGCGCCCCGGTTGGTGCGCACCGCCTTCGACGGCTTCATCCTCGGCGCGTTCCTCGGCCTGGGATTCGAGATCATCGAGGACATCGCCTACGGAATGAATGCCGGCGCTTCGCAATTCGGTGCCGACCAGGTCGAGGCTTCGCTATCGACGGTGTTCTTGCGCGTGGCCACCGGCGCCACCGGCCACATCCTCTACACCGCCCTGTTCTGCGCCGGGCTGGTGTATCTGCTGGGCCGCCCCGCCGAACCGCGTCGCATCGGCCGTGGCCTGCTATTGATCATGACCGCCATGGTCCTGCACGGACTGTGGGACTCGATGGCCAACTTCGCCAGCAGTGAAGCCGCCGCGCTCGGGCTGATCGCCGCGGTCATGGTCATCGCGCTGCTCATCGTCGCGCGGGTGTTCGCGATAACCGTGCCGCGCGAACGACTGTTCCTGGCCGACATCCTCGCCCCCGAGGTCGAGGCCGGATTCGTCACCAGCGCCGAAGCCGACGCCGCATGCGGAAACGCCAAGGCACGCCGCATCTTCCGTCGATCCGGAGACCGTGCGGCCCGTCGACGCAACAGCTACGTCCTCGACGCGGTTTTTGACCTGGCCGACGCCCTGGCCACCGACCACTGCGGCGAAACACCCCGCGTCGAATTCGCTCGCGCCGAGGTGGCCCGCCTCCGCGACGGCCGCGCACCCTCCCAGGCCCTGCTCCCGGTGCAACTCTGACCACGGGTCCACGCAACTGACAAGCCCGACAACACGGGCAGCCAGACTCCGTGAACGGCAGTGGCCCGAGCTCAGCTCGGGCCATTGCCTGTTGGTTGACGCGGGGGTCGTCAGAGGCCGAGCGCGGTGACGGCGTTGCCGTGCAGGCCCGCGTGCTGGCGGGAGTAGATCGCGATCATCCGCTGGTCGGTGTGTCCGCTCTGGGTCATGATCTGTTCTGCGCTCGCGTCGTTGCGGACCGCCTGGGTCACGAATCCGGCCCGCAGGCTGTGCCCGCCGAGCAGGGCCACGAATTCCTCGGCATAGCCCGCGCCGATGGCGCGACGCTGAATCATCGACGCGATCGCCTGTCCGGACAGGGCCTGCGAACCCAGCCCTCCGGTGCGATGCACGGGCCGGAACAACGGCCGGACGGCGGCCTCGGGACGCCCGAGCACCCCGCGACAGCGGTGCTCGAGGGGTTCCATGGCCGCCGCCGAGAGCAATTCGCGCACAGCAGGTTTGCCGTCCCGGTCCCACACGTCCAGCACCTCTCGCCACCGCCAGTACGCACACACCGGGCAGGTGATCTCGGCGGAGCCATAGGGCAGCGTGACCGTACGTCCCGCCGCGGCCTGGTCGGTCTTCGACCGGCGGATCGTCACGTACAGCCCGTCCGCCCTGTGCGGGACGACATCACCGACGGCGAGCGCCGACAACTCCGATCGGCGCATCGCCCCGGTCAGTCCGATCAGCAACAGTGCCGAATCCCTCCGCTCCGCGGCCCGATCGGCCCAGGAACCCTTCGCGGAGCGGTCACGCATGGATTCGACAATGGTGCGTATGTCGTCGGTCAGCAACGGTTCGCGCCGGACCGGCGGCGTCGCCCTGGTGCGGGCGATGCCGCGCAGGATCTCGCGCACGGTGGGGGACTGCCCGGGCTTCGGATGACCGGCCAGGGAGTGGATCTTGTTGATCGAGGCGACCCAGCGGGTCATGGTCGCCGACGCGTATGCGGGCCGTCCGTCTTGGCGGACCTCCGAGGACTTCTCGGTCAGGAACCAGCCGACGAGGTCAGGGGAGGCCGGGATGGGGTTCCGTCCGACGCGGTCGCACCAACGGGTGAAGTTCTTCCAGTCACTCATCTGCGCGGCCCGGGTGTTGGGGGAGACCGATTCGACACGCAGTCGGTGCATCGCCGCGGCGGCGTCGGCCGGGACCGCGAGAGCACTACTCGCCGCGTCGTCCGCGGGCAGGGTTTCGAGTTCGGCCGGCACCTCTGAAAGATACGTCAGACGGCCCGGCGCGGCGCCTGCCCGACGAGGTCATCCATTGCGCCGCAGCCGGAGCCGGCTGTAGGTGACGACTGCGAGCACGCAACTGATGAGCACCAGCATGGCGATGCTGAGCAGCCACCACGACGCGGCGTGCTGCCAGAGCGTGTCGGCCTCGGTACCCGCGGCATTCGTGACCAGGTCCACCGTTGAGGCGGCGGCCGCGAATCCCCAGCGGGACGGGAAGAGCCACGCGAACTGCTCGAGCACGGCGCGTCCAGTGATCGTGATCAGTCCTCCACACATCACCAGCTGCGCCATGATCGTGACCACCAGCATCGGCAGCACCTGCTCGTTCGAGCGCGCCACCGACGACAACGCCAATCCGACCAGCACGCAGGAGCAGGTGGTGACGGCGATGTCCACGATCAGTTCGACGGATCCGGACGGGATCATGCTGCCGCGACCGGGGAAACCCTTGCCCGCGAAGACGATCAGCACCATGATCACCGACTGCACGATCGCAGCGGCGCAGAACACGACGATCTTCGCCGTCAGGTAGGCGGACGGCAGCAGGCCGGCGGCACGTTCGCGGTGATAGATCAAGCGCTCGCCGACCAGGTCGCGAATGGTGAGCGAGCAACCCATGAAGGCGGCGCCGAGAATCAGCACCACCAGGATCTGGGTGAGTTCCCCGGATACGTCGGTACCCGACGGCCCGAACCCGGTGTCGCCCGGCACGAGCAAGGCCAGCCCGCCGAGCACGAAGGGCAGCAGCGACAGGAAGATCAGATAGCCCCGGTCGGCGCGGATCAACCGAACCTGGCGGCGGGCGACGGTGCTCAGCTGCCTGCGCCGCGAGGTGTGCGCGGGACTCCCGAGCGGCCCGGGCGAGCTCGGTGGGGGCGCCTCCACCGTCGGGCGGGTGGCGCGGTACTCGGCGAAAACTCCGTCGGGGTCGGCCGCGACGCGGGCGAAAATGTCGGCCCAATCGGTGCTGCCGAGCGCGGCCCCGACCCGGTCCGGCGGACCAACGTAGGCGGTCTTGCCGCCCGGTGCGAGGAGCAGTACCTGATCGCACATCTCGAGGTACGACAGCGAATGCGTGACGATGACGACGACGCGGCCCGAATCGGCGAGGCGGCGCAACGTTGCCATGATCTGCCGGTCGAGCGCGGGGTCGAGACCCGAGGTCGGTTCGTCGAGGATCAGCAGGGACGGGCCGGTGAGCAGTTCCAACGCGACCGACGCGCGTTTGCGCTGTCCGCCGGAGAGGCGATCGACGCGGGTGTCGGCATGCTCGGACAGCTGCAGTTCGTCGAGCACCGTCGCGATCACCTCCTCGCGGTCGGCCCGGGTGGTGTCCGGCGGCAGCCTCAGCTCCGCGGCGTAGCCGAGGGCCTGCCGGACGGTCAGCTGCCGGTGTACGACGTCGTCCTGGGGAACCATGCCGATGCGGGAGCGCAGCACCTGGTATTCGGTGTGCACGCTGCGCCCCTCGAACTCGACGACGCCGTCCGTAGGGCTTGCCGAACCGGAGATGATGGTGGCAACTGTGGTTTTCCCCGCGCCGGAGGGGCCGATCACGGCGGTGAGACTGCCGGGCGCGGCGGCGAAGGTGACATCCTCGAGCAGGCGCCGCCCGCCGTCGATGGTGAGTCCGACGCCGTCCACCCGCAGACCGCCTGCGGACGGGGTTATGGCCTGCCGTGGAACGAGTCGGCCTTCCTGCACGGCGAAATCGGTGTTGCCGATCGTGACGACGTCGCCGTCGATCAGCTGTGCGCGCGACACCCGGGCGCCGTCGACGAACGTTCCGTTGACGCTCGCCAGGTCGTCGATCTCGAGGCCGGACGGCACGTTGTGGACGATGGCGTGGTGGCGTGAGGCCAGCACGTCTCGGACGACGATGTCGCTGTCGGGCGACCGTCCCACGGTGAGGGATCCCGCCGGGACGGTCTCGTGTGGTGTCGGGGGCGGGGCGCTCGCGGTTCCTACCTCGATCGTCGACTCGTCCCATTGACCGCCCACGACCTGTCGCGTCGCGTCGGGATCTTCGATCGAGATCCGCACGACGGGTCCCTCGACCGCGTCACCCAGACGGACGAGGACGGGGCTCGTGACGGGGACCGTTTCTCGGCGCTCACCGTCGAGATAGATCCCGTTCTTACTGCCGGAGTCGACGAGCTGCCACCCATCGTCCCACCGCAGCCGTGCGTGCTCGCGCGAGACCATCGGATCGACGATCGTGATCTCCAGTTGCGGATCACGACCGATGCGAACAGCGATGTCGGCGCCGTAGCTTGCGCGGCCGTGGTCGGTCTCGACCACAACACGCGGGTGCTTCCTTTGCGCCCGGTCGTCCATCGCCACGGCCTCCGGTCAGCGTCGGGCGTAGAGCGTCGACTCATCCATGGTCGCACGCACGCCCCGGGATCCGTCGGCAGAACGGTCACTCTCGGATCCCCGTCGCCGACCCGGAAATCTGCGGCGCGCACGGCGCCAAGACCGCCCAGCTTGTAACTCACGATAAGTGGGGATTATGACGATCAAGAATCATCGTTTCATTACCGATCGCGTTACGTAACTTGTAACGTAACGTAACTATAGAGCCGACCGGCAACGATCAGGGGAGTGCACGTGAACAGCGAGGACGTGAATGACGCGGTGGCCGTCGAGGAACCGAAGGTGCGACCAGGCCGGCCCCGTCAATACGCCAGCGACGCAGACCGTGTCCGGGCCTTCCGCTCGCGCCGTAAGGCCCGCGAGCAGCAGGGCGAACTCGAGGCGCTCACCAGCGCGACGCCGAGCGAGGTAGTCGGGGTCCTCCAACGGACGCTCGAGGACCTCCGAGCCGTCACCGCCACTTCGGTCGAGCAGTTCAACGTGTTCGCCCGGCAGATCACCGCGGCAGTGGACAAGCTCACCGACCCGGACGCGCTCGACGTGGCACTGCACCGCGCCACCGTCGAACTCGCGCAGACGAAGGCGAAGTACGAGACCGACCTGGCCGAGCTGCGGACACGGCACGACGCCGCGGTGGAGGATCGGGCGAACGCGGAGGCAACCGTCGACGCGGTCGACGCCGAACTCTCCGCCGCGGTCGCGGATCACCGGCTCGAACTCGAACGACTGTCCGCGGACCATCAGGCCGAGCTCCGAGGTCTGGAGGAGACGCATGCGGGGGCGCTGAGAGCCGCGACCGAGCGGGTCGCGGCCGTTGAGGTGGATCGCGACACCCGCCTGTCGGCGGCAGAATCCGACCTCGACGAACTGCGCAGCAGGTTCCGCGAGGCGCAGTCCCTGGCGGAGGCGGCCGAACGAAGCGCCGCGACCGCCGAACAGTCCGCGGCCGCCTCCGAGCAGCGTGCCGTTCAGGCCGGCGAGGCGGCCGAACAACGCCTCGCGCAGGTCGTCGCCTCGGCCGAACAACGCATAGCCGACATGCGCGCCGCCGCCGAACTCGCGGCGACCACTGCAGCGGAGGCCGTCGCGCGGCTCGAGAAGTCCGTCGACCACGAGCGGGCGGCGGCCACCGCCGCCCGTGAACGCGCCGACACCCTCAGGGACGACCTCGAGCGGGCGCGCCTCGACACCGGGGAGGCGCGCACCGCCGAGGCCGCACTGCGCGAGAAGTTGGACGAGCTAGGCCCCCGCTCTCGCGATGGTGGGACGGCGGAGACCGCGACCACCTGACGCGAAGTCGCAGTTAGAATCCGGTTTTCGCCCAGCTTCGGGGCGTTTCCCACGCCGGAGGGTCACGCCGGAAATCGTCGGGACCGCTCAGATCGGTCAACGGCGCACCCGATAGCGCAGGTGAAGCACCCGGTTGCCCTGAATCGCCACGTCAGGATCCTCCAACAGGTGCTGCGCGTGGACCGACCCGAAGTAGCGCTTGCCGGACCCGAACACGACGGGTACGACGTCCATGCGCACCTCGTCGATCAGGCCCGCGGCAAGCACCTGGCCACCGACGTCGCCAGCGGCGACCTCGACTATGCGGTCACCCGCAAGCTCCTGCGCCTTGGCCACGGCCACCTCGACGCCGTCGACGAAGTGAAAAGGCGCCTCGGGGTCCCAGCCCTCGGGCTCCGGCCGGTGCGTCACGACGACCACGTGGTCGACCCCGCCCGGAGGCTTCCCGTCCCAGCCGTCCGTCATGTCGAAGACGTGGCGGCCGACGACGGTCACCCCGATCTGGTCCCAGTACGGCCGGGTGTAGTCGTAGGACGTCTGCGACACCTTCAACACGCCGCTCTCGTCCAACGGCACGTCACCGCTGGTCAACCAGTCGAACAGCGGTCCGGGCTGGTCGTTCTCGTCCGCGACGAAGCCGTCCACCGACACCGAGCTGTACATGACCACCTTGCCCATGGGGCGCTCCTTTGCGTTGGGGTGCCCCCAAATTAGCGTGTCGTGAGCTGTCCTCCTTGGGCGTTGATCGAGGAACTGCCCGACCCCGCGATTCCTTGACAGGTCCTCGCCGCGTGGAACCATGGTGAATGGGTATTCGCGATACACACCGCGACCACAGGAGCGCTGTCATGACTGTTTCCTCACCGACCAGACAGGGATTCGGATCGATCCGCGCGGGCGGACTGAACTGGGATTCCTTCCCGCTGCGACTGTTCGCGAAGGGGAACTCGCTGTTCTGGGACCCGGTGAACATCGACTTCCGGCGGGACGCCGAGGACTGGCGTGGGCTGACCAGCGAACAGCAGCGCAGCGCGACCTACCTGTGCACCCAGTTCATCGCCGGTGAGGAGGCCGTCACCGAAGACATCCAGCCGTTCATGAAGGCGATGTCCGCGGAGGGCCGGCTCGCTGACGAGATGTATCTGACCCAGTTCTGCTTCGAGGAGGCCAAGCACTGCCAGGTGTTTCGGCTGTGGATGGACGCCGTCGGACTGACCGGCGATCTGCACCCCTTCGTCGCGGACAACCCGTACTACCGGACCCTCTTCTATGAGGAGCTCCCCGGAGCAATGCGCATACTCGAGACCGACCCGACTCCGGCCAACCAGGTGCGGGCCAGCGTCACCTATAACCACGTGATCGAGGGCAGCCTCGCCCTGACCGGGTACTTCGCCTGGCAGAAGGTGTGCACGAAGGAGGGGATCCTCCCCGGAATGCAGGAACTGATCCGCCGGATCGGCGTCGACGAGCGCAGGCACATGGCGTGGGGAACCTTCACGTGCCGTCGCCATGTCGCCGCCGACGACTCGAACTGGGGTGTCGTGCAGCAGCGGATGGCCGAGCTGATGCCGCTGGCGCTCGGCATGATCGACTGGGTCAACAACCAGTTCGAGGTCCAGCCGTTCGGGCTCGACGAACAGGAGTTCGTCGACTACGCGGCCGACCGCGCGCAACGCAGGCTGGTCGCCATCGAGTCGGCCCGCGGCCGCCCGGTCGAGGAGATCGATCTCGACTACTCGCCCGAGGTACTCGAGGACGAGTTCGGCAGGGAGGACGCTGCCGTGTTCGTCGAGGCGGCCGAGTGATTCTGCGGGACCTCCGCAACTACACCGGGATCCCCGCATCTAGACGATGAAGGTCCCGACCGTCGGATTGTTCTGACAGATCAGCGCGGGGCCAAGGGAGATCGACGCAAACGCGGTGGCGATGACCTCACCGTGCCCGGTGCGGACGGTCTTGGACAGGTACGGGTACGCGCCCTCGAGGTTCACGATGCCGGACTGGCCGGTGCTGGTGTTCAGCCACGCGACGGTCACTCGTCCCGCCGCGGGGATCGGCGGTGCCGCGGGGAAGGACTGGAACCTGATCTCCCCTGGCCCGATCCCGGGTTCTGGCCCCGACTGCCCGGTCGCCGCGGTGAGCGACATCAGGCTGCCCTGATTGGGACACCCGATGGTCAGGGCGGGCAGGCCGAACGGGTGCGGCGGCAGTGCGGTGGCCGGTCCGGCCGCCAGGAACGCGAAGGCCGCGGGGGCGGCAAGCGTGAGGATCATCCGAGTCGTGCGTAGAGCGCTCATCGCTGCTCCTAGGTCCGAGTGCCATTGCCGGACCGGTCGCGGCGGGACGCACGGCCGAGTCCCCCGAAGAGCAATGTATGACCTAGATCACACTAGCTGCCTGCGGCGGGGTGCGTCGAGGGCCCAGCCGCAGCGGCCGAGCGGGTACCCAGCCTCAGCGGCCGAGCAGGGTGCCCAGGCCCATGACCCGCCGCACCGCGATCTCCACGACAACCCTGGTCGGGTTCTCCCGCGGCTGGCGGTACCGGGCGGCGTAGCGAGCCACCGCATCCGCGACGGCGTCGGGATCCGATCGCACGGTGGCCGGACCCTCGAGGGTGAGCCACCGCGCCCCTTCGATCTGGGTGAGCGCGGCGTACCCGCGGCGCTCGGCGTTGATCGCCTTCTGCGAGCCGCCGTTCGTGATCACCCGGGCCAGCTGGTGCTCGTGGTCCCAGGTGAACCCGACCGCCACCACGTGCGGGGTTCCGTCGTTGCGCAGCGTCGAGAGTGTGGCGAGGTGTCGATCGGTGAGGAAGGCGAGCGCCTCGTCGGACAGATCTGTCGGGTTGAAGGGGGTGCGGGCCATGCGCCGACCGTAGTCCAGCACACTTGACGGCATGAGTGTCGGATCAGTCGTCATCCTCGGCGGCCGCAGCGAGATCGGTCTCGAACTGGCCACCCGGCTTGCCCCCGGCCGGACCGTCGTCCTGGCGGCACGCCGCAGCGGGGACCTCGAAGGGGAGAGGCAGGCGGTGCTGGCCGCGGGTGCCACCTCGGTCGAGACCGTGGAGTTCGACGCCGACCACCTCGCCGACCACGGCCGCGTCCTGTCCGCGATCGTCGAGCTCGGCCCGATCGACGTGGTGGTCCTGGCGTTCGGCGTCCTCGGCGACCAGGCTCGCGCCGAATCCGACGCCCAGCACGCCATATCCGTCGTGCACACCGACTACGTCGCACAGGTCAGCGTTCTCACCCACCTCGCGCAGCTGCTGCGCGCGCAAGGATCGGGACGGATCGTGGTGTTCTCGTCGATAGCGGGCGCGCGGGCGCGACGAGCGAACTACGTGTACGGCTCGGCCAAGGCCGGTCTCGACGGCTTCGCCAGCGGACTCGGCGACGCCCTCGCGGGCAGCGGGGTGAGCCTGCTGCTCGTTCGCCCCGGCTTCGTGATCGGCCGGATGACCGAGGGGATTAGCCCGGCACCGATGTCGCGCACCCCGGACCAGGTGGCGGATGCGGTGGTCAAGGCGCTGCGCCGCGGCCGCGAGCGGGTGTGGATCCCCGGCATGCTCCGTCCGGTCATCTTCGTGATGCGAATGGTGCCGCAACGGATCTGGCGGCGGATGCCGCGATGACCGCACCGCTCACCGTCGTCGGCATCGGCGCGGACGGATGGCCCGGTCTCTCGCCGAACGCCCAGCGCGCGATCGCCGACGCGGAGGTGCTGATGGGTTCGCCGCGTCAGCTGGACCTGGTCCCCGCCGACCCCGGCTCCGGCGCCGTCCGGGTGCCCTGGCCGTCGCCGCTCGTGCCCGCACTGCCCGGCCTGCTCGCCGAGCACGAGGGCAGGCGGGTGTGCGTGCTCGCCAGCGGCGACCCGATGTTCCACGGCATCGGGGTGACGCTGGTGAACCTCGTCGGACCCGACCGGGTGCGGGTCATCGCGCACCCGTCCTCGGCCTCGCTGGCGTGTGCGCGCCTCGGCTGGGCGTTGCACGAGACGCCCGTCGTGAGCGTGGTGACCCGGCCCGTCGAGGTGGTCGGCCCGGAGCTGGCCGATCACCGGCGGATCCTGGTGCTCAGCCGTGACGGCGACACCCCCGCGGCATTGGCGGACCTGCTGCGCGAGAAGGGCTACGGCGCCAGCGAACTCACCGTGCTCGAACAGCTCGGTGGCGACAGTGAGCGCGTCGTACGGGGTCGGGCCGACGACTGGGACCATTCCGCGGCTGACCCGCTCAATATCGTCGCGATCCGCTGCGCGCGCGACCCTGCCGCGCCGCGGCTGACCCGCGTTCCAGGCCTCGCCGACGAGGCGTACGAGTCCGACGGCCAGCTGACGAAGCAGGAAATCCGTGCCCTGACCCTTGCCGCGCTCGCGCCCGCGCCGGGGGAGCTGCTGTGGGACGTCGGCGGAGGAGCCGGCAGCATCGGAATCGAGTGGATGCGCGCCGACGGCAGCTGCCGCGCACTCAGTTTCGAACGCGATGCCGACCGCGCCACCCGCATCGCGACGAACGCCCGGCGGCTCGGGGTGCCGGGGCTCGAGATCCGCGGCGCCGCGCCGGAGGCCCTCGCGGACGCGCCGACGCCGGACGCGATCTTTCTCGGCGGCGGTGTGACGGCCCACGGCGTGTTCGAGACGTGCTGGGACCAACTGCCACCCGGCGGCCGGATCGTGGTGAACGCGGTGACCGCGGAGTCGGAGGTCCTGTTGCTGCGGTGGCACGGCCTGTACGGCGGCACGCTGCGCAAGTTCCAGGTCTACCGAGGCGCGCCGCTGGGCGGCTTCACCGCGTGGCGGCCGCAGCTTCCCGTGGCCCAGTGGATCGCAACGAAGAAGGAACCAACCCAGTGACCATCCATTTCATCGGAGCCGGACCCGGCGCCGCCGACCTCATCACTGTGCGCGGACAGCGGATCATCGGGCAGAGCCCCGTGTGCCTGTACGCCGGAAGCCTGGTCCCCGCTGAGCTTCTCGCGATGTGCCCCGAGGGCGCGGAGATCCTGGACACCGCGCGACTGAGCCTCGACGAGATCACCGACCGGCTGATCGCGGCCGACCGCGCCGGACTCGATGTGGCGCGCCTGCACTCGGGGGACCCGTCCATCTACAGCGCGGTCGCCGAACAGGCGCGCCGTCTCGACGCGGCTGGCGTCGGCTACGAGATCGTGCCCGGGGTACCGGCGTTCGCCGCGGCGGCGGCATCACTCGGCCGCGAGCTGACCGTCCCTGGGGTGTCCCAGTCGATCGTGCTCACCCGGGTCTCCACGCTGTCCACTGCGATGCCGCCAGGCGAAGACCTGGCGACCCTCGGTGCGAGCGGGGCCACCCTGGTGATCCACCTGGCCGCGCACCGCATCGACCAGGTGGCGCTGGAACTGCGCGGGCCGTACGGCGACGACTGCCCGGTCGCGGTGGTCGCGTTCGCCAGCAGACCGGACGAGATCGTCCTGCGCGGCACCGTCGGCGACATTGCGCGACAGGTACATTCCGCCGGGGTGACCAAGACCGCCGTGATCATCGTCGGCCGGGTGCTCAGCGCCGAGGGGTTCCCGGACAGCTACCTGTACTCGGCCGCGCGGCGGCGAACCGACCACTGATGGCGCCCGCTGTGCGCGTGCTGATTCTCGGCGGGACCTCCGAGGCCCGATCACTGGCGGCACGGCTCTTCGCCGCCCCTGGCATCGAGGTCGTCTCCTCGCTGGCCGGCCGGGTCCGGGACCCGCTGCTGCCCATCGGGGAGGTCCGGGTCGGCGGCTTCGGCGGCGCGGAGGGACTGCGGGAATGGTTGCTGGGCAACCGCATCGACGCTGTCGTCGATGCCACTCACCCGTTCGCGGCACGGATCTCGGCCAACGCCGCGGCAGCCGCCGCGGCGGCCGGAACGCCGGTGGCGGTGCTGCGCCGCCCCGGCTGGTCGGCCGGACCCGGCGACCGATGGACCCAGGTCGATTCGCTCGACGCCGCGGCCGCCGCGTTGCCCGCGTCGGGCAGGCGGGTGTTCCTGACCATCGGCAGGCAGGGCGTCGACCGGTTCGCGGGCGTCGACGCGTGGTTCCTGGTCCGGGCCATCGACCCGCCCGACGGCGACGTGCCTGCCGAGATGACGCTGCTGCTCGACCGGGGCCCGTTCGACGCCGACGCCGAGATCTCGCTGATGCGTGAGCACTCCGTCGACGTGCTGGTGACCAAGAACAGCGGCGGAGCGCTCACCGAGGCCAAGCTCGTCGCCGCGCGGGCGCTCGGGATACCGGTCCTGATGGTGCGCAGGCCTGCGGTGCCGGACGGGGTCACGGTGTTCGGCACCGTCGACGAGGCCGAGCGCTGGCTACTCGCCGCCCGCTGAACGTCCCGCCGGGGGCGCATCGACGGCCTTGTCGGCAATGATCCGTGCCAGCCCGTCGAGGTGGTAGTTCATCGCTTCGGTGTCGCGATCGACCAGCCACCGAAGCACCAGTCCGTCCAGGGCGGCGAGTCCGAATCGCGTGATCGCGGAAACCGGTTCGGCCCATGAGGTTCGGGTGCGCTGTGCGCATTCCTCGAGGAAGTCCGCGACCTCGGCCGTCATCCGCTCCCGCTGCTCGACGGCGATCGCCCCGGCACGCGTGGAACCGGCCGCGCGGTGGCGGAGCGCGTGGGTGGTGATCTCATAGGTCAACAGTCGGCGTTCGGGGTTCGCCTCGATCGCGGGCCAACCCCATTCCAGACCCGTGCGGAGCAGCAGGTAGACCCCTTGTCGGCCACGCAGATCCGGTTGATCGGGCAGGGTGTCGAATGTGCGGCGGGCCGAGCTGCTGAGCTCCTTGACGAGTTGGTCGGCCATCGCGACGACAAGCTCTTCCTTGTCGTCGAAGCAGTACTGGACCATGCCAACCGACACGCCAGTCTGCGCGGCGACCGCCCGGACGGTGACCGCGTCCAAGCCACCGCGTTTGGCCAGTTCCAGCGCGCTCGTCACCAAAGTGGCTCGCCGCTCATCCCCAGTGAGCTTACTTCCCATTCGGTGATCCTAGCCGGTCCGCGCCGTCATGTTGGACAACTGTCCAACATTGGAGGAATGCACCCTTTGTCCGGAAACTCAACCGCGACAAAAGAGTTCACACTCGCAGCGGCCTCGGCGTGATCCTGGATTCTTCTCAACCCGGGTAGCGGCGCGGGGTGAACACCTTTGCCCCGTCGGCAACCTCGACCACGGTGGTCAGCGACGAGCCGATGATCAACAGGCACCGCATGTCGATCTCGGACGGATCCAGCTCGCCGAGCGTGACGATCCGCACGCTCTCCTGCGGACCCGCGACGTCTCGGCCGATGATGACCGGGGTCGCGGGATCGCGGTGCTCGAGCAGCAGATCGCGCATCGCGCCCACCTGCCAGGTGCGCGAGCGGGACGCCGGGTTGTACACGGCGATCGCCATGTCGGCCGCGGCCACCGCGGAGATCCGCTTGGCGACGATGTCCCACGGCTTGAGCCGGTCGGAGAGTGAGATCACCGCGTAGTCGTGGCCGAGCGGGGCGCCGACCCGACTCGCGACGGCGTTGGCCGCGGTCATGCCGGGCAGCACCCTTACCGGGACGCCGGACCACTGGTCATCGGCGGCCATCTCGATGACCGCCGCGGCCATCGCGAACACGCCGGGATCGCCGGAGGACACCACGACCACCCTGGCCCCGCGCCTGGCCAGGTCCAATGCCATCGCCGCGCGCTCGGATTCGACCTTGTTGTCGCTCGCGTGCCGGTTCTGTCCCTCGATCACCGGCACCCGGTTGACATAGGTGGTGTACCCGACGATGTCGGTCGCGAGAGCGAGCTCCCGGCGAACCTCGGGGGTGGTCCAGGCGTCGTCACCGGGTCCGAGACCCACCACCACGACCTCGCCGTCCGATGCGGCTCTGGTGACAACGGGATTGTTCGACGGGCTCGGCACCAGCGCGATGGAGAAGTACGGCACCTCCGACTCGTCCACGTCGGCGGCAGCGATCACACGCTGGTTCGGGGTGCTGGCCCGTTCGACGTAGCTGGCCTCGGCCAACCGGCCGGAATCCGAGAGCGCCTGGCGGACAGCAGGAAAAGTGCGGCCGAGCTTGAGGATCGCGGCGGAATCGGTCTCCCGCAGCCGCCGGGTCAGTTCCTCGACGGGCAAGGTGCCGGGCAGCACGGTGAGGATCTCGTCCCGCTCCACCAGGGGAGTGCCGAGCGCCGCCGAGGCCGCGCTGACCGAGGTGACACCCGGGACGACCTCCGCCTCGAAGCGGTCCTGCAGCCGCTTGTGCATGTGCATGTACGAGCTGTAGAAGAGCGGGTCGCCCGCGGCCAGCAGCGCCACCGTGCGGCCTGCCTCGAGATGCCCCGCCAGCCGCTCCGCCGCCACCGCGTAGAACTCGTCGATCGCGCCCTGATAGCCGCCCGGGTGATCCACCGTCTCGGTGGTCACCGGGTACACCAGATGCTCCTCGATCTGTCCCTCGCGCATGTAGGGCTGCGCGACCGCGCGGGAGATGCTGCGACCGTGCCTCGCGCTGTGGAACGCGATGACGTCGGCCTCGGCGATGATCCGGGCCGCCTTCACGGTCACCAGCTCCGGATCGCCGGGCCCGAGCCCGATGCCCCAGAGCTTGCCGGGCGTCACGTGATCCGCCATCACTCCACCTCGCTGGCGATGGCGTTGAGCGCGGCGGCGGTGATCGCGCTGCCACCACGGCGGCCCCGGACCACCAGGTACTCGGACCCACCGCGGGCGATCAGCTCGTCCTTGGACTCGGCTGCCCCGATGAAGCCCACCGGGCCGCCCACGATCGCGGCCGGCCGCGGCGCGCCCTGATCGATCATGTCGAGCAGGTGGAACAGCGCCGTCGGGGCGTTGCCGATCGCGACCACCGCGCCGTCCAACTTGTCGCCCCACAGCTCGAGTGCCGCGGCCGACCGGGTGTTGCCGAGCTGCTCGGCGATAACGGGGACCCGGGGATCGGCCAACGCGCACAGCACCTCGTTGTTCGCAGGCAGCCGCTTGCGGGTGACGCCAGCCGCGACCATGGTCGCGTCACACAGGATCGGGGCCCCGGCCCGCAGGGCGGCGCGGGCCGACTCGACCACGCCGGGTGTGAACGCGATGTCCTCGACCAGATCGACCTGTCCCGAGGCGTGGATCATCCGCACCACCACCTGCGACACGTCCGCCGGGAACCGGTCCAGGTCCGCCTCGGCCCTGATGGTGGCGAAGGACTGACGGTAGATCTCGGCGCCGTCGCGGATGTAGTCGGTCATGCGCCACACGATATGGGGTCAGCGAGTCGGTCGGTCCACCCGGTAGCCGTCGCCGGTGGCCACCACGTCGGTGACCTCTCCACTCGGCCTGCCGCACTTGCGGTCACAGCCCACCCAGTGCTGCCTGCCCTCGGCCGGCAGCTCCCCGGCCTCCATGGCCGCACCGAGGTCGCCGCGGACGTCGGCGAGGGACTTGGCGCAACCGGGGCTTCCTGTGCAGGCGCTGACCTGCAGCCACGGCGAGGCGGCGTCGAAGATCAGGCCCATCGGCGCGAGCACCCGAACCACCTGTTCCGCGGTCCATTCGTCGAGGTCACACAGCAGCAGCGACCGCCAGGGCGTGACGACCAACGGCTTGTCGACGGCGGCCAGGAACTCTGCTGTGCGCGCGGTGATCGTCCCAAGCGCGAGGCCCGCCGCGAGGGTCACGCCGCCGTCGTCGTGGTCGAGCCAGCCGATCGGTCCGGTGTCGCCGCGGGGCAGGTCGACGGGCGCCGCGTCGCGCAGGCCCAGGCGCTTCAGGATCTGCTCGGCGCCGCCGTCGATCTCGTGCAGCCGCCACCGGTCCCCGCGGATGTCGAGCAGGTGCCGGGCGGCCTCGAGCAGCACGGGAACCCCGTCCGACGCGGCAATCCGGCCACCGGAGTCCCGGCCTGCCAGGACCAACGCCACGTCATCGGCGCCGACGGCATGCAGCCCGAGGTCCGCGGACAGCCCGGAGACGTCGCCGCGTCCGTCGTCGAGGGAGAACATCACCCGGCCCGGCAGCTGCGCCAACGCGGGGTCGGCGCAGAGGCCGCGGTCGAGGTCGCGCACCCAGTCGCGGACGTCGACGAGTCCACCGATCCGCCCGGAGAGGGGACTCGCAAGGATGTTGCGGACCCGTTCGTGGGTGGCCGAGGGGAGCAGGCCGATCTCGGCCAGCAGCTCCGCGAACCGGCCGGGATCGGTGACCGCGCGCAGCTGCACGTTGCCGCGCGAGGTGAGCTCCAGCTCGCCGGCCGCGAGCTCGCGGGCCGCCTCCGCCAGCGCCTGAAGCTGGGTGGGTTCGAGGAACCCGCCGGGCAGCCGCACCCTGGCCAGCGCGCCGTCCGCCGCCTGGTGCACCTGGAGGGCTCCGGGGCAGGCGTCGGGGCGGGACCGGTCGGGTGTGGTCTGTTCAGCGGGCATCGTCACCAGGTTACGTCCCGGCACCGGTAGCATCAGCGGCGCTTGCGGCAGCTCGAGAGGAAACCGGTGAGAATCCGGTGCGGTCGCGCCACTGTCACCCGACCGCCCGCTGCTGCGGGCCCGGGAAGCCAGACCCTCCACCGCTGCCGTTTCGAACCGAATGGGGCGCGAAAACCCCGAGGAGGCCATACCCGTGATCCTGCTGCTGTCGACGTCCGACACCGATCTGCTCAGTGCCCGAGCGAGCGGCGCCGCGTACCGCTGGGCGAACCCGTCCCGGCTCCTGGTGGATGACCTGCCGGGCCTGCTCGACGGGGTCGAAATGGTGGTGGTGCGCATCCTCGGCGGTCGCCGCGCCTGGGAGGACGGCCTCGACGCCGTCCTCGCCGCGGGCCTGCCGACGGTGGTACTCGGCGGCGAGCTCGCCCCCGATGCCGAGCTGATGGAGCACTCGACGGTGCCCGGCGGCGTGTCCGCCGAGGCGCACTCCTACCTGGCCGAGGGCGGCCCGCAGAACCTGCTGCAGCTGCACCACTTCCTCACCGACACCGTCCTGCTCACCGGGCACGGGTTCGAGCCGCCGGTGCACACCCCGACGTGGGGCTTCGCCCCCGTGAGTCCTTCTGGCCCCGCTGCGGACCAAAAGGACTCACAGGTCGTGGCGGTGCTGTACTACCGGGCGCAGCACCTGGCGGGCAACACCGAGTACGTCGAGGCGCTGTGCCGGGCGATCGAGGAGCGCGGCGCGCGGGCGTTGCCGATTTTCTGCGCCTCGCTGCGGACCGCCGAGCCGGAGCTGCTCGCGATCCTCGGCACGGTCGACGCGATGGTCGTGACCGTGCTCGCCGCGGGTGGCACCAAGCCCGCGAGTGCGTCGGCGGGGGAGGACGACGAGGCCTGGGACGTCACCGAGCTGGCCGCGCTCGACGTGCCGATCCTGCAGGGCCTGTGCCTGACCAGCAGCCGCGAGGCGTGGGAATCCAACGACGACGGGCTCTCCCCGATGGACGTCGCGACGCAGGTCGCGGTGCCCGAGTTCGACGGCCGGCTGATCACGGTTCCGTTCTCGTTCAAGGAGATCGACGCCGACGGCCTCACCGCCTACGTGCCCGACCCGGAGCGGGCGGCCCGGGTCGCGGGCATCGCGGTGCGGCACGCGCGGCTGCGGCACATCCCACTCGCCGACAAGCGGATCGCGCTGATGCTCTCCGCGTACCCCACCAAGCACGCCCGCATCGGCAACGCCGTCGGCCTGGACACTCCCGCGAGCGCCATCGCGTTGCTCACCGAGATGCGGGCAGCCGGATACGATCTCGGGCCGGTCGACGGAGACGACGCACTGCCCGGTCTGGCCGCCCAGGACGGTGACGCGCTGATCCATGCGCTCATCGCGGCAGGCGGGCAGGACCCCGACTGGCTGACCGCGGAGCAGTTGGAGGGCAACCCGATCCGCATCTCCGCGGCCCGCTACCGGCAGTGGTTCGCCACGTTGCCGCAGGAGCTCCGCGAGGGCGTCGAGAAGCACTGGGGTGCTGCACCGGGCGAGCTGTACGTGGACCGGTCGGCCGACCCCGACGGCGAGATCGTCATCGCCGCGATGAAGGTCGGCAACGTGGTCCTGATGGTGCAGCCGCCCCGCGGGTTCGGCGAGAATCCCGTTGCCATCTATCACGATCCGGACCTGCCTCCGAGCCATCACTACCTGGCCGCCTACCGCTGGCTGGCCGCCCGACAGGACGAGGGCGGCTTCGGCGCCGACGCGGTGGTGCACCTCGGCAAGCACGGAAACCTCGAGTGGCTGCCAGGCAAGACGCTCGGCATGTCCGCGTCCTGCGGCACTGATGCGGCGCTCGGCGACCTGCCGCTGATCTATCCGTTCCTGGTGAACGATCCGGGTGAGGGCACCCAGGCCAAGCGCCGTGCGCACGCCACCCTTGTCGACCACCTGATCCCGCCGATGGCCCGAGCCGAGAGCTACGGCGACATCTCGCGGCTCGAGCAGCTACTCGACGAGCACTCCAACATCTCGGCGCTCGACCCGGCGAAACTGCCCGCGATCCGCCAGCAGATCTGGACGCTGATGCGCGCGGCGAAGATGGACCATGACCTGGGCCTGGCGGAGCGCCCCGACGAGGACGTCTTCGACGACATGCTGCTGCACGTCGACGGCTGGCTGTGCGAGATCAAGGACGTGCAGATCCGGGACGGGCTGCACATCCTCGGCAGGGCGCCGGAGGGTGATGCGGAGGTGGAGTTGGTGCTCGCGATCCTGCGGGCACGGCAGATGTGGGGCGGCGAGCGCACAGTGACGGGCCTGCGTGAAGCGTTGGGGCTCAGCGAGGACGGTGACGAGGTCCGCACCCGGGTGGACGCGATCGAGGAGATCGCGCACCGGCTGGTCGCGGGCCTGCAGGCCGCGGACTGGGACCCGGCTGCGGCGGCCCGCATCGGAGCCGAGCACGGCGAACAGGTCGTCGCGGTCTTGGAGTTCGCGGCGGCGGAGGTGGTCCCGCGGCTCCGTCAGACGAACGGCGAGATCGCCCAGGTGCTGCGCGCACTGGACGGCCGGTTCATCGCGGCCGGGCCGAGCGGGTCGCCGCTGCGCGGGCTGGTCAACGTGCTGCCGACCGGCCGCAATTTCTACTCGGTGGATCCGAAGGCGGTGCCGTCGCGGCTCGCGTGGGAGACGGGGCAGGCGATGGCGGAGTCGCTGCTGGCCCGCTACCTGGCCGATCACGGCGAGTACCCGAGGTCGGTCGGCCTGTCCGTCTGGGGCACCTCGGCGATGCGCACCTCCGGCGACGACATCGCCGAAGTCTTTGCCCTGCTGGGCGTCCGGCCGGTGTGGGACGAGGCCTCGCGCCGCGTCACCAGCCTGGAGGCGATCTCTCTCGAGGAGCTGGGCCGTCCCCGCGTGGACGTCACCGTCCGGATCAGCGGCTTCTTCCGGGACGCCTTCCCGCACGTGCTGGCCCTGCTCGACGACGCGGTCCGGATGGTCGCGGCGCTCGACGAGCCGGCCGCGAGCAATTACATCCGCGCGCACGCACAGGCGGACCTGGCCGACCACGGCGACGACCGTCGCGCCACCACCCGCATCTTCGGCTCCAAGCCGGGCACGTACGGCGCCGGCCTTTTGCAGCTGATCGACTCGAAGAGCTGGCGCAACGACGCCGACCTCGCCGAGGTCTACACGACCTGGGGCGGCTACGCGTACGGCCGCGGACTCGACGGGGCGCCCGCGTCCGATGACATGCGTACCGCTTACCGTCGAATCGCGGTGGCGGCCAAGAACACCGACACCCGCGAGCATGACATCGCGGACTCCGACGACTACTTCCAGTACCACGGTGGCATGGTGGCGACCGTCCGCGCGCTGACCGGGAAGTCACCGGAGGCCTACATCGGAGACAGCACCCGTCCGGATGCCGTCCGCACCCGCACGTTGTCCGAGGAGACCGCGCGGGTGTTCCGCGCGCGGGTGGTCAACCCGCGGTGGCTCGAGGCGATGCGCAGGCACGGCTACAAGGGCGCCTTCGAGATGGCCGCGACTGTCGACTACCTGTTCGGGTACGACGCCACCACGAACGTCGTCGCGGACTGGATGTACGAGAAGCTCGCCGAGACATATGTGCTGGACGAGCAGAACCGTAAGTTCATGACCGAGTCCAATCCCTGGGCCCTGCACGGGATCGCGGAGCGGCTGCTCGAGGCGGCCGAGCGCGACATGTGGGAGCATCCCGAGCAGCAGACCCTCGACGGACTGCGTCAGGTGTATCTCGAGACCGAGGGCGAACTAGAAGGGGAGTGACCCCAGTTCACTGGCGTAGAACACGAGAGTGGCCGGCCCGGATTCCGGGTCGGCCACTCTCGTGTCACTGTCGGTTCAGCTGTCGCTACGACAGGGTGACGGGTCCGCGACGGATCATCAGGGTGAACCCGATCGCGGCGAGCGAGGTCACGGCGAGCATCGCGACGACTGCGTTCAAGCCGCCGACGGTGTTCAGGCCGGAGGCGAGCGCGGTGTTGGCGAGCAGCATCGTCGCGATCGAGACGCCGATTCCGCTGCCGCCGGTCCGGACCACCGCGTTGGTGCCGGTTGCCTCGCTGGTGCGCCGCTCGGGGACCGCCTCGACCAGCAGATTCGGCAGCGCCGTGTAGGCGAACGCCGTCGCCACCGACACCGTGATCACCATGATCATCATGCCGACGACGGAGTCGTGGAATACGAACAGCATCAGGTTGCCGAGGAGGAACAGCGCGCTGCCGATGAGCATCGACGTGCGGGCGCCGACCGCCGCGGCGATCTTACCGCTGAGCGGGGTGCAGACGAACCCGAACATCGAACCGGCGAAGGAGAGCCACCCGGCGTTGGTCGGGGTCAGGCCCAGGCCGAACGGGGCGCTGGTCGGCGACTGCAGGACGATCGGGATGATCATCGTGGTCACGCCGATCGGACCGATCGAGATCGCGAAGGTCGCGAGCATGGTCAGGGCGAACTTGCGGTCACGGAACTGCCGGAGGTTGACGATCGGCGAGGTGGTTCGCAGCTCCCACAGCACCCACAGCGTCAGCGTCGCCACGCCGCCGATCACCAGCGCGAGCGTGGCCGGACTGGTCCAACCCCATGCGGTGGACTTGTTGACGCCGAGCAGTACGGCGGCGATGGCGGGCACGAAGGCCACCGCCCCGACGTAGTCCACCGTCTCGGTGTTGCCGGTCGGGCGGCGCCACGGCAGCACGAAAAGCACCAGCAGAATGGTGAGCGCCGCGTAGACCGCCGCGACGATGAAGATCATATGCCAGCTGGCGTGGTCGAGCATGACGCCCGCGATCAGCAGGGCCGAGGAGCCGGCGGCCACCGCGGAACCGGAGATGACCGCGACCGCGACCGGAACCTTGGCCGGGGGCAGATGCTCGCGCGCCAGTCCGATGCACAGCGGCAGGATCGCGCCGGCCAGACCCTGGATTGCACGTCCGACGATGATGCTGCCGAGACTGTCGCCGACGGCGCTGATCATCGATCCGATTGCCGCCGCGAACAGCAGCACGATCAGCACGCGTTCGCGGCCGTACATGTCGCCGAGGCGCCCGCACACGGCCGCCGAGGCGGACGCCACCAGCAGGAATGCGGTTACCGACCACCCCACCGTCGCCGCGTCGCTGTTGAACTCCGAGATGAACGTGGGGATCGCGGCGTACACCATCGAGGTCTCGAAGGCGCTGATGATCTCCACCACCACGAGCACCGCGATGATTACCCAGGCCGGTCGTTGCCGGGCGTACCGGCCCTTGCCGGTGCCCTCCGGTGCGTCTTCGACTCTGATGTCTGTTGCTGTCACTGGAAATACCTTCTGCCGTCCACCGAAAGTCCCGCAAGCCGAAACCGCTGCGCTTGTATGGGCGACAAAGGTAGATTTTTCTGGAATTCTGCGCCGAGCGACTTCCCGGTGACCGGGACCACAGCCGGTAGTCTGCTGTCATGAGTTCCACATTCAGCGAGATCGGTGCCGCCAAGTACGTCCTGCTGACCACCTTCCGCAAGGACGGCACCGGGGTCCCGACCCCGCTGTGGGCCGCGCTCGACGGTGACCGTCTGCTGATGTGGACGGTCACCGACTCGTACAAGGTCAAACGGGTGCGGCGCAATTCTCGGGTGACGATCGCGGCCTGTGACCTGCGCGGCAATCAGACGGGCGAGGCGATCGAGGCCAGTGCGGCGATCCTCGACGATGCCGGGACCGATCACGCCCGCGACGTCATCGCCCGCAAGTACGGGATCCTCGGCTGGATCACCATGAAGGGCAGCCTGATCCGCCGCGGTAAGACCGGCACGATCGGCCTGGCCGTCACCGCACCCTGACCTCAGGAACAAAAAGACGAGGCCCGTACCGGCAGATTCGCCGGTACGGGCCTCGTCGACTTCTGGGGTGATCTGTCAGCTACCGAAGGACGAGCTGAGCTGGCCGAGATCGGGGAGCCCGGGGATCGGAATGACCGGTGTCAGCGAGTTGAACTGCAGGAGCACCATGGCCTCGTCGTCGGAGGCCGCGAGCCGATCGGTGCCGCCCGCGGGAACCAGGAAAGATCCGCCGCCGCCGCCCCCGTTCGCTGCGCCGCCGCCGCCCCCGAAGTAGCCCGCGCCGCCATCGCCGCCGCCACCGACACCAGCACCGCCGTCACCGAGCACTCCTGCGGCGCCGGACGGAGACCCGCTGCCGCCCGCACCACCTGCGGTCGCGGTGCCGGCCTTACCGCCCGCCGCACCGACCGCGGCGGCACCGGCGTTGCCACCGGCACCGAGGCTGCCATCCCCGCCACCGGGAGCGACGAGGGTGCGCGACTTGAGACCCTTCTCTCGGTCCTGCTTGATAGACTCGGTCGCCGTCCCGGAGAAGCCGCCGCCCGCGCCGCCGCCCTCGCCGACCAGGATGTACAGCTTCGATCCCGGAGTGACGGGGAGGTCCGCGGTGACGCGACCACCGAGTCCGCCTGCGCCGATCCCGTTCTGGCCGGCCTCACCGATCGCGGTGACTTTGACCGAGGTCACCCCGGCAGGAATGTCGAGGGCATGCTCGCCCGCGATGCTGTACATGCAGTTGACGAGCGGCCCCGACTGCGCGCATCCCGCGACCTGGTCGTCGGCGGCCGCAACGCCCGCACCTGCGCCGGTCACCGCCGCCGCGACGGCTGCGGTCATGCCCACCGTCGCGGCCAGTCCCACGGTGCGCCGCGCCCGTGTCGATCCCGCCTGCCACACACGCCCTTGCATCAACAAACCTCGCAGAGTTGTAAATGATCCGGGGCGATTGCCGCCGGCGGTGGAAGCATGCCACGCGCCCAAGCTCGATGTGGGCGCATTGAGGCACAGAACTGGACGCTGGGTCCACTGGCGGTGGCTCCGCCAAGCCGGTGAGGGTCCCGGTCCGCTACGACGCCGGTCCGCCGGAGCTGCCGGCGCTCCCGGATCCGTCGGAACTACCCGCACTACCCGAGCCGCTGGAGCTGCCCGCGCTCCCGGATCCGCTGCCGCTGTCGGTGCTGCCGGTGCCCATGACGTACGACGAATCGAAGTCGATCACGACCCTCGGAACGGAACCGGCCGGAGCGAGTTCGGTGCTGCCGCCTGCCGGGACCAGGAACGAGCCGCCGCCGCCGCCCACGCCACCGCCACCGCCGAAGTAGCCGCCGCCACCGCCCGAACCCAACGCTCCGCCGGAGCCCCCGGCGCCGAGCGCGCCGCCGGTGCCACCCAGCCCTGCGATTCCGCCCGCGGCGTCCGATCCGGCGTGGCCGCCCCCGGCGCCGGGGGCGGAGACACCCGCATCGCCGCCCGCGCCTGCCCCGCCGCCGCCACCGCCTCCCGGCGCGACCAGCAGGCGTGAGTTCATACCGACGGTCCAGTTGGTTGCGGCCGATTCCGTTGCCACGGCGGCGAATCCGCCGCCCGAGTTCAGGCCCGACCCGCCACCGGGGCCCACCATGATGATCAGCCGCTGTCCCGGCGTGACGGGCAGATCAGATGTGACGACTCCGCCACGTCCGCCCAGCGCGCCCCCACCGCTACCGCCGGTCGCCTTCACTGACACCGAAGTGACACCGGCCGGGATGTCCAGGTAGTACTCGTCAGGACCGAAGCTGTCGTAAGAGCAGGTGGTGTGCCCGGGCTCGGTCGCGCACCCGAGTGTCCGGGTCTGTTGCGCCGATGCGCCGCCCGCACCGATCACCCCCGCCGACGCGCACGCTGCGGAAAGCCCCACTGCCGCGGCAACCCACACCGCACGGTGCCCCCACACCGAACCCTGTCGACACACCCGGTCCATCATCGATTACTCCTCCGAAATCACGCTGATTCGGTGGCGATCGCCACCGGCGGGGGGAAGCATGGCACGAGTTCTCGCCCCGCATACCGGGAATGAGTGAGATGATTCGCGGGATCGCCGGTAGTCAGTCTTCGTTGAAGCCGCGCAGCCTATTTAGTTCGCGCCGTTCATGTTTCGTCGGTCTGCCGGTCCCACGGTCACGGCGCGGCACGGCGATCAGCTCCTCGCGGGGCGGGGGAGGAGGGGTCCTGTCGATCAAACAAAGGACGGCCTCGGCGGCGCCGACCCGCTTGCGGATCAGTTTGGTCACCACGACGATCCGTTCGGTACCGGCGACCCGGACCCGCACCTCATCATCCACGTGCAGCGGTTGAGCGGGTTTGGAGGACACCCCGTTCACGCGCACGTGCCCGGCGCGGCACGCGGCCGCAGCCGCGGAGCGGGTCTTGAACAGACGCACGGACCAAGCCCAACTATCCACGCGCACGCTGGTGGAATCCGCGCTCGACATGCCGTCCAGGGTACCGACACAGGTCGTCAGGCCCCGTCAGCTCCGCGGCCGGCGACCGCCCCTGGCGCGAGCCGGATGGGCGGAAGATAGTCCGAAACGGGGGCCCGGTGCCACCACGCACCGCTTTCGCGCCGCTCTCGCCACGTGCTGAACCGGTAGCGATAGAGGCGCGCCCGCACGAAGATGGGCGGCGCCTTCGCGAACGGATTGACGCGTAGCAACCTGAGCGTCGCTGCGTCGTTGAGGAGCAGCTTCTCCGCGAACGACACGAACCACCCCCTGGCGTAGCTGGGTGAGATCGCGGCGAACCACATCAGCCAGTCCAGGCGCAGGTGGTACGGAGCGAACTGACGCGGCCTCCTGTGGATGTCGCCCGGCTTGCCCTTGAACTCGTACTCACGCCACACCGTGTCCGGCGTGATATGCGCTGCCGACGTGCCCTCCACGATGACCTCGTACCGGATCCGGGTGACGTGCCCGAACGCGCCGTAGGTGTTGACCAGGTGCCAGGCGTTGAACGAGGCGTTCATCAGCTGGCTGTGCGAGGCCAGGTTGCGGACCGGCCAGTAGCTGAGCACGAGGACCAGCGCGGTCACCGCGATCACTGCCGCCGCGAAGGGCGCCGGGGAAGACGCGGCCTCGGCGGGTGGATCGATCGGCAGGACCGCGCCGAGCACACTGTCCGGCAGCACCGACACCGCGAGCACGAGCGCGAGCCAGTTCAGCCAGGCGAAGTTGCCGCTGGCCACCAGCCACAGCTGCGTCACGATCATCAGGCCCGCCGCGATCGAGGCAATCGGCTGCGGGGCGAAAAGGCCGAACGGCATCACGAGCTGGGCCAGGTGATTGCCCGCGACCTCGACCCGGTGCAGCGGGCGGGGGAGGTGTTGGAAGTACCAGCTCAGCGGCCCCGGCATCGGCTGCGTCTCATGGTGGTAGTACAGGCAGGTCAGGTCCCGCCAGCAGGAATCTCCGCGGATCTTGATCATCCCGGCGCCGAACTCGAGCCGGAACAGCAGCCACCGCAGCAGCAGCAGGATCGCGACCGGCGGGGCGGTATCGGCGTTGCCAAGGAAGATCGCCAGGAAACCGACCTCGAGGAGCAGCGACTCCCAGCCGAACCCGTACCAGACCTGGCCGACGTTGACGATCGACAGGTAGAGCAGCCACATCGCGAACCACACCAGCATGTGCGCGGGCAGCGGAAGCCGGTCGGTCACCCCAACCACCGTGACTGCGGCCAGACCGGCCCCGGTCCACGCGACCGCGGCGAAGAACCGATCGGAGTAGTACAGGTGGAACAGGCTCGGCGAACGCCGGAACGACGCCGTTGCCAGGTAGTCGGGGATCGGGAGCATCCCGTTGCTGCCGATCAACGCGCGGAATTGATTCACTGCCACCAGAAACGCAGTCAGGTAAAGGGCGGCGAGTCCTTCCTTGAAGAGCAGCCGCCCGATCGAATAGCCGTCCGCGTTGAACCAGTCCATCGTCGCCACCTGAGGCGATCGTCGCGGTTTCCCGCCTGCGCCGGACGTTACTCCTCGAATCGCCCCTTGGGGCGGGTGCGGATCGGCAGCGAGTCAGTCGAGCGCGTCCAGGTAGAACCACTTCCCGCCCTCGCGCACGAACCGGCTGTGCTCGCGCAGCGACTTCCGCTCCCGGCCGTACCGGTAATACGCGACGAACTCGACGGTGCCCTCCGACTCGAGCAGACCGCCGCCCGAGCGGCCGAGGATATCGAGCCGCAGCCACCTCTGGTTGTCGTCGAGTTCCAGCGTCCTAGGGCGGGTGCTCGGATGCCAGGTCCTCAGCAGGTAGCCGGTGTCACCTTCCGCGAACGCCGAGTACCGCGAGCGCATCAGCGCTTCCGCGGTCGGGGCCTGCGCGGCACCGGAGTGATAGCGGCCGCAGCAGGCACCGTAGGTGTCGCCGCTCAGGCAGGGGCAGCGGGCGTCGTCGGCGAGGCGGATTGTGATGCTCATTGTGCCTGGCTCACCGACGACATGTGGAAGTCCGGGATCCGCAGCGGCGGCATCGCGGTGCGGGTGAACCAGTCCTTCCACTCACGCGGGAGAGTCGTCTCGGTGGCACCCGCCTCCGAGACCCGCCGCAGCAGGTCGAGCGGGCTCTCGTTGAACCGAAAGTTGTTGACGGCGCCGGTGACCGCACCGTCCTCGACCAGATACACGCCGTCCCTGGTGAGTCCGGTGAGCAGCAGCGTTGCCGGATCCACCTCGCGGATGTACCAGAGAGTGGTCAGCAGCAGCCCGCGCTCGGTCCTGGCGACCATCTCGTCGATGGTCGCCGCTCCGCCGCCGGTGAGCAGCAGGTTGTCACCCGGCACCGCGACCGCGGCTCCGAACTCCTGCGCCGCGTGACGGGGGTAGGCGAGCGCGTTGACGGTGCCGTCCCGGACCCAGTCGACCCGATCGACATCCATGCCGTTGTCGAAGAGGGAGAGCGAGTCGCTCGAGGCCACCGTCGCGACGAAGGGCGCGTACTCGAGCCCGGGAGCACAGGGATCGGAGCGCAGGGTCAACGGGAAGCCGGTGAGCCGCTCACCGATTCGGGTGCCGCCCGCCTTCGACAACGCGGTGTGCCCCTCCTCTGCGCCGCGGCCCTCCATCGTCCACATCAGGTAGATCATCAGGTCGGCCACCGCCGACGGCGGCAGCAGCGTCTCGTAGCGACCCGCGGGCAGGTCGACGGTGCGCTTGGCCCAGTCCAACCGGGTGGTCAACTGTGCCAGCAGGTTCGGCACCGATACGTCGGCGAAGTCGACGGTTCCCGCCCCGACCCACGCGCTGGCGTCGCCGCGCTTGCCGTTGATCTCCACCGATCCGGTCGGCTGGGTGAAACGCCTGCGCACCCCCGTCGAGGTGCCGAGCCAGGTGCTGTGCAGTTGATGATGCGCAAACCCGTACAGCCGGTCGGCGCCGTCGAAACCGTCGGCCAGATCGCCTGCGAGCCCGCCGAACACGTCGATACCGGTCGAGGCGGCGGCCGCGGACCAGGCGGAATCGGTCACTCCGGAACCCGGAATCAGGTCCATCGTGTCCTCCGCCGGCTGGGCGGTGCGCGCCGCCTCCTCGCTGGCCCGCACGACGTCCGGGATCTGCTGTGGGTCGACGCTGCTGGAGCTGACCGTTCCGACCCGCGCATTCTTGCCGTCGCGGACGATGGAGATCACGGTCCAGGTCCGCGACGTCGACACGCCGTTCGTGGTCATCGAGTTGCCTGCCCAGCGCAGCGACGCCTCGCTGGCATCGGTGACGACCACCATCGCCTCGTCCACCGTGCACAGCGCTAGCGCTCGCTCGACGAGATCCTGCCCCGGAATCATTTCCCGCCCTCCGTTCGAGTGTTGAGCACGTTCACGCCGCGAAACAGTGCCGAGGGGCAGCCGTGGCTGACGGCTGCCACCTGACCCGGCTGCGCCTTACCGCAATTGAACGCGCCGCCCAACTGCCAGGTGGAGGCGCCGCCGAGGGCCTCCATCGAACCCCAGAAGTCGGTGGTGGTGGCCTGGTAGGCCACATCCCGGAGCTGCCCCTCGAGCGCGCCGTTTCTGATCCGGAAGAACCGTTGGCCGGTGAACTGGAAGTTGTACCGCTGCATGTCGATCGACCAACTCTTGTCCCCGACCACGTAGATCCCGTTCTCGACCCGGCCGATCAATTCCTCGGTGGTGGTGTCCCGCTCGGGATCCGGCTGCAGCGACACGTTCGCCATCCGCTGGATCGGCACGTGGTGCGGGGAGTCCGCGTAGGAGCAGCCGTTGGAACGCTCCAGGCCGAGCCTCGGGGCGAAGACCCGGTCGAGCTGATAGCCGACGAGAGTGCCGCCGCGCACCAGGTCCCAGCGTTGTGACCCGACGCCGTCGTCGTCGTAGCCGATGCTGGCCAGCCCGTGATCCTCGGTGCGGTCGGCGGTCACGTGCATGATCTCGGTCCCGTACCGCAGCGAGCCGAGCTTGTCCGGGGTCGCGAACGAGGTGCCCGCATAGGCCGCTTCGTACCCGATTGCCCGGTCGTATTCGGTTGCGTGGCCGATGGATTCGTGGATGGTCAGCCACAGGTTGGACGGATCGATGACCAGGTCGGTCGGGCCCGCCGTCACCGAGGGCGCCTTGGCCTTCTCTGCCAGCCATTCGGGAATCTGTGCCAGTTCCGTCGCCCAGTCCCAGGAGGCCCGGTCCTCGCCGCCGCGCAGGTACTCCCACCCACGCCCGACCGGGGGCGCGAGCGTGCGCATGGTCTCGAAGCTGCCCGCCGTCTGGTCGACGGCGGTCGCCTCCAGTTGCGGATGCAGCCGAACACGCTGCTGGGTGATGTTCGAACCGGCCAGGTCCGCGTAGAAGGTCTGCTCCTTGACCTGCATCACGGTGGCCGTGACATGGTCGACGCCGTCGGCGGCCGACAGCCGGCCCGAATAGTCGGTGAGCAGGTCGATCTTCTCGGCCGTCGGGACCTCGAACGGGTCGACCTCATAGCCGGAAACCCAGACCGCGTCGCGGTAAACGGGTTCCGGCGCCAACTCCACCCTGTCCCTGTTCAGCGTGCGAAGCGCCCTGGCCACCTCGACGGCCTGCGCCGCGGTGCGGGCCGCGGCGTCGGGAGTCAGCTCCGCGTGCGAGGCAAACCCCCACGTCCCGTCGACCACCACCCGCACCGCCACGCCGAGTTCGACGCCGTCGACCGCCGACTGCACGGCGCCGTCCCGGAGTCGGAGCGACTGGGTCAGCAGTCGGTGCACCCGTAGATCGGCGTGGGTGGCGCCCGCGGCCCGGGCCGCGGACAGCGCCGCGTCCGCGAGGGCCCGCAGCGGTAGGGCGAGAAAGTCCGGATCGACGTCGCGAGTGGCGGTCACGGGTGACACGCTACCGATGTCCGATACCTATCAGGCGAACTGCTGCCAGCCCAACCGGATCACCATGACCACGACCACCACCAGCAGCACGATGCGAACGAACCCCGCGCCCTTCGCGAGTGCCACGCGCGCGCCGAGGACCGCGCCGACGATGTTGCACGCCGCCATCGCCAGCCCGAGGGTCCACCAGACGTTGCCGGTCGCGGCGAAGTAGACCAGCGCCCCGAAGTTCGATCCGAGGTTGATCACCTTGGCCATCGCGGCGCTGCGCACGAACTCCGTTCCCAGCATCACCGCGAAGGTGATGATCAGGAAGGTGCCGGTGCCAGGGCCGAACAGCCCGTCGTAGAACCCGATCGCCCCGCCCGCGACCAGAACCGTCGTCCACACCCGCATCCGACTCGGCCGGTGATGGATGAGGGTGGTGCCCAGAGTCGGCCGCATCGTGACTATCGCCGCGACCGCAACGAGCAACACCATGATGATCGGGATGAACAGCGCCTTGTCGATCAGCGACACGGCGGCGGCCCCGAGACCGGCGAACGCCGCGGCCAGCACCGCGGCGGGGATCATCAGCCGCCACTGCATGGCGACCTTCCGGCTGAAGGTCAGCACGGCCGCGGCGGTGCCGTTGATGGCCGTGAGCTTGTTGGTCGCCAACGCCACCTGCGGACTCAGCTGCGGCATGGTGATCAGGATCGCGGGGAGCAGGATCAGCCCACCCCCGCCGACCACGGCGTCCACCCATCCGGCCGCGGTGGCCGCGACCATCAGCACTCCCCAGTCGAGCCACGCCATGCGTCAGACTCAATCACAGGACGGCTCGCGGCTCGCAACTCCTAGGCTGAGGTCATGCGGAGGTTCAGTCTGTGGCTGCGGGGAAAGCCGTTCGTCGCGGACTCGATGCTGGCCGCGATCCTTTTCGTACTCGAATGCCTGACGGCGCCGAACAGTCAGGCACCGGGACTGTCGGTACTACTCGGCCTGGCACTCTGCGTGCCGATAGCGTTCCGGCGCCGACATCCCGTCGTGGCCGCGGCCGCGATCCTCGGCATCTCCGTCCTGAGCACCGTGGTCAGCAGCTGGATCGGCGACGAGACACTCACCCATCCGGGCCAGCTGGGCCTGGCCGTGATGCTCTACACGCTGGTCGCCTACGTCGGCCGGAAGCAGGCCGTGGTCTACGTCGTCGGGCTCGCGGCCGACTCCGCGTTCTCGATCTGGCTGTTACATCAGGAACCGGCCACCACGGTCGGGTTCATCTCGCTGTTCTATGCACTGTCGTGGATCACCGCCGAGTTCCTCGGCGCGCGCCGGCTGTACGACGAGGAGGTCGCGGCGAGGCTGGCCGTCGCCGAGTACGACCGGGACCGGCGGGCCGAGGAAGCGGTGGCAGGGGAGCGCACCCGCATCGCGCGCGAACTGCACGACGTCGTCGCCCATGCGGTGAGCGTGATGGTGGTTCAGGCGGACGGCGCGTCCTACGCCGTGCGGCGCAACCCCGACGCCGCCGAGCGGGCACTCGGCAACATCGCGAGCACAGGCAGACAGGCGCTCGCCGAGCTACGCCGGACCGTCGCGCTACTTCGCACCGAGCAGACGCCCACCGAGATGCCACAGCACGGGACGGCGGGCGTGGCCAAAGTCGTCGGCATGATGCGTGACGCGGGACTGCACGTCGAACTCGAGATGACGGGGGAACTCGACGACATCCGACCCGCGCTCAGCCTCGGCATCCATCGCGTCGTGCAGGAGTCGCTGACGAACGTGCTCAGGCACGCGGGCGCCTCGCCGCGGGCGCGGGTCCGGGTGCGCAGGCGGGACGAGGACGTGCTGGTCGAGATCACCGACAACGGACGGGGATCGAGCCAGTTCACCCAGGGCTCGGGCAACGGCCTGCTCGGAATGAGGGAACGGGTGGCGGTGCTCCAGGGCAACCTCGAGACCGGGCGGGAAGCGGATGGGAGCTGGCGGGTCCGGGCGGAACTGCCGCTGCACCCCGAGGACTAGACGGCGCGGCGGGTTGTCACCAGCCTGGACAGGCGTCTATGTTGCCCAACAGCAGGAAGATAGACCTAGATCACGTCCGGCGGCTCCCAGGGGAGATCCGGCCAACTGACGGGGGGATCCGAATGCACGTGAAAACCGGGGGCAGGGGTTGGATTGTGGCGGCGAGCGCGCTCGCCGCCGTCGTGGGCTTCGGGCCGCCCGCAGCGGCAGCCCCGTCGCAACCACTCGAGTATGTGAACCTCGGCGACAGCTTCAGCGCCGGATCCGGCGTGTTCCCGATCGCCCCCGCGACGGTCTCGCAGTGCTGGCAGTCAGAGCAGAACTTCTCCCACATCATTGCCCAGCGGCTCGGCTACCGCCTCACCGACGTGAGTTGCGGCGGCGCGAAGACGGACGACTTCTACTCGCCGCAGCACCCGGGTACCCGCGCCCAACTGGAGGCGCTGACGCCGTCGACCGAGTTGGTCACGGTGATGATCGGCGGCAACAACAATGACACCTTCGGCGGCGCCATGACGGCCTGCATCGGCGCGATGCTCACCCACCCCGGATCGCCGGAACCGTGCAAGGTGATGTACGGAAACAGCCTCACCGAGCCGGTCGAGACCAACACGTATCCGGCGTTGGTGCAGGCGCTCAGCGACATCCATGCCAGGTCCCCGCGCGCCCACGTCATCATCGCCGGCTATCCGAACCTGCTGCCGTCGAGCGGAAGCTGCATACCGCAGATTCCCATCGCCCCGGGCGACGTCCCCTTCATGCGGGACCTGCAGTCCACCCTGAACGACGCGGTCCGACGCGCAGCGCAGGAGACTGGCGCTACGTTCGTGGACATGTCTGCGGTGTCGGAGGGGCGCGACGGCTGCAAGCCCGTCGGGCAGCGGTGGATCGAGCCGATGCTGTTCGCGGCGCAGCCGGTCCCGGTTCATCCGAACGCGGACGGCGAGCAGGCACTGGCGACCGAGATGCTGAAGGCGATCGGCGAAAGGAACGCGCAGACCGGCTAGAGGCGGCTGGCGACGAACTGCGCGGCCCCGATCGCCGTCCCGTTCACGGGATACAACGCGTGCAGGACGTTGGGGCGACCGAGTGGGGAACCATCGCAGATGTTGTCACCGGGAGCGCACAGATCGATGGTCTTGGTTCCGAATAGCGGTCCGATAGCGATTGGCGGATTTCCCGCATCGCGCATGAACCGATCCGAGGGCTTTCCGAAAAGAACGACCGCGGCAACATGGCTAGCCACATCCGGCGACAGCGGACCGGGTAGTGCTAGCTCAGGCGGTAGTCCGACGGGATTTCCGGCTTCGGCGACGAAACCCGCGACGGCCGCACCTTGCGAGTAGCCCCCGATCACCATCCTCGTGTTCGGACAGCTTGAGGCCATGAACTGAATCCGAGAATGCATGTCCCGCACACCTTCGACGAAGGTGTGGGCGAAGGCTCGCCGATCGTCAAAATTGCTGGCGGCACGGTAATTGACGGCGTACACCCCGATCGACCGCGTGCCCGCGAACAAGCGGAGCGATTCGATGAATGCGAGTCCCGTGGCGCCGACGCCGATCTGTTCGTCGGTACCCCGGGCGAACGCCACCTCGACGTCGGGGCATGGCTGGGCGGAAGCGGGCGGGGGCTCGAAGGATACGCAGAGCAGCGCACCAAACATCACCATCGCAGTGCTGATGAATCGAGCGGACGCGCGAGTCGCCATTGGCCAACAATACCTTTGGGGACGTTCATGCAACATGCTTGCTGAGCACCCCGCGAGGAGGGCTTCTTCCGGAAAGAACAGGGCTGTAGCGACGTCTGACTACAGTTCGAAGCCGTGGAAGAGTCCGCGTCCAACGTCGATGGCAGACAAGGCCTGCTGTCCCGGGTCGCCTCGGCACCAACAATCTACTGGGTCACCGGTTGCGCACTGGGCTACTTCGCTTCGGAACGCATGAGCTGGAGCTCGGGCGAGTCCTACGGGGAGAACGCCCTCAAATGGCACAATCTGCCGCTCTTCATCGCACTCGCTGTGGTCTGCATGCTCTCGGAGATCCTGTATCGCGCCGGCAAACTGCGCGGCCTGCGGTCCACCGCGTTGATCCCGTTCATTGCGATCCAGCTCCGGTTCGCACTGTGGCTGCTCTACTACTCAGGAGTCTGGATCCTCTGGTGCGGGACACTCAGCGCCGTTGCACTGAGCATTGCTGCAATCAAGTTTGCCGCCCACCGAACGATCACGGATAGTCGCTCGAACGCCTGCGCTGGGCACCCATTGCCGGTTCGCCTGGTTCAGGCACGAGCAGATCGAGATGCTCACGCGGGCGCACCTCGCCGAGCCCGCGCTGTACTCAGGATGTCGAGTCGGACCACCGACCCACCCACCGCGGCTGCATCCGCCAAACGTGTCGGACCCCGGCGGTAGACTTCGAACATGGGTTCGACCGATGGTTTCGGGGTCGCGGGGCAGGTGCAAGGACACCTGACCGCGATCGCCGACGCCATGTCTGGGCTCTGCGACATGGATATGACGGGGCTGGCCGACGGCGAGTTGACCGACACGATGCGCCGGTTGGAGACATCGCTGCGTCAGGCCTCGGCGGTCGGGCACAAGTTGATCGTGGAAACGGTCGAACGGTCGCTGCCGGGCAAGCTTGGCCACAAGACGGTCAACAAGCTGCTGATCGGGGTGCTGCGGATCTCCGCGGCCGATGCGTCCGCGCGGGTGACCGCGGCGAAATCGTTGGGCACCTGGCATGCGCTGTCCGGGCAGTCGTTGCCCGCGGATCTGCCCGAGACCGCCGCGGCGCAACGCGACGGCGATATCGGTCGGGATCATTGCCGGGCGGTGCGCGATGTGATCCGGAAGATCCCGCATTCGGTGCCCTCCGCTGACGTCGAGGCGGCGGAACAGATCCTGGCGGAACTCGCGCGTTCGGCCACCCCCGAGGATGTTGAGAACGCAGGCCAAAATCTGCTCGCGTATCTGAATCCGGACGGCAACCTGACCGACGCCAAGGACCGCAAACGCCTGCGCGGGATCCGGTTCGGCCGCCAGGACAAGGACCTCATGACGCCGATCTCCGGGCATCTCGACCCGGAGACGCGGGCGTTGTTCGAGCCGATCTTGGCGAAGTGGGCGCGGCCGGGGATGAACAATCCCGACGACCCGCAGTCGCCGACCGGTGATGCCGAGCACCCGAGCGTCGACAGGGAGGCGTTGGCTGCGGCGGCGGGCCGTGACACCCGCGCCGCCGCGCAACGCAACCACGACGCGTTCAAGGAAGCGCTGCGTGCCCTTCTCGGCTCCGGGGTGCTCGGGTCTCATCGCGGGCTGCCGGTGACGGCGATCATCACGATGACCCTCGACCAGCTCGAACATGCGACGGGGGTCGCGACGACCGCGTCCGGTGGGATCCTCCCGATTCGCGACGCGCTGAAACTGGCGGAACGCTCGCACCCGGTGCTTGTGCTATTCGATCACAACGGCCGACCGCTGCACCTGGGACGGACGAAGCGTCTCGCGAGCGCTGATCAGCGTCTCGCGTTGATTGCCGCGGAGGGCGGTTGCACCGGACCGGGCTGCGCCGCGCCGGCCACGATGGCCGCCGGCCACCACAAACGCGACTACGCCAAGGGCGGCAGGACCGACATCGACGAGCTCACGTTGGCCTGCGACTGCTGCCACGCGTTGGTCAAGGACGGGCCCGGCGGCTGGAAGACCCGCACCGCCCCCGACGGCACCGAGTACGCCGGCCGCACCGAGTGGATCCCACCGCCGCACATCGACCCCGAGCAGAAACCCCGGATCAACCACCGGCACCACCCGAAAGAGCTCCTCGACCGCGCCCGACGAAAAGCCCACGCCCGCAGGGAAGCCGACGCGCAAGCGCGGCGCGAACAAACGAAGCGGCACGATGGGCGAGGGTCGGCGGGAACCGACGGCAAAGACGAGGTTCCGTAGGTGTCCGTCCCGCGTGGACAACCTGCGGCCGGAGCCGCGCCGGCTCGAGCAGGCGACGGTCCGCGACCGAACCAGGCGTTGCCGCACCGACCCGTTGCCGCACGACCCGTGGCCGCTGCTCGGGGATAGGGTGGCGCCATGCCCATCACCGTGTTGCTCGTGGACGATCAGGAGCTGATGCGGATGGGACTCAAGATGGTGCTCGAGGCGCATGATGACATCGTGGTGCTGGGGGAGGCGGGGGACGGCGCCGCGGCGGTCAACGCCGCGCGGACCCTCGAACCCGACGTGGTGCTCATGGACGTGCGGATGCCGATTGTCGACGGCGTCACGGCCACCGCGCAGATTGTCGAATCCGGCTGCTCCAGCAAGGTTCTGGTGATGACGACCTTCGACCTCGACGAGCACGCCCTCGGTGCGCTTCGCGCGGGAGCGAGCGGCTTCCTACTCAAGGACACCCCGCCCGAGGACCTGGTCTCGGCGATCAGGAGCGTCGCGGCCGGGGACGCGGTGGTCTCGCCCAAGGTGACGCGACGTCTGCTGTCGCGGTTCATCAGCGACGACCCGGTCCCGACCGGGACCCCCGAGGTCCTCGATGACCTGACCGAACGGGAACTCGAGGTGCTCAGGCACCTGGCAACCGGGCTGTCCAATGCGGAGATCGCGCAGCAGCTCCACCTCTCCGAGGCCACCATCAAGACCCACGTCGGCAAGATCCTGACCAAGCTCGGCCTGCGCGACCGCGTGCAGGCCGTGGTGCTGGCCTACGAGACCGGGCTGGTCACACCCCGCGCGTAGGTCCCGCCCCGGCACCTGGTTGCAGGCTGACTCACGCCGTGAAGCTGCCCACCGTCGGCAACGCAAAGCAGGTCTTGCCCGACTGGTAGGTGACATCACCGTAGAGCGCGGCGAGTACGGTCCCGCCGCCGGTTGCGACGGTCTTCGACATCGTCGGCAAACCGAGCACCACGTCGTTCAGCGGCTCGATACCGCCCTTGAAGGTCTCGGTGTTGAACCAGACCACGCTGAGCCCGGACTGCTTGGGAAGGTCGAGGTGCGCCGGCAACGCCTGGAAGCGCAGCTGACCACGCTCGACAAACGGCGGAATCGGGAAGTTGGGTCCGGCCTGCGCGGAGGCGACCGTGACGGTCACCGGACTCTCGCCGACGCCGCAGCCGAGGGTGGGCGCCGGATACATGAACTCCTGCGGCCTGGTCACGCCGAACTCGGGGAGACCGAGGGGACCGAATGCGGCCGCCCCGAGAATGCTCTGGAGCACCGCGAGAGCCTCGGGAGACTGCATGCCGGGATCCGTCAGCAGGGCTGCAGGCGCCAAGCCGGGCGCCGCTATTCCAGCGACGGCAGCGGGTGTGGGTGGGGGCAGTGCCACGGGGGAGGGCAGTGCCGCGGGTCCCTCTGCCGTTGGGGTCGCGCCCGCCTGCCCGGCGAGCGAGAGGGCAAGGGCCGCGACGGAGACCATGGCTACAGACATCCGGCGAAGTATCAGGGGGAGACTCATGTTGCTCCTCGGCTGGTGCGCGAACTCGGCGATCATGAACCCGACCGATGTGAACTGCATCATGCCAAATGTCTAAATGTCAACTAGAGGGTTCGGGTTTACGTCGACTAGAGGTTCGCGTCCAGCTCAACTTGACGGTTGGTTTACACGAGAAGGCCGGATTGGTTTACGGGCGAAACTCCGGGAGAAAATCCGGGCCGTCGCACGTTGTTCGAGCAAGGGACCCAAGAGGCAAAGGGTCCAAGGAAAGGCAGGTCGATGATTCCGGCGTTGTTCGTGCTCTACGTCGTCATCGAGGTCGCTGCGGTGATCTGGGTGGGCAGCACCATCGGAGTGCTCTGGACGATTGCGCTGTTCCTGCTCGGCTGGGCCGTCGGCCTCGTCCTTGTGCGCTCGCAGGGCCGAAAGGTGATCGAGGGATTCCGCCGTGCCGGCCGCGGCACCGGATCGGCGGGCGGTGCCGTGGCAGACGGGGCCCTGGTCGCGCTCGGCACGATCCTGCTCGTGATCCCGGGGCTCGTCACGTCCGCGCTCGGGTTGCTGCTGCTGATCCCGCCGACCCGCCGCGTGCTTCGGCCGCTGGTGCTGATCCTCGGTGGCCGCCGGCTCGGGATGGTGTCTGCGGCAGGCGGGGTCGGAGCCGAGGTGTTCTCGCGCACCCGTCGCCGCACGGTGGTTGACGGCGTCATCGTCGAGGACACGATCGTCGAAGACTCTTACGTCGACACCAGCTACCGCCCCGGGACCGCCGGATCGCCCGCCGCAACCGGAGAGACTTTGGCCCTCGAGGGCGAGATCATCCTTCCGGATCCCGGTGGCACGGGTCCCGGTGCCCGGCGGGCAGACTGAACCCCCGTGGGTACCCAATTGTTGGTCGGCGGACGCATCTACAGCCCCGCCGCACCTGATGCGACATCGATGGCCGTGACCGATGACACCGTGGTGTGGGTCGGCGAGGATCGCCCCGGCCGCGCGCTACATCCCGACGCCGAGATCATCGACCTCGACGGCGCCTTCGTCACACCCGCGTTCGTGGACACCCACGTGCACGTCACCGCGCTCGGACTGATGCTCACCGGGCTCGACCTGACCGGCGCGCGGTCCCGGCGCGAATGCCTCGACCTGGTCCGCCGCTACGCGGACGAGCAGGACGACGCGGTGATCTGGGGCCACGGCTGGGACGAGACGGCCTGGACGGACGAAGCCGTCGCGCCGACCACCACGGAACTCGACGCCGCCGCACCGGGCCGGATGGTCTACCTGGCTCGGATCGACGTCCACTCCGCCGCCGCCTCGTCGCTGCTGCGGCGCGCGGGCGGCGTCGACCCCGCCGACGCCGAGGCGCCGGTCACCGCGGACGATCACCATCGCGTCCGCGCGGCTGCAAGGGAACTACTCACCGTCGCCCAGCGCGCGCGGGCCAGGACCGCCGCGCTCGACAGCGCCGCCGCCAACGGGATCGTCGCGGTCCACGAATGCGCGGGTCCCGACATCTCCGGCCGCGAAGACCTACGGGAACTGCTCGCGCATCCACACGGCGTCGAGGTCCGCGCCTACTGGGGCCAGCCCGTCCAGACCGCGGCGGAGGCGACCGCTCTGCTCGCCGAGACGGGGGCCGCGGGCCTCGGCGGCGATCTCTTCGTCGATGGCGCGATCGGATCCCGAACGGCCTGGCTGCACGAACCGTATGCCGACCGCCCGCAGACCGGGAACGCCTATCTCGACGTGGACACGATCGCGGCACACCTGCGGGCCTGCACCGAGGCCGGCATCCAGGCGGGCTTCCACGTGATCGGTGACGCCTCGGTCACCGCCGTGATCGAGGCGTTCGAGCGAGTGGCCACCGAACTAGGCGGACCCGCGGTCGCGGCGTGCGGACACCGTCTCGAACACGTCGAGATGATCACCGCCGAGCAGGCGGCGACGCTCGGTGCGCTCGGGGTGGTCGCCAGTGTCCAGCCGGTGTTCGACGCGCTCTGGGGCGGCGACCACGGCCTCTACGCCCAGGCGCTCGGGCAGGCTCGGGCCGGGGCCCTCAACCCATTCGCCGCGATGGCCGCGGCGGGCGTGTCCCTGGCCTTCGGATCCGACGCGCCGGTGACGCCCGTCGATCCGTGGGCGATGCTCCGGGCCGCGGTCAACCACCGCACCGAGGGCAGCGGCGTCTCGCCGCGTGCGGCGTTCTCCGCCGCCACCCGCGGCGCCTGGCGGGCAGGCGGTGTCCGCGACGGACTCGCAGGCACGCTGGTGCCCGGCGCGCCGGCCTCGTACGCCGTCTGGGAGGCCGGTGAGTTGGTGGTCACCGCCGCAAAGGACTCCGTCCAGCGGTGGTCGACCGATCCGCGGTCACGCGTGCCCGCGTTGCCCCACCTGGATCCCGGATCGCCGAACCCGGTGTGCCTGAAGACCGTTCATCGCGGCGAGACCATCTATGAGCGTTGAGGTGACCGCCTCGACCCGGACCCGACCCCGCACGCCCCGATTGACCACCCTGCGCGACTGCGCGTTGGCGTTCGCGTCCGGTGGGCTGTTGTTCGCGAGCTTCCCACCGCGACCGCTCTGGTTCCTGGCTCCATTCGGCGTCGCGCTGCTGGTTCTGGTGCTGACGCGGTTCGGCGCGTCCGATCGCGGCGAAGAAAACCCGAACCGGAAGGCACTGCGCCTACGGGGCGCGTTCGGGTACGGGCTTCTCGCCGGACTGGGCTTCCTGCTGCCGCTGCTGCCCTGGGTGGGGGAGTACGTGGGGCCGGGGCCCTGGCTCGCCCTATCGGGCGCGGAGGCGGTGTTCTTCGGCCTCTTCGGCATCCTCACGGTCATCCTCGCCCGGCTACCGCTCGCCCCGCTGTGGATCGCGTGCGCGTGGACGCTGACCGAATGGCTGCGGTCGAGTGTGCCGTTCGGAGGGTTCCCGTGGGGCAGGCTGGCCTTCGGCCAGGCGGAGGGCTGGCTGCTGTCGCTGGCCGGCATCGGCGGCGCTCCGCTGGTCAGCTTTGCGGTCGCGCTGACCGGAACCGGTATCGCCGCGCTCGCGGTGGCGCTCACCCGCCGCCTGCCCACGAGGGACTGGCTCGCCGCTGGCGCGTTCACCGTCGTCATGCCGATTCTCGCGGCCGTCCTCTGGCCTTTCGTCCCCGGCATGGGCTCGGTCGACGACGCAGCGGGGGACCGGAAGGTCGTCGTGGCCGCGATCCAGGGCAGCGTGCCGAGGCTCGGGCTCGAGTTCAACGCCCAGCGCCGCGCGGTGCTCGACAACCACGTCCGGGAGACCCTTGCGCTGGCCGACGACGTCCGGGCCGGGAAACAGCCGCAGCCCGACCTGGTGGTCTGGCCGGAGAACGCCTCGGACATCGACCCGCTACGCAACGCCGACGCGGCCGACGCGATCGATGCCGCATCGCGGGCCGTCGGCGCGCCGATCCTGGTCGGTGCGGTGCTGGTGAACGGCGACCGGACCACCACCAACTCGGTGATCGTCTGGGACGCCGACAACGGACCCCAGGACCGCCACGACAAGAAGATCATCCAGCCGTTCGGCGAGTACCTGCCCTACCGCGACTTCTTCCGCCACTTCTCGTCGTACGCGGACCAAGCAGGCAACTTCGTGCCAGGGGACGGCAACGGCGTGGTGACGGCCGCCGGGATCCCGGTCGGCGTGGCCACCTGTTACGAGGTGGCCTTCGACCGGGCGCTCACCGAGGCGGTCCGGTCCGGTGCCGAGCTGATCGCGGTGCCCACCAACAACGCGACCTTCGGTGACACCGAGATGACGTACCAGCAGCTCGCGATGTCGCGGCTGCGCGCGGTCGAACACGGTCGCGTCGTGGTGGTGGCGGCCACCTCCGGAGTCAGCGCGATCATCGCCCCCGACGGGTCCGTACAGGAATCTTCGTCACTTTTCGTGCCAACGACGCTTGTCGCGGAGGTTCCTCTTCGAGCCTCCACTACGCTGGCTACTCGACTCGGCCCGATTCCGGAGATCGTTCTCTGTGTCGGTGCCGCATTGGCCCTCGCCGTCGCACTCGTGCGACGGCGGCGGCCGGCCGCGCCGATCAATTGACGGCGGCGGACGTATGAGAAGGAACCAGCTCCGGCTGGCAGGGAGGATCAAGATGGCAGCGGGTACGCCGAACGGGGACTCACCGAGCGCGCACACCTTGGTGATCATTCCGACGTACAACGAGCGGGAGAACCTGGGCCTGATCATCGGCCGCCTGCACGCCGCACTGCCGAATACGCACGTGCTCGTGGCCGACGACGGCAGCCCGGACGGCACAGGGGAGCTCGCGGACAAGCTGGCCGACACCGACTCCGAGAACCGCATTCACGTCATGCATCGCACCGAGAAGAACGGCCTCGGGGCGGCCTATATCGCCGGTTTCAAGTGGGGACTCGAGCGTGACTACCGCGTCATCGTCGAGATGGACGCAGACGGCAGCCACGCCCCCGAGCAGCTGCACCGACTGCTCGACAAGATCGACGAGGGCGCCGACGTGGTCGCCGGCTCGCGCTACGTGCCTGGCGGCTCCGTGGTGAACTGGCCCAAACGACGCGAGTTCCTCTCGCGCGGCGGCAACATCTATTCCCGCCTGGCGCTGGGCGTGAAGATCAAGGACATCACCGGCGGTTTCCGTGCCTACCGACGCGAGGTACTCGAGGCCCTCGACCTGGACGCCGTCGAGTCGCACGGCTACTGCTTCCAGGTCGACCTCGCGTGGCGCGCGATCCAACACGGGTTCACCATGGTCGAGGTGCCGATCACCTTCACCGAGCGCGAGTTCGGCGAGTCCAAGATGGACGGGAACATCGTGCAGGAGGCGTTGCTCAAGGTCACCGCCTGGGGCATGCGTAACCGGTGGAACAAGGCGAAGGCGCTGTTCGGCAGGTAAACAGAGCAGAACCGACGACGCCGCCCCTGGGATTCCCCAGGGGCGGCGTTCTGTCGCTCAGCTCGGCGCTGGCGCCTGCTCCGCGTCGCGGCGTCTCAGGCGCCTGCTCCGCTACGCTCCGCGGCGCGGCGTTCTCAGGCGCCGGCTCCGCTACGCTCCGCGGCGCTTGGTCTTCAGCAGGTCCAGGCGCTCCTTGAGCAGCTCCTCGAGCTCCTCGACGGAGCGGCGCTCGAGCAGCATGTCCCAGTGCGTACGCGGGGGCTTGACCTTCTTGGCCTCCGGTGCGGTGCCCTCGAGGAGGCTGCCCTCCAGCCCGTTCTTGCACAGCCAGGTGCCGGGGATCTCGGCGTCGTCGGAGAAGGGGACGTCGAACTCTTCGCCGTTATCGCAGCGGTACTTAGCCATGCGGCGGGGCGCCAGGTCATGGTCGCGGTCGGTCTCATAGCTCACCGCTCCGAGTCGGCTACCTCGAAGTACGCGATCTGCCATGGTGGTGTCCTCTCCCTAGGTCGGCACGCGAGTGCGCTGGATCTGCAAAAAATTCACGGATCGGCAGGCATTCACACATCTTCAACGCCACGGACGCTGGAATGGTTCCCCGGCGTCGCACAGACGCAACCGCCCCATCTTACCGGTCTTCGAACGTCGGCAGGCACCGCGTCGTCTTGCCGGCGCGGCATCTCGGCGGGCATGGTCGCCATCGATAGGCACAGTAAGGTGACTTATCGTGGCTGGTCCCTCTCGCAGACTCGATTCGTGTGTGTGGTGTGGACGAGAGGTCGCCGATGTCGGCATCGGGCGCCGCCGCCGCTACTGCCGCCAGTCCTGCCGCCAGCGGGCCTACGAGCAGCGCTCCGCGGTCAAAGGCACGTCCATTCCGGTCGATGCCGTAGTCCTCACCGCCGACGAGGCAGCCGCGCTCGTGGATCGCATGTTCGAGGTCCGCTGCGCCGCGGAGGACGTGGACACCGCCGTGGCGGAGGGCGCAGAGCACTCCGAACTGGCTTCGTTGTGTGCGCGCCTGGTTCAGCTCGCTCGAGAGGCGGAGCGCTTCCGCTGAGCCCGGGACGAGGCGTTGACCCGTCCGTCCTGGTGTGTGTAACCGAAGCCCGAAACGGACGACAGTAGCAGCCCGCGGCCGATACTCTGTGTAACGCGGCCGACACTAATGCTGACAAACAGAATAGTGCGCACCAGCGCTGAATGAATCCTTCGAGATTTGTCTACTCGCTTGGGGAGTGCGATGACGACTACACATTCGCAGGGGCCAGCCCAAGACCCTTACAGGCAGGACGCGGCCTTTCCGCTGTCAGCAGTCCAGCGGAGCATGTGGTTCTCACAACAACTCAGCCCCACCGTCCCCGCCTCGATCGCGCACTACATCGAACTGCACGGCGACCTGGACCTCGAACTGCTCCGCGCGTCGGTCGATACCGCCGCACTCGAGTTCCAGTCCCCGATGTTGAAGATGGTCGAGGTCGACGGCGAGCCGCACCAGGTGTTCGACGAGACCTGCGACACCTCCACCGGCCTGGTCGACTTCCGTGGCGAACCCGACCCGATCGCCGCGGCCCACGCCTGGATCGACGGCGAGTACACGACGCCTGTCGACGTGACCCGCGACCGTCTCATCGACACATCCGTCCTGCAGGTCGGCGACCGAGACTACCTGTGGTACGCGCGAATTCATCACGTCGTCCTCGATGGCTACGGCGGCGCGACCCTGATCAACCGGATTGCGGCGCTGTACACGGCGGCCGTCAACGGCACCGAGCCGGAACCGAACCGCGCCCTGCCGGTGCGCGATCTCTACGACCTGGATCAGAAGTACCGGAACTCAGACCGATTCGCCTCTGACCGGCAGTACTGGGCCGAGCACATCGTCGGCATCGAGTCCGGCTCCACCCTCGCGCGCAGGGAGGCAGCCGCCACCGCGCGCAGTTCCCTTGTGAGTGCCCGATTGTCGGACGAGGGACTGGCCGCACTCGAGGACTCCGACCACCGCGTCGGCGCGACCTCCGCTGCGGTGATCATCGCGGCCTTCGGCTGCTACCTCGCGCGGATGACGGGCGAGCGCGACCTCCTCATCAACCTGCCCGTGTCCGGCAGGACGACGGCACAGTTGCAGCGGTCCGGTGGCATGCTCGCCACCGTCGCGCCCCTGCACATCACGGTGACCGACGCCGATACCGTCGCCGACCTCGTCACCCGGGTCCAGCTCCAGCTCATGGGCGCCCTGCGGCATCAGCGATGCAGCGTCGAGGACATCCGCCGCGACGCCGGCCTCGCAGGCGGCGCCCGTGGGCTCACGGGCCCGATGGTCAACGTGATGCTCTTCAACCAGGTGGTCACGCTGGGTTCCATGGTCGGCGGCTATCACATCGTCACCTCGGGCCCGGTCGAGGATCTGCTGGTCAACATCTACAAGAGCGGCGCGGACGAGCGGACCCTCGTCGATTTCCGGGGCAATCCGAACCGATACGACGACGACGAATTGCGGTCGCACCACGGCCAGTTCGTCGAGCTGCTCGAGGAGTTCCTGACAGCGAGTCCGAGTACCAGGGTCGGCGACATCCACTCTGCCAGCGCCGAGGCAGGCGTCCGGCAGCGCAAGATCGCCGAGGATCGCGACTACTGGGCCCGCGCGCTCACCCACCTACCGGCGGCCGCCTCGGTTCCCCTCGACCGGCCGCGGCAGGCGACGCCTTCGGGCCGGACCGGGCACGTCGATATCGAGATCGATCGGCGCGTCCACCGGCGGATGGCCGACCTGGCGTGGCAGGCGGACTCGAGTGTCTTCACGGTGATGCACACCGCGCTGGCGGTGCTGCTCGGCAGGCTCGCCGACACCGACGACGTCGCCGTCGGCACCGTGGTGGACCTCCGGCAGGACGACGGGGACGACTCGGTCGTCCCGGCAGTCGACTCCACTGCATTCCCGGCCGGCTCCGCCAACGTCGTGGTGCTGCGGAGCACGACGTCGGGGGCGGCCGCGTTCTCCGATCAGCTGGCCCGCATCCGAGATTCTGATCGGGCTGCGCTGCGGCACTCCGGCCTTCCGTACGAGCGGGTCCTCGCGGGCATAGGTGTCGAAGGAGCTGGCGCCGTGGCGGACGAATCCGCGGCTCCTCCGTTCAGGGTGTTGTTCGAGTTCGGGGACAGGGGCGATCCCGAGCCCCGCCGCAACAACCTCCGGATCGGAGCCGCCGGGGACCACCACCCGGCACCCGACCTCGACCTTCGTCTGTCCTTCACGGAACTGACCACGCACGACGGCGAACCCGCGGGGATCGCGGGCCGGATACTGTTCCAGACCGACCTGTACGACCGCGCCACCGTCGCCGAGTTCGCGGACCGGATCGACCGGGTCCTGCAGACCGCCACCGCCGATCCCGAACTGCCGGTCGGCGACATCAGGCTCCTCGGCCCGGCCGAATTCGACGCACTCACGCCGGTCCTCGGTGCACCCGGCATCGCTCCCCGGCCACTGCCCGACCTCCTCTCGGCCGCCGCGGCGATGGCACCGGACAACGACGCCCTGACCTTTGAGGGCGCGACTCTGACCTATCGAGAACTCGATCGTCGGTCCACCCAGCTCGCACGACTTCTGATCGGGCGTGGGGTCGGCCCGGAAATGGTTGTCGCGCTGTCGATCACCAGGTCCGCCGATTCGGTACTGGCTCTCTGGTCGGTAGCCAAGACAGGCGCAGCCTTCGTGCCGGTCGACCCGAACTATCCGCCGGACCGCGTCGCTCACATGCTCACCGATTCCGGAGCGGTCATCGGACTGGCCGTCGGAGACGGCGAACGTCCCGGCACCACACCGTGGTTGGACCTGCACGACCCTGCCCTGGTACGTCAGTGGTCCGGGCAATCGACGGCCCCGATCACCGATGCCGATCGCACCAGCCCGCTCCGGGTGGAGCATGCTGCCTACCTGATCTACACGTCCGGCTCCACCGGTCTGCCCAAGGGTGTCGTCGTCACGCACCGGGCCCTGGCCAACCTGTCCGCCGACGCGCGCGAGCGGTTCGCGGTCACGCCCGCATCGAGAACCCTGCACTTCAGCTCGCCCAGTTTCGACGCGTCGATCCTGGAACTGCTGATGGCCGTCGGGTCCGGCGCGACGATGGTCATCGCCCCGCCCACCCTGTACGGCGGCGCCGAACTGGCCGGGCTGCTCAGCCGTGAACGCGTCACGCACGCGTTCGTCATCCCGGCCGTGCTCGCATCGATCGACCCGGAGGGCCTCGATCACATCGAATGCGTGCTCACCGGAGGTGACGTCTGCCCGCCCGCCCTCGTCACGCAGTGGGGGACCGGGCGCGCGCTGCTGAACGGATACGGCCCGACCGAGACCACCGTCATTGCGAGCGCCAGCGCACCCATGTCGCCGGGGGCTCGGGTCGGCATCGGCAGGCCCTTCGTCGGTTACGGCGAGATGGTGCTCGACGCCCGCCTCGATCCGGTACCTGTCGGGGTGTCGGGCGAGCTGTACATCACCGGCCCCGGGATCGCCCGTGGGTACCACAGGCGGCCAGCCACCACCGCCGAGCGATTCGTCGCGAACCCCCACTCGCGTTCCGGCGAGCTGATGTACCGCACCGGAGACCTGGTCCGATGGGCCAGAAACGGCGGCGACGGCGAGATCTCGCTCGAGTACCTGGGCCGCACCGACTTCCAGATCAAGATCCGCGGGTTCCGGATCGAGCTCGGCGAGATCGACGCGGTGTTGCGTTCGCATCCGAGCGTTGGCTTCGCGCTGTCCACCGGTCACCCCGGCCCCTCGGGCGACACGGTGTTGGTGAGCTATCTCGTGCCCGAACCGGGCCACGAGATCGACGAAGCCGATGTGCTCGCGCAGGCCGCCGCCGCACTGCCGGCGCACATGGTGCCCTCGAATGTCACGATCCTCGACGAGGTGCCCTTGACCCCGGCGGGCAAGGTGGACCGAAAGGCGCTGCCCGCACCACGATTCGACGGGGACGGTGCCGGATATAGGGCGCCCCGCGACGCGACCGAGGAGGCGATCGCGGCGGTCCTCGCCGAGGTGCTTCAACTCGAGCGGATCGGTGTGGACGACAGCTTCTTCGATCTCGGCGGCAACTCGCTCGTGGCGACGAGGGTGGTGGCACGGGTCAACGCCGCGTTGGGCACCGAGATCGGGGTGCTCGACCTGTTCGAGGCGCCCACCGTGGCGACCCTGGCGGCGCGGATCGGAGCGGGCGGCGCCAGGACCACTCCGGTTCCGGTCCTCCGGCCGGTGCCCCGGCTCGGTCCGGTGCCGGTGTCGCTGGCGCAGCAACGGATGTGGATCGTCAACCAACTCGACACCACCTCGGCGGCCTACAACATCCCGATTGCCGTGTACCTGTCGGGCGAACTGGATGTCGATGCGCTCCGGAACGGACTCACCGATGTCCTCACCCGCCACGAGTCCCTGCGAACGGTGTTCCCGAACACCGCGGACGGTCCGGTCCAGGTGGTGCTCCCCGCCGCCGAGGCCATCCCCGATCTCGAGGTGACCACCACCACCGAGTCCGCACTCGACGGGCAACTCAAGTCGGTTGCGACCGCGGGATTTGACGTCGCCGAAGGACTTCCGGTCCGGATCAGGCTGCTGCGCACCGCGCCAACCGAGCACGTCCTGGTCATCGTGGCCCACCACATCGCGGCGGACGGGCTGTCGATGCCGCCGCTCGCGCGGGACATCATGACCGCGTACGTCGCCCGGTCGGCCGGACAGGCGCCTGCGTGGCCCCCACTCGAAGTCCAGTACTCGGACTTCGCGGCGTGGCAGCGCGAAGTCCTCGGCTCCGAACAGGATCCGGACAGCCGGCTGTCACGACAGCTCGACTTCTGGACGCACGCGCTCGACGGCGCACCCGAACTGCTCGAACTGCCGACCGATCGACCACGGCCTGCGCAGCCGTCCGTTCGCGGCGGCGTCGTCGACTTCACCATCCCGGCGCACCTGCATCGGGGATTGCTCGAGATCGCGGGGGCGCGGAGCGCCAGCCTGTTCATGGTGCTGCACTCGGCACTCGCGGTCCTGCTCGCGAGATCGAGCGACTCGACCGACATCTCGATCGGCACGCCGGTCGGGGGTCGCGGCGAGGCGGCGCTCGACGACGTGGTCGGCATGTTCGTCAATACCCTCGTGCTGCGCACCCAGGTGGACATCGGCGGGACGTTCTCCGATCTGCTGACCCAGACCCGCGCAACCGATCTCGAGGCCTTCGGGCACACGGACCTCCCGTATGAGCTTCTGGTGGAGGCACGCAGCCCCTCGCGCTCCGCCGCGCACACGCCGCTGTTCCAGGTGATGCTCGTCCTGCAGGGCCTCGAGGGAACGGAGCTTGAGCTGCCCGGCCTCGACGTGCGCGTCAGCGATGTGGACACCCAGACCGCCAAGTTCGATCTCCAGGTGATTCTCACCGAGAACTGGGAGGACCCGGATCCGCAGGCTCGCGACGGACAGCGGGAACCGGGGCCGATCACCGCCCAGTTCTCCTATGCGCGTGACCTGTTCGACCCGGCTTCGATGTCGGGGCTGGCGGAACGGTTCGTCCGGATCCTCGACGCGGTGACCGCCGACGCCGATGCGCTGGTCGGCGACATCGCGCTGCTCGGGCTCGACGAACAGGAGCGGGTGCTCGAAGGGTGGAACAACACCGCCGCGGAGGTGCCCGACACCACGCTCGTCGGTCTCTTCGACGACCAGGTGCGCCGTACGCCGGACGCCGTCGCGCTGGTGGTCGACTCCGAGCGGCTCACCTACGCCGAGTTCGACGCGCGAGTCAATCGGCTGGCCAGGGAGCTGATCTCCCGCGGCGTCGGACCCGAATCGCGCGTGGCCGTGGCAATCCGGCGTTCGACCGAACTCCTGATCGGTATCTACGCGATCGCGAAGGCGGGCGGCGCGTACGTGCCGCTTGACCCCGATCACCCCGCGGCCAGGACCGAGTACGTGCTGGACAGTTCCGCGCCCGTGTGTGTGCTCAGCACCGCCGAGGATCGTGCCGTGCGCAGCGGCGACGCCCCGGTGCTGCAGATCGATTCGATCGATCTGTCCCGGCATTCGACGTCCCCGATCACCGATGCCGAGCGGACGTCGGCACTGCGCCCGGACAACACGGCCTACGTGATCTACACCTCCGGGTCCACCGGCAGGCCCAAGGGCGTCGCGGTCTCACATCGGGCCATCGTCAACCGCCTGGTCTGGATGCAGGACACCTACCGACTCGACGAGTCCGACGTGGTGCTGCAGAAGACCCCCGCGACGTTCGACGTGTCCGTGTGGGAGTTCTTCTGGCCGTTGCAGACCGGGGCCCGGCTGGTCGTCGCGGCGCCGGACGGTCACCGCGACCCCGGTTATCTCTCTCGCGTGATCGATGCCGAGCGCGTCACCACCATGCACTTCGTGCCCTCGATGCTGGCCGCGTTCACCTCGGAGGCCGACGCGCAGCGGTGCACGTCGCTGCGCCGGGTGTTCTGCAGCGGCGAGGCGCTGCCGCCCGCCACCGCCGAGGCCTTCCGACGGTTCAGCGGCGCGGACCTGCACAACCTCTACGGCCCCACCGAGGCCGCGGTCGACGTGACCTCCTGGGAATGCAGCGAATTCGACCGGATCACCGTGCCGATCGGAGCTCCGGTGTGGAACACCGGGGTTTACGTCCTCGATTCGAGGCTCCACCCGGTGCCGCTCGGCATTCCCGGTGAGCTCTATCTCGTCGGCACCCAACTGGCGCGCGGCTACGTGGGCCGCAGCGACCTGACCGCGGACCGGTTCGTGGCCAGTCCGTTCGGCGCACCCGGCGAGCGAATGTACCGGACCGGCGACGTCGTCCGCTGGCGGCGTAACTGGGAGGCCGTCGGCTCGCTGGAGTACATCGGCCGGTCCGACTTCCAGGTCAAGCTCCACGGCCTGCGTATCGAGCTGGGCGAGGTCGAGTCGGCCATGTTCGTCGATCCCGCGGTGGCCCAGTCGGTGGTGGTCGTGCACCACAGCGCAGTCACCGGAGAGAGCCTGATCGGCTACGTGATCGCGGAAGCGGGCGCCGAGGTCGACATCGCCGGACTACGCACGGCATTGGCGAAGGTGCTGCCCGGCTACATGGTTCCCGCTCAGATCATCGTCCTCGACGAGTTCCCACTCGGCGCCACCGGCAAGCTCGATCGCAGGGCCCTGCCCGCGCCCGATTTCCTGGTCTCCCGCGCCGAATACCTGGCGCCGCGCAACCCGATCGAGGAGATCCTCGCGACGATCACCGCCGATCTCCTTGGCAACCCGCGAATCGGTGTGCACGACAACTTCTTCGATCTGGGCGGGAACTCCCTGATCGCCACCCGGCTCGTCGCGCGCGCCAACACGGCACTCGGTGCCGAGCTGGGCGTGCGCGACATCTTCGACGCCCCGACGGTGGCGGGCATCGCGGCCCGGATCGAGTCCAAGGCCTCGCACGAGGGTGGCAGGCCCGCGTTGATCGCGGGGGAGCGGCCCGACCCGCTGCCGGTCTCGCTGGCGCAGAAGCGAATGTGGTTCATCAACCAGTTCGATATCGACTCACCGGCGTACAACGTGGCGATGGCGGTGCGCCTGACCGGGCGACTCGACGAGGACGCGCTGCGGGCCGCCGTGACGGACGTCCTCGAGCGGCACGAGTCGCTGCGGACCCTGTTCCCGTCGGTGGACGGCGAGCCGACGCAGCTCATCGTGTCGACCGCCGAGGCGTTGCCCGACCTGCAGGCCGAACAGGTCGCCGAGGCGGATCTCGCCCCGCGGATCGCCGAACTGGCGGGCTCGGGTTTCGATGTGACCGCAGCGGTCCCGCTGCGCGCGGGTCTGTTCCGCAGCGGCCAGGACGAGCACGTCCTCGCCCTGGTCGTGCACCACATCTGCGCTGACGGATTCTCCCTCGCCCCCCTCGCGAGGGACCTGATGGTCGCCTACAGCGCCCGCTCGGACGGGCACGGCCCACAGTGGGCGCCGCTTCCCGTCCAGTACGCCGACTTCACCCAGTGGCAACACCGGGTGCTCGGTGACACCGCGGATCGAAGCAGCCTGCTCTCCGCTCAGCTCGACCATTGGCGGCGTGAGCTCGACGGCATGCCGGAACTGCTGGCCCTGCCCACAGACCGCCCACGTCCACAGGCACGTTCGATGCGGGGGCACGTCCTGGACTTCAGCGTCGACCCGCAGGTGCACCAACTGTTGGTGCGCCTGGCGCGCGAACACAATTCCAGCGTGTTCATGGCGATGCATGCCGCATTCGCGGTGCTTCTCGCGCGCTTGTGCGACACCGACGACGTCCCCATCGGCACCCCCATCGCGGGCCGCGGCGAGGCCGCCCTCGACGACATGGTCGGCATGTTCGTCAACACGCTCGTGCTGCGCAGCAGGGTCGGCAGCGGCACCAGCTTCACCGACCTGCTGGCAGACACCCGCGAAACCGACCTCCGTGCCTTCCACCATGCGGACCTCCCGTTCGAGCGACTGGTCGACGCCCTGTCGCTGGAACGTTCGACCTCCTACACACCGCTATTCCAGGTGGTCTTCGAATTCCGCAACAACGATCGTGCCCGGCTCGAGCTGCCGGGTCTGACCGTCGCGGGCATCGATCTCGGGACCGCGATATCCAACTTCGACCTTCAGCTCACCTGTACCGAGGAGTTCGACGACACCGGTGGACCCGCAGGCATCTCGGCCGGGTTCACCTACGCCACCGACCTGTTCGACCCCGCCACCATCGCCGGGTTCGGTCGACGACTGGTGGCGATTCTCACCGCGGTCACCGCCGATCCGGCCACCGCGGTCGGGGACATCGACCTGCTGGACGCCGCCGAGCTGACCGCGCTCGCCCCTGCGCTCGGAGCTGCCCCCGTCCCCGCGCGCACCCTTCCCGCGCTTCTCGCCGACGCGGTCGCACCCTCGCCCGATTCGGTCGCCGTCGCCTCGGACAGCCGGGAGCTGACCTACCGCGAGCTCGACGAGCGCTCGAACCGACTCTCTCGCATGTTGATCGAGGAGGGTGTGGGGCCGGAGTCGGTGGTGGCCATCGCGATGGCCCGGTCCGTCGAGTCGGTGCTTTCGGTGTGGGCCGTGACGAAGACGGGTGCCGCCTTCGTCCCCGTCGACCCGGACTATCCGGTGGAACGAATCGAGCACATGCTCACCGATTCCGGCGCGACGGTGGGCCTGACGGTGGCCGAGTTCGTCGACGGGCTGCCCCCGCTCGCGCGCTACCTGGTGCTCGACGACCCCGAGTTCCTCGCGGCCGCATCCGCTGTCTCGGCGAACCCGGTCACCGATGCGGACCGGATCAGCCCGCTGTCCCTCGACCATCCGGCGTACGTGATCTACACGTCTGGGTCCACGGGCACGCCGAAGGGTGTCGTCGTTCCGCACCGCGGTCTGGCGAACTTCGCGGCCTCGATGCGAGAGCGCTTCACCGTCACCCCGTCGTCGCGCACCCTGCACCTCGCCTCGCCGAGTTTCGACGCGTCCATCCTCGAGCTGCTGCTGGCCATCGGCGCGGGCGCGGCGATGGTCGTGGCCAGGCCCGGCATCTACGGCGGAACCGAGCTCGCCGACCTGCTCCGCCGCGACCGGGTCTCGCACGCCTTCATCACCCCGGCCGCGCTGGACTCCGTCGATCCGCACCAGCTCGACGACCTGGTCTGCGTCGTGACCGGTGCCGACAGCTGCCCACCCGAGCTCGTCGGCCGGTGGGTCACCGCCTCGCCCGAGCCTGCGACGGGCTCCGCCCCTGGCACCAAGCGACGGATGTTCAACGGCTACGGCCCGACCGAGGCGACGATCGCGGTTGCCCTGAGCGCGCCGATGATTCCCGGCGAAACAGTCGTCATCGGACGTCCGGTCCGGGGCTGCGGCCTGATGGTCCTCGATTCGAGGCTGCGAGCGGTCCCGCTCGGGGTTCCCGGCGAGCTCTACATCACCGGGCCCGCGCTCGCGCGCGGCTACCGCAATCGGTCCGGCACCACGTCGGACCGGTTCGTGGCCAATCCGTACGGCGGGCCGGGCGAGCGGATGTACCGGACCGGCGACCTGGTCCGGTGGAATCGCCGCGCGGGTGCGCAGGAGGGGACCAACCTGAGCGTCACGGTCGGCAACATCGAGACCGTCCCGGTCGGCAACATCGAGACCGTCCCGGTCGGCGACCTGGAGTACCTGGGCCGCACCGACTTCCAGGTCAAGATCCGCGGGTTCCGGATCGAGCTCGGCGAGATCGAGTCGGCGCTGGCTCGCTACGACGGAGTCTCCAGCGCCGTCGCGACCGCCCAGTCGAACGGGTCCGGTCCCAGTCGGCTGATCGGCTACGTGGTACCCGAATCCGGGGCGGTGCTGGACGAGACCGCGATCCTCTCGTTCGTCAGCGGCGTCCTCGCCCCCTACATGGTGCCCGCCGCCCTCGTCGTGCTCGACGGACTGCCGCTCACCCCTGCGGGCAAGCTGGACCGGAAGGCACTGCCGAAGCCCGACTTCGGTGCGATGGCAACGACGGGCCGAGGTCCGACCTCCGAACTCGAAGCCGTGCTGGCGACGCTGTTCGCCGAGGTGCTCGGGCTGGACGCGGTCGGCGTGGACGATTCATTCTTCGCACTCGGCGGCGACAGCATCATGTCGATTCAGCTCGTGGCGCGGGCCAAAGCGGCGGGCGTGATGCTGTCCCCGCGGGATGTGTTCGAACACAAGACGATCTCGAGGCTGGCCACGGTCGCGGTGCTCGGCGATGCCTCGGAGGTCAACACGCTCGAGGAACTGGCCGGGGGCGGCGTCGGTGACATGCCGTTGACCCCGATCGTGGCGTGGCTCGTCGAACGCGGCGGCAACTTCGATCGACTCACCCAGTCCGCGCTGCTCATCGCGCCCGAGGATCTCACCGACACCCGGGACCTCGGCCTCGTGGTCCAGACCGTGATCGATCGGCACGACATGTTGCGGGCCAGGTTGCGCGCGAACCAGGTAGCCGGTCCTGGCCTACGCGCGGACGCGACGATGGAGGTGACCGCCCCCGGGTCCGTGCCCGCGGCCGAGCTGATCCGCAGGGTCGAGGTGACCGCCTCTCCGGCCGACTCGGAGTTCGATGCCGAGGTGATCGAACAGTTCGAGGCGGCCGAGCGGCGACTCGACCCCGCCGCAGGCGTGATGATGCAGGTCGTGTGGCTGGACTCCGGTGCGGGCGTCGGCCGAATCCTGCTGGTGCTGCACCACGCCGTGGTCGACGGGGTGTCGTGGCGGATCCTGGTGCCGGACATGGCGTCGGCGTGGGCTCAGGTCCGCGCGGGTCAGGATCCGGAACTCGAATCGGTCGGGACCTCGATGCGGCGCTGGGCGTTCGCCCTCGCGCAGGAGGCCGAGAATCGGGCGGGGGAACTGGTCCGGTGGCGCGAGATGCTCGCCGGACCCGATCCGGTGATCGGCTCGCGCGCACTCGATCCCGCCGTCGACACGAACGAGACGGTGCGGAAGCTGTCCGTCGAACTGCCGACAGCAGTCACCGACGCGGTGCTGACCCGGATTCCCGAGGCGTTCCACGGCAGCGTCAACGACGGACTGCTCACCGCGTTGGCGATGGCCGTGTCTCGTTGGCGTCGCACTCGTGGAGTGCACGCGACCGCGACGGTGGTGAACCTCGAGGGGCACGGCCGCGAGGATCAGGTCATTGCCGGCGCGGACCTGTCGCGCACCGTCGGCTGGTTCACCACGGTCTTCCCGATGCGGCTCGATCTGTCGGACATCGATCTCGACGACGCGTTCGCGGGTGGCCGGGACGCAGGCGCCGCGGTGAAGGCAGTGAAGGAACGACTGCTCTCGATTCCCGACCACGGCATCGGGTTCGGGATGCTGCGACACCTGAGCGAGCACGCCGACGAACTGCGAGAGCTGCCGACGCCGCAGATCAGCTTCAACTACCTCGGCCGTCTGACCGCGGGTGCGGCAGACGATGGCCCGACCGTCGCGTGGAGCCCTGTCGCGGACACCGATCTGGACCTGGTCGGCACGGTCGACGTGCCGCTCGCATCGGTGCTCGATATCAACGCGGTCACCACCGAAACCGTTGACGGACCGCAACTGCGGGCCACCTGGACATTCCCCGACGGGATCCTCACCTCCGCCGAGGTGAGCGAGCTCGCGGACATGTGGACCGACGCATTGACCGCGCTGGCACGACACGTCGCCGCACCGACCGCGGGTGGGCTCACGCCGTCGGACCTCGACCTCGTGGACCTCGAGCAGCGCACCATCGAACGACTCGAGGATCGTTTCCCGGAGCTCACCGACATCTGGTCGTTGTCCCCGCTGCAGTCCGGATTGCTCTTCCACGCGCTGCTAGCCGACAAGTCGATCGATCAGTACACGGTGCAACTCGCACTGGACGTCCGGGGCGCCGACCCCGATCGCATCCGGCGGGCCGCGCAGGCCCTACTCGACCGGCACCCGAACCTGCGCACGTCCTTCGTCGCCGACATCGACGGCGTCACCGTCCAGGTGCAGCACGGCCGCGCCGTGCTGCCGTGGGCCGAATGCGATGTGTCCGCACTCGACGAGCAGGGCCGCGAGGCCGAGATCGCGCGCGTCCTGGACGAGGACCGGCAGCACCGATTCGACATGGCCACCCCGCCGCTGCTGAGATTCCTGCTCATCCGGACCGGCCCGGACACCCACCGCCTGGTGATGACGAACCACCACATCCTGCTCGACGGCTGGTCTGCACCGCTGCTCCTTCGGGAGCTGCTGGCCCTGTACGCGACCGACGGCGACGCGACCGCGCTGCCCCGGGCAAACGCCTACCGGGACTACCTGAAGTGGTTGTCCCAGCGCGATTCCGAGAAGTCGCTGGACGTGTGGATGCAGGCCCTCGCCGGCGTCGACGAACCGACGCTGGTCGCGCCGCTCGACCGGGCCAGGCTGCAGTGGGACACGTCCCTCGACGTCTTCGTCGAGATGGGGGTCGAACGGACCGAACGCCTGCGGGCCGTGGCGCGCGAGCGCGGACTCACGCTGAACACGCTCATCCGTGCCGCCTGGGGCATCATCGTCGCCGAACTCACCGGCCGCGACGACGTCGTGTTCGGCAGCACCGTCTCCGGGCGCCCACCACAGATCCCCGGCATCGAGTCGATGATCGGATTGTTCATCAACACCCTGCCCGTCCGGATCACCCTCGATCCCCGCGAGAGCCTCGACGGGATGCTGCGCCGAATCCAGGACGAGCAGACCGGTCTGCTCGATCACCATTACCTGGGGCTCAGTGACATTCAGGATGCCGCGGGCCCGGCCGCCACCTTCGACACCCTGACCGTCTTCGAGTCGTACCCGTTCGACCGCGCCGCACTGACCGCTGACGTCGACATCGCCGGACTGCGCGTGCTCGGCATCCCCGAGATCAACGACGCGGCGCACTACCCGCTGGCGCTGGTCGCGTCCGCAGAAGAGCAGCTGCGCCTCAAGGTCGAGTACTTCCCCGAGTTGTTCGACCACGCCGAGGCGCAGAGCATCGCCGTCCGTACCGCACGGGTGCTGGACGCGTTCGCCGAGAACCCGGACCTGCCGCTGGCCCGGCTGAGGATGCTCTCGCCGGACGAGGAGGCCGAACTGCTGCCGGTCGACGGCGGGCCCGCCGAGAGCACGCGGACACTGCCCGACCTGTTCGCGGCTGGCGCGGCGCTCGATCCCGCCGCGGTGGCGCTGTCCCTGGCCGGCCACGAGGTGTCCTACCGAGAACTCGACGATCGGTCGAATCAGATCGCCCGAAGTCTGCTCGATCGGGGCGTCGGGCCGGGTTCGGTTGTCGCCCTCGCGATCAGGCGTTCGATCGAATCGGTCATGTCGGTCTGGGCGGTCGCCAAGGCAGGCGCCACCTTCGTCCCGGTGGACCCGAACTACCCGCAGGACCGGATCGAGCACATGCTCACCGACTCCGGCGCCACCTCAGGGCTGACGATCGCCGAGTTCCGCGATCGGCTCCCGGGGACGGCGACGTGGCTGTCCATCGACGATCCCGGGATCTCGGCCGAGTTCGACGGCAGGTCGACAGCCCCGGTCACCGACGCGGACCGCCCGCGGCCCCTTCGGGTCGACGACATCGCGTACATGATCTACACGTCGGGCTCGACCGGGCTACCGAAGGGCGTGGCGGTCTCGCACCTGTCGTTCGAGAAGCTCGTCGCCGAACAGCGCCGGCTGTTCTCGACGACCTCGGCATCGCGCCCCCTGCACTTCGCCAGTCCCAGCTTCGACGCATCGGTCTTCGAGTACCTCCTCGCCGCCGGTGCGGGGGCCACGCTGGTGATCGTGCCGCCCACCGTGTACGGCGGGATCGAACTGGCCCGGCTGCTCAAGCAGGAACGGGTCACCCACGGCTTCATCATCAGCTCGGTCCTCGCGGGGCTCGATCCGTCCGGTCTCGACGACTTCCAGGACGTCCTGTTCGGCGGCGAGGCCAGTTCTCCCGAGCTGGTGCCGCGCTGGGCACCTGGACGCCGGCTGTGGAATGCGTACGGCCCGACCGAGGGCACCATCGTGACCAATTTCAGCGAGCCGATATCGGTGGGCGAACCGGTCACCATCGGCGGGCCGCTCCGCGGGATCCAGGAGATCCTGCTCGACGGCTTCCTGCGTCCCGTGCCGGTGGGGGTGCCAGGCGAGCTCTACATCGCGGGGCACAACGTGGCCCTCGGGTACCACCGGCGGAGCAGCCTGAGCGCAGGCCGATTCGTGGCGAATCCGTTCGGCGGGCCGGGAGAGCGGATGTACCGCACCGGCGACGTGGTGCGGTGGCTCCGGTCCCCGGCGTCCGGCAAGCTCGTGATCGAGTACATCGGGCGCAGCGACTTCCAGGTCAAGGTCCGCGGGTTCCGCATCGAGCTCGGCGACATCGACAGCGCCCTCGGCGAGCATGTCGGGATCGACTTCTCCGTGACCATCGGGCACGGGTCCGCGAGCAACGCGGTCCTGGCGTCGTACGTGCTGCCCGCTTCCGGGCACCGGATCGAACCAGCCGAGGTCCGCGAGTTCCTGTCGACGCGCCTGCCCTCGCACATGGTGCCCTCGAGCGTCACGATTCTCGACGACATCCCGCTCACACCGGTCGGCAAGCTGGACCGCGCGGCGCTGCCAGCGCCGGAGTTCGTCAGCGCCGCCGAGTTCCGGGCGCCGACGACGACACTCGAACGCACCATCGCCGACATCTTCGCCACGGTCATCGGCATCGACCGAATCGGCCTCGACGACAGCTTCTTCGACCTCGGCGGCAACTCGCTCAGCGCAACCCGTGTCATGGCCCGGCTGTCGGCCGCACTGGAGACCGACCTCAGCGTCCGCGCGCTGTTCGAGGCACCCACCATCGGAACCCTCGCGCAGCGGATCGCACTGTCCGACGGTGAGCACCGCCGCGCGCCCCTCGAGCCCGCCGACCGGCCCGAGCGCCTCCCGCTGTCGTTGGCACAGCAGCGAATGTGGTTCCTCAACCAGTTCGACACCGACTCCGCCGTCTACAACATCCCGCTCGCGGTTCGGCTGACCGGGCACCTCGACGTCGCGGCGCTGCGCGGCGCCGTCGCCGACGTCATCGACCGGCACGAATCGCTGCGCACCATGTTCCCGATGGTCGATGGTGAACCCTCCCAGGTGATCGTGCCCGGCACTGCCGCCATGCCTGACCTCGCCGTTCTCGACACCGCCGAGTCCGAACTGCCGCAGCGCATCTCCGACCTGATCTCCGGCGGCTTCGACGTGACCGGTGCGGTCCCCGTTCGCGCGACCCTGCTGCGGGTCCGGCCAACCGAACACGTGCTCGTCCTCGTGGTCCACCACATCAGCGCGGACGGGTTCTCGATGTCCCCACTGGCTCGGGATGTGATGTCGGCATACACCGCCCGCGTCTCGGGTACGCGGGCACCGTGGTCTCCGTTGCCGGTTCAGTACGCCGACTACGCGCTCTGGCAGCACCGTGTCCTCGGTTCCGAGGACGACGCCGACTCGCTGATCGCGCGCCAGCTCGAGCACTGGACGCACGCCCTCGCCGGGTTGCCCGAGGTGATCGCACTGCCGACCGACCGGCCCCGGCCCGTCTACCAGAGCTTCCACGGCGCACGCATCCAGTTCACCGTCCCCTCGGAGGTGCACCGCGCGCTCCTGGACGTGGCGCGGCAACACAACTCGACAATGTTCATGGCCACCCACGCCGCCCTGTCGCTGCTGCTGGCCAAGCTCGCGGGAACCACCGACGTCGCCGTCGGCACGCCGATCGCCGGTCGCGGCGAGGCGGCACTCGACGACCTGATCGGCATGTTCGTCAACACCCTGGTGCTGCGCAGCGAGGTGGACCCACGGGCGTCGTTCGGGGACCTGCTCGACACCGTCCGCGAGGTCGACCTCGCCGCCTTCGCGCACGCTGACCTGCCGTTCGAGCGGCTGGTCGAGGCGCTCGCCCCCGAGCGGTCCACGGCGCATTCGCCGCTGTTCCAGGTACTTCTCGAGTTCCAGAACAACGAGCGGCCACATCTGGAACTGCCCGGGTTGACCGCGGACGGAATCGATTTCGACCTCGCGGTGGCGAAGTTCGACCTGCAACTCACGCTCGCCGAGCAGTACGCGGAGGACGGGAGCCCGGCCGGGATCGCCGCGATGTTCACCTACGCGGACGACCTGTTCGACGCCGACACCGTGCACGGGTTCGCGCAGCGGCTGTGCGGGCTCCTCGAATCGGTCACCACCGATCCGCTCCGCGCGGTCGGCGACATCGAGATCACGGCCGCGGCCGAGCGGGACGCGATGGCGTCGAGCTGGAACCTCGCAGGCGTCCCTGCCCCTGCAGGCACCCTGGTGGATCGGTTCGCGCGGACGGCCGCCCGGGTGCCAGGCGCGATCGCCGTGTCGTGCGATGGCGACATCCTGACCTACGCGGAACTCGACGACCGGGCCAACCGGCTGGCCCGAATCCTGATCGATCGGGGCGCCGGGCCCGAGTCGCTCGTCGCGGTCGCGCTGCCCCGCACGAACGACCTGATCGTGGCGCTGTTGGCCGTCGTCAAGACGGGCGCCGGGTACCTGCCCGTCGACGTCACGTACCCCGCCGACCGGCTCAGCTTCATGCTCGCGGACGCGGCCCCGCTCTGCGTGATCTCCGCGAGCGCCGACCTCGAACACCTGCCCGGCGCCGATGTGCCAGTCGTCGTACTCGATTCTGAAGAGGTATCGGCCCGGCTCACCGCGGTCTCCGGGGCGCCCGTCACCGACTCCGATCGGCTCGCCCCGCTCGATCCGGCGGGCACCGCCTACGTCATCTACACCTCCGGGTCGACCGGGCGACCGAAGGGCGTCGTCGTCTCGCACCGCAATGTGCTCACCCTCTTCGCGAACACCGAGCAGAAGTTCGGGTTCGACGAGTCCGATGTGTGGACCATGTTCCACTCGTACGCGTTCGACTTCTCGGTGTGGGAGCTGTGGGGGCCGCTGCTGTACGGCGGCACTCTGGTGGTGGTCGACTACTACACCGCCCGGTCGCCGGAGATGTTCCTTGACCTGCTCCGCCGCGAACGGGTGACGGTGCTCAATCAGACCCCGACCGCGTTCTACCAGCTCGCCGAGGCCGACCGGCTGGCGCAGGAGGACGCCGAACCACTGTCGTTGCGCTACGTCATCTTCGGCGGCGAGGCCCTCGATCTCGGACAGCTCGGCCGCTGGTACGCGCGCCACGACGGCAGTTCACCCGCACTGGTCAACATGTACGGCATCACCGAGACCACCGTGCACGTCAGCCATCTCCCACTCGACAGCGAGTACGCCGCCGAGGCCTCCGCGAGCGTCATCGGCCGGGCCATCCCCGGCCTGCGGGTGTCGGTGCTCGATCAGCGACTGCACCCGGTGCCGCCAGGGGTGACCGGGGAGATGTACGTCGCGGGAGATCAGGTCTCGCGCGGCTACCTCGGTCGCGGGTCGCTGACCGCCGCGCGATTCGTGGCCGATCCCACAGGCGCCCCTGGGGCCAGGATGTACCGAACCGGCGACGTCGCCCGCTGGAACCGGGACGGGCAGCTGGAGTACCTGGGCCGCAGCGATTTCCAGGTCAAGATCCGCGGGTTCCGGATCGAGCTCGGAGAGATCGACGCGGTGCTGCTGCGGATCCCCGGCATCGCGCAGGCGGTGACCCTGGTCCACGACGACCCGCGAGGCAACCGGTTGATCGCGTACGTGGTCCCCGAGCCGGGGGTACGCCCGGACGAGACCGAGGTGCTCGAGTTCGCGGGCACCCAGCTCGCCTCGCACATGGTGCCTGCCGCGGTGCTGGTGATCGATGAGCTGCCCTTGACCGCGAACGGCAAGCTGGACCGAAAGGCCCTGCCGGAGCCGGATTTCGCGACGCGGGTCCATTCCGGCCGGGCGCCGCGCACCGACGCCGAGAGTGTGCTGGCGACGCTGTTTGCCGAGGTACTCGGGTTGGACAGGGTGGGCGTGGACGATTCGTTCTTCGCTCTCGGCGGCGACAGCATCATGTCGATTCAGCTCGTGTCACGGGCCAAGGCCGCCGGTGTCACGATCTCGCCGCGGGAGGTCTTCGAACACAAGACGGTCGCGGCGCTCGCCCTGGTGGCCGAGTCGGCCGATGCAGGCGACACGGTGGTGCTCGAGGAGCTCGAGGGTGGGGGAGTCGGCGACATTCCGCTGACCCCGATCATGCACTGGCTGACCGACAGGAGCGGAGCCGGCGGATCGACCCGGCAGCACAGGGCCGGAGCCGCAGGGGACATCCGGCGCTACACCCAGACGGCACTGCTGACGCTGCCGCCCGGAGCAGACCCGGACACCGTCGAGCGCACACTCCAGGCCGTCCTCGACCACCACGACATGCTGCGGTCCCGGCTGATCCAGGGCACTGCCGACCAGGATCCGATGATGACGGTCACCGCACCGGGGTCGGTGCCTGCCGCGTCGGTGCTGACCAGGGTCGAGGTCGCGGGCGTCGAGTGTCCCGAGTTCGGCGCGATCGCCGCGGCCGAACTCGACGCCGCTGCCGGCCGACTCGACCCGGATTCCGGAACGATGCTGCAGGTGGTCTGGTTCGACCCATCGGACAGCGGGGAGCCCGACGCCGCGGGCAGACTGCTGATGGTGCTGCATCACGCCGTGGTCGACGGGGTGTCGTGGCGGATCCTGGTGCCGGACATGGCGTCGGCGTGGGCGCAGATCCGCTCGGGTCAGGATCCGGTGCTCGCACCGGTGGGGACCTCGATGCGACGCTGGACGCATGCGCTGGTGGATGCGGCTGCCACCCGGTCCGGCGAGATGGAGCTGTGGCGGTGGATGCTCGCCGGTCCCGATCCGGTGATCGGTTCGCGCGCACTCGATCCTGCCGTCGACACGAACGAGACGGTGCAGAAGATCACCGTCGAACTGCCGACACCAGTCACCGAGGCCGTGCTGACCCGGATCCCGGAGGTGTTCCACGGCAGTGTGAACGACGGCCTGCTGACCGCCCTGGCGATGGCCGTCAGCCGGTGGCGCGCTGCGCGCGGCGAAGCGGTGTCGGCGACGGTCGTCAATCTGGAGGGCCACGGCCGCGAAGATCACGTGATCGCGGGCGCGGACCTGTCGCGCACGATGGGCTGGTTCACCACGATCTTCCCGGTCCGTCTCGATCTGTCGGACATCGACCTCGACGACGCCTTCGCGGGCGGGCGCGGTGCCGGTGCCGCTGTGAAGTCCGTGAAGGAGCGGTTGCTGTCGATTCCCGACCACGGCATCGGCTTCGGGATGCTGCGCTACCTCGGCGAGCACGCCGAGGAACTGCGCGCGTTGCCGACGCCGCAGATCAGCTTCAACTACCTCGGCCGGATGACCGAAGGATCCGGGACGCTCGACCCCGGCACCGGATGGACCCCGGTCACCGACACCGACCTCGACGACGCCCCGAGCAAGCAGATGCCGGTCGCGTCGGCACTGGACATCAACGCGCTCACCCTCGGCTCAGCGGACGGACCGCGATTGCGTGTGACCTGGTCGTTCCCCACCCAGGTCCTGCGGGCGCTCGAGGTCAGGGAGCTCGCGGACCTGTGGACCGAGGCGTTGACCGCGCTGGCACGGCACGCCGCCGTTCCGGCCGCAGGCGGCCTCACGCCGTCGGACCTCGACCTGGTCGACCTCGAGCAGGGCACCATCGAACGGCTCGAGGATCGGTACCCCGGCCTCACCGACGTCTGGTCGCTGTCCCCCCTGCAGGCGGGACTGCTCTTCCACGCGCAGATGTCGGACGTGTCGGTGGATCCGTACCTCGTTCAGCTCACCATGACCCTGCGTGGCGCGGTCGATCCCGATCGCATCCGCAGGGCGGGCCAGGCCCTGCTCGATCGGCATCCTAACCTGCGGTCCGCCTTCGTCAGCGATCCCGGCGGAGCGGCGGCTGCGGTCATCTCAGATCGCGTCGAGTTGCCCTGGCGCGAACGAGATCTCGCGGCGATGAAATCAGTGGAACGCGAGCGTGAATACGCCTCGATCGTGGCGGCCGACCGGGCGACGCGGTTCGACATGTCGTCCGCGCCGCTCCTGCGCCTGCTCTTGGTCAGGTTCGACGACGACGAATACCGGCTGACGCTGACGAACCATCACATCCTGCTCGACGGATGGTCGACACCGCTCATCATCCGAGATCTGCTGACCCTGTACGCGACCGACGGCGATGCCTCGGTGCTGCCGCACGTGCAGCCCTACCGGGACTACCTGGTCTGGATGTCCAAGCGCGACATCGATCAGTCGATCGATGCGTGGCGGCGGACCCTTTCGGACGTCGAGGAGCCGACGCTGCTCGCACCCGCGAACGACGGTCGGCCGCATTCCGGCAGCCGGGAGATCGGGCTGACGCTGTCCGAAGCGGAGACGAGCCTGCTGCGACTGGTGGCGGGGGAACGCGGGCTGACCCTCAACACCATGCTCCAGGCCGCATGGGCGGTCGTGCTCGGGGCGCTGACCGGTCGCAACGACGTCGTGTTCGGTAGCACCGTCTCGGGCAGGCCGCCGCAGATCCCCGGCATCGAGTCGATGGTCGGCCTGTTCATCAATACCCTGCCGGTGCGGGTCACCCTCGATCCGCACGAAGGCCTCGGCGATCTGCTCGACCGGGTCCAGGCAGAGCAGGTCGCGCTGCTCGATCACCACTATCTCGGCCTCGCCGACATCCAGACGGTGGCCGCACCCGCCGCCGCCTTCGACACCCTGACCGTGTTCGAGTCCTACCCGATCGACCGGGCAGGCCTCACCGAGCAGACCGATATCGCCGGCATGCGCATCGCGGGTTTCGACGGACGAGATTCCGCGCACTACCCACTGGCGATCGTCGCCTCCGGCGAGGAGAACCTGCACCTGAAACTCGAGTACCTCGACACTGCCTTCGATGTCGCCACCGTGGAGTCCATCGCGGCCCGGGTGCGCCGGGTCCTGATCGCGATGGCAGGCGACCCCGGCCTGCCGCTCGCCAGGATGGAGTTGCTCTCCGCGGACGAGCGCGCGGCCCTGGTCCCGGTCAACGGCAGGGCGGGCGCTTCGGTCCGGACGCTGCCCGAGTTGTTCGAGGATGCGGCGGCCGCGAGCCCCGAAGCCACCGCACTCTCGTACGAGGGGCATCACGTCAGCTACCTCGAACTCGACACGCGATCGACTCGGTTGGCGCGCCTGCTGATCGCCAGGGGAGCCGGCCCGGAAACCTTTGTCGCTCTCGGTATCCCGAGGTCCGTCGAATCGGTGCTCGCGGTCTGGGCGGTGGCCAAGACCGGTGCGGCCTTCGTCCCTGTCGACCCGAACTATCCGCAGGACCGGATCGAGCACATGCTGACCGACTCCGGTGCGACCCTCGGACTGGCGATGAGCGCCGATCGCGGTCGGCTGCCCGATTCCGTGCCGTGGCTGATCCTCGACGGGCCCGACACCGCTGCGGAACTGGCCGCACAGTCCACCCGACGGGTCGTCGACGCGGACCGGGTCTCGCCCATCGACATGAACAACGCCGTCTACGTCGTCTACACCTCGGGTTCGACCGGAACACCCAAGGGCGTGGTGATCACGCACGTCGGCCTGGAGAACTTCGCCACCGAGCAGCGGGAACGGTTCTCCTCGACGCCGATGTCGCGGACCCTGCACTTCTCGACGCCGAGCTTCGACGGCGCCGTCTTCGAGTACCTGCAGGCATTCGGGCTCGGTTCGACGATGGTGATCGCACCGCAGTCGGTGTACGGCGGCGCCGAGCTCGCGCACCTGATCAAGGTCGAGGGGGTCACCCACGCGTTCGTGACGACGGCCGCGCTGGCAACGGTGGACCCGGGCGGGCTCGTCGAGTTCCAGCACGTCGCCTTCGGCGGTGAGGCCTGCCCGCCGGAGCTGGTCACGCGGTGGGCGCCCGGACGCAAACTGTCGAATGCGTACGGCCCGACCGAGACCACGATCATGGCCAACATCAGCGATCCGATGACGGTGGGCGAGCCCATCACCCTCGGCGGACCGCTCCGCGGTGTGTCCGAGGTCGTGCTGGACGGGTTCCTGCGGCCGGTGCCAGCGGGGGTGCCGGGCGAGTTGTACATCGCGGGTGTCGGATTGGCCCGCGGATATCACCGGCGCGGCGCCCTCACCTCGGGGCGGTTCGTGGCGAATCCGTTCGGGCAGCCAGGCGATCGGATGTACCGCACCGGGGACGTCGTCCGCTGGCGGGTGGAGCCCGAGTCCGACGAACGCGTTCTCGAGTACCTCGGGCGCAGCGACTTCCAGGTCAAGGTGCGCGGCTACCGCATCGAACTCGGCGAGATCGACACGGCGATCATGGAGTTCCCTGGCGTGAGCTTCGCCGTGACACTCGGGGTTGCGGGGCCGTCCGGCGACACCGTGCTGGCCAGCTACGTCGTCCCGACGACGGACGTCCCCGTGCGGGTGCCCGCGCTGACCGAGCACCTGTCGAGCCGGCTACCCGCCCACATGGTGCCCTCGAGCATCATGCTGCTCGACGAGGTCCCGCTGACCCACGTCGGCAAGCTCGACCGGTCGGCGCTGCCGGAGCCCGAGTTCCTCGGCGCCGACACCGAATACCGCGCACCAAGCACGCCGCTCGAACGCACCGTCGCCGAGGTGTTCGCCGCCGTGCTCGGTGTCGACCGGATCGGCGTGGACGACAGCTTCTTCGACCTCGGCGGAAACTCGCTGATCGCCACTCGCGTCACCGCCCGGCTCGGGTCCGCACTCGGCGCGAAGATCGGCGTCCGTGCGCTGTTCGAGTCGCCCACGATCGCGGCCCTCGCCGCCGTGCTCTCGCCGGACCGCGCCGGCGACGAGGCGCGTCCCCCGCTCACGGCGATCGAGCGGCCGTCGGTGGTCCCGGTGTCGCTGGCCCAGAAGCGAATGTGGTTCCTCAACCAGTTCGACACCAGCTCACCCGCGTACAACATCCCGCTCGCGGTGAAGCTGTCCGGCCGACTCGACACCGAGGCGCTTGGCGCCGCCATCCGGGATGTGCTCGACCGGCACGAGTCGCTGCGCACGATGTTCCCCATCCACGACGGCGAACCCACCCAGCTCGTCGTCCCCACCGAACAGGCCCTGCCCGCCCTGGCCACGATCTCCGTCACGGACGTCGAGGTGGGTTCGCGCATCACCGAACTCGCGAGCGCGGGTTTCGACGTCACCGCGGCGGTGCCGGTCCGGGCCGCGCTGCTGCGGCTGGGCGAGCTCGAGCACGTCCTGACCATCGTGGTGCACCACATCTGCGCGGACGGATTCTCGCTCGGTCCGCTCGCAAGGGACGTGATGGTCGCCTACACGGCGCGGGTCCACGGCGCGGCACCGGCCTGGAACCCACTGCCGGTTCAGTACGCCGACTACACCCTCTGGCAACACCGGTTGCTCGGCGCCGAGGACGATCCGGGCTCGCTGATCACCGCACAGCTCGACTACTGGAGCGAAACCCTGGCGGGGCTGCCGGACGTGATCGCGCTCCCGACCGATCGGCCGCGGCCGCTGCAGCAGACCTTCCGCGGCGACCGTATCGAGTTCGCGATCGACGCCGAACTGCACGCTCGCATCAGCGACCTGGCGCGGGAGAACAATTCGACCGTCTTCATGGTGATGCACGCCGCGCTCGCTGTCCTGCTGGCGCGGCTCGGCGACACCGACGACGTGGCCATCGGTACCCCGATCGCAGGCAGGGGCGACGCCGAGCTGGACGAGATGATCGGCATGTTCGTCAACACGCTGGTCCTGCGCACCCACGTCGATCCCGGTGCCGGCTTCCTCGACCTTCTCGAATCGGCAAGGGAGACAGACCTCGCCGCCTTCGCGCACGCCGACCTTCCGTTCGAACGGATCGTGGAGGCGCTGAACCCGGCCCGATCAACCTCGTACCAACCCCTCTTCCAGGTCGCGCTGGAATTCCAGAACACCGAACGGCCCCACCTGACGCTCCCCGGACTGGACGTCGACGGTGTCGACCTCGAGATCCGGGTGGCGAAGGAAGATCTGGAGGTGATCCTCGCCGAGGAGGTCGCGGCGGACGGCACCCCGGCCGGTGTGCGGGGTGGCATCGACTACGCCACCGACCTGTTCGACCCCGAGACCGTGCACGCCTTCGCGGACCGTTTCGTCCGGGTCCTCGACGCGGTGACCGCCGACCCCGGCCGCGAGATCGGCAACATCGGCATCCTCGGGGCGAAGGAGATGTCCACCATGGCACCGGCTCTCGGGCCTGCAGGCGGGGCCCCGCAGCTGTGGCCGGAGATCCTGTCCGCGGCTGCGGCCGTCGCACCCGAGTCGCTCGCGTTGTCGTTCGAGGCCCAACGCCTGACCTATCGCGAGCTCGATGAGCGTTCGAACCGACTGGCGCGGGTGCTGCGCAACGCCGGGGTCGGTCCGGAGACGTTCGTCGCCCTCGGTCTGACCCGTTCGATCGAGGAGATCGTGTCGATCTGGGCGGTGGCGAAGGTGGGCGCGGCATTCGTGCCCGTCGACCCGACCTATCCGCCGGAACGGATCGAGTACATGCTCGTCGACTCCCGCGCAGTCGTCGGACTGACCGTCGAATCGCGGCGCGGTCAGCTCCCCGACACGATGCCGTGGCTCGTGCTCGACGACCCCGAGTTCCTCGCGGCCGCATCGGCTGTCTCGGCGGACCCGGTCACCGATGCCGACCGGACCGTCCCGCTGCACCTCGCGCATCCGGCCTACCTGATCTACACCTCCGGATCGACCGGCCTGCCCAAGGGCGTGATCGTCACGCACCTGGGGATCGCGAATCTCACCGCGGAGGAACACACCCGGTTCGCGGTCACGCGCGAGTCGAGGGTCTCGCACCTGGCGTCCCCGAGCTTCGATGCCTCGGTGTTCGAGCTGATGATGGCCTTCGGCGCCTCCGCCGGTGTGGTGATCGTGCCGCCCACCGTGTACGGCGGCCCCGAGCTCGAGGACCTGCTCAGGCGCGAACATGTCACCCACGCGTTCATCACGCCGACCGCGCTCGCCTCGATGGAGGACCGGGACCTCGAGGAGCTGCGGGTCCTCGCGGTCGCGGGGGAGGCGTGCCCGCCTGACCTGGTGGATGTCTGGGCCCGAGGCCGGCGGATGTTCAACGGTTACGGGCCCACCGAGACCACCATCCAGGCCAGCGTCAGCGACCCGATGGAGCGGGGGGTCGCGGTGAACATCGGCAACCCGGCGATCGGATTCGGTGAGGTGGTGCTCGACGCTCACCTGCAGCCGGTCCCGGTCGGGGTCCCCGGCGAGATGTACATCCTCGGCCTCGGCCTCGGCCGCGGGTACCACAACCGGATCGGGTTGACGTCCGAACGCTTTGTCGCGAGCCCGTTCGGCGGGCCGGGGCAACGCATGTACCGCACCGGCGACATCGTCCGCTGGCACCGTGACGCCCGTACCGGAGATCACACCATCGAGTACATCGGCCGCAGCGACTTCCAGGTGAAGGTCCACGGCTTCCGCATCGAACTCGGTGAGATCGATACCGTGCTGACGCACCATCCCGACATCGCGTTCTCGGCGACCATCGGCCAGACCGGTCCGTCCGGAGACACCCTGCTGGCGTCCTACGTGCATCCGGTGGACGGCCGCACCCTGGCGCCCGCCCAGGTCCGGGCCTTCGCCTCGGGCCGGCTGCCCGCGCACATGGTGCCGTCGGCCGTCGTCATCCTCGATGCGATCCCGATGACGCCCGTCGGCAAGCTCGACCGAAAGGCGCTGCCGGCACCCGAGTTCGGGCCCCGCGAGGACGAGTACCGGGCACCGGCCACACCGACCGAGTTGGCGATCACCGACGCGTACGCCGAAGTGCTCGGCCTCGAACGCGTCGGGGTGGACGACAGCTTCTTCGACCTGGGCGGCACCTCGATCGTGGCAACCCGGGTCGTCACCGAACTGCGGGAGCGATTCGGGGACCGGATCCAGCTGCAATCGATCTTCCTCGATCCGACGCCTGCCGGGCTCGCGCGCCGCGTCGACGAGGAATCGACGCAGTCGGCCGCCGATGAGGCTCTGCAGGTGGTGATCCCGCTGCGGCCCGGCGGGACGAAGCCCGCCCTGTTCTGCGTGCACCCGGGGATCGGCCTGAGTTGGGGGTACTCGGGGCTGGTCCAGCACCTCGCCCAGGACCGCCCGGCGTTCGGGCTGCAGCTTCCGCTCATCAGCGGTGGGCCACGCTTCGAGTCGATTGAGCAGCTCGCGCACCGGTACGTCCAAGAGATGCGCGCGGTCCAGGGACACGGTCCGTACCATCTGCTCGGCTGGTCGCTTGGCGGGGTGATCGCGCACGCCATGGCCGTCGAACTGCGGCGCGACGGCGACGACGTCGCGACCCTCGCGATCATGGACAGCTACGTCACCGCCGACGGAATCCCGCCGTCGCTCACGGTGGAGGAGCTGCTGCACGGTCTCGGGCTCGATCTCCGTCCCTCGGCTGGAGAGGAACTGACCTACGCGCGGGCGGTCGAACTGCTCGACGAGTCCCTGGGCCAGCAGACCGGACTCACGGCGGCACACCTCGAGCGGATCAGCGCCGGATTCACCAACTCGGCCGAGATCATGCACCGGTTCCACCCCTCGGTCTTCGACGGCGACCTGCTCTTCTTCAGCGCGGCAGCCGCTTCCGGCGCCGACGAGCATTCGCCTGAGGAGTGGCGTCCCGCGGTCACCGGCGGAATCCGCGAGGTCCGGGTGGACTGCGGCCACAATCAGATGATCGAACCCGACTCGCTGGCCGTGGTCGGCCCGGCGCTCGAGGAGTACTTGTCCTCGCACTGAGCGGGCATGTACCGAATTGGCGGTGTTCGGTTGTCTGCGCCGGAGCGTCAGATCAGGACTCCGCGAGGGCGCGCACTGCGCGTTCGATGGCGGGGCGCATGTCAAGCCCGGGGTCGACGGTGAGCCGGTGCAGGAGCAGTCCGTCGTCGAGTGCCATGAGAGCCCTCGTCGCCGGCACGGGGTCGGCGATACCGACGGCGATCATGATCCCCTCAGTCCACCGCTCGAACTTGCGTCGCTGCCGCCGCAGCGGCTCGAAAAGCTCAGGGTCGTCGGCGAGTTCGAGGAAGAGGGCGTAGCGTGCGCGGGTGCGCGCGGCGAAGGGCCCGGTCTGCAGTTCGGCCATAGCGCACAAGCACTCGATCAGCTCGTCGACTCCCGAGATCGTGGGCATCGCGGCCGGCTCGAGGTCGGCGCGCTCACGTTCGGCGATCCAGTCGACAATTCCGCCGAGCAGCGCCCGACGGGTGCGGAACCAGTTCGAGGTCGACCCGGGTGGGAGGCCTGCTCGTTCATCGACCCTGGCATGGGTCAGCGCGCGCACGCCCTCCCTGCCGAGCAACTCCACGGCCGCCTCGAGTCCGCGCTCCCGGGTCGTCGCCGGCATCGACACCCCTCTTCCACAGGTTTACTATGAACATAGTATCCCTATCTCACAGAGGGGGAACCATGCCAATTCCCATACCCGCCACGGCCTGGTCGCCGCCGCTGCCAGAGGACTCCGGCTTCGACCATCTCGTCGTCGAGACACCAGGCCTGCGCACTCACGTCGCCGCCATCGGCGAGGGCGAACCGGTCGTGATGTTGCACGGATTCCCCGAGCACTGGTGGCAGTGGCACGCCGTCGCTCCGGTCATCGCGGCGCGTGGCTACCGCGTACTCTGCCCCGACCTGCGGGGGGCCGGCTGGACCGTGGCCGACGATCCGCGCATCGAACGCGAGACCCGGCTCCGCGACCTGCTCGCCCTCCTCGACGTCCTCGACATCGAGCTCGCCCACCTCGTCTCCCACGACATGGGCGTCATCACCGCGATGCAGTTGACCTACGAGCACCCCGAGCGGGTTCGAACGGCACTGCAACTCTCCGTGCCGCCGGCCTTCATGACCTTCAGCCCCAAGGTCATTCCGGGGTTCCAGCACCTGCCCCCGTTCATCTGGCACCGCCCGGGCGCGTCGCTGCGCGGGATCTTCTCCGAGAGGTACGTCGCTCACCCGATGTCGGAGGCAACCGTTGAATCCCACCTTGCCCCGATGCGCCGACCCGACATCGACGGCGCGGTGCGTCCCCTCTGCCGCGGCATGATCCTGCCCGAGGCCGTGCGCATCATGCGCGGGGTCTACCGCCACCGGCGGCTGACCGTGCCGACCCTCGTGGTCTTCGGCCGCCGCGACCACCCCTGGTCCGATGAGGTGGAGAGGATCTGCCGCAATCCGGAGCGGTACGCCGACCGGGTCGAGTTCGCCTATGTCGACGACGCAGCGCACTTCATCACAGACGACGCCCCCGCCGCGGTCGCCGACCTCGCGATCGACTGGTTCGCACGAGCGGCTTGACGTAGGGCTCACTACGCACTGGTACCCGCGTCGTCGCGTCTTCGGGTCGGCCATAGGCGACCGAGGCGCGCCCGGGCCCGGAAATGATGGTTGACCGGGGACAATGCTCCTTCCCTCTCCCACGCGAGCACAGCGCGTCGAGTCCTTCCGATCGGGTAGATTTCTGAGCATGACGGGTACGTCACCCTGTGTCGTCGCGCTGGTCGCTGTTGATGATGAGGTGCTTGAAGCGCTCGTTCAGGCCGCGATCACGGACGCCGCCGCCGACGAAGTGACCCCACCACTGACCGCCGGTAGCAAATGGAGTCCAGAACGAGTCGCCTGGCTCCGCGATTTCCACCAGCACCGCCGTGATGGGTTGACCGGGGACGCCGGTGAGGCCACTTGGGCCGTGGTCGTCAGGAGTCACGTCGTCGGTTCGGTGCGTCTCGTTCGGACGCAGGACCCGGGCATCTTGGAGACGGGCATATGGCTGACACGCGCTGCCCGGAATCAGGGTCTCGGTCGAGCAGCCATGGCCGCAGTGTTGCGCGAGGCTGCCGCATTCGGCGCCGACACTGTGTGCGCCAAGACCACGGCTGACAACGCCAACGCGCTGAGCGTGCTGGGCCAGCTCGGCTTCGAACTTTCCGCAGCTCCCGATGGGAAGCACGTCCGCGGGATGATGCACGTCGACCGCACCCCTCGGGCTGCCCCGCCCCGATTGCGATCGATTACACGGGAGGTCGGTGGGCAAGAAAATCGGTTGGACGGGATTCGGTTCAGGTTGATAGCGTGCGCGAGACCGTGACATCACACGAGGAGGTGAGACCCATGAACGCAGTAGCCGTGTGGGTGCTCCCACTCGTGTTCACGGTTCGGCGATTGACGTAGGTGTCGCCGGGAGCGCCTCGACAACAAGGCAATCCCGAAAGGCAACACCATGAACTTCACTTCTGAAACGCACTGCACCTCTGAAACGCACTGCACCTCCGAGACATCGTCGAACGGTGTCATCGAACGTAGCTTCACTCTGGATGAGATCACCGGCGTGCTCTGGTCGCCCGCATCCGGAACCGCCGGCTCACCCCTGCTGCTGTTGGGGCACTCCGGCGGCATGCACAAGAAGGCGCCGGGGCTGGTAGCCAGCGCACTTCTCAGCGTGACCACCTATGGGTTCACCGTCGCCGCCATCGACGCGCCCGGGCATGGTGACCGGCCGCGAAACCTCCAGGATCAAGGGTGGGCCGAGGCGATCCATCAGGCCAGGGCGGCGGGCGAGCCGATCGCCCCGATCATCATCGACTACAACATGTCGCTGGCGGAGCGTGCGGTGCCGGAATGGCAGGCGACCCTGGACGCCCTGCAGGCGCTGCCCGAGATCGGCGCCGAAGCGCCGATCGGGTACGGCGGCATGACGCTGGGTGTCGTGACCGGGCTGATGCTGACTGCGGTCGAATCCCGGATCGCTGCCTTGAGCTTCGGTGGGGTTTTCGTGGACGATGCCCTGATCGAGGCGGCAAGAAGGATCACCGTCCCGGTCGAGTACCGGATTCCGTGGGACGACGAGGAAATCGACCGCACCTCTGGAATCGCGTTGTTCGACGCCTTCGCCTCGAAGGAGAAGACGCTGCACGCCCACCCGGGCAGGCACTTCCAGGTGCCCGACTACGAGCGCGACAGCTCCGCTCGGTTCTTCGCCCGCCACCTCGGCCGGGTCGCCGACACGGCCTCGGACTGATCTGAACCGGTATCGGCGTCCGGCCCCGCGCCGGACGCCGATACCACCCGTCACCAGTCGTCGCGGATCTCCTTCGCGACGCCCAACTTCTCGCAGAGCCGCCGAATAGCGCTGCAGTCCTGCACCATCGGCTTCGCGACGCTGTCGGCGGTGGCGTCCGCGATGATCGTGCCCGCGCCGGTGACCTGCTCGTGTTCCAGGATGGCCAGCCAGGTCCTCATGTCGTTGGCGGTGAACGCGTCCACCCCCGCGCTCAACCCCTCCAGCAGGGTGCGACGGTCATCGGCGTCGAGCCGGTCGTACACCAGCGTCACCAGGTCGCCGGTGATCGACGAGTGACAGAGTTCGTCGCGACGGTGTAGCGCGACGGTCGCACGGTTCACGGGCTGCACCGACTCGTCCTCGGTCATCAGGCCCAGATAGGAGCTGATGGAGGTTTCGGCGACCGTGGTGAACGCGAGGGTTGTCAGCGCCGCGGCACGTGGGTCGGTGTGCCGGGAGACCTCCGAGTGGTGGCGCCGGACCGTCTGGGAGGGCGGCAACTCGTCCTCGCGCAACGGCCAACCGCGACGGCTGCGCGTCAGGGCGCTGGCGTTCAGGTGCATCAGCGTGTGGTACTCCTCGTCGACCATCGACTGCACCGCGGCCGCGCGGTGGCGGTCGCCGAGCCCGGTGCCGAAGGCATCGCGGGACAGCAGCTGGAACCCCGGGTTCACGACGAACTGCTCGACGTCCATCACGTTCTTGTTGTAGGCGATCCACCCCCATGCACGCAGCCGGGCCTTCTTGGTCTCGTCCAGGCACCGGTAGAGGTCGTGCTCGCGGAACGGGATCAGGTCCTCGGAGAAGTCGGCCTTGGACGGGTCGAAGAGGTCGTCGAGATCGGGCTCCGCCCTCCGCACGGTCGCGCGAGCGGGCCAGCTCCTGACCAGGCCGCGAATCACCGCGCTCTCGACCGGGTCCGACTCGTCACAGTCGGGCAGCATCGGCGGCGACAGCAGTCCGTCGAACCCGCCCGCCCCGCCGTACAGTTCGAACGGACCCGTCATGACTCGAGGACCTCCGATCGCACGGACCCACGCTCGGTGGCACGGTCGGACGCCAAGCCGCGGAAGATCTCCGCGCACAGCTCTCCGTACTGGGCGGCCCGGTCGCCGAGTGGCAGGCGCGTCGTCGCCACCAGAGCATCGAAGTCGGCCTCGGTGCCGTGCTCGACCACCGACGACAATCGGGACACCGCCACAGCCAGGGCGTCGCGAGCCCTGCCCGCCAACGGATTCCCGGCCTGCACGTCGCGATAGACCGCCGGATTGCCGAGCCCGATCCTGGCCAGCAGCGCCAACGCCACCGTGTGCGGCGGGGTCGCGGTGGCGGCCAATTCGTCGCTCGTCACGTCGAGTTCGGCCAGCGCGAGACCGAACGCCAGCACCGCGGCGTGCGTGAGCGCCTGCGTCGCCACCACGATCCGGTCGTGCTGGTCCGGTGCGAGCCGGACGATCTCGGCACCCCAACCGGACAGTGACCCGAGGAACCGGTCGACCTCGAGACCCTCGCGGTAGGTGACCGCGGCCACCGGCCGGCCCGCCATTCCCAGGTCGGGCGCGAACATCGGGTTCAACCCGAGCGCCGGAATGTCCGGCGCGAGGTCGGCGAGCGCGCGCGCGAACCGTGTCTTCACCGACAAGGTGTCGACGAGCAGGGCGCCGGGGGAGAGGAACCCTGGCAGATCCGGCGCGGCGGCCAGCGCGACGGACTCCGGCACCGCCAGCACCACCACGTCGGCGGAGCGGAGCGTCCCGATGAGCTCCCCGGTCGGAGCCGTCAGGTCCGCGGCCAGCGTGTCGTCCGCGTCGACTGTGCTGCCGGGTGGCAGCGCACAGCGGGGATCGATCACCACCACCCGGACGCCGTCGCCGCGCAGCAGCGTCACCAGCATCGCGCCGACCGATCCCGCACCACCGACCACGACGGCGGTACGGGCCTGCGGCAGAGTGCGAGCGGATTCCGTGCGGATCACGGCGCCGCCCGGTCCCGATGATCCTTGTCCCGATGATCCTTGTCCCGATGATCGGCTGCCGTCGACAGGCAACGCTTCATGGTGACGGCCTTGACCATGGTCTCCTCGTACTCGTCGTCCGGGTCGGACATCGCCATGATCGCGCCGCCTGCCCCGAACGTCACCTCCTCGGCGGTGGCGACCAAGGTCCGAATCACGATGGAGAAGTCCGCCGTGCCGGTGAGGGAGAAGTACCCGATGGCACCCGAGTAGACCCCTCGAGGACCGTCCTCCAGCTTGTCGAGGATCTCGAGGGTCCGCACCTTCGGAGCCCCCGTCATCGAACCGCCGGGAAAGGTCGCCCGGATGCAGTCGACCACCGAGACATCCGGCCGCAGGGTCCCGCGGATGGTCGAGACCAGTTGGTGCACGGGGGCATAGGTCTCTACGTCGAACAGCTTCGGGACGTGCACCGAACCCGGCAGGCAGACCCGAGACAGATCGTTGCGGACCAGGTCGACGATCATCAGGTTCTCGGCACGATCCTTCTCGTTCGCTCCCAGGTCACTGCGCAGGGCCTCGTCCGTCTCCGGAGAGGACGAACGCCGCCGGGTGCCCTTGATCGGCTTCGACTCGATCACCCGGTCCGAGTCGATCCGCAGAAAGCGTTCGGGCGAGGCGCTCAGGACCGAGATTCCCGAGAACTGCAGGAGTGCGTTGTACGGGGTGGGACTGATCTCGCGCAGACATGCGTATCGGTCCAGCGGGTCGATCGGACCGTCCACGGTTGCGGTGTTCGTCAGGCACACCTCATACGACTCGCCGGACCGGATCTCGCTGAGGCACTGCTCGATCAGCGCGATATAGGTGTCCTTGTCGTGCCGGAACCGTGGCTCGGTGTCGGCGTCGAGATGAACGAGCGGAGGCGGGGAGGCGGGGGCGTCCGCGACCACGTCGAACTCCGCCAAGGCCGCCGCGGTATCCGCCATCCAGCGGGCGCCCTCGGGATCGGCGGAGCCGTCGTCGAGCGAGAGCAGATAGCAGCAGCCGGCGTCGTGGTCGAGCACAAGGGCGCGGTCCGCGAAGACGACCGCGGCGTCCGGATTCGGCGAGGCGTGCACGAGCTGGCCACAGGTGTCCGCCTTCAGCTCGTAGCCGAGGTACCCGACGTACCCGAGGCAGAAACCGAACGGCAGGTCCGGGCGCGGAGCCACCGCGCGAGCACGCAACTCGCGCTCCAGGTAGTCGAAAAACGTCGTGTGCACCTCGCGTGCGAGCTTTCCGTGCCGGTGTACGCACACCGCGGTCTCGGTGACGCTGTAGGTGACGTATTCGGCCAGGGGCCCGGAACAGTCGCCCATGACGGAGAACCGCGAGTCCGGCTCGAGCGCCGCGCCGCCGTCCAGCCAGAAGCTGTTCGGGCCGTCGGCGAACAGCCCCTCGTAGACCGCCTTTGGATCGAGGGCGAGCTCGATGCGCACGCAGTCGACCCGGTATCGGGGTTCGGACGGGGGCGGTGTCGGGGGCGCCGCCGCGGCGCGACGGGAGGTCACGTGCGGCGTCAGGTCCCGGAAGTTGGTGATCAGTCTGCGCCCGTGCTCGGTGCAGATGGATTCCGGATGGAACTGGACGCCCCACAGCGGGCGCTCGCGGTGACGAACCGCCATCAGCAGTCCATCGCGCGTGCGTGCGAGCGCTTCGAGGCGATCGTCGAGATCCTCGACGATGAGGGAGTGGTACCGGACCGCGCGGAACGGTGAGGGAATGCCCGCGAAGAGTCCGTCACCGGTGTGGTGCACCTCCGAGATCCGCCCGTGCATGGGTGTCGGTGCGACCAGGACCTGGCTGCCGAACAGGTGGCACAGCCCCTGGTGTCCAAGGCACACCCCGAGTACGGGCAGATCGCACTCGGTGATCGCCGCGGCGCTGATGCCGAAATCCCTGTCCCGGTCGGGTCTTCCGGGCCCGGGGGAGATGACGATGTTGTCGTGGTCGGCGACGTTCACCGATGCCCAGTCGACGTCGTTGGGCACAACCGTCGGTGCCACTCCGTTCACCTCGGTCAGCAGGCTGTAGAGGTTGTAGGTGAAGGAGTCGTAGTTGTCGATGAGGAGGGTGCGGGTCGGCGTCATGGCCGTCAGTCCCCACGTCCCGACGGCCCGGTCGCCCGTGCGGACTCGGATCCGTCCGCGTCGATGATCAGGTCCTCGACCCGGCACGTCTCGCCGATCAGCAGCTCGTAGAGCGAGCGAAAGAAGTCGGGGGACAGTTCGTGCTCGACCGCGTAGGTCTGGGCCCGGTCCTGGACGAATCCGACGCGCTGCGGCTGCATCATGGGTATCGAATGCCGCCGCTTGAGCCGGGCGATCCGGGTGCACACTTCGATCCGCGCGCGGACGTCCTCGAGCAGATGTCGGTCCACGTCGTCGAGTTCGGTGCGCAGCATCTCGAGTTCTCGCTGCGCCGCCGAGAAACCGTTGTTGCCGGTCCCGTGGGAGCCATTCGACGTGTCCATCCGCCGCCGCCTTAGCAATCGGGGCTGACCTGCACCGATTCCGATCGATGCACGCCGCCGAGGTCCGTTAGCCTCGAGCAGAACTTCGGGTAGAGAATCTATGAATCCTCTCACGGAGGAGCACGCCCGAGCACACTTTTTTATCGATTCCTCGACGCCCGACGTTACCGAGGCCCGCTGGCGCGCAGCGCCCGAAGCGGTCTCGCTTGAGTTGCGGTTGCCGACGCCTCAGGTCGACTCGCCAGGCCGAAGCTCCCGCGCGTCGAGACCCGCCTCGAGCATCCGTCGGACGAACTCGGCGCCCGGTCCGTAGAAGCGTTCGGGGCGTACCGAATCGAACCCCATCGGCCAGAGCGTGCCGAAGTGCACCGGGATCGCGGTGCGGGCTCCGACCGCGGCGGCGGCCAGGACCGCGGCCGCGGGGTCGAGGTGCCCCGGACCGAGGCTGGGCCCCCACCCGCCGACCGGGATGAGCGCCAGATCGCACCCGGGAATCCAGTCCGACATCGAACCGAACAGCGCGGTGTCCCCCGCGAAATAGGTACGACCCTCGCCCTCGATCACATAACCGAGCGCCCGCACCCGGTGCGGCCCGCGCGGCCAGCGCCGACCGTCGTGCTCGGCCGGGACACCTCGGACGAGCACACCGCCGATCCGGACCTCGTCACCGGGACTCACCTCGATCAACCGATCGCCGAACGCCCGCAACCCCGCCACCTGGCCGACCGCGCCGGTGGGAACGAGGATCGGGACGTCGCGGTCGATCAGCCGCAGCGACGGCAGATGGGTGTGGTCGGCGTGCAGGTGCGACAGGACCACCGCGTCCGGCCGCAGCGGGCCAGTCACCTGCCCCGAGGCTCCGCCCGCCGTGGTGAGGGCGTCTGAGGCGGCGAGTGGGCTGGGTCCACGCCTGCGGCGCAGATGCGCCACCCGATCGGTGAGAACCGGATCGGTGAGGATGGTGGTCCCGCCGTCGGTGATCGCCACGGTGGCGTGGCCGTGCCATCGCGCCCGCGGTGATCGATCGGCCATGGCACCCACGATCCCAGACCCGACCGCCCGCCGCCCGGCGAGTGGTCAGCCCAGGACGTCGATGCCGCGCGCCTGCGCCGCATCGGTGCGAACGAATTCCATCGCGTCCTCGATGGAGCCGAACTTCAACATGGCGATGTCGAGCGCGTAGTTCTGGTACAGCCGCCACGGTCTCTTCGATCCCTGCTTGGGGAACTCGTGGATCGAGCGCTGCACGTACCCGGAGGAGAAGTCGATCATCGGCATCGTGGTGATGGACGGGTCGACGTTGCGCGGCGTGCACTGCCGGTAACCGTTGGCTTCCATGTGATTGATCAGCCTGCACACGTACTCACAGGTGAGGTCGCACTTGAGCGTCCACGACGCGTTGGTGTATCCGATACAGCTGGCAAAGTTGGGCACGTCGCTCAGCATCATCCCCTTGTAGCTCAACGTCTTTGCCGCATCGACGGCGACGCCGTCCACGCTCAGCTCGGCACCGCCCGCCACGACGAGCTTCAACCCGGTGGCCGTCACGACGATGTCGGCCGCCAACTCCGCCCCCGACACCAGGCTGATTCCCGCTTCCGTGAACGTCTCGATCCGATCCGTGACCACGTCCGCGCTGCCGTGCCGGATGGCCTTGAACAGATCGCCGTGCGGCACGAAGCACATCCGCTGGTCCCACGGGTCGTAGCGCGGCGTGAAATGGGCGTCGACGTCGAACTCGGCGGGAAGCTGCGCCTGAACTCCCTTGCGGAGCAGCCTCTTGACCATTCCGGGTGCGCGCCTGCTCAGCGTGAAGAAGAGCATGAAGCGCAGCACGTTCTTCCATCGCACGATGCCGTACGCGAGCCTCGGTGGCAGCAGCGCGCGCAGCCGGTTCGCGAACGCGTCCTCGTCCGGCACGGACAGGACGTAGCTGGGCGATCGCTGCAGCATCGTGACGTGGGCGGCGGACTCGGAGATGGCGGGCACCAGCGTCACCGCGGTCGCGCCGCTGCCGATCACCACCACGCGCTTGCCCGTGTAGTCGACGTCGTCGGTCCACTGCTGCGGGTGCACGACCTCGCCCGCGAACCGGTCGAGACCGGGGAAGTCCGGGGTGTATCCCTGTCGGTAGTCGTAGTAACCACTGCACATGAACAGGAAGTTGCAGGTCACCCGCACCACCTCGGCGTCGGGTCCACGTTCGGCCTCGACCGTCCACCGCGCGTCCTCGCTCGACCAGGACGCCCGGGTGACCCGATGGCCGAATCGGACCCTGGCGTCGATCCCGTGGTCGCGCGCGGTGGCACGGACGTACCTCAGGATCGACGGCCCGTCGGCGATCGCCTTCGCGTCGGTCCACGGACGGAAGGAATACCCGAGGGTGTACATGTCCGAGTCGGAACGCACTCCGGGATAGCGGAACAGGTCCCAGGTGCCACCGATCGCGGTGCGCGCCTCGAGGATCGCATAGCTCTTGTCGGGGCACCTTGTCTGCAGGTGATACCCGGCACCGATCCCGGACAGGCCCGCTCCGACTATCAGGACGTCGAAATGCTCGTTCGGCATGGCCGCCACCGTCGTCGTGGGGAGTGTTCCGCCTCGAATCTAGCACCGGCAGTCGAGCGCGATCGGTGCGCGCGCACCGCGAACGACCTCGCCTGCACCTACGATCCAGGTGGATGGAGGTGTGCATGCGCACTCTGGGATCGGCGGCTCGCACCGCCACCGAGTTCCTGGTGTTGTGGCTGATCTCGGCCGCGGCGCTGATGGTGATCGATGCGGTGCTGCCCGGCGTGGAGCTGGCGAGTACCGGCGCACCCGGCCCGCTCGGATCGGCACCGAGTGCCCTCGCGCTGGCCTTGGTTTTCGGTCTGCTCAGCACCGTGCTCTGGCCGCTGCTGCTGCGCGCCATGCTGTGGGTCGGTCCCGCGCTGCTGTTCCTGCTCGCCTTCGTCGGGAGCGGGCTGATCATGCTGCTCTCGGTCCGCATCCTGCCCCTCGCCACGGCGGAGAGCGCCACCGACATCTTCGTCCTCGCGGTGCTGTTGTCGCTGGTGAGCTCGGCGGTCTCCGGCGCAATAGCGTCGCGGCGCGACGATACGTACCGCATGATGCTGGTGCGTCGACAGCGCTTTCGACTGCGCCGCAAGACTTCCCCCGATGGCGGCTTGGATCGACCGGGGCTGCTGTGCATTCAGGTCGACGGACTCGGCTACAAGGTGCTGCGGCGCGCGATGGGGTCGGGCGTCGTCCCCAACCTCGCCGCGATGGTCCGCGACCGATCCCACCACCTGATGCCCTGGCACACCGACTGGAGCAGCCAGACCGGCGCCAGCCAGCTGGGGATCCTGCACGGCAGCAACCACAACGTGCCTGCCTTCCGGTGGTACGACAAGGAATCGAAGCGGGTTGCGGTGTTCAGCAATCCGAGCGACAACGCCGAACGCGAACGCGAACGCGCGGCGATACCCGGGCTGCTCGCCGACGGCGGAGCGAGCCGCGGGAACCTGTTCTCCGGTGGTGCCGAGGACAACGTCCTGGTGGTCAGCCGGATGAAGGGAGCCAGGATGGGCGGCGGCGGCACCGGATACGCGGACTACTTCATCGATCCGGCCAGCGCGATCCGCACCTTCGTCCGACTGGTCGCCGAGGTGCTACGCGAGATCCGTCAGGCCTGGCGCCAGCGTAGACAGGACATCCGTCCGCGTGTTCGTCGCGGCGGAATCTATCCGCTGGTGCGGGCCTTCACCACCGTCGTGGAGACCGATGTCGTGGTCGCCGCGGTCATCGGCGACATCATCAAGGGCCGCAACGTGATCTACGTCGACCTGGTCGGGTACGACGAGGTCTCGCACCATTCGGGGGTGGAGCGACCGGAGACCCTCGCGGTGCTGCGCAAGCTCGACGCGGAGATCGGCATGATCGCCGCCGTCGCGGCGCAGGCCGACCGTCCGTACAACATCGTCGTCCTCTCCGATCACGGTCAGAGCCAGGGTGAGACGTTCCGTCACCGCTTCGGCGAGGACCTCGAGAGCCTGGTCCTGCGCGGCTGCGAGGCCGACCGGCCGCAGCCGCAGCACCGCAGGTGGCTGCACCACGACAAGGACGTCCCGGACGTCGGCGCGCAGGGACGGGGCGCGGAGGGGCTCGGGTACGCCGCCGCGAGCCTGCGCACGGCACCGCCGCCGGAACGGGTGCAGGCGCCGCCCGAACGGCCGGTGGTGCTCGCGTCCGGGAACGTCGGACTGGTGAGTTTTCCGCTCGCCTCCGGCCGCGCGACGATGCGCTGGATCACCGAGCAGCATCCGTCGCTGCTGCCCACCCTCACCACTCATCCGGGAGTGGGCTTTGTCCTGGTGGCACGGGAGGGCAAGGGCTCGATCGTGCTGGGCCCGCACGGCAGCGTCGAGGTGGACACCGGCGTGGTCGCGGGCCGGGACCCGTTGGCGGACTTCGGCCCAGGGGCCCTCGAGCGAATCCGTCGCACCGACGGATTCGACAACGTCGCCGACGTGATGATCAACGGCCGGTACTGGCCCGACACCGGCGAGATCGCGGCGTTCGAGGAACAGGTCGGCTCGCACGGCGGACTCGGAGGTCCGCAGACCCGCCCGTTCCTGCTCTATCCCGCACACCTGCCCGAGCCACCGCGCGAGCTGCACGGCGCGGAGCAGGTACACCGGGTGTTGAGCGGCTGGCGCGACCTCCCTGCGGCCGAGGCGCGAGCCTTCCGCGGCTAGCCGGGTTCCATGCGTGCTGCCTCAGACATCGACAGCAACTGTGAGCTAGATCACGGTTGAGGTTGACCTTGGGTCAGGGCGGAAGCTCATCGCAGCGGCACGACGCCGACCCGGACATAACAGGTTCAAAGGAGCAAACACCATGTCCATCAACCTTTCCCACCAAGACAAGAGCACCCTGCGGACTGCCAAGAACGGCATGGCTTCCGTGCCGAATACCGCTGCGGGGCAGGATCGCCCGCAGTTGCAGAAGGCGATCGAGGAGATCGTCGATTCCGGGTTCCTCGGGGTGTCGCTGCGCGTCCACGACGAGCGTGGCGAGTGGGTCGGCAGCGCCGGGGTGGCCGAGCTGGGTGGGACCGCGAAGCCGCCGATCGACGGGCACGTCCGGATCGCCAGCAATACCAAGACCTTCACCGCGGCCCTGGTGCTGCAGCTGGTGGCCGAGGGCAAGATCGGGCTGGACGTCCCGGTGGTGGACTACCTGCCCGAATTCGGGATGGACGAGCGGATCACGGTGCGGATGCTGTTGCAGCACACCAGTGGGGTGTTCAACTTCACCGGCGAGATGTACGGGGATGGGACGGTCGTGCTGGGGATCGCGGCCCCGGGTACTCCTTTGGGCAAAGAATGGGTGCAGGACCGGTTCAAGACCTATCGGCCGCAGGAACTGGTGGAGTTGGCGTTGTCCAAGCCGGCGCGGTTCGAGCCGGGGACGGGCTGGAGCTACTCCAATACCAACTATGTCTTGGTCCGGCTGCTGATCGAGAAGGTCACCGGTCGCTCGTTCGCCGGGGAGATGGGGCGGCTGATCCTGGGGCCTCTCGGGCTTTCGGGCACTGTGGTGCCGGAAACCTCGCCGGAGATTCCCGAGCCGCACGCGCACGCCTACTACCGGTACGAGCAGGACGGCGAGGAGAAGACCGTCGATGTCACCCGCCACAACCCGTCCTGGAACCCCTGCGGTGGTGACATGATCTCGACCACCGAGGATCTGGCCACGTTCATCTCCGCGCTGCTCAGCGGCAAGCCCCTGCCGGCCGAGTTGCTGGCCGAGATGTGCACGCCGCATCCGACAGGCATCCCGACGATGGATTACGGCTTGGGGATGTTCGTGCGGGACCTGGGTCCGGACGGCGGCATCGTCATCACTCACAACGGCGGCCATGCGGGCTACGCGACGCTCATGTACAGCACCCCCGACGGCCGTAAGACGATGACGGCCTCGCTGACCTGTGTGGACGACTCCGCGATGTCTGTGGCTGTGCCGTTCCAGAATGCACAGCAAAGGCTCCTCTCTGAGGTATTCGGCGGCGGCCAGGCCGATCCGGCTCAGTAGCACGCGGACCGGGCCACGCCGAACTCAACCAGCTCGGCGTGGCCCATCCACCACCCCTTGCGCCGCACCTCACCTAGTGGCGCGCCGGTTACGAGCACAAGGCAGGCTGAGCAGATGAGGAACGGAGTCACGATCGGGCAGGCTGCGGCATTCGTCGGCGTCACGGTGAAGACGGTGCGGCACTACCACAAGCTCGGCCTGGTCGAGGAGCCCGAACGCGACGGATCCGGTTACCGGCGGTACGGATCGACCGATCTGTTGCGGCTGGTGCAGGTCCGGACACTGGCCGCCGCCGGAGTGCCGCTGGCCGAGATCGTGCCCCTGCTCGACGCCGACGCCGCGCTGTTCGCAACCGCGCTCGCCGACGTCGGCCGGCAGCTCACCGAACGGATCGAGGAGTTGATCGCCCAGCGTGACACCCTGCACCGGCTCGCCGATGGCGACCGGGCACTGCTGGGCGACCGCGCTGTGGCGCTGCTGGAGCGGATGGCCGGCCTCGGCTTCCCCGCCGACGAGGTGGCGACCACCCGGGAGGGCTGGGTGCTGGCCAAGGCCCTGGTCTCGGAAGGTTTCGACGACTACCTCACCCATCTCGAGCGCGCACTCGACGACCCCAGGTACGTCGCCTTGATCAAGCGCGCCGCAGAGGCCGCGGCCTGGGAACCCGACGACCCACGCATCGACGAGCTCACGACCGACATGGCCGACCACTACCTCGCCAACCCCGCACACCTGAAAATCGTGACCGCCCTGCAAGCCCGCACCGAGGCCGCGACCCGGTACACACTGATCGCCCACCACGGCGAGGAGCAGACACCGGCCACGACGCGGGCGGCCGCGGTTTTCGAGACCAAGCTCCGCGCCGCCGGCATTCATATCCCCAGACCGGCCTCCCGTTGACCGCGCCGTCCTCGTTGGATCTTCGGCGATCACTACCGGAACCCCTAGTCCTCCACCGGACTCGGCGCCTCGAGAGAGATGCCCTCCATCGACTGACGGAGCGCGTGCATGACGCTGGCCAGGGCGGGCGAGGCGGCGGCGCCGGTGCGCACCACCCCACAGACCGGGATGCGCAGGCGGTTGTTCGCCTCACGCATGAAGCAGAGTCCGGTTCGCGGCGTCTCGGCCGCCGTGCTCGCGTACAGCACTGTCCACGCCCGGGGGTTGGTGATGACCTCGAGCGTCGCCGCGTGGTCGCTGGCGATCGACGGCCCGAGCGAGACCCGCCGCCCGATCTCACGGAAGGCGTCCTCGACGACCGAGTGCAGCAGCACCTGGCTGCCGCGCGGGGGCAGCAGTAGCTGATACGGGGCGAGCTCGACCAGCTCCACCGTCGAGAACGCGGACAGCGGGTGCCTGCGCGACGTCACGATCACCAGGTCGTCCACGCCGAGCTGCACCGTCTCGAGGCCCGGCCGGTCCGCCCGCCCGCGGATCAACGCGATGTCGGCATCGCCGGAGGCGACCGCGTCGATGCGCTCGGTGAAGCTCTTGATCACGAACTCGATGTCCACGTCCGGATGCGACTCCCGAACGCGGGCGATCGCGTCGAGGCTCTGGGCCGCGAAGCTCATGTTCGCGGTGATCCGGATCCGGTTCCGGGGTTCCCGCACGACCGAGTACGCCTTGGTCTCCAGGCTGAGCACCTGCTGGGCGATGGGGATCAGGCGGGAACCGGCCGGGGTCAGCCGCACGACCCGCGTCGACCGCTCGAACAGCGGCGCGCCGAGTTCCTGCTCGAGCCGGGTGACCTGATGGCTGACGGCGGATTGCGAGATGAAGCATCGTTTCGCGGCCCGGCTGAAGCTCAGCTCCTCGCTGACCGCCAGGAAGTAGCGCAGTTGCCGGAAGTCCATGCTCACATTCTATTCATTAGCAATCCAGATAAGAGAATTCTGGATACCCAGTGCTAGTTGGCGAAACTACCGAACGCATCCCTACGGTGGAACTCATACATCAGATCAAGCGGGAGGTTGTCGTGTTCGACGCAGGGATGGACCGGACCGAGGTCGTCATCGTGGGCTCGGGATTCGGTGCGCTGGCGGCAGCGAAGAAGCTGGCCAAGGCAGGCACGCCGTTCGTGCTCATCTCCGAGACCACCGAGCACCTGTTCCAGCCGCTGCTCTACCAGGTGGCGACCGGCGTGCTGGCGGCGGGCGAGATCGCGCCCTCCATCCGGGCGATCCTCGCGAAGTACCCGAACGCCGACGTCCGGCTCGGCCGGGTCGTGGATGTGCATCCCGACGCGAAGGAGCTCGTCTACGAGGCAGCAGGCGAGCGGCACACCCTCGGTTACGAGTTCCTGATCGCCGCCACCGGTGCGCGTCAGTCGTACTTCGGCCGCGACGAGTTCGCGAAGGTCACCTACGCGCTCAAGACCGTCGACGACGCGGAGCGGCTGCGCGACCAGATCGTGCGCTGCTTCGAGGAGGCGCACACCACCACCGATCTCGAGTGGCGCAAGAACCTGCTCAGCTTCATCGTGATCGGCGCGGGCGCGACGGGCGTCGAGCTCGCCGGACAGATCAAGGAGCTCGCCGGCCGCTACTTCGAGCAGGCGATCCGCGGCATCACCGCCGCCGACGTCACCGTCACGCTGGTCGAGGGCGCGGGTGTCGCGATGCCCGCCTACGGGGGCAAGCTCAGCGAGTACACGAAGACCTCGCTCGAGAACTCGGGGGTCGAGGTGGTGCTGAACACGCTCGTCACCGACATCGACGAGCACGGCGCCACCTTCAAGGCACACGGCAGCGAGGCCGGGGAGCGGCGGACCGCGGAGACCGTCGTGTGGTCGGCGGGCGTGCAGGCCAACGACTTCGCGGGCGTGCTCGCCGAACGCACCGGCTGCGAGACCGACCGCGCAGGCCGACTGCTGGTCAACCAGGACCTGACCGTCGGCGGCCGCGCGGACATCTTTGCCGTCGGCGACATGACCTCGCTGAACAACCTGCCCGGCCAGTCGCCGGTGGCGATGCAGGGTGGACGCCACGTGGCCAAGACCGTGCTCGGCAAGACGCCGCGCGGCACCGCGTTCAAGTTCCGCGACAAGGGCTCGATGGCGATCATCAACCGCTTCCGCGCCGTGACCAAGGTGAAGAGCATCGAGCTCACCGGATTCATCGCCTGGGTGCTGTGGCTGGCCGTGCACATGGTCTACCTGGTCGGGTTCCGCAACCGATACATCGCGGTGATGTCCTGGTTCGGCTCGTTCCTCGGCCACCGGCGCCCGCATTTCCACTACGCGCAGGAGCCCTCTCCGGCGGGAATGGTCGAAGCCGAGCCCGAGCCCGAGTCAGAAGTATCGGTCGCCGCGTAACCGGGGTGCGACCCCGGCGTGGGGTGCGGGCGCAATAGGCTGGGCACGGCCGCGTGACCCGACCGACGAAAGACGCTGATGGACACCACGTCTCCCGCACTCCCCGGTGACCTCCGTACGCGTACGCAGCGACGGACCCTGATCGTGGTGGTGGCGTCGCAGGTCCTCGGTGGCGCCGGACTGGCCGCAGGCGTCACCGTCGGCGCCCTGCTGGCCAAGGAAATGCTCGGGTCGAGCCGGTTCGCCGGTCTGTCCTCGGCACTGTTCACCCTCGGATCGGCGGCCGCGGCCCTGCTGGTCGGGCGGGTCTCGCACCGCCTGGGCCGCCGGACCGGGCTGAGCATCGGTTACCTCGCGGGCGCGGCGGGCGGCGCGGGCGTGGTGGTCGCGGCCGTCGTCGACAACCTGCCGCTGCTGATCGTCTCCCTGTTCGTCTACGGATCCGGGACGGCGACCAACCTCCAGGCCAGATACGCGGGCACCGACCTGGCCGAGGCCTCACATCGAGGCAGGGCGGTCAGCACCATCATGGTTGCGACGACCTTCGGCGCGGTGGCAGGCCCGAACCTGGTGGAGGTGATGGGCGACGTCGCCGCAGGATGGGGCATCCCGGTGCTGGCCGGCCCCTTCATCCTGTCCTCGGCCGCGTTCGCCGCCGCCGGAGTGTTCCTCTGGGTGTTCCTGCGCCCCGACCCGCTGCGCGTCGCGCAACAACTGCAGTCGGAAGCGGTCACCGTCGCCGAAGACGCACCTCAGGAGCCCGACCGGGACACGCAGCGCCGGGGCATCCTCGTCGGCGCCACGGTGATGGTGGTGACGCAGATCGTGATGGTCGCGATCATGACGATGACCCCGATCCACATGATGGATCACGGGCACGGACTCGGACAGACGGGGCTGGTGATCGCGATCCACGTCGCGGCCATGTTCCTGCCGTCGCCGCTGACCGGCATACTCGCCGACCGGTTCGGACGGATCCCGGTCGTGGTCGCCGCCGGCATCACCCTGCTCGCGGCGGGCATCGTCGCGGCCCTCGCACCAACGGATTCCGTGGTGCTGCTGTCCGTCGCGCTGGCGCTGCTCGGTCTCGGCTGGAACTTCGGGTTGATCAGCGGCACAGCCATTCTCACCGATGCGACCCCACTCGCGACCCGGGCGCGCACCCAGGGCTCGGTCGACTTGTGCATCGCGCTCGCAGGCGCGGGCGGCGGCATCGCCAGCGGCATGGTGGTCGCGTCGAGCAGCTTCGCGGTGCTCTCGTTCGGCGGCGGGCTGATCGCGCTTGCGCTGATCCCGGTGCTCGCACTGAACCGCAGGCAGGCGCAGGCGGCGCCCGAACCCGTCCGGGCGCGCACCTCGCGGTGACCCTCAGGGCATCCTGAGCCGGGGGACCGGCGGGACCCAGCCCGGATCGCGGGTGGTCACGGCGAGCTCGTCGACCAGGTGCGCGGACCAGACCCTCAGCCCCGCTACGTCGAGCGCGTGCGGCGGCCCGTCCTCATACGCACTGATCAGGTCCCGGCCCTGTCGTAGCGCCTGCGTCGCCGCCTCGCGCTCGCCCCGAACCGCGCGCGAGAGGCCCTCGGCGAGCTGCGTGAGGCCCTGCCAGAGCTCGAGCTCACCCGGGGGCGCGATAGCCGATTCCGCCTCCAGCAGGTCCCGTGCCCGCGCGGGATCGCCGTGGTCCATCAGCCGCTGCGATTCGGTGATCGCGGCGCCGAGGTCGAGCCGTGGCCCCTCGGAAACGTCGGCCATGTCCCGAATCTAATCCCTCCGGCTCGTCGCGGCCAGGGTTCCGTCGGGCGCAGGCATCGGGGGACGCGCGACCCATCGCCGCCAAAAGCAACCCGACAGGCGGACACCGCCGAGTGACCTTCGTCACATTGAGGTAACGGACTGGACACGTTTGAAGATGTTTATATCTCGGTTGCGACCTGCACGGGAGTCCCGACCGACCCCGATTTCTGAACGACCGTCCGAATCCGGAGCCCGGGCGCAGGGGGGTGCGGGGGCCGGCCGACTGCGGCTACCGTCGCTTCCGGTTCACAAACGAGAACCACCACCGGCTCGCATACCTTCGCGAACTGCCCTGCGGGATCCGGTCCGACGCAATACATCAGGGCAGTGACGAGGCCATGACGCCGCGGGGCGAGACCCCGCCGCCAGTCTCGGATGCAGGAGAGGACCCCAACAAATGTCGATCAATCATGCACGCCGCACCGCCGCCAAGACCCTCGGCTGGGTCGCGATGACCGGCGCCCTCGTCGCCGTCCCGATGGGCCTGGCAGGCGGCACCGCCAACGCGGCAGGTAACAATTGGGACGCGGTCGCCGAGTGCGAGGCCAGCGGCAACTGGGCCACCGACACGGGCAACGGGTTCTCCGGCGGCCTGCAGTTCACCCCGAGCACCTGGGCCGCCTACGGCGGCGAGGGCCACGCCGCGAACGCCTCCCGCGAGGAGCAGATCCGCGTGGGCGAGAACGTCCTCGCAGGCCAGGGCCCGGGCGCATGGCCCGTCTGCGGCCAGTACCTCTGATCCCGCGTCACTCGACGGTGAGGATGCCGCCTGCACGGGTGACCGCGTAGCCGGCGAGCGATTCCCTGGCCGGCCTGCGGACCACCGAACCGTCGGCGATCGAGAACCGGCTGCCGTGGCACGAACAGTTGATGGTGCCGTCGCCCACCTCGGACACGAGGCAGCCCTGATGGGTACAAACCGCCGAAAATGCCCGGAATACACCGGGTTCCGGCTGTGTGAGGACCAGCTGATGCTCGGCCAGGACGATCCCGCCGCCGACCGGGACCTCGGAAGTCGCGATCCGCGCGGGTTCGGCGCTCTGCTTGTTCCCGACGGCGGCCGCCCCGGTGCTGCAGCCCGCGACGGCCAGACACCCCGTTGCGCAGGCGGTGGTGAGGAAGGCTCTGCGGGGCATCGCCCCCGGCCGGTCGACGTCGCTCATGCGGGAACCACCAATCCGGTCAGGTACATCAGCAGGATTCCGGCTGCGATACCGACCAGGACCAACGGATCCGGGGCGGCGCGGTCGGGGCCGCGCAGGGACGGCGCGATCGCGGCGATCACCTGGATGATCGCGCCGACACCGACACCGAGCAGCAAGGCGGAGACCTCGCCGTTGGTGACGCCCGCGCCGAGGACGGCCCCGAGGATGGCGGGCGCGCCCGCGAGCAATCCGAGCCCGAGCAGCACCGGCAGGGGAGTGCGCCGTCGGGTGAGTGGGGCGACGATGGCCAGACCCTCGGTGGTGTTGTGCAGGGTGAACCCGATCACCAGGAATGCGCCGAGGGCGAGTTCGCCGACCGCATAGGCGGATCCGATCGCCAGTCCCTCGCCGAGATTGTGCAGCCCGATGCCGACGGCGATCATGACGGCCAGGCGCAGACCCGACGCACCCGCCGAGTCCGCACCCACTCGCCGGGTCCGCAGGTACCGGTCGATCCCCGTCAGCGCGAGGAACGCGACCGCCGCCCCGAGGACGACGAGGGTTGCCCCGCCGAATGCGCCACCGGACACCGCCGCGAGCTCGAATCCCTCACCAGCGCCGTCGAAGGCGAGGAAGGCGAGCAGGCCGACCGTGAGGGCGAGCACGAACCTGACCGCGCGGGCGCCCGCCCGCCGCAGCACGGGCAGCAACAGCATTCCCAGCAGCACCGGGATGATCCCCACGTAGGTGCCCAGCAGAGCCATCGTGCCGAAGAAGGCCAACCCGGGTTCCGGGGTGGGCACCGCGGCCGGGATCTCGTGCTCGATGACGAGACCGGTGTTCGTCAGCATCGAGACCAGATAGGGCTGGCCGGTGATCCACGGATAGTCGAATGTGACCGTCTCGGCCCGAAGCCGTCCGATCGGCTCCTCGGCGCCGTCGAGGTCGACGTAGGCATCGTTGATGAACGCCTGCGCGATGGTGACCGGGTCGGGTCCGACGTTGCGCAGCGTCAAAGCGATCTGGCCCGGCTCGAGGACGGTCCGTTCGACCGCGATCTCCTCGATCGGGGGACCGGCACGCTCCGGCAGGCTCTGCCCGGCAAGGATGGCCAGCGCCGCCAACGCGACCGCGATGATCGCCGCGACGCCCGCGCCGCGGAGCCACGCTCCCGCCCGGGTTGGCTCTCCGCCTTCCGGCCCGTCGGTATCGGCCCGGTCCGGCGCCGGGCGCCTCGGCTCGCTCGTCACTCGGTCACCTCGAAGAATCCCATCCAGCCCAGGTCGGCGAACTCAGTCTTGTGGGCATGGAACATATACCTGCCCGGATACGGGAACCGCATCTCACAGATCCCGCGCTGCCCCTGACCCTGAATGATCGTGTCGGTGAACTCGGCGGGCTCGAGCCGCGTCCCGGTGGGGTAGTAGTCGAAGAAGTTGCCGTGCACATGGAAGCTGTTGATCGGGTCGTACTCGAGAATGTTGACCAGGTAGATGCGCACCAGCTCACCGCGTTTCACCTGCACCGGCTCGTGCATGTAGTGGAACGGGATGCCGTTGACGGCGTAGAGCTGGTTCCCTTCCCCGTCGAAGGTTGTGTTGTAGCCGTGCATCACCATCACCATCTCGTCGGCAGGCGGGCGGCCCTGCGCGGGATCGACGATGAAGGTGCCGTACATGCCGCGTGCGATGTGTTCGGCCAGCGGGCTGACGTGGCAGTGGTAGAGATGCACCCCGAACGGGGTGGCGTCGAACTCGTAGGTGAAGGACGCGCCGGGTTCGATGATGCCTCGCCCCAACCCGGGGATCCCGTCCATCTCGGCCGGGTGGATGCCGTGGAAGTGCATCGTGTGCGGGTGTTCGGATCCGTTGGTGAAGCGCACCCGGAGCCGGTCGCCCTCCCGGCACCGCAATGCGGGACCCGGCACCCGCGAGTTGAAGGTCCACGCCGGGAAGGACACCCCCGGCGCGATCTCGATGTCCTCGTCGCTGGCGAAGATCTGCCACTCGCGCAGCGTGCGCCCGTCGGGCAACACGGAGGTGGTGCCGTAGTCGAAGTCGCGCAGCAGGTCGGTGGGGTTGAACCCGTTCGCGACGTGATCGACCTGTTGGCCGAGACGGAAAGTGGCCCCGTTCGCCCCGCCACCGTGGCCTGTTGCGGCCGAGCCGTGTGCCTGTCCGTCGACGGCCCCGGATCCGTGGCCGCCGGGATGCTCCGAGGTCGGCGATCCCGCAGATTTTCCCGCGCCGAGCAACAGCCCGGCCGACCCCGCGAGCGCCCCGCCGATCAGCAGCTGACGGCGCGAGGGCGCGCTCACCGCCGGGCCCCGGTTCGGACTCCGGGAGTGCCACGCACATGGTTTCGTCTTCTCACATCATTAAGTTTGCCATACCAAACTTAAGTGTTCACGATGGCCGCGCAGGGGAGCGCTTGCACCCGGATCGCGGACACTGTCCCCCTGGGCGGGAAGTCGGTGTGTCGTGAGTCACGGCGCGAACTAGCGTCGCAGAGTCCGAGATGTTTGCGAGAGGCGGCAGAGATGATCCAGTGGAACGAAACCTGCGACGTGCTGGTGGTTGGATCCGGAGGCGGCGGCGTCACCGGCGCCTACACGGCGGCCCGCGAGGGGCTGTCGGTGATCCTGGTCGAGGCCACCGACAAGTTCGGCGGCACCACGGCGTACTCCGGCGGCGGCGGAGTGTGGTTCCCGTGCAACCCGGTACTCCAGCGCGCCGGCACCGACGACACCATCGAGGACGCACTCGAGTACTACCACGCCGTCGTCGGGGACCGAACCCCGCGCGAGCTGCAGGACGCCTACGTCCGCGGCGGCGCCCCGCTGATCGAGTACCTCGAGGCGGACGAGCACCTGAAGTTCGAGATGTTGCCCTGGCCCGACTACTTCGGCAAGGCCCCCAAGGCTCGCCTGGACGGCCAGCGCCACACCATGCCGACCCCGCTGCCGGTGTCGGAGGCACCCGAGCTGCGCGAGGTCGTGCGCGGGCCGCTGGACACCGACCGGCTCGGCAACCCCCAGCCCGACGACTACTTCATCGGTGGCCGGGCGCTGATCGCCCGGTTCCTGAAGGCGATCGAGAAGTACCCCAACGCCACCCTCACCCTGAACACCGCGTTGGTCGAGCTGGTGGTCGAGGGCGGCGCCGTGGTCGGCGGCATCGTCGAGCGTGATGGCGAGCGCACCGCGATCCGCGCCCGCAAGGGCGTCGTGCTGGCGGCAGGCGGGTTCGAGGGCAACGACGAGTTGCGGCAGAAGTTCGGGGTACCGGGCGTCGCCCGCGACACCATGGGACCGTGGGCCAATCTCGGCAAGGCGCATCAGGCGGGAATTGCCGTCGGCGCCGACACCGACCTGATGGGCGAGGCCTGGTGGTCGCCGGGGATGACCCATCCGGACGGCCGATCGGCGTTCGCGCTGTGGTTCACCGGCGGCATCTTCGTGAACCAGGACGGCAATCGGTTCGTCAACGAGTCCGCGCCGTACGACCGCCTCGGCCGGGACATCATCGGCCAGCTGGAGGACGGCACGGCAACCCTGCCGTACTGGATGGTCTACGACCACAAGGAGGGCGAGGTGCCGCCGGTCAAGGCCACCAACGTCTCCATGGTCGAAACCGAGAAGTACGTCGAGGCCGGGCTGTGGCACACCGCCGACACCCTCGACGAACTCGCCGAGAAGATCGGCGTGCCTGCCGAGAACCTGGTGGCCACCGTCGCCCGTTTCAACGGGATGGTCTCGGGCGGCGTCGACGAGGACTTCGGCCGCGGCGACGAAGCCTACGACCGCGCCTTCTCGGGCGGCGAGCCGCCGCTGGTCACCATCGACCAGGGCCCGTACCACGCGGCCGCGTTCGGCATCTCGGACCTCGGCACCAAGGGCGGGCTGCGCACCGACACCGCCGCCCGGGTGCTCGACAAGTCGGGTAACCCGATCGCGGGCCTGTACGCCGCGGGCAACACGATGGCCGCGCCGAGCGGCACCGTCTATCCCGGCGGCGGCAACCCGATCGGCACCAGCATGCTGTTCGGCCACCTCGCGGTGAAGGACATGACCTCCCGGGGCTAGGCAGGCGATGTGGCGCACCCGCCACCGTCCCGATGGTTTCGGGACACGGCGGGTGCGCCGTCTTGTGCCCGCGGCCGAGTTGCACCCAGCGCCGGTCGAGGCGATTTCCATCCGAGCCGATCGCCGCGCAGTCCGCGTGGGAAAGGATGAGCGGAAGGGTGTAGCAGATTGCTACACTGGAAATGACGCTGCCATTCCGCCCGGAGGAGGAGTCATGACGAACGTCGTCGACAAGGTCACCAGGTTCTCGTCGGAGCTCGTCGACGCGGCCGCGGCCGAGGGGGAGCGGGAGAGCCGCTCAGCGCGCCAGCAGCTCGAACACTGGGCCCGCGTCGGCCGCGAGGTGTCGAACCAGCGGCAGGTCGCACGTCGCCGCGTCGAGGCAGCTCTCGCCGGGCGGGTCCCGCTGGGCGAACTGTCCGTCGAGGAAGGCGTCGTGTTCAATGCCGAGATCGCGGCGGCACTTGAGGAGTCACTGGCCACCGGCAACCACGTCGCCGACCGCGCCGCGCAGGGCCGAGCCTCCATCGTGCTCGACGAGCAGGGCCGCGTCGTCAAACACCTACCTGACGGGACCCAGATCATCCTGTGAGGCGACTCGACCTCGTCGTCGGCCCGAACGGCGCCGGCAAGACGACCTTCGTCGAGCAACGACTCGCGCCGTTGCTGCCCGGCAGCGTCTTCGTCAACGCCGACGTGATCGCCAAGGACCGCTGGCCCGACAGCGCTGAAAAGCACTCCTACGAGGCCGCACGCGTCGCATCGACCATCCGCGACGCACTGATCGCGCAGGGTGAATCGTTCATCGCCGAGACAGTGTTCTCGCACCCGTCGAAACTCGACCTGATCGTGAACGCACGCCGCGCCGGATTCGTCGTCGTGCTGCACGTGATCTTGGTGCCGGTGAAGCTGTCCGTCGCTCGCGTCGCCGAACGGGTCGTCGAGGGCGGTCATCGGGTGCCCGAGGACAAGATCCGAGAGCGATACGAGCGACTCTGGTCGCTGGTGGCTGAGGCGATCGACCGCACCGACCACGCGACGGTGTACGACAACACCGCCGCGGACGTCACCCGGATTGTGGCGAGATTCGTCGACGGCGAGGCAGTCGGTGAGCCGACGTGGCCGGCATGGACACCGGCAGATTTGGTTCAGTGACACCCCGCCGCACCCTCCTCAATTCGTCACTGTGACGTAATGACCGAGTGTTCCTCGGTGGAGCAAATACGTCGGGCGAGTGCCGCCAGCGGGCGCGCCGACCCGGAAAGCGGAGCACCAACGGATTCGAGACCTCACGGTGAGGGCAGTCGGACGGATCTGGCCGGCAGGCCTCGGATGCCGAACTGGGACACGCCGAGCGAACACGGCAAGACATGCGGTTCGTCAATGTCCAGCAGTCGCGTCGACACGACACGACACGACACGCGACACGACACGAACGACGCCACGTGACTGACGAACGAACCGAACGAACAGTGATTATCACCGCAGTTTGGTAGGCAACCGATAATCGACATTATGTCATCTCGAGTGGATCCAACGGTGCCCCGGCGCGAGCCACGGAGCCCCAGACATCTGGCGATTCGCCGGGCACCGGAAGTCGCCGCGGCTTGGATTGCGGCCGAACACGGCCCACCCCCGGCCGCGAGGACCCGCCCTGCACGAGTCCGAACGCATAACCGTGCGCACACCGAATCGTCACGGCGGACCAAATGGTCACCAATGAGATCGATCATCCGAGCATCGCCTGCCGATCGTTGACGATTCGCGGCGCGGACCCCCACCGGCGAGCTGGCCGCATCGAGCACCCTGGCCGGAACCATGTTTCATGGATAATCACTGTTATCCATGAAACATGGTGTAGCACAATTCTTTTCACCAATGCAGCTGCGGTGACCATCATCCACTTGGCGATTCCGATCCGGCACGAGGTCTCCCCATCCGCAACAAGGCGCCCATGCCTCGACGTTGGCCGTCCCGGGCGCCCCTCCGACTACATGTATCGCAGGGTGGGTCCGATCAAATCCCCCACCGACCCGCCTTGCCGCCCCCACCCCTCTCGTCAGCTCAGCCTCTGACGCACAGGGTACGCGGTACACTGGCGGCACTACTGGAGGTGGTGAACATGCTCGTCGACCGTGACCGCGCACGCGAGTCGATCCATGCCCTGTCGGACCAAGACCTCGTGGACCTTCTCTCCGACGAGATCTCACGCCGCCCGAACCTGCGGCCGGTCCGCGACGATGTGACGGCGCTTCTGGCCATGAGCCCTGCCCTGGCGCTCCAGCACGAGCGGGCCGTCACCAACCCCGCGGCCGCGGCGGTTGCCCGTACGCGGATCGTCACTTCGGCCCTGAACGCGATCGTCGAACGGCACGAAATGCTCGACTCCACCGCGGTCAGCCGAGTCCTCGGCAAGGCAGCGAGCAGCCGCAACACGGCGAGCCGCCTGACCGCAACGGGCACGGTGATCGCCCTGCCTGCGTCCGGCCAGAAGCTCTATCCCGCCTTCCAGTTCGACGCCGAGCGACGCGAGGTACGGCCGATAGTCGCCGAGATCAATCAGGCGCTCGGCGCCAAGGACGATCCGTGGGGCATGGCGTCGTGGTGGCTCAATCCGACCGCTTTCACGGACGACCCCCGCTCACCGGCTGAGCTCGCCGTCGCCGGCGGGCACGAGCAGGATCTGCGGGACATGGCCGACGACCTGACCCAGGACTGAGCGGCCGGTGGACTACACGGATCCACCCGCGGCGCTGCCCGCTGCGCTGCTCACCACGATCCCCGTCGGCACGTCGGTATGGCGCATCCACCGCGCCACTCGCGCCGCCGCCGGCCTGAACCCGACCCCCCGCCCCCGCGTGCGGACCGGTGGCCGATTCGACAGCCTCGACGACTCGTACGCGTACCTGTACATCGGCGACAGCCCGGCCGCAGCGGTAGCCGAGACGCTGTGTCGCAACCTGCCTGTCGATCAGTCCCCCCGCCTGATACCGCGCGCACAGATCAGCGGCCGCGTCCTGAGCGAGTTGCGCACCACCCGCCAAGTCCGGGTAGTGGATTTGACCGGCACCGGTTCTGCTCGGATCAACGCGGGGGTGTGGCTGACGAAGTGTGACCCGTCCGGATACCTGCACACACGACGATGGGCCGAGGCCATCCTCGCCGCCAATCCGGGCGTCGACGGCGTGCAGTACCGGCCCCGCCACGATGAGAACACCCTGTCGTGGATGCTGGCCGGCTCCCCCGCCACCCCAGCCCACCCTGCGGTCGCGGCCGTCGGCGGGCTGATCCCGCTTGACTCCACGGACGGTCACTACCTACTGGGCGCGCTGCTGACCGCCCACAACGCGGCACTCGCGCCCTGACCAGGCGCTCTTTCCGTAGGAACCTCCGCGCGATCTCGGCATGGTCGCGCCCACGCCACCTCGCCTCGATCCGGGCCCGAAGGACCTCCCGGCCCGGAATCGAGGTGACGTATTCCCGTAAAGCTTTCCGCACCAACGCATTTCCCGACTCGGGCGGAATCGCGCATCCATCACCGCTCCCCTGCGCGTGGCCCACCCGAAGGATCGCCCCCCCGAGCGAAGGCCAGTCGGAACGACCCTCCTCGTCGCACGGCGGGTACCGTCCCTCCCCGCTAGCGGAGTTCTGACCGTGAGGAACACATGACGGGACGTATATACCGGTCCGCACCACTGCTTCTCGGCCCGGAGCCGATACGCCAGGCGTTATGTCATTATCTTTGCGGCCGCACGCTAGGCCGGCCCGGGGCGAGGAACATCACGGAACGTCACCATCCCCTCGGCGCACTCGAACGCTCGCCGGGTGAAGACCCACTCCCCTTACGGCACGACCTCCACGACGTCGCCTGGCGACAGCGCCGCGAAGAAGGTCTGCGCGCCCTCCATCGTCATGCGCACGCATCCGTGGGACTGCCGGTCGAGCGATCCCTCGTGAAACGCGATGCCGCCGTTGAAGAACACGGAGTACGGCATCGGAGCGTCGTAGATCGTGCTCCAGTGATCGATGCTCTTGAACGTCACCTCGAAGGTCCCCGGCGGCGTCTCATAGCCGGGCATGCCGTGCCGAACCGGCGTGGGACCGTAGGTCACCGCCCCACCGCCCATCAGCCACGCCTGCTCGGCCGAGAGATCCACGCAGGCGTCGGCATCCGCGGAGCACGGAGCCCCGCCAACCACTCCCTGCGCAGCCGCGCCGCTCGTGACGGCCAGGGTCGCGGCCGCCACCGCCACTCCGACCGATACACACTCACGCAACCACATGGCCAAACCCCCGTATGTCACGGTGCGACCCGAAGGTACGAACTGCCTGAAACAACCTCCCACCAGTATCGGCGCCTGCCGACACCGCGGTCAATGCGGCGATCGATGCCCACAAGGAGCGCCGTACGTCAGAAGGTGTCGAGGAACTCGTCGACCGCCGGCTGGAAGTTCGGGTTCACCGCCGCGATGCCCATGTACCCACCGACGACGGTTCCGATCATCGCGCCAGGTACGCAGCCAACAACCGGAATGAGAACACAGAGAACCGCCGCCCCGATCGCGGCACCCATCGAGGCACCCATCCATCCGCCTGCCGCCCAACCGATCTGGGCCTGGATGTACGCGTTCAGCGCCGCCTGATCCCTGGTTCTGCCCGCCGCCTCCGTACCGACCGGGTCCACCTGCGGCACGATCTCGGGCGTCAGGCTCAGAGCCCTGCCGTCGTTGCCGATCGACGGGATGAGCAGGTAGTCGGTGCCTGCCACGGTGAACGTCAGCGGGAGTATCCCCGCGACGGCGCCCGTCGTGTCCACGGCCTCGACCGAGTCCCCCGCCGGGGTCATTCTGAACAGCCCCGAGTCCAGAATCGTGTCGACCGACATGCCGTCGGCGCCGATGCCGGTACGGAAGTTGATCGCGGCGCCACCGTCCGGACCAGGCGGCGGCTGCGCGGTTGCCGCGCCTGCCCCGATTCCCGTCGCCGCCAACGCCAACGTCGCGATCACCATCACAAGTACAGCTTTAGCCATCCGAAGTATCACTGAATGCTCCCGTCACGGGAAGAAAGGCGGCCTTTGATCAGATCCATGACCGCCCGATGCTCCTAGGATAGAAGGCGGCACCGCCCCCAGTAAAGCGATCCCCGCTGTGACGACCTCTCGCCGCCGCAGGTGGATAGGTGCACGAATTATCTTGACCAGCAAGTGCATTCACCGATTCCCCTCCCCCGCAGTCGCCGGGAATCGGCCCCTATTCCTGGCTTCGGGACGCAAGCATCTCCCCGACTGAGCCCGAGAGCGACAATCGACCACGGCTTCGGCGCGAATGCCGATCGCCCAGGCGTTATGACATTATCAACCGTTTCCCATGCTCAGCGCGATTTCCGATCTTCGTCGTGGCCGGACCCGGCCGAGGAACCCGCCTCCCCGCCCCCGCGATGAATGAGCCGGGCGGCAGGACCCGCTCCCCCTCGGTGTCGGTGCCTCCCGATAGCGTGCCCGCTCATGGTGACGGTGCGAGAACCCGACGACGAACGCGTTCCGAGGGGAGGTCGAGAACGGGATCGACTGGCCCCGTGGTTCGGGGAGTTCCTCGTGCACCGCAGCACCGCCAAACCCTCCCCGAACACGCTCAAGGCGTATCGCCAGGACTACACCCTCATCGCCGATGCCCTCGCGCGTGCCATCGGGGCGACCGCGGCGGAACTCACCCTCGACGCCCTCGACAAGACCACCGTGCGGGCGGCCTTCGCCGACTATGCGCGGACCCACCAGGCGGCGTCGATCAGGCGGTGCTGGTCGACCTGGAACATGCTGTGCGACTTCCTGTTCTCCGTCGACGCCATCGTCGCCAACCCGATGTCGGCTGTGCTGCGTCCCAAGGCACCCAAAACGCTGCCGAAGGCGTTTCGAGCCGACTCGGTCGAACGGCTCATCGCGACGCTGCAGTCGGCGGACGACCACGGTGCGCGCGCCTGGCCGGAACGAGATCTCGCGCTCATCCTCACCGGGCTGCTGACCGGGATGCGCTCGGCCGAGCTGATCGCGGTCGATCTCGGGGACCTGCGCGACGCGGTCGACGACGGGGACGGTCACGCCAAGGTGATCCATGTACACGGCAAGGGCAACAAGGAGCGCGTGGTCACCGTCGAGCCGGCCGTCGTCGACGTGCTCGGCGACTACCTCGTCAGTCGCTCCGAACGGTTTCCCGACACGGCGCGACGGCGTCCGCGGACCGATGTCTCGCCGTGGGAGCGCTTCGTCGCCGCCGACCCCATGTTCGTCGGCGGCGACGGTCGACGGATCACGCGCGGGACGTTGCAGTACCGCGTCGAACGCGCCTACCGGCGCGCGGGAATCAACGGCGACCGCGCGAAGGGCGCGCTCGTACATCAGCTTCGGCACACCTTCGCCACCGCGATGGCCGACCAGAACGTCAGCATCTACACCTTGATGCGGATGCTCGGCCACGAGTCCATGAACACCACGCAGCGGTACACCGCAGGTGCGGGGGCGTCCGTCCGCGACGCGGCGGCGCTCAACCCGGCGTACGGGCTCGTGACGAGGGCTGGCGCACTCCCCCGTGCCGAGGAGGCCCGAGCCGACTGGTGACGCACCCGTAGATCGGCGGCCATGCCTTCTCGGGAACCGCTCACGCTGCGGCCGTCCGACCCAACCTGCGCAGTCCTGAACCGCGCCGCCGCGGGCCGGGCCCGGCAGGCGCGAACATCGTGCCGACGTGGGCCTTGATCTCCTCCGTGCTCATCGAATGGCCGTGTCCCCCGGTTTCGGTCGGCTGCGACGCCAATCCGACCGGCCCCGCCTCCCCCCGCCTGTCGCCGGGACCGCGAAAGGCCAACAGCGAGTTCCCGATCCAGATGTTGTCGCCGAGTCGAAGCTGTCGGCGTCCGACCAGTCGTTCGCCATTGACGAAGGTGCCGTTGCGGGACATGCCTTCGTCGCGGATGGTCCAGTGCCCGTCCGCCCACTCCATGACCGAATGCAGTCTCGAGGCGGTCCGATCAGCGGTCAGTGCGACATGAGTCTCCTTCGCCCGGCCGATGAGCACGCGGGGCGTCAGGGTGGACAGCACCAGTTTCCGTTGACGTCCGCCGTCCGTGTAGTACAGGCACGGGGCATCGGCTTCGACCGTTTCCGGCGCCGCGGCGGGCGAATCGCCTTCGCCGTGCCGGGCAGCGAGAGGGGTGGGGTTGTTGGCAGTCGGCATCGCAATTCCATGTGGGTGAGTCGGGGGTTCGGGGCCTCCGAGTCGGCTCGGATGCCCACCTCTGGGGACACCTTCAATGCTGAGCCGCGCCACCCCTGTGCCGCCATCACCCCAGGGCGAACAATCACCCACCCTTGGGTCAGACAACGTCAGAAATCACACCTTGGAACTTCTCGAAGTGATGCGCGGCCTTCTGCTCGACCCCGCCCGTCGGCCGCTCACCGATCGAGGCACGCCTGGTATCCGCCCGCCTCGAAATCCGCGGTGGTGCAGTAGGTCGCCCGCGGGTAGTACTCGCCCATGGTCGCCGCCGGATCGGAACCCGCGGCCTGCGACGCCTGCACCGACTGCGGGTAGAAGTCCTGGCTGGGCAGCATGTGCCGCATGAACAGCACCTTCTTCGGGACCTCGGTCGACCCCCACGGCAGGACGGTCACCGTGGGATCGGACGCGGCGGCCGTCGGCACGTCGGCGGGCGCGGCCACCACGTACGTGTAGTAGCCCCGCGCATCCACCTTCGTTTGGAAGTCGGCGGCACACGCCACCACCGGGTACGGCGACACCTGGTCGTTCTGGCACATCGACCAGTACCGCACCTGCTGTCCCGGCTCGGTCACCGGCACACCAGCCCGGGTGTCCGGGAAGGTCGGCGCCCGGCCCCGCACCACCACGATCCGGCCGGGCTGATAGGTCAACCCGGCACCGATGTACTTGTTGTCGCCGTTGGGGAACAGACCGGAGGTGCTGGCCGGGTTCACGAATGTCGCCTCCGGCACGTTCCCCGGGAACGCCCCCGACGCCGCGCCCGCGATGAGCCGGTCGAAGGCCGCCTCCATCGCCTGTCCCAGCGGCCCGCTGGACGCGGCCGCCGGGTCGAACGCCGCCGGACACGTCGAGACCGGGATCGTCGCGGCACCCCCGCTGCGGACCAGAGTCACCGCGGGCAGCGGCACGCCGCCTGGCAGCGAGGCCGCGTTGTCCGGTACGTAGACCCGGATGATCAGGAAGCCCATCGGCACGGCCTGGGTCGTCGTTCCGCCCGGCAGCGCCCGAATCTGGTTCCGAGCATGGTCGGCCTCGCCGGGTACGACCGTGGCGTGCCAGCCCCGTCCAGGCTCCGCCGAACCGTCCGACGGGCCCTCGGCGAACGGGTTGCCGCTGCCCGGGTCCGGAACGATCTGGTCGTCGCGCAAGGTGTCGACCGTGTTCAGGTCGGTGCCGTAGGTGTTGAGCGAGAAGTACCGCGCGGCGGGGTAGTCCCCGCTCAGCTCGATCCGGTCGTCGCCGCCCAACGCGTACGGCAGCACCCAGTAGGTCGCGTTGGCGTCCGGGAAGGCGACGTTGAGGACCGTGTCGTTCGACATGAACCGCCAGGCGCAGGCCGGCGAGGGTGGGGGCCCGATCGGATCGGCGTGGGCGGGTGGGACCGCGAACGCCGCGACGAGCGCCATCCAGAAGATCGCGACGACACCGCGGGTCGCGATCGTCGAACGCGGCGGAGCAACCGACATGCCGAGCTCCCTCCGGCGGGTGTGCTCAGGCTACGCCCGACCTTCGTGCGCGGTCGACGGAATGCGTGCCCCGGTCAGCGCAGCGTGGCGTTGTAGACGGCGAGATGCGAGCGAACCAGTTCCAGACCGGCCGCGTCGTCGAGCGGAATCGGGTCGCGCACGACTTTCATCAGATCGCCCAGCTCGACGGGCGGCGCCGCATCCGCACGAATCGTCATGACGATGGAGAAGCAATCCTCGTCGTTGCGTGCCCGGTACTTGATGCCGCGAGCGTCGGTTCCGCTCACCACAGCCGCGGCCCATTGCCGGGTCCGCGGATAGTCGACGGGATCGCTCTTCGTCAGCCAGAGATCCTGGCCGATGGCGGCGAGATGCCTGCCGTGCAGGAGAGCGACAGGGAACTCCGTTGTGACCTGTACCTGCGACAGGACCCGTCCCTCGAGCTTTCGCCGACGCAGGATTCGGGGCACGGTGTCGTCGAGGGGCAGCGAGCGGCAGTACGTCTCCGCGATGCACACCGAGATGTCATCGCCGAAGTAGCTGTAGCGGTACGAGCCGTCCGGGGAGTCGAAACGGCCGCCTCGGATCGGGTCCGCGGGTGAGGGATTGAGCGTCAGGACGTGCCGGTCCGGGGCGCAGGAGTGGATGCGCCACAGCTTCGTTCCGGCGGGCACCGACGCCACCGCTGCGGTCACAGCCGGTGGGGGCACTCGGTCAGGCAATGTCGTCCTCGACCTCGGACCGGACGAGGGCGGCGGCCTGGTCGAGATCGCCCGCTTCGAGCAGTTCGACAGGCGACTTGCGGCCCACCGCGGCGGGGTTGGGCGTGAGCCACCACGACGCGACGCCCCACGGATCGTCCTCGGCGCCCAGCGCGATATTGCTCCGGTGCACCAGTTCGGTGGCGTCCTCGGGCAGCGAGAACTGGAACTCCGGGTAGCGGTATCGCCTGCCCTGCTTGAGCCCGATGATCTGACCTGCCCGCTTACGCAGTGCATCGCTGGGGTTGGCCCAGGACTTGCGGTACTTGACGGCGACCTCGCCCGCCGACAGGTGCGGGAACGACAAGATGTACTCGACGGCGTCCCGCATCACCGTCTTCTCGTCGAGGACGTTGCCCGGATCGATGAGGTCGAGAATCGGGTCATCGCCATCGACCTGGCCTGCCAGCAGCAGATGGGAGACCCGGCCGGCAACCAGGCTCAGCGAGGGACGGCTGGCCAGTTCGGAGCGGATCAGCTCGATGAGGTCGTGGTCGCTCACCGCGCCCCCGACGGCGGTCAGCCGGCGGGACTGGTCGCGATGCGTCGCCGATCCGCCTCGGATGCGTGCCGCACTGTTCGACATGTCCGCCTCCCGGAGCCCGTCTGGTTCTATCTAGAACTCTAGTCTAGATCGTCGCGGGCGGGTGGTCGACGTCAACCGGCGATCCGCTCTCGCCGCGGGCCCCGCACACACCCCCTCACGCGAGCACACCCCCGTTGCGCATGCAACGGGGGTGTGCCGGCCGCAAGACGTGTGTGCGGAGTCGAACCTTTGATCAGCGTCAGATGACACCCATCGCGAGCATCGCGTCCGCGACCTTGACGAAACCGCCGATATTGGCGCCGAGGACGTAGTCCCCCGGCTTGCCGTACTCCTCGGCGGTCGCGACGCACCGGCCGTGGATATCGGACATGATCTTCGAGAGCCGCTCATCGGTGTAGTCGAAGTGCCAGGAGTCGCGCGAGGCGTTCTGCTGCATCTCCAACGCCGAGGTCGCGACGCCGCCCGCATTCGCGGCCTTGCCAGGAGCGAAGGCGACGCCCGCGGAACGCAGCACCCGCAGCGCGTCGGGGGTGGTCGGCATGTTGGCGCCCTCCGCGACCACGCGAACGCCGCTCTCGACCAGGGTGAGCGCGCCCTTCTCGTCGAGCTCGTTCTGGGTGGCGGACGGGATCGCGACCTCACAGGGGACGTCCCAGATCGAGCCGCCCGCAACGTACTTGGCCGACGGCACCGTCTCGACGTACTCGCTGATCCGGCCGCGCCGGACCTCCTTGATCTCCTTCAGCAGCTCGAGGTCGATGCCGCTCTCGTCCACGATGTAGCCGGCGGAATCCGAGCAGGCCACCACGGTGCCACCGAGCTGGTGCACCTTCTCGATCGCGTAGATCGCCACGTTGCCGGAACCGGAGACCACGACCTTCTTGCCGTCCATGCCGGTGCCTGCGGTCTTGAGCATCTCGGCGACGAAGTAGGCGGCGCCGTAGCCGGTTGCCTCCTTGCGCACCTGGGAACCGCCCCAGGTGAGTCCCTTGCCGGTGAGTACGCCGGACTCGTACGAGTTCGTCAGCCGCTTGTACTGGCCGAACAGGTAACCGATCTCGCGGCCACCGACGCCGATGTCGCCCGCGGGCACGTCGGTGTATTCGCCGATGTGCCGGTGCAACTCGGTCATGAACGACTGACAGAACCGCATGATCTCCGCGTCGGAGCGGCCCTTGGGGTCGAAGTCGGAGCCGCCCTTGCCGCCCCCGATCGGCAGTCCGGTGAGAGCGTTCTTGAAGATCTGCTCGAAGCCGAGGAACTTCACGATGCCGAGGTTGACGCTCGGATGGAAGCGCAGGCCGCCCTTGTACGGGCCGAGCACGCTGTTGTACTGCACCCGGAACCCGCGGTTGACGTGAACCTGTCCTCGGTCGTCGGTCCACGGCACCCGGAAGATGATCTGACGCTCCGGCTCACACAGCCGCTCGATCAGCGCACCGTCGGCGTAGTTGGGGTGGCGCTCCAGGACCACGGTGAGCGATTCGAAGACCTCGGCGACGGCCTGATGGAACTCGGGTTCACCGGCGTTGCGACGGACAACTTCCTCGAAGTACCTGTCGACGCGCTCACGGACATGCCCACTCACAGCGGCCGCCCTCCTCTTGATCTGCAGGGATGGAAAGTAAAGACAATCACAAGTCTCCCTCACATCACTAAGCAGGGCTAAGTGATTCTTCTCGTAGACGTGAGTGGGCTCACATTCGCGGCGCCTTCAGGACACGGGTCGTGCGGGCGCGCCTTGCCGGGACGGACGGAGGGTGGACGACTACCGTGATGAACGTCGCCTAGTTCTGCGGAGGAGCGTGCACATGAGCATCCAGACGGTGGAATCACGACGTCATCGCGTCGTGGTCATCGGTTCCGGCTTCGGCGGACTGTTCGGTGCGCAGGCACTCAAACGCGCCGATGTCGACGTCACCCTCATCGCTCGCACCACCCATCACCTGTTCCAGCCGCTGCTCTATCAGGTGGCGACCGGCATCCTCTCGGTCGGCGACATCGCCCCCGCGACCCGCCTTGTCCTGCGCAAGCAGAAGAACACCCAGGTGCTGCTCGGCGACGTCCTCGAGGTCGACCTCGAGGCCAGGACCGTCACGTCGCGGCTGCTCGAACGAGAAACGGTCACCGAGTTCGACAGCCTCATCGTCGCCGCCGGTGCGGGCCAGTCGTACTTCGGCAACGACCACTTCGCCGAGTTCGCGCCCGGCATGAAGACCATCGACGACGCCCTCGAACTGCGCGGCCGCATCCTCGGCGCCTTCGAGCAGGCCGAGCTCTCCGACGACCCGGAGGAGCGCGCCCGCCTGCTCACCTTCGTCGTGGTCGGCGCGGGCCCCACCGGCGTCGAACTGGCAGGCCAGATCGCCGAACTGTCCAACCGCACCCTCCATGGCGCCTTCCGCAGCATCGACTCCCGCGAGGCCCGGGTGATCCTGCTAGACGGCGCACCGATCGTGCTGCCGGTCTACGGCGGCAAGCTCAGCGCGAACGCGGCGGCGCGGCTGGAGAAGCTGGGCGTCGAGATCCAGCCGAACGCGATGGTCACCGACGTCGACGCCGACGGCCTGGTGGTCAAGGAGAAGGACGGTACGCAGCGCCGCATCGACTCACAGTGCAAGGTGTGGTCCGCCGGGGTCCAGGCCAGTCCGCTCGGCAAGCAGCTCGCCGAGCAGTCGGGTGCCGAGATCGACCGCGCCGGTCGCGTGCACGTCAACCCCGACCTGTCACTGCCCGGGCATCCGAACGTCTACGTCATCGGCGACATGATGGCCCTCGACAACCTGCCAGGACTCGCGCAGGTCGCGATGCAGGGCGGCAAGCACGCCGCCAAGCAAATCAAGGCCACCGTCGCCGGCCAACCGCCCGAGGCTCGGCACCCGTTCAAATACTTCGACAAGGGGTCGATGGCGACCATCTCGCGGTTCAGCGCGGTTGCGAAGGTCGGCAAGCTGGAGATCACCGGGTTCATCGGCTGGGTGATGTGGCTGGTGATCCACCTGATGTACCTGGTCGGCTTCCGCAGCAAGTTCTCCACGATGCTGTCCTGGACCGTCAGCTTCCTCGGCCGCGGCCGCGCGCAGATGGCGTCGACGGAACAGCAGGTGTTCGCGCGCAACGCGATCGACCTGTTGCAGGACTATGAGCGCGCCAAGCACGCCGGCCTGATCGGCGACCCGCTGGCGGTTGCGACCGGCGAGGAACGGGAGAAGGCCGGCTAACCGCTCCGGCTAGCTGTGCGCGTGGGTGGCGCCGAGGTCGTGCAGCATCCGGTGCACCACCTCGTCATCGAGCGAATAGCTCATCTTCTTGCCGTCCCGGCGCACCGCCACCCAGCCCTGATTGCGCAGTAGCCGAAGCGCGTGCGAGACGGCGGTGGTGCTCATGTCCAGCGCCGCAGCGAGATCCGAGACGTAGATGCCGGGCGCACGGTGCAGCCCGAGCAGGATCCGCAGCCGGGTGGGATCGCCGAGCAGCTCGAACCGGCGCACCCACTCCGGCAGGTCGGTCACCGCGGCGACGGCGGCGCGGGCCTGCGCGACCTGTTCCGGGTCGAACGCGGGCGAGGTACCGGTCATGGACTCACCGTAGCCAACGAGCTGCCCAACCGGGTGCCGAGGCTGCCGCCCGCCGCCAACGGCATCCGCACCCACGACCCGCCACCCGGATACCGCTCGACCACCGCAGGCCGATCGTCGGGGAACACAAGTTCGCTGAGCACCGCCATCGGCGCGTCCAGCGCGTCGTGCCCGACGGTCCCCGCGCCCAACTCCAGCCGGTGCCGCAGCAGGGGAACCCCGTCCAGGTCCGCGTGCAGCGCGCCCGACCACTGCCCGCCCGCCTCGCCCGCGCGTCCGATCTGCGTCCGCTCACGCACCGTCACCCGCGACGTGGACGTCAGCTCGAGCTGGGTCATCGTCCGGTGCACGGCGGCCGCCGCGATCACCGTCGGCTCGGGGTCGAGCACCAGCTCCGCGTCCCGATCCACCTCGATGCGCCAGCGCGCGGTCGAGACCAGCTCGTCGGCGCCGGGCAGCGCGAGCGCCGCGGCGACGCTGCGCACCGTCAGGCTCGCCCCCGGTCCGACGCGCAGCGCGATCTCGAGATGGTCGCCGCCGAGCGGCGTGGCCGCGGCCGAGATCAGGTGCACGGTGGCGTGCCCGGTGATCCGGGCGGCCAGCGCGCCGCTCGCCTCGATCCGCGGGCTCCGGCCCCGCTCGGCGACGATCGTCAGCGCGGTACGCACCCGGTCAGACCGCCGCGGCCAGCTGCTCGCGCACCCAGGCCAGCACGGGGGTGGCCGCCGGGTCCGCGGTCAGCGAGATCAGCGCGGTCGGGCGCCCCTCGCGAACCCGGGCCGCGTCGGTCTCCATCACGGTCAGGTCGGCGCCCACCAGCGGGGCGAGATCGGTCTTGTTGACCACCAGCAGGTCCGAGAACGTGACGCCGGGTCCGCCCTTGCGCGGAACCTTGTCCCCGCCAGCCACGTCGACCACGAAGATCTGCACGTCGATCAGCCCGGAGGAGAAGGTCGCGGTGAGATTGTCGCCGCCCGATTCGACCAGGATCAGGTCCAGCGGCGGGTTCGCCTCGATCAGGTCGTCGATCGCGTCGAGGTTCGCGGTGATGTCGTCGCGGATGGCGGTGTGCGGGCAGCCGCCCGTCTGCACCGCGGTGATCCGCTCGTCGGGCAGCACGGCGTGCCTGCGCAGGAAGTCGGCGTCCTCGGTGGTGTAGATGTCGTTGGTGAGCACCGCGAGCGACAGTTCGTCGCGCAGCTCACGGCACAGCGCGGCGACCAGTGCGGTCTTGCCGGATCCGACCGGGCCGCCGATGCCAACCCGCAGCGGCTCCCCCGGCACCCGTACCCGCTTGGGGCGGTCGTGGGTGTGCTGGTGCGGTTCTCCGTCGATCAGGTGCGGGGGCATGTGGATCTCCTTCGGGTGGTGCGGTTCTCAGGTGTTCGGGCGGTCAGGGGTTCACGAGGCGAACAGTGGCCGCTCCCGCTCGAGGTGCGCCTGCGCGACCACGTCGAGCAGGGGGTCGGACAGGTCGGCGAGCCCGGTCGCGGCGAGGTCCGCGGTCCGGTCGCACAGGTCGGAGAGCGCGAACGTGCATGCCGCCACGTCCGCCGGGTCGAGGGCGAGCAACCGCTGCGCGGCGATCGCGGACCCCGTCATCGTCGTGTAGACGAGCGCCATCGCCGTCTCGGCGGGCGTCAGCCCGCAGACCCGCGCGGCCTCGCCGACGGCAACCGGCAGGTGCGGACGCATCCCCAGCACCGACCAGTCGTGCTGCGGCCAGGCGTGTTTGGACAGCCGCAGCAACCCCCGGCCCTGCGCCCGGGACGCGGCGCGTGCCGCAGGGGACGGGGTCCGGGCGTCGGTCTCGGCGTCGGCCACATCAGGGGCCAGCGCGCCACCGCACACCGCGGCGGCGATCGACCCGGCCACCAGTCCGGTGCTGCCGATCCGCCTCCGCAGGTAGGCGTCGAGCGTGGCGAGGTCGCGGACCAGCCCGCACTCGATGGCCTCCTCGACACCCCCGGAGTGCACATGCCCTCCGGTGGGGAGCCGGGAGTCGGCCAACGCCAACAGGTTCGCCAGTCTCGCTGTCATCGCACATGCACCGTCATCAGAACAGGAAGTACCGCTGCGCCATCGGCAGTTCGGTGGCCGGCTGCTCGCGCCACACCTGCCCGTCGATCCGCACGGTGAACGTGTCGGGGTCCACCTCGATGTGCGGCTGCGCATCGTTGAGCGGCATGTCCGCCTTGCCCCGCTTACGGACATCGAGCACCGGCACCAGCCGACGATCCACATTCAGCCGCCCCGCGAGCCCGTCCTCGATCGCCTGCGGCGCCACGAAATGCACCGAGGTCGCGGCGGCGACCTTCGGCGCGGCCCCGAACATCGGCCTCGGCAGCACCGGCTGCGGGGTCGGGATCGAGGCGTTCGCGTCGCCCATCGCCGCCCAGGCGATCGCGCCGCCCTTGATCACCGCGTGCGGCCGGACCCCGAAGAACGCGGGCTCCCACAGCACCAGGTCCGCGAGCTTTCCCACCTCGACGGACCCGATCTCGGCGTCCAGCCCGTGCGCGATCGCCGGGCAGATCGTGTACTTGGCCACGTAGCGCCTGGCCCGGTTGTTGTCCGCGGCGCCGTCGCCTGGCAACGCCCCGATCCGGCGCTTCATCACGTGCGCGGACTGCCAGGTGCGCAGCACCACCTCGCCGATGCGGCCCATCGCCTGTGCGTCGCTCCCGATCATCGAGATGGCGCCCATGTCGTGCAGCAGGTCCTCCGCCGCGATCGTCGACGGCCGGATCCGACTCTCCGCGAACGCCAGGTCCTCGGGGATCGACGGATCGAGATGATGGCACACCATGAGCATGTCCAGGTGCTCGTCGAGGGTGTTGACCGTGTGCGGGCGGGTCGGGTTCGTCGAGCTGGGCAGCACGTGGCCCTGCGCGGCGACGGTGATGATGTCCGGCGCGTGCCCGCCGCCAGCCCCCTCGGTGTGGTAGGCGTGGATCCCCCGCCCCGCGATGGCCGCGAGGGTGCCCTCGACGAACCCGGCCTCGTTCAACGTGTCGGAGTGCAGCGCCACCTGGACGCCCGCGGCATCGGCGACCGACAGACAGGCGTCGATCGCGGCCGGCGTCGAGCCCCAGTCCTCGTGCAGCTTGAATCCGGAAGCGCCGCCGCGCAACTGCTCCCACATGGACTCCGCGCTGACGGTGTTGCCCTTCCCGAGCAGCGCGATGTTCATCGGCCATCCGTCGAGCGCTTCAAGCATCCGGGACAGGTGCCAGGATCCGGGCGTCACGGTGGTCGCCTTGGATCCCTCGGCGGGACCGGTGCCGCCACCGATCATGGTGGTGATCCCGCCGCCGAGCGCCTCCTCCATGATCTGCGGGCAGATGAAATGCACGTGGCAGTCGATCGCGCCCGCGGTGAGGATCCGTCCGTTGCCCGCGATGATCTCGGTGGAGGGCCCGACCACCAGGTCGGGATGCACCCCCGTCATGGTGTCCGGGTTGCCCGCCTTGCCGAGCGCGACGATCCGTCCGTCGCGGATTCCGACGTCCGCCTTGATGATTCCCCAGTGGTCGAGGATCACCACGCCGGTGATGACGGTGTCGGGCGCGCCCTCGGCTCGGGTCGCGCGACCCTGCCCCATCGACTCGCGGAGCACCTTGCCGCCACCGAAGACGGCCTCCTCACCCGCCAGCCCCGGCCCGCCCGAGCGGTCCTCGGTGATCTCGATGAACAGGTCGGTGTCGGCCAACCGGATCCGGTCGCCGGCGGTGGGGCCGAACAGCGCGGCGTAGCGGGGCCGGCTCAGCGAGCTCATCAGCGGTCCAATCTTCCGGGTGCGGGCAGGCTCAGGCCGTGCACCTCGCGGGTGCCGCCGATCGGGACCAGGCTCACGCGCTGCCCCAGCCCCGGTTCGAAGCGGACCGCGGTGCCAGCGGGGATGTCGAGGCGGAGTCCGTGGGCCGCCTCCCTGTCGAACTGCAGCGCCGTGTTCGACTGCGGGAAGTGCACGTGGCTGCCGACCTGGACCGGCCGGTCGCCGATGTTGAGCACCTCTAGTTCGGTCCGAGGCGCGCCGGGGTTCAGCTCGATCTCGCCGTCGGCGCAGATGATTTCACCGGGGATCATCGTCTGCTCCTACGCGATCGGATGGTGGACGGTGACCAGCTTGGTGCCGTCCGGGAAGGTGGCCTCGACCTGGACGTCGGCGAGCATCTCGGGCACGCCCTCCATCACGTCCTCGCGGCCGAGCACCTCGCGGCCGGACGCCATCAGCTCGGCGACGGTACGACCGTCGCGCGCGCCCTCGAGCAGGTGGTCGGTGATGATGGCGACCGCCTCGGGGTGGTTGAGGCGCAGGCCCCTGCCCTTGCGGCGCCGGGCCAGCTCGGCGGCGTAGCTGAGCAGGAGCCGTTCCTGCTCGTGGGGCGACAGGCGCATCCGTCCTCCTGGTGCTGTGCCGGGCGGGTGCCCGGAGGGGCAATGGTGCCACGCAGGTCGGGAGCGATCTCATCCTCCCCGGCCGGTTGACCCAGCTGTAAGAAGACCGAAACATGCAGGCAACACGCTTCTCACGACGCAGCGGCGGCGCGTAGACACCGATCGCCAGTAGCATCGGGGCTGTGACCGAGGCGACACCGGACCCCGACCGACCTGTCGCGTTGCGCGTGCTCGTCTACAGCAACAACGCGAACGCCCGCGCCCAGGTCATGCGCGCGCTGGGCACGCGGCCCCATCCGGACCTGCCGGAGTTGGAGTACGTCGAGGTGGCGACCGGACCCGTCGTGATCGCACACATGGACGCAGGCAGAATCGACCTGGCCATCCTGGACGGAGAGGCGACACCCGTCGGCGGGATGGGAATCGCCAAACAGTTGAAGGACGAGATCCGCCGGTGCCCGCCGATCCTGGTGCTGACCGGCAGGCCCGACGACGCCTGGCTGGCCAACTGGTCCCGCGCGGAGGCCTCGGTGCCGCAGCCGATCGACCCGATCCGCCTGGCCGACGCCGTCATCGCGCTGCTGCACACCTCCCAATAGCGCCGCCGACACCGCGCCGGGACACGCCCACGAACCGCCGAGCGCTGACTCCTCAGACCGGTAGGGTGAGACGCAGCTCACATCGGCCTGAGTCGGCATGACAGGCTCGCAGAGGCCGTAGTGATCGCGCGGGAAGTGCTTCGGATCTGAGGAGCGTGACATGGGCGGAGGCGAGCTGACGGACCATGAATGTCTATGTGCCGATCCTCGTACTGGGAGCGATTGCAACAGGATTCGCGATCTTCTCCGTGATCGTCGCGTCGCTCGTCGGACCGAAGCGGTACAACCGCGCCAAGCTCGAGGCGTACGAGTGTGGCATCGACCTGATGCAGCAGCCTGCGGGCGCGGCCCCCGGCCAGCGCATCCCCGTGAAGTACTACCTCACGGCGATGCTGTTCATCATCTTCGACATCGAGATCGTGTTCCTCTATCCGTGGGCCGTGCACTTCGACGCACTCGGACTCTTCGGTCTCGCCGCGATGGCGCTGTTCATCTTCAACGTTGCCGTGGCCTACGTATACGAGTGGCGGCGCGGCGGTCTCAGCTGGGACTGAGCCCCCGTTCATGCAGTGCCGGAAGCGATCTGAACCGAAATCCGAACTGAGAAGAGTGGCGCGATGGGTCTCGAGGAGAAACTGCCGAGCGGCTTCCTGCTGAGCACGGTCGAGGGGCTGGCCGGCTTCGCCCGCAAGGGCTCCCTCTGGCCTGCGAGCTTCGGGCTCGCCTGCTGCGCGATCGAGATGATGGCCACCACGTCCGGGCGCTACGACCTCGCTCGGTTCGGGATGGAGGCGTTCCGTGCCTCGCCGCGCCAGGCGGACCTCATGATCGTCGCCGGTCGGGTCAGCCAGAAGATGGCCCCGGTGCTCCGGCAAATCTACGACCAGATGGTCGAACCGAAGTGGGTGCTGGCGATGGGCGTGTGCGCATCCTCCGGCGGCATGTTCAACAACTACGCCATCGTGCAGGGCGTCGACCACGTCGTCCCGGTCGACATCTACCTGCCCGGTTGCCCGCCGCGGCCGGAGATGCTGCTGAACGCGATCATCACGCTGCACGAGAAGATCCAGCAGATGCCGCTGGGCGCCAACCGCGAGGAGGCGGTCCGGGCCGCCGAGCAGGCCGCCCTGGCGTCGACCCCCACGTTCGAACTCGGCTCACCCGGAGGTCTGCTCCGGTGACGCGCGGCGAGAGCGAGCGCGACGACGCCTCCCGGCGGGTCGACGCGGAGGCCACCGCGGGCCCGGAGGGCGCGGTGCCGCCGGGGCAGCAGGAGGACGCCGAACTGATCGGCACGCGTCGAGGGATGTTCGGGGTCCGCGGCACCGGCGACACCTCCGGGTACGGGCGGCTGATCCGGCCGGTGATGGCGCGCGGCAGCGCTTCCCGCCCGTACGGCGGCTACTTCGACGAGGTCGCGGACGCGCTGGAAGCCGCCCTCACGGTGCCCTTCCAGGAGGCGATCGAGAAGGTCGTCGTCTTCCGGGGCGAGCTGACCTTCCATGTTCGGCGGGAACATCTGCCGCTGGTCGCCCGGACCCTGCGCGACGAACCCGACCTTCGGTTCGAGCTGTGCCTCGGCGTCAACGGCGTGCACTATCCGCAGGACATCGGCCGGGAACTGCACGCGGTCTATCCGCTCCTGTCGATCACCCTTGGCCGCCGGATCCGCCTCGAGGTGACGGCGGCCGATGCCGACCCGCACATCCCGTCGCTGTACGGGGTGTACCCGACCAACGACTGGCACGAACGGGAGACCTACGACTTCTTCGGCATCGTGTTCGACGGCCACCCGTCCCTGACCCGCATCGAGATGCCCGACGACTGGCACGGCCATCCGCAGCGGAAGGACTACCCGCTCGGCGGCATCCCCGTCGAGTACAAGGGCGCGCAGGTGCCGCCGCCGGACGAGCGGAGGGCATACAACTGATGAACGAGACCGATCAGATCGTCACCGTCACGGGCCAGGACTGGGACGACGTCGTGACCACCACGGGAGCTGAAAGCCCCGAGCGCATCATCGTCAACATGGGCCCCCAGCACCCGTCCACGCACGGCGTTCTCCGGCTCATCCTCGAGATCGAGGGAGAGACGGTCACCGAGGCCCGCTGCGGGATCGGCTACCTGCACACCGGGATCGAGAAGAACCTCGAGTACCGCAACTGGACCCAGGGCGTCACCTTCGTCACCCGGATGGACTACCTGTCACCGTTCTTCAACGAGACCGCGTATTGCCTCGGCGTCGAGCGGCTTCTCGACATCACCGAGCAGGTCCCGGAGCGGGCCAACGTCATCCGGGTCATGCTGATGGAACTCAACCGGATCTCCTCCCACCTGGTGGCGCTGGCCACCGGCGGCATGGAGCTGGGCGCGATCACCCCGATGCTCTTCGGGTTCCGCGAGCGCGAGCTGATCCTCGACGTCTTCGAGACGATCACCGGCCTCCGGATGAACCACGCCTACATCCGACCGGGCGGCCTCGTCCGTGACCTACCGCCCGGCGCGGCCGGGAAGGTTCGCGAACTGCTCGAGATCATGCCGAAACGGCTGCGGGACATCGAGATGCTGCTCACCGACAACGCCATCTGGAAGGCGCGCACCAAGGGCATCGGCTATCTCGATCTGACCGGATGCATGGCGCTCGGCATCACCGGCCCGGTCCTGCGGTCCACGGGCCTGCCCCACGATCTGCGCAAGAGCGAACCGTACTGCGGATACGAGAACTACGAGTTCGACGTCATCACCGACACCGGCTGCGACTGCTACGGGCGCTACCGGATCCGCGTCGACGAGATGACGGAGTCCCTGAAGATCGTCGAGCAGTGCCTCGACCGACTCCGGCCGGGCCCCGTCATGGTCGCGGACGAGAAGATCGCCTGGCCTGCCGATCTCGCCCTCGGCAGCGACGGGCTGGGCAACTCCCCCGATCACATCCGCAAGATCATGGACACGTCCATGGAGTCGCTGATCCACCATTTCAAGCTCGTCACCGAGGGGCTACGGGTTCCACCGGGACAGGTCTACGTGGCAGTCGAATCCCCGCGGGGCGAGCTGGGCGTGCACATGGTCAGCGACGGCGGCACCCGCCCGTTCCGGGTGCACTACCGGGATCCGTCGTTCACCAACCTTCAGGCGGTGGCGGCCATGTGCGAGGGCGGAATGGTCTCCGACGTCATCGCCTCGGTCGCCAGCATCGATCCGGTCATGGGCGGAGCTGATCGCTGATGTTGCAGGGACGAGACGACGAGCGTGCGAACAACATCGCGGTGAGCGGGCCACCGGGCGGAACCGGGCCGGTCTTCATCGAACTCGGGCCGCGGCCGGACGAGAAGGGGCAGTTGGTGCGGCCGGGTGCCCGCGCCGCCTATCCGGCCGACGTCCACGCGCGGTTGGCGGCGGACGCGACGGAGATCATCGCGCGCTACGGCAATACAGCCGCGGAGCCGGAGGCACGCTCGGCACTGCTGCCGCTGCTGCACCTGGTCCAGGCCGAGGACGGCTACATCACCCCGGCCGGAATCGAGTTCTGCGCAACGCGACTCGGCCTCACCGGGGCCGAGGTCACCGCGGTCGCCACCTTCTACTCCATGTACCGCCGCAACCCGACCGGAGACTTCCACGTCGGGGTCTGCACCAACACCCTGTGCGCGATCATGGGCGGTGACGCGATCGCGACCGCGCTCGAGGAGCATCTCGGCATCCGTAACGGCGAGACCACGGGCGACGACAAGATCACGCTCGAGCGGATCGAGTGCAACGCGGCGTGCGACTTCGCCCCGGTCGTGATGGTCAACTGGGAGTTCTTCGACGGCCAGACCCCGGAGTCGGCCAAGACGATCGTCGACGGCCTGCGCGCGGGCGACCAGGTCACCCCGACCAGGGGCGCCCCGCTGTGCACCTTCCGTGAGACCGCCCGCATCCTCGCCGGCTTCCCCGATGCGCGGCCAGGCGCACTGGATGCGGGTAGTGGCGCGGGCGACGCCACCGTGGCCGGTCTGCGGATCGCCCGTGAGTTGGGGATGGAGGCGCCTGCCGACCCTCCGCCACCCGCGCCCGCCGCCTCGCCCGACGAGACGGACCAGCCGTTGTCCGGCGCGGCGCCGGACGCCGACGCCTCGCCCACGTCGCTGACCCCGGTCCTGAGCCGGTACTGGGACGACCCCCGGTCCTGGACGTTGGACACCTACCGCCGCCACGACGGCTATCGGGCGCTGAACAAGGCCCTGCGGATGGATCCGGATGCCGTGATCGCGACCGTCAAGGACTCCGGTCTGCGCGGGCGTGGGGGTGCCGGTTTCCCGACCGGCACGAAATGGGGGTTCATACCGCAGGGTTCGGGCAGCGGCGGCAAGCCGCACTACCTGGTCGTCAACGCGGACGAGTCCGAACCGGGCACCTGCAAGGACATGCCGCTCATCATGGCAACGCCGCACGCCCTGATCGAGGGGGTGATCATCGCGGCGTACGCCATCCGCTCGAGCCGCGCCTTCATCTACCTGCGCGGCGAGGTCGTTCCGGTGCTGCGCCGACTGCAGGCCGCGGCGGCCGAGGCCTACGAGGCGGGGTACCTGGGCCGGGACATTCTCGGCTCCGGCTACGACCTGGACCTGGTGGTGCACGCGGGTGCCGGCGCGTACATCTGCGGCGAGGAGACGGCGCTGCTCGATTCGCTGGAGGGCCGTCGCGGCCAGCCCCGGCTACGACCGCCGTTCCCGGCGGTGGCGGGCCTGTACGCGAGCCCGACCGTCGTCAATAATGTCGAGTCGATCGCGAGCGTGCCGCCGATCATCCTGCGCGGGCCGCAGTGGTTCAGGTCGATGGGGAGCACGGAATCCCCCGGCTTCACCCTCTACTCACTGTCCGGCCACGTCGCCCGGCCAGGACAGTACGAGGCACCGCTGGGCATCACCCTGCGCGAACTGCTGGACTACTCGGGCGGCGTCCGCGCCGGGCACCGGCTCAAGTTCTGGACCCCGGGAGGATCGTCCACCCCCATCTTCACCGAGGCCCACCTGGACGTTCCGCTGGACTACGAGCACGTCGCGGCCGCGGGTTCGATGCTCGGCACCAAGGCCCTGCAGGTCTTCGACGAGACCACCTGCGTGGTCCGGGCGGTGTTGCGCTGGACCGAGTTCTACGCGCACGAGTCCTGCGGCAAGTGCACCCCCTGCCGGGAGGGCACCTATTGGCTGGTGCAGATCCTCGAGCGCCTGGAGGCCGGCGACGGTGTTGTTTCGAGCGACCCGCAAGCGATCGCTACGGCCGAAGAGGACTTGGAGAAGCTGCTCGACATCTCCGACAGCATCCTCGGGAAGTCGTTCTGCGCGCTCGGCGACGGCGCGGCCAGCCCGATCATGTCCTCCATCAAGCACTTTCGCGACGAGTACCTGGCGCACTTCGAGCACGGCGGCTGCCCGTTCGAGCCGGAACTGTCTGCTCTCAATCAGGGGGGACGCATCTGATGACGGTGAACGCGAGCAACGACGCGACGGAACCGTCGGCACCCGAGGACCTGGTCTCCGCCACCATCGACGGCGCCCCGGTCGCGGTCCCCAAGGGCACGTTGGTGATCCGCGCCGCCGAGATGGCCGGAATCCAGATCCCCCGGTTCTGCGACCACCCGCTGCTCGACCCGGTCGGCGCCTGTCGTCAGTGCCTGGTCGAGGTGGACGGCCAGCGCAAGCCGCTGGCCTCGTGCACCACCACCGTGACGGACGGCATGGCGGTCCACACCCAGCTGACCTCGCCCGTCGCGGACAAGGCGCAGCGGGGCGTGATGGAGCTGCTGCTGATCAACCATCCGCTGGACTGCCCGGTCTGCGACAAGGGCGGCGAGTGCCCGCTGCAGAACCAGGCCATGTCCAACGGCCGGACCGAATCGCGTTTCGGCGGGGTCAAACGCACCTTCCCCAAACCGATTCCGCTGTCCTCCGAGGTCCTGCTCGACCGGGAGCGATGCGTTCTCTGCGCGCGGTGCACCCGCTTCTCCCAGCAGATCGCGGGCGACCCGTTCATCGAGTTGCTTGAGCGGGGCGCGCTGCAGCAGGTCGGCATCTACGCCAAGGAACCGTTCGAGTCCTACTTCTCCGGCAACACCGTGCAGATCTGCCCGGTCGGCGCACTCACCGGCGCCGCCTACCGGTTCCGCGCCCGACCGTTCGATCTGGTGTCGAGCCCCAGCGCCTGCGAGCACTGCGCCAGTGGGTGCGACCTGCGCACCGACCATCGGCGCGGCACCGTGTTGCGCCGGATGGCGGGCGACGACCCGGCGGTGAACGAGGAATGGAACTGCGACAAGGGCAGGTGGGCGTTCACCTACGCGACCGCGCCCGACCGCATCACCACGCCGATGGTCCGCGCCGACGACGGCACGCTGCGGCCCGCCTCCTGGCCCGAGGCGCTGGCGGCGGCGGCGCGCGGGCTCACCGCAGCACCGGGTGGGAGTGGGGTGTTGGTCGGTGGCCGGGCCACCCTGGAGGACGCCTACGCCTACGCGAAGTTCGCGCGGGTCGTGCTCGGCACCAACGACATCGATTTCCGCAGCAGGCCGCACTCCGCCGAAGAGGCCGACTTCCTGGCCGCCCGGGTGGCCGGTTCCAATCTCACCCTGTCGTATCGCGACCTGGAGAACGCGTCGACGGTACTGCTCGTCGGGTTCGAGCCCGAGGAGGAGTCGCCGATCGTCTACCTGCGACTACGGAAGGCTGCGCGACGCGGCACCCTCGAGGTGCAGTCGATCGCGCCGTTTGCCAGCCGCGGCCTGCAGAAGATGTCGGGTCGGCTGCTGCGGACCGCGCCTGGCGGCGAGCCTGCTGCGCTCGACTCGCTGACCGGGTCGGAGCTGCTGCGTCGGCCGGGCGCGGTGATCATGGTCGGTGAGCGGCTGGCGGCGGTTCCCGGCGCGCTGTCCGCCGCGATCCGGCTGGCCGATCAGACCGGGGCGCGGCTGGTGTGGGTGCCACGTCGGGCGGGCGACCGGGGCGCGCTGGAGGCGGGCGCCCTCCCGCACCTGCTGCCCGGCGGCCGACCGGTCACCGACGCCGCGGCCCGTGGCCAGGTCGCGTCCGCTTGGGGCGTCACGGATCTGCCGACCGCGCGGGGCCGGGACGCCGCGGAGATCCTCGCGGCCGCGCAGGCGGGGCAGCTCGGGGCGCTGGTGATCGGCGGGGTGGAGCCGGCCGACATGGCCGACCCGCAGGCCGCCCTGTCCGCCATCGAGGCGGCCGGGTTCGTGGTCAGCCTGGAGCTTCGCCGCAGCGAGGTCACCGACCGCGCCGACGTGGTGTTCCCCGTCGCCTCGGTGGCGGAGAAGCCCGGCACCTTCCTCAACTGGGAGGGGCGGCCCCGCGTGTTCGAGGCCGCGTTGTCCGGCGCCGGCGCCATGCCCGACCAGCGGGTGCTGGACGCCATCGCCGACCGGATGGGCGTGCGGCTCGACCTTCCCGACGCCGCGGCCGCGCGCGCGGAGCTGGATCGGCTCGGCCCATGGGAGGGAGAGCCTTCCGCCTCGCCGGACGTCGTGCCCGCGGTGCCCGCGCTGCCGGGCCCCGGCGAGGCGGTCCTGGCTGGCTGGCGAATGCTGTTGGACTCCGGGCGGATGCAGGACGGGGAGCCGCACCTGGCTGGCACCGCCCGCACGCCGGTGGTGCGGCTGTCCGCCACCTCGGCGGCCGTGATCGCCGCGAGCGACGGAGATCTGGTGACCGTCAGCACCGACCGGGGGGCGATCACCCTGCCGCTGGCGATCACCGACCTGCCGGACCGGGTGGTGTGGCTGCCGCTGAACTCGCCCGGGTCCGCGGTATTCCGACAGCTCGCGACCCTCCCCGGTGGTCTCGTCCGCATCCACTCCGCGGCAACCGAAGCGGGGCGATAATGGGCACCGGCGCCACATACGCCGCTAGCGACTGCTTGCAGGTCGCTCGAAATTACACAGACCTGTCGGCATTCGGGCACGACCCGTGGTGGCTGGTCCTGGGCAAGGCCCTGGCCGTCTTCGTCTTCCTCGTGCTGACCCCGCTGCTGGCGATCCTCGCCGAACGCAAGGTGTTGGCCTGGATGCAGATGCGGGTCGGGCCCAACCGGGTCGGGCCGAAGGGAACGCTGCAGAGCCTGGCCGACGGCATCAAGCTGGCGCTCAAGGAGGGCATCGTCCCGAGCGGCGTCGACCGGCCGGTCTACCTGCTGGCGCCGATCATCGCGGTGGTGCCGGCGTTCATGGCCTTCGCAGTGATCCCGTTCGGGCCGGAGGTGTCGATCCTCGGCACCCGCACGCCCCTGCAACTCACCGACCTGCCGGTCGCCGTCCTGTACATCCTCGCGGTCACCTCGGTCGGCGTGTACGGCATCGTGCTCGCCGGGTGGGCGTCGGGCTCGACCTATCCCCTGCTGGGCGGGCTGCGCTCGACGGCACAGGTCATTTCGTACGAGGTGGCGATGGGATTGTCGTTCGCCGCCGTCTTCCTGTGGGCGGGCACGATGGCCACCTCGGGCATCGTCGCCGCGCAGGAAGGAACCTGGTACGTCTTCCTGCTGCTGCCCTCGTTCCTCATCTACGTGACGTCGATGGTCGGCGAGACCAACCGCGCGCCTTTCGACCTGCCCGAGGCCGAGGGCGAGCTGGTCGGCGGCTTCCACACCGAGTACTCCTCGCTCCGGTTCGCCATGTTCATGCTCGCGGAGTACATCAACATGGCCACCGTCTCGGCGCTCGCCACCACGCTGTTCCTCGGCGGCTGGCACGCGCCGTGGCCGCTGAACATGTGGGACGGCGCGAACTCCGGATGGCTCCCCGTGCTGTGGTTCACGGCAAAGGTCTGGGGCTTCCTGTTCGTCTTCATCTGGCTGCGCGGGACGCTGCCTCGGCTGCGCTACGACCAGTTCATGAACCTCGGCTGGAAGATCCTGATCCCGGCCGCGCTGCTGTGGGTCATGGTGGTCGCCGCGATGCGGGCCCTGCGGAACGAGGGGTACGGCTCGCTGCCCGTCTTCCTCTGCGGCGCCGGAGTGGTCGTCGGACTCGTCGCGATCACGATGCTGTGGCGCCGCCTCCGGTCCGCGCCGGAGCCTACCGCCGAGAGCGCGGCGACGTCGCCCGCCCACGAGCCGTTCGACCCCATGGCAGGCGGTTTCCCGATCCCGCCGCTCCCAGGACAGACCTTGCCCGCGTTCCGCCGTACCCCGGTATCCACGGGCACCACCACCAAGGAGGGCGACGATGGTTGAGTTCCTAGGCCCCCTAGCGGGATTCGGCGTCACGTTCCGAACGATGTTCGAGAAACCCAACACCGAGTTCTATCCCGAGCAGAAGGTGCCGACCGCGCCGGGTTTTCACGGCAGGCATCAGCTCAACCGCTACCCGGACGGCCTGGAGAAGTGCATAGGGTGCGAACTGTGCGCCTGGGCCTGCCCGGCCGACGCCATCTATGTCGAGGGCGCGGACAACACCGAATCCGAACGGTATTCGCCCGGTGAGCGATACGGCCGCGTGTACCAGATCAACTACCTGCGGTGCATCGGGTGCGGGCTGTGCATCGAGGCGTGTCCGACGCGGGCGCTGACCATGACCGACGACTACGAGATGGTCGACGACAACAGGGCCGGCCTGATCTACGACAAGGACCGCCTCCTGGCGCCGCTCGAGCCGGGGATGGCGGAGCCGCCGCACCCGATGCGGCCGGGGAGCACGGACAGCGACTACTACCGCGGCACCCTCCCCGAAGTGACAGGCGCGGAGCCGGCGGAGCGCCCCGAAAACACCAGCGCGGAAGGAGACCGGCAACCGTGAACGCGATCTCCTCCGCGGCCCAGCTCGCCGCCGAGCCCCTCACCCGAACGTCCACGGGAGAGGCGGTCCAATTCTGGGTCCTCGCCGCGGTCGCGGTGCTCGGAGCCTTGGGAGTGGTGTGCGCGACCAAGGCCGTCTACTCCGCGATCTTCCTCGCCCTGACCATGATCATTCTCGCGGTCTTCTACATCGCGCAGGACGCCCTCTTCCTCGGTGTCGTGCAGATCGTCGTCTACACCGGCGCGGTGATGATGCTGTTCCTGTTCGTCCTCATGCTGATCGGCGTCGACTCCTCCGACTCGCTGGTGGAAACGCTGCGCGGTCAGCGGATCGCCGCCGTCGCGGCGGGGATCGGATTCGGGGTGCTGCTCATCGCAGGCATCGGCAACGCCACCGTCCGGTTGGGCGGCGGCGCGGCCGATCAGGCGGCGCCTCCGGCCGGAAACGTCGAGGCCCTCGCCGAACTCATTTTCATCCGCTACGTGTGGGCCTTCGAACTCACCGGCGCACTCCTGATCACCGCGACCATCGGTGCGATGGTGCTGGCGCACCGCGAGCGGTTCGGGCCGCGCATGGATCAGCGCGAACTCTCGCGTGAGCGGGTCCGTCGATGGAGCGAGGGCGATGTCGGCGGCGATCGGGTCACCCCGTTGCCGAGTCCCGGCGTCTACGCCCGCAGCAACGCGGTCGACATGCCGGCGCTGCTGCCGGACGGGTCGTTCGCCCCGTCGTCGGTCAGTCGCATTCTCCGGCAACGAGATGCCGCGGTACCCGAAGCGGAGACATCCGGAGAGGAGGGCACACGGTGAACCCCGAGAACTACCTGTACCTGTCCGCCCTGCTGTTCACGATCGGTGCGGCAGGCGTCCTCGTCCGCCGCAACGCCATCGTGGTGTTCATGTGCATCGAACTGATGCTCAACGCGGGCAACCTCACGTTCGTCACGTTTGCCCGGATGCACCAGAACCTCGACGGCCAGGTCTTCGCGTTCTTCACGATGGTGGTCGCCGCCGCGGAAGTCGTTGTCGGCCTGGCGATCATCATGTCCATCTTCCGCACCCGGCGTTCGGCCTCGGTCGACGCCGCCAACCTCCTGAGGTATTGACGTGACCGGGGGGATCTGGCTGCTGCCCGCCCTGCCGCTGCTCGGCGCCGCCGTGCTGCTCCTCGGCGGCAGGCGAACCGACGCATGGGGACACCTGCTCGCCTGTGCGACCGCGCTGGCGTCGTTCGCGGTCGGCGTCACCTACTTCGTCGACATGCTTGGTCGCGTCACCGCCGACCGGTCGGTGACGCAGGACCTCTTCAGCTGGGTGCCAGCCGCCGGCCTGCAGGTGGACTTCGGCCTTCAGCTCGACCAGCTGTCGATCTGCTTCGTGCTGCTGATCACCGGGGTGGGCTCGCTGATCCACATCTACTCGGTCGGGTACATGGCGAATGATCCCGAGCGGCGACGTTTCTTCGCGTACCTCAACCTGTTCCTCGCCGCGATGCTGCTCCTGGTGCTGGCCGACAACTACCTCGGCCTGTACGTCGGCTGGGAGGGCGTCGGACTCGCCTCGTACCTGCTGATCGGCTTCTGGCAGTTCAAGCCGTCGGCCGCCGCAGCGGCCAAGAAGGCATTCATCGTCAACCGCGTCGGCGACATGGGACTGGTCGTCGCGATCATGATCATGTTCGCGACCTTCGGGTCGATCGGTTTCGGTGACGTCTTCGCCGCGGCGCCGGGCGCGAGCGAGACCGCGCTGACGGCGATCGGGCTGGCGCTGCTGCTCGCCGCCTGCGGCAAGTCCGCCCAGGTGCCGCTGCAGTCCTGGCTCGGCGACGCGATGGAGGGCCCGACGCCGGTGTCGGCGCTGATCCACGCCGCCACCATGGTCACCGCGGGCGTCTACCTGATCGTCCGGTCCAACGCGATCTTCGATCTGGCGCCGGGCGCCCAGCTTGCCGTCGTGGCGGTCGGCGCGGTCACCCTGCTGTTCGGCGCGATCATCGGCTGCGCCAAGGACGACATCAAGAAGGCTTTGGCCGCGTCGACGATGAGTCAGATCGGCTACATGGTGCTCGCCGCGGGCCTCGGCCCCGCGGGATACGCGTTCGCGATCATGCACCTGCTGACCCACGGCTTCTTCAAGGCGGGGCTGTTCCTCGGCGCCGGGTCGGTGATGCACGGTATGAACGACGAGACCGACATGCGTCGCTACGGCGGGCTGCGGGTGGTCATGCCGATCACGTTCGTCACGTTCGGGCTGGGTTATCTGGCCATCCTCGGCATCCCCCCGTTCGCCGGCTACTTCTCCAAGGACAAGATCATCGAGGCGGCGTTCGGCGCAGGCGGCGCCGAAGGAATCATTCTCGGCTCGGCCGCGCTGCTCGGGGCCGGCATCACCGCGTTCTACATGACCCGGGTGATGCTGATGACCTTCTTCGGCCAACGCCGCTGGCAGGAAGAGGTCAAACCGCACGAGTCGCCGGGCGTGATGACCTGGCCGATGATCCTGATCGCCATCGGTTCGGTGGCCTCCGGCGCTGTCCTGGCCTTCGGTGGGGCGCTGCAGCATTGGCTGGAGCCGGTGGTCGGGTCCCACCATCCCGATCTCGCCGTCCCCGTGTGGGTGATCACCGCGACCACGCTGGTGGTGGTGCTCGCCGGTGTCGCGGTGGCGTACCGGCAGTACGCCGGTCAGGCGATCCCCGAGGTCGCGCCCGCCGCGGTCTCCCCACTCACCGTCGCGGCCCGCGCGGACCTGTACGGCGACGCAGTCAACGAGGCGGTGTTCATGCGTCCTGGCCAATATCTGACGCGGTGGCTCGGGTTCTTCGACAGCAGGGGCGTCGACGGTGTCGTGGGCGGGCTGGCCGCGGCGATCGGCGGCGCGTCGGCACGTTTCCGACGGCTGCAGACCGGGTTCGTCCGGACCTACGCCCTCTACATGTTCGCGGGCGCGGGCGCGGTAGCCGCGACGATGGTGCTGGTGGGTCTGCGATGAGCCTCCCCTGGTTGACCGCGATCTGGGTGGCACCACTGATCGGCGCCGCCGCCGTCCTGACCCTGCCCGCGCACAAGCACCGGCTCGCACGGTCTTTCGCGCTCGGCACCGCGCTCGTGGTGCTCGCCCTGGCCGTCGCGGTGGCGATCGGTTTCGACCCGGGGGGCGCGCAGTACCAGTACGTCGAGTCGCACGCCTGGATCCCCGACTTCGGGACCCGGTACACGCTGGGGCTGGACGGCATCGCGCTGGTGATGGTGCTGCTGACGGCCGTGCTCGTACCGCTGCTCCTGTTGGCCGGCTGGAACGACGTGTCGGAGCCGGAGCCAACCGGGCGACGCCGGATCCACATCTACGTGGCGCTGATCCTGGTGGTCGAGTCGATGGTGATGGTCTCGTTCACCGCCCTCGACGTCCTGCTGTTCTACGTCTTCTTCGAGGCGATGCTGATCCCGATGTACTTCCTCATCGGCGGCTTCGGCGGCCCGGGCAGATCCCGTGCGGCGGTGAAGTTCCTGCTGTACAACCTCTTCGGCGGCCTGATCATGCTGGCCGCGGTCATCGGGCTGTACGTGGTGACGGTGCGCGCGGGCAGCCCGTTCCCGGGCGGGACCTTCGACTTCCGCGAAATCGTCGCGGCCGCCTCCACCGACGGGCTCGGCGTCGATGCGGGCGTCCTGAATTCGCTGTTCCTCGGCTTCATGTTCGCCTTCGCGGTCAAGGCGCCGCTGTGGCCCTTCCACACCTGGCTGCCGGGTGCCGCCACCGCAGCGACGCCAACCACCGCGGTGCTCATGATGGCGATCGTCGACAAGGTCGGTACCTTCGCCATGCTGCGGTACTGCCTGCAACTGTTCCCCGAGTCCTCGGCGTACTTCGCGCCGCTGATCGTCACGCTGGCAGTGATCGGCGTCGTCTACGGTGCGCTACTGGCAATCGGCCAGACCGACCTGATGCGCCTGATCGCCTACACGTCGATCTCGCACTTCGGGTTCATCATTCTCGGCATCTTCGCGATGACCAGTCAGGGGCAGGCCGGCTCGGCGCTCTACATGGTCAACCACGGCATCTCGACCGCGGCGCTGTTCCTGGTGGCGGGATTCCTGGTCTCCCGCCGCGGCACCAGGGTCATCGCCGCGTACGGCGGCGTACAGAAGGTCGCCCCGGTGATGGCGGGCACCTTCCTCGTCGCGGGCCTGGCCACCCTGTCGCTGCCAGGGCTGGCGCCGTTCGTGAGCGAGTTCCTGGTCCTGGTCGGCACTTTCACCCGGTATCCGGTCGCCGCGGTGATCGCGACCAGCGCGCTCGTCCTCGCCGCCATCTACGTGCTGTGGCTCTACCAACGCGTGATGACCGGCCCGGTGACGAAGGGCAACGAACGCATCCGCGACCTGGTACCCCGCGAGGTCGCGGTCGTGGCGCCGCTGATCGCCGCGCTCATCGTCCTCGGCTTCTACCCGAAACCCGTCCTCGACATCGTCAACCCCGCGGTGAGTCAGATCATGACCACCATCGATCAGCATGATCCCGCACCGACCGGCCCGCACGTCACCGGCTACGTCGCCGATCAGGACAACCACGGAGGTGCGCCCAGATGAGGTCTCACGAAGCCGTCGCCCAGGCCGTGGCGTTGCCCGCGCCGGACATCGAGTACGGCCGGCTCGCGCCGATGCTGATCGTGTTCGGGGTGGCCGTCGTGGCGGTGATCGTCGAGGCGTTCGCGCCCAGTCGAGGTCGCCTGACGAGCCAGCTCGCGCTCAGCCTCGGCGGCCTCGGCGCGGCGTTCGTCGCGGTGGTGCTGCTACGCGCCGATCACGGCACCGCCGTCATGGGCGCGGTCGTCGTCGACGGCCCCACCCTTTTCCTGCAGGGCACCATCCTGCTGGTCTCGATCCTCGCGGTGCTGCTGATCGCCGAGCGCAGCGTGCTCCGGGCAGGCGCCGAGGGTTCGCCTGCCTCAGCCGGGACGCGCCATGGCGTCGGGGGCATCGACGCGTTCGCCCCGCAGGCGTCCGCGGTCCCCGGCGGCGTCGCCGAATTGGAGGCCACCAGGGCGGGCGTGACGCAGACCGAGGTCTTCCCCCTGGCGCTGTTCGCGGTCGGCGGGATGCTGCTCTTCCCCGCGGCGGGCGACCTGCTCACCATGTTCGTGGCGCTCGAGGTGCTCTCACTGCCCCTCTACCTGCTCTGCGGGCTCGCCCGGCACCGCCGTCTGGTCTCCCAGGAGGCGGCGCTGAAGTACTTCCTGCTCGGCGCGTTCTCGTCGGCCTTCTTCCTGTACGGCGTGGCGCTGCTGTACGGCTACGCGGGCACGGTGCGCCTGGCGGGCATCGCCGACGCGATCGCGGCCGGCGGCGCTGCAGGCGAGGAGCGCCCGGTGCTGGCGCTGCTCGGCACCGGGCTGCTGACGGTCGGCCTGCTGTTCAAAGTCGGTGCGGTGCCGTTCCATTCGTGGGTACCCGATGTCTACCAGGGCGCCCCCACCCCGATCACCGCCTTCATGGCGGCGGCCACGAAGGTCGCCGCGTTCGGCGCGATGCTGCGGATCTTCTTTGTCGCCCTGCCCGAACTGCGCGCGGACTGGCGGCCGGTGCTCTGGGGAATCGCGATCGCCACCATGCTGATCGGGGCGGTGCTGGCGGTCACCCAGACCGACGTCAAACGCATGCTCGCGTACTCGGCCGTCGCGCACACCGGCTTCATCCTCACCGGCCTGATCGCCGGGACCGACGTGGGACTCTCCGCCACGATGTTCTACCTGCTCGCGTACGGATTCAGCACCCTCGGCGCCTTCGCCTGCGTGGGTTTGGTCCGCAAGACCGCTAGCGACTGCTTGCAGGTCGCTCGAAACAGCACAGCGGGCGAGGCCACGGACATGGCCAGTTGGGCAGGCCTCGGGCGGCGCTCGCCGCTGCTCGCCGCGGTCTTCGCCGTGTTCCTGCTGTCCTTCGCCGGAATCCCGTTGACCAGTGGGTTCATCGGGAAGTTCGCGGTGTTCCGGGCCGCGGCCGAGGGCGGGGCCGTCCCGCTGGTCATCGTCGGCGTGGTCAGCAGCGCGATCGCGGCGTTCTTCTACGTGCGCGTGATCGTGCTGATGTATTTCTCGGCGGCACCCACCAGTGCACCGACGATCGTGATGCCCGGCACCGCGACCGCCGCCGCGATCTGCCTGTGCGCCGTCGTGACGGTGATGCTCGGGATCCTCCCGCAGCCCGTGCTCGATCTGGCGGACCGGGCGGCGGAGTTCCTCCGCTGACCTGCGACCGCCGCCGCTCCGCGGCCCGGTCAGGACGTCACTTACGGCGCGAGCACCTTCACTGCCGTAACGAGTTCCGCGATGTGCTGCCCCGTTACGGAGTAGCCGGGGAAGTAGCAGCAAACCCGGTCGGCATGGTCCCCGAAGCGGGCGACGATCTCGGCCGCACACTGCTCGGGGGTGCCATGTACGGCGAGGGTGGCGAGCATCTTGTCGTCGATCAAATCTGTCATCGCGGCGTACTCGCCCTGCTTGGACAACGCGTTCAGCCTCGGTTGCAGGTCGGCCCATCCCTCGACCTCGAGGACCGGCCGGTATGCGGGAGTCGAACCGTAGAACGCAAGCAGACCGCGCACGCCACGCGATGCCGCCTCCAGTTCCTCCTGGGTCCGGCCGACCCCGACGACCACCTGCGGGTAGATCGCAAGGTCCGCGGCGGTGCGACCGCTGCGTTCGAGCCCCTCCTCCACCGCAGGCAACGTCCGCTCGCGAAAGTGCCGGACGCTGTTGAACGGCATCACCAGCAGTCCGTCGGCCACCTCGGCCGCCGTTCGGGTCATGACCGGCCCGAGCGCCCCCAGACAGATCGGCGGCGGACCGTACGGGTTCGGCCCGGGATCGAACGTCGGCGGCATCAGCGTGTGCGTCGTGAACTCACCCTCGAATCGCAGACGCGAATTGCCCTCCCACGCATCGAAGATCGCCTTGATCGCGAGCACGGTCTCGCGCATGCGGGCCGCCGGTCGTGACCACTGCGCCCCGTACCGTTTCTCGATGTGCGGCCGGATCTGTGATCCGAGACCGAGCCGAAAGCGGCCGCGACTGAGGGTCTGAAGGTCGTAGGCGGTGTGGGCGAGGTGCATCGGGCTGCGGGGTAACGCGATCGCGACATTGGTCATCAGGTCGACGTCCACCGCGGCTGCCGCCGCGACTAACGGCAGGAACACATCGTGCGGTCCCTCGAACGTGAACAGACCGTCCACGCCCAGGTCGACGAGTTCGTGTGCGCGGCGCGCCGCATCGTCTGGCCGACCGTCGAGTTGGACGTCTACCTTCACAGGTCTTTCTCCTTCTGCTCGGCCGGAATCGCGGCCCCGTGGGTGCCTGCACGTACCCGTACAACGCCCTGCCTGACGACCCGGCCAACGCGCCGGAGTGCTGCCCTTCCTTCTGACACTTCCGGAGATGTTGCGAGGGGCTAACTCAATCAGCTGCCGAGCCGGTCCGTATCGGTGACGTTCGCGAGCCGCACCTGCCCCTTGGCGATCAGGCGGTCCTGCTCGTCGACCACGGCGACCTGCCACAGCTGCTGGGTCCGGCCGCGGTGCACCGGTGTCGCCTCCGCGAACAGGGTGCCCTCGCGGGTGGCCCGGAGGAAGTCGGTGTTGTTGTTGACGCCGACGACGTGGCCCCGGTCGCCGAGCCAGATGCTGCCCGCGATGCTCGCCAGCGTCTCGACGACGGCACAGTGCACGCCGCCGTTCATGATGCCCGCGGGCTGATACAGCTCGGGACGCACGGTCCACTGGGCGCGCACCCGATCACCGCTGAGTTCGGTGTATTCGAGCCCCAGCACCTCGCCGAATCCCTTGTTGAGGAAGTGGGTCGCTGTCGCGGGATCCATTCCGGACAGATCGCTCATCGAGGCCGCGTTGCTCATTTCACACTCCATGGTCGGGTCGAGTGAATGTACCTTTCGCCGGAAAACGCCGACGGGCCCCACACCCGAAGGTGTGGGGCCCGTCGTGGGAAGGACCGGGAGTCTCTGCAGCCCTCAGGACTCCGGCGCGGTCCGATCATTCACGTTCGAAAATGACTGTAGGCAAGCCTGGCCTAACTTGCAAGCGCGGCGATGCCACCGCGCCGCAACGCCATCCGGTCGGCGCGCGCACGGACCGGGATCCCGGCACCCTCGAACGCATCGAGCAGGCCCTGGCCGCGACGCATCGCGACGGACTCGCCGACGCCGCCGAGGATCGGGACCAGCGTGGCGGCTCCGAGGATCGCCTCGCCGACCATCGCCCACAGTCGCGACCGATCGAGCGGCACGACCAGGTCCAGCGCGTCGAAGATCGTGACCAGTGCGGCGTGACAGCGGTGTGCGGTCCAGACCAGGAGGGCGCCCTCGCACGGCAGCGTCACCGCGGCGCGTGTCCCGGCCCAGCGGTCACCCGGCAGCACCCGCAGGACCGGGTCACGCACCCCGGCCCAGTCGATGCAGCCATCGCTGTCCATGTGCAGCCACAGGTTGTCGAGACCCGGATCCCAGGCACGGCCCTCCAACACCACCAGCGACGCCACCCGTCCGATCACCGCATGAATCAGCGCGGTCGCCACCGATGCCGCCGCGGCCTCACGGTCGCCGAGATCGATCAGCGCCCGGTCGGTCATCCGCGCCACCCGATCGCCGCGAATCCCCTCGGCGGCAGACCACCAACGACGCTTTCCCTGATCGGCCATCAGCGCGACCGCGTACACCCGCGGATACTCCGGATACATCCCCCGCAGCCGGCTACACGAATCGTCGAGCGCGGCAAACGGTGAATCGGTCGGAGACACTGCGATCGAAGACATTGCGATCGGGGGCACTGCGATGGATGACACTGCTCACTCCTGGGTCGGCGACATTCCGGACAACTCGAGCAAATCGACAGGACGACCGCTTGCGGGTCGACCCACTGACGCAGGACGACCGTCGGCCGGTCGTCGCGAAATGTAGGTTAGCCTAACCATCACTTGCTGGCGACCGGGAGCCGGGCCACCGGCCATAGATAGGGTTCCGTAACCTAATCTCTCAAGCTTGCGCCCCGCCGATCAGGAGCACCGCCCGTGACGTCCACCCCTCCACCCGGTTCGGTCGCCGCTCCCCCCGAGCCGACCGAGACCCGGGGGATCCACCCGACCGAGATCTACGGGTCGCTGGAGGTGCCGAGCGGACCCGCGCCACTGCGGAGCCGAATCCTTGCCGCCCTCGTGGACCTGGGTGTGGTCGCCCTGCCCCTGGTCATCGGCTGGTTCATCGTCAGCTCGCTGGCCGACGACAACGGCGGCGGCCAGATGGACCGCGCCGTCTTCGGCGGCGTCGCGCTGATCGCGGCCGCGGCCCTGCTCATCTGGAACCGCGGCACCAGGGAGGGCGCCACCGGTCAGAGCGTCGGCAAGGCCTGGCTGGGCCTGGTCACCCGGGACGTCGGCACTGGCGAGCCGCTCGGCACCAGGCGGGCCCTGCTCCCCCGCGCCCGCGCCGAGGTGGTCCGGTTCAAGACCGCGGCCGCCGAGGGCTTCACCCCGGTCCGCCGCGACGCCTCGCTGGCCGCGACCCGCAGGCGCCGCCTGCTCGGCCTCGCGCTGCTCATCCTGCTCCTGATCGCCGCCGCGCTCGCGAGCATCGCCGTCGGCGCCCGGCCGATGAACTTCGCCGAGATCTTCCACGCGCTGTTCACCCCGACCGGCGTCGACACCGACCTGGTGGTGCGGACCCTTCGGGCGCCGCGCACCGCGCTCGGGATCGCCGTCGGCATCGCGCTCGGAATCGCGGGCGCGCTGATCCAGGGCCACACCCGCAACCCGCTCGCCGACGCGGGCCTGCTCGGCCTCAACGGGGGCGCCGCCTTCTTCGTGGTCCTCTCGATCTACCTGTTCGGGCTGGCCGGGCCGAGCGAGTACCTCTGGTTCGCCTTCGCCGGCTCCCTCGCCGCGAGCATCGTCGTGTTCGGCATCTCGTCGATCGGCAACGGCAGGTCCAGCCCGCTCAGCCTCGCGCTGGCCGGTGCCGCGGTCGCAATGTTCCTCAGCGCCATGACGAACACCGTGATCCTGCTCGACCAGACCAGCCTCGACGGCTACCGGTTCTGGGTCGTCGGCTCGATCGCCGGACGCGGACCCGAGGTCCTCTGGCAGGTGCTGCCGTTCCTGGTGATCGGCGTGGCGATCGCGATCGCGAGCACCCCGAGCCTGAACGTGCTCAGCCTCGGCGACGACGTCGCCCGCGGCCTCGGCACCAACATCATGCTGAGCCGGACGATCGGCATCGTCGCGATCACCCTGCTCACCGGCGCCGCCACCGCGGCCTGCGGCCCGATCGCGTTCGTCGGGCTGGTGGTCCCCCACGTCGCCCGCTCGATCACCGGCCCGGACTACCGCTGGCTGGTGCCCTACGCAGGCATCATCGGCGCCATCATGGTTCTGCTCGCGGACGTGATCGGACGCGTCGTCGTCCGACCCGGCGAACTCCAGGTGGGAATCGTGTTGGCGCTCTTCGGCGCACCGTTCTTCGTGGCGCTCGTCCGGCGCAGAAAGCTGGCGTCCCTGTGAGCCTGATCAACGACGAGATCGAACTCCCGTCGACCGTGCCCGCCCGCCCGGCGTTCCGGGTCGGACCGGTCTCCCTGGTCCGCCGCACCGTCATGGTCGCGATCACGGTGGCCCTGCTCGTCGCCGCGTTCCTGTTGCTGTGCATCAACATCGGCCGCGGCGACTTCGCGATCTCGGTGCCGACCGTCGCCGAGATCCTCTTCGGCGGCGGCACCAAGGTCGAGCGGTTCATCGTGATGGACCTGCGGTTGCCGCGTGCCCTCACCGCGCTGCTCACCGGGCTGGCGCTGGGCATCTCGGGCGCGATCACCCAGTCCATCCTCCGCAATCCCCTGGCCAGCCCGGACCTGCTCGGCATCACCGCCGGGGCCAGCGCGGCCGCCGTCGCGCTCATCGTCGTCGCGGGCGGCGGCAGCTTCGTCGGACTGCTTGCGGTGCTCGGCATTCCGATCGCGGCGCTGATCGGCGGCATCGTGACCGCCGTCGTCATCTACGCGCTCTCGTGGCGCGGCGGGGTGCAGGGCTATCGGGTGGTGCTGATCGGCATCGGGTTCAACGCCATGCTGGTCGCCGCCATCCAGTGGATGCTGATCTCCGCCGACATCAACGACGTCGCCCGCGCGCAGGTCTGGCTCAACGGCTCCCTCAACGGCAGCGACTGGGCGCAGGTCTGGCCGGTCGCGATCGGCGTCGCGGTCGTCGGCACCATCGCGCTGATCTCGTCCTTCACCCTCGGCGCCCTCCGGCTCGGCGACGACAACGCGCGCTCGCTCGGCGTCCGGCTCCAGGCCGGTCAGGCCGGCCTGCTGCTGGCCGCCGTGGCGCTCGCCGCCATCGCGACCGCGGCCGTCGGACCGATCGGGTTCGTCGCCCTGTGCGCGCCGCAGCTCGCGCTCCGGATGCTGCGGACCGCAGGCCCGCCCATCCTGGCCTCCGGCCTGACCGGGGCCGTGCTGGTGGTCGGCAGCGACGTCATCGCCCGCACCATCCTTCCCATCGAGCTCCCGGTCGGCATCGTGACCTCGGCGCTCGGCGGACCGTTCCTGCTGTACCTGCTCGTCCGCAACAATCGAAAGGTGTCGGTCTGATGAGCGAGCTCACCACCGGGCACACCGCGCCGCGGCTCGCGGCCGAGGCTCTCACCGTCGGCTACGGCGACCGCATCATCGTCGACGGACTCGACCTCGAGATTCCGACCGGCGTCGTCACGACGGTGATCGGGCCGAACGGCTGCGGCAAGTCCACCCTGCTGCGCTCCCTCGGCCGGCTGCTCAAGCCGAAGTCGGGCCAGGTACTGCTCGACGGCAAGGCGATCTCGACCCTCAAGACCAAGGACGTCGCGCGCACCCTCGGCATGCTGCCACAGGCACCCGTCGCCCCGGAGGGACTGACCGTGGCGGACCTGGTGGCCCGCGGACGGCACCCGCACCAGTCCTGGATCCGGCAGTGGTCCGCCGACGACGAGGGCGAGGTGGCCAGGGCGCTGGCCCTGACCGGGGTGTCCGAGCTCGCCGATCGACCCGTCGACCAGCTCTCCGGCGGCCAGCGTCAGCGCGCGTGGATCTCGATGGCGCTCGCCCAGGGCACCGACATCCTGCTGCTCGACGAGCCGACCACCTACCTGGACCTGGCGCATTCGATCGAGGTCCTCGACCTGGTGGACCGGATGCACGAGGAACTCGGCCGGACGGTGGTGATGGTGCTGCACGACCTGAACCTCGCCATCCGCTACAGCGACCGGCTGATCGTCATGTCCGAGGGCGCGGTCGTCGCGTCCGGCACCCCGAGCGAGGTGATCTCGGCGGAGCTGCTGCTGGAGGTGTTCGGACTCGAGGCCAGGGTGATCGAGGACCCCGTCTCCGACCGTCCGCTGATCGTGCCCATCGGGACCAGGCACGTCTACGGGTCGATCGGTGGACCGGCAATCCCAGCCGAGACGGTGGGCGTCGTCTGAGGCGGCCGCGCCCTCGACGAAGCGCCCGATATGTGGATTGTCCCGCAGATAGACCACCCGATGTCAGCGCGAAGCGGCACCCATTCCGAAACAGTGATAGTCGTGGCCGGCCCCTTCTCTCCCAAGCGGAGCGGAGGACCTCATCGGTACGCTCGCGGGCATGGGTGGGGACTTGTTACTGCTGATCGCCACGATCGGCCCGTTGACGCTGTTCGGGTGGGCGGCTATTCGGGCGAAGCACCGCGGACTCGGGGGGTCGTTCGTCGGGCCGTTTCAGGAGATGTTTGATCCCGGTGCGGCGCGAGCACAAATCGTCATCGAGCAGATCGCGGAGCTGCCGGATCCTGCGGACTCCGGCGACCCGGACAACGACGACGGTGTGCCGTACACAGTGGTGTACGAGGGTGTTCGGCTCTACATCAACCCTGGTAAGGCTCGCCGCCGCCGGAGGTGACGGGACCACCAGGCGAGCCCAGTTTTCACCGCCCGAGCAGCCCACACCTGCTTCCTAGGTCGTTCGCCTGCAGTCATCCAGGGACTCCGTTGAGACTGTGGCGACCTTGCACGTCCTGCGCTGCCATCCATCGCTGTATCTGTCCGCGGTGCTATCGATGAACAGTTCGACGCCGTCAGGTCCGGGGCTGACGCGGAAGTATGTGGTGATCGGATCGCCGTCGGTCGTCGAGATGGTCAGCACGTACTCGGCGCCGGGACCCTCGCGGCCAGCAATCAAACAGTCGATCACGCTCCGGGGGAACTGTTCACTCAACGGCGGCTTGGGTCCGCGTGTACGTACTTCGCCGCAGCTCGGGAGACCTGGCCGGTTCGTGAACTCGTCCGGCACGCGAGACTGCGAGTTGCCTTGTGCGCTACATGAAACGCCGACAACTGCCGCGGCCAGCGTCACGAGCAGCCAGCCCGCATTCCTCCGCCACATCCTCACCTAGCCAGCGTATCCACGCTGCCCTCGATCGCGCGGCTCCCGCCGGAGGCGCCGCTGATGAACGCCCCGGCGGTGGGGCGGACACGGTCTCCCGTCGTCTCAGGCCACCACGAACCGGGTCATCACCCGACTCGGGTCGAAGCTGCCGGTGCTCAACGCCTCGGTGGTCACGGTCAGGCCGGCGGGACCGGAGCCGATCGGGATGCTGATCTGCTGAGTCCAGTTCCCGCGGGGCGTGGCGAGGCCACTGGATTCATTGGTCAGGTTCGCCAGCATCGTGCCGCCCTGGCGGGTGGCGGTGTTCCAGAAGTTCACGTAGGCCGTGATCGAGCAGGGGCTGGTGAAAAACGGTGTCCAGGACAGCGTGACCAGCGCGATTCCCGGCCGGTCGTGTGGCGTCTGCACGGTGCCGGTGATCTGACCGCTGCACGGGATCGAGTTGCCTCGGCCGAGGGTGTGTGCCGTCGGCAGGGGTGTCCACTCCTGGTGGTGGGCGGAGGCAGCAGGGGCCGACAGGACAAGTGCCGAGGCCGCCAGGGTCGCCGAAATCAGTGCTCTGCGAAGCCGTCTCATCACTCGAGAAGACTACGGCACGCGGAACGTCGGCCGGCCCCGTTCCCGGCGTCGTCCGGACATCCGTCGGATAGATCCGGCCAACAACTTCGATCAGTGTGCGTGTCAGGATCGAGGGGTGAACAGCGCGCGTCCGATCAGTGAGCAGGCCGTGGTCCTGGCAATGGACTACGGGCAATTCAGCATTTCCGGCGGGCTCGGGGACTTTGAGGACGAGCTCGAACTGGTCGAGCAGGCGCAGGCGGCGCAGCCGTGCGCCGGGAACGGCAACGCGCTGGTGGTTCTGAGCCCGCACCAGAACAACTTCGAGATGCCGATCGCCGTGCAGGTGTGGGACGGGCGCCCGCCCGCAGACCGGGACGAGTGGCAACAAGTCTGCGTAGGGCGACTCCGGGTCTCCGAGGCTGGGCAGATGATGATCGCCTCGCCCACCACGGGCGAGGTGATCTGCGCGGTCCCCGAGGGCGACTATCTGATCGAGGTCAGCGGCCGCGGGTTCGTCAACTACGGCTGGCCCGGGACCACCACCCCCGGCGATGTGTGGCGGATCCGGCTGTGGCCCAACGATGGAACCGAGCCCGCGCCGGCGCAGATGTGGGACATGCCCGGCTACGGGACCCCCGAGAACACCCCACTGCCGGAACCCGCGGTGGAGCCAGTGGAATCGGACGAGCCGAAGTGGATCACCGTATTCGAGCCGGGCGGCGGCAGCCGTCTGGTCAGAACGTCCGAGCTGCGCGCCGAGGCCGCCGCGGCGAAGCGGCAGGCGTGGGGTGGCGGTGACCCGATTCCCGAGATGCTCGAGTACAACGGCGGGCAATCCCTCGCCAAGTACGACCGCGCCCTGGTCCTCGCGCTCCTCGAGATGGACGACGACCGACTGCGCGAGGTCGCGCGATGGTGCGCGAGCAAGGCGTACGAGTTCGCGGACATCGCCGACCGGCCCTGGGTTGCACCCGCATTGGCGGCCCTGCACGCGGGCGAGCCGCTGCCGCCGCCGTTCGACACGACCGCGTCTGCGTGGGCGCAGCTAACTGCCGACCGCCGCGAGGAACAGTCAGGCAGTGTGGACGGCGAGCAGGGCGTGATCGCTGTCTACTCGAGCGGCCGGTTCGATCCGTTCGACCACGGCCCGATCAGCCGCCCCTCGTACGCGCTGCCCACGATCTTCGCCGCCGCAGGCCCAGACCCGAGGCGGGCGGCGTTCGACGCGCTCTACTCCGCCTCGGTCACCTTCCAACGGGATGCACGCGAACTGCACGCTCAGCTCCGGGAGACCTTCGGGATCGCACCCGATCCCGAGTAGCCGGCCAGTCGAGGGCAACCGATCCCAGCGGAAGGCTCGTGCAGGTCCTGAACCGAGATCAATCGGCAAGACCGTCGTCAAACAGGAGCGCCCATCGGTTGGTAGCTCCAGCCGTGCGATGCTCGCCTGATGGGCCAGAAATCCGAGCACCGGACCGCTCCAATCTCCCAAGGCGAGGCAGCGATTCAGATCCTGGTCGGCCTACTCGCCGGCCCGCTTCTGATCCTGTGCATCTATCAAGTCGTCGGCCGAGTCTGGAGAAGCATCGGAGACTGGATGATGACAGGGTGGGGCGCCCTGCTGATCCCGATCTTCGTCGCGACATCCCTCGCGGGTCTTGTGCATTGGCGAGCTTCCCGTTTCAGGACTGCCGCTTGGACGACGTGGGCCGCGGCGGTGGCGTTCCACTTGTGGTTTGAGTTCGTCGTAGTTGCCTCGTTGCCTGGTCCGGACTTCTAGTTTCGAGCGACCTGCAAGCAGTCGCTAGCGGTCCCCGCCGATCATGGTGCGCACCAGCCGAACTCCCTGGCCGATCGAGACCTCAGGCAGGTAGGCCCGGCCGATCGCGTTGCCGATGCTCGGCAACGCCGCGGGATCGGCGAAGGTCATGTGCATCGGCACGTACTCGGGCCGGAATTTCGACTTGAAGGCCAGCAGGGACCGGAACCCGTAGACCGGCTCCAGCGTCTTGCCCAGCACCTCGAGGAGACGGTCCAGCACCATCGACAGGGTGGAGCGCTCGAGGTCCTCCTCGGCATCTGCCGTCTCCGCCGGCGAGGCGACCTTCGCCAGCGGTGCGCCGGACAGGCTGACGAATTCGGCGCCCTCCTCCTTGAGCAGCATCGCCGCGGAGGCGATCAGGAACTCCATTGCTGGCCGGAAGCCCTCGGAGCGGCGGCGCATGAAGTCGAGCGTCCAGCCCACCACGCGACCGTCCCGGTAGACGGGCATCCACGAGGTGATCCCGTGCACGGTGCGCTCGGAGTCCACGGCGACCAGGCACCGCACCTGCGGGTCGTCGATCTCCTCCAGGCCGCCGAGGGTGAAGCCCATCTCCGGCATCCCCTTGTCCGCCACCCACTCCTCGGAGATCGCGGTGATCTGGTCGGTGATCGCCAGCGGGGCGTCCGGGAACGAGATCCACTCCGCGCTGATCCCGTCCTTCTTGGCCCGGTTCACCGCGGTGCGCACGTCCTGGAACTTCTTTCCGGTGAAGGCGAGGTCGTCGAGCCGGAGCACCGTCTCCTCGGCGACCTGGATTCCCGACCACCCCATCGAGTCGGTCACCTCCCGCAGCTCACCCGTCACCGAATAGAAGCACGGAATCCACCCGTTGCCCGATGCGAACTCCGCGAAGTCGGTGACGTTGGCCCGCAACCTGTTCGGCGGGCCCACCGGATCCCCGGTGGTCAGCGCGACGCCGGCGATCACCCGGTAGGCCACGTAACCCGTGCCGTCCGGGCTGAACCAGTACTTGTTCCCCCGCCAGGTCGTCATCCAGGACAGCGGGCTGCCGCCGGTGGCGCACAACAGGTTCCGGGCCCGTTCCGTGTTCTCGGTGTCGGCTCCGTAGGCGGGCTTGAGGAACGTCGCCAGCACCGCCGCGCAGACGACCGTCCAGAACAGCACGCCGGTCCACTCGAACAGGACCGTGGTGGCGGCGCTGTCCGGCAGCAGCCGAGGGTCGAGCCACTGCAGGTACACCGGCGGGATCAGGCGTTGCGGGTAGTCGGCCAGCAACCCGGCGAGCCCTGGGTCCCGGTCGAAGCCGCGTCCGGCCAGCAACCCGCCGACGACGTACACGACACCGAGCCCGGCTGCGGCGGCCAGCAGCAGCGACCACATCCTGCGGTAGGTGCCCTTCGGCGCGGCGACATCGAAGAAACGTCGGGTCAACAGCAGCACCACGAGGATCGCGAGCGGCGTCAGGAACGGTGCGATGGTCCGGTACAGGTTCGGCGAGTCGAGGCCGTAGAAGATCGATTCCTCGCCGACCGAATCGATGAACCGGACAAAGTAGTTCGCCACGGACAGCGCGAGCAGCACCGCCTGCACGACGACCGCCGCGATCCAGGCGAACCGCCTGCCGCGGCGCAGGCCATCCGCGAGCACCAGCAGGAAGATCGAGGGCATCAGGCTCAGCAACGTCGGCCCCACCCCGCCCAGCCGCAGCCCGAGCAGCCCACGCCTGCAGGCCTCGCTGTTCGACGAGCCCGTGCAGATCGCCCGCACCTCGTCCGGCGTCCACGGCACCCCGCGGAACAGCTCGCGCAGCACGGCCAGCGGCCCGACCGCGTTGGGTGAGAGGGCCGCCAGCGCGGGGCCGAGCGCGCTCGCCGCGACGACGATCGCGACCAGTACCCGGCCCTCGCGCCGCGTCCCCGCGAGCCTCGTCCCGCGCGCCGAACGGCCGACGATCCACGGTCCGAGGACCAGCCCGACGACCGCCGCGGCGAGCCGGATGACGTCCTGGAGATGTCCACCGAACAGCGCGAGGGTGATCAGCAACGCCAACAGCCCCACCCTGGTCCGCCGCCGCCACAGCGTGTCCATCCGCGAACTCGCCACCATCGCGACGCCGACGATCCACGTCGTCGGGCCGACCGCGCCGCCGATGTGCAACCGGAAGCCCCATCCCTGGTCGACCAGTTTCACCAGCGCCGCCACGCCGATGCCCAGCAGGGCGCCGAGCACCTGGGTGCTCGCCGCCGCCACCGCGAAACGCCCCGAGCCGATCCGGTGCTCGATCGGCGCGGCCACCAGCAGCACCAGTACCGTCGCCACCAGGTATCCGGCCAGGCTCGGCGCCCAGAGTCCGGCGGTGAGCGCCGTCCAGATGCGCCCGTCCTCGAAGGCCCCGATCCCCGCCGCGAAGTGACGTTCGACGTACCTCGACGGCCCGGACAGCAGGCTGGACGTCGCCGCACCGAGGACCCAGATCAGGACCAGCAGGCCGATGCTCACCGGGGCACCGGACACCCCGGACCTGGCCAGCTCCAGCAGCCTGCTGGTCTGCCTGGTGGCAGCCGTCGTCGCCGTCGCCTGAGTCACGAGATCAGCCCCATCCTTGTCGCCAACCATCCGAGTTCGTGTTCGAGCCCGGCCGACCACACCGCAAAGCTGTGTCCCCCCGGCAATTCCAGGTACGACACGTTCATCCCCGCGTTCTTGGCCGCCTGGTACACGCGCTGGGCCCCGGGTCGGTACTCGTTGTCGTCGCTGCCGACGACGAACACACCGGCCGTGTCCGGGTAACGGCGCGAGGCCATCAGGTCCATCGGGTTCACCGCCGTGAACGCAGACGCGTCGCCACCGAATGCCTCGTCGACCGTCCGGGTCCGGTCGCCGAGCGTCGGTTCCTCCTGCCCGGACAGGTCGAGGAAGGTCGGATACACCTCCGGATAGTTGGTGGCCATCTGCAGCGAGCAGGTACCGCCGTAGGAGAGGCCACCGATCGCCCAGACACGCGGGTCCGGATTCACCTCGAGATGCGCCTTCACCCAGTCGGGCACGTCCTTGGCGAGGTAGGTCGCCACGTTGCCGAGCCGCGAGTCCAGGCAGAGCGGGTTCGCGAGCTGCGATCCCGTTCCGTCGGCGACGACCACCACCGGCGCCAGGCCGCCGTGCTGCGCGGCGAAGGCGTCCATCGTCTGCGCCAGCCGTCCTCCGTTGATCCAGTCCTCAGGGGCACCCGGCTGCCCGGCGAGCAGCACGAGCACCGGCAGCGCGGGTCTGGGGTCGGCGAAGTAGGCGGGCGGCAGATATATCTGCGCGTCCCGCGCCCCGAAGCCGGACGCGACTCCCGGGATCGCCACGGTGGTCACCCGGCCCTCGGCTGGCAGGTCGGCCGGTGGCCGCCACACCGACTCGAGCGGGGTCCCCGAAACCGGATCGGCCGCGGGCGGCGGCAGCTGATCGAAGGCGATCTCGTTGGGGTGCGCGATGCCGAGGACGTCCCGCACGGTCGGGTAGGCGGCGAACACCAGGTTGATCTGGGCGCCTGCGGCCGCGACCACGGCCAGGGCGGCGAGCACCGAGACCACCGCTCGCCACACCCGCCGGTCGAACAGCAGCCGCGCCGACAGCAGCACCACCGCGAAGATGCCCAGGCCTATCCAGACGTAGATCTCGGTCTCGACCGGATCGGGAAACGGTCGCCACCACTTCTCCACGACCAGCCACAAGACCACCGCGGCGCCGAGCGCGACCGCGGCGGCCAGCGGGACGGCCAGGCGCCGGTACCGCCGCGGGCTCGCGGTCGGCGCCAGCAGCAGCCAGAGACCGCCGATGGCTCCGAGCGCCGTGACGAGCCACGGGAGCGGGCCGGAGGTCAGTGACCAGCGAAGCAGCCAATCCACGGGAGCGCCTCTCGACGGATGAATGCAGACTATTCCCTCCGGCGACCCCACATCGGTTCCCTGACCGGCGCGTCCGCGCATAGCACAGATCCGGCGATTCCGTACTACGAGTAGTAGTACGCACGTGCGTCGGACAGTCCGTAGACTGTTCCCATGGCAGGACTTGGTGAACTCGAGCGCGCAGTCATGGACCACCTGTGGTCCAGTTCCGAACCCCAGACGGTGCGTCAGGTACATGAGGCTCTCGCGACGCGCCGGGAGCTCGCATACACCACCGTGATGACGGTCCTCCAACGCCTCGCCAAGAAGAATCTGGTGATTCAGCAGCGCGACGACCGCGCGCACCGCTACGTGCCCGTGCACGGCCGCGACGAGCTCGTCGCGAGCCTGATGGTCGACGCGCTGCAACAGGCCGACGAATCCGACGGACGGGTCGCCGCACTGGTGCATTTCGTCGGGCAGGTGGGCGCTGACGAGGCGGCCGCGCTGCGCGAGGCCCTCGCCGCGCTCGAGGCATCGGAGGCGGCCAAACGCGGCCTCCGGAGCGTCGATCCGGGGACCGATCGCGCCAGCTGAACCACAATGTGGATGATGGGTGGGCCATGAACCCCACCACCGCACTGGCCTTTGCGCTGCTCGCACTTCTGCTTGCAGGGCCTGTGCCAGCCCTCCTCGCCCGGGCCACCTGGCCCTATCGGGCGCCCCGCGCGGCACTGGTGTTGTGGCAGGCCATCGCGCTCGCTGCCGTGCTGTCGGCGTTCAGTTCCGGACTGGCGATCGCCACGCAGCTGCTCGTACCCGGCCCCGACGGCAAGCCGACGACCGCACCCATGGCGGAGATCGACGCGCTCGGCCTCCCACTCTGGATCGCGTACGTGGTCGTGCTCACGCTCACCCTGCTGATCGGCGCAAAGCTGGTGTTCTCCATCGCTTCCGTCGGTGTGCGCACACGCAGGCGCCGGGCGCGTCATCGGATACTCGTCGACCTCCTCGATCAGCGCGACCCGCAACGCGGCCGGAACTCGAACCTTCGGGTGCTGAGCGCGGCCGAACCGATCGCGTACTGCCTGCCCGGCCTCCGGCAGCGAGTGGTACTCAGCGAGGGCACCCTGGCGAGCCTGCAGCGCGAGGAGGTCAAGGCGATCCTCATGCACGAGCGCTCCCACCTGCGCGCCCGGCACGACCTGGTCCTCGAGGCGTTCACCGCGGTCAACGAGGCCTTCCCCCGGGTGGTCCGCAGCAAGTCCGCACTCGGTTGCGTGCAGCTGTTGGTCGAGATGCTCGCCGACGACTCGGCCGTCAAGGTCACCGGACCCACTCCCCTTGCCCGCGCGCTCGTCGCCTGCTCGGGCTCCAGCGCCCCGGTCGGCGCGCTTGCGGCCGGCGGGCCGCACACCCTGACCCGGATCAAGCGACTCGGCGGCGACGGCAACGATCTGCAGATCGCGGCCGCCGCGTATCTCGCGTCGGTCGCCATCCTCGTGGTGCCGACGATCGCCGTCGCGGTGCCCTGGCTCGTCGAGCTGAGCCGCCTGTTCCGGAGCTGAGGCTCCGGAGGCGTTCCACGCAGCGGAGTCGCCCACGTCACAACGCTTGTGACGTGAGGTTTTGATTCGCCTCGCGTACACTCGACAACGGCCGCAATCGCGGTCCATCAATTGTTTGTTCAGGCACACAGCCCTGCCCCCGGTCGAAATGTCCCGGGAAAGGCCAGGCGACAACGTGCCAGGCTCGTCTCTTTGCGTGCTGCATGACAGCTCGCGCTCCGCGACGCGCCCGACGTCCGGAGAGGTATCCGCGTGACCGACGCTGTCCACATGTCTTCTGCTGCCCCTGTTTCACCCGAGGAACAGGCGCTGCCCGAGTCCCCCTCGCCCGCCGAGGAGACTCCCACCATCACCTTCGCCGAGATCGGCCTGCCCGCACCCGTGGTCGCCGCCCTCGCAAAGAACGGCATCACGATCCCCTCGCCGATCCAGGCGATGTCCGTGCCCGACGCGATCGCAGGCAAGAACGTGCTCGGCCGCGCCCAGACCGGTTCCGGCAAGACCCTCGCCTTCGGCCTGCCGATGCTCGCCCGGCTCGCCCAGCACGAGGATCGGCCCGCGGCCAAGCGGCCGCGCGCCCTGGTCCTGGTGCCCACCCGCGAGCTCGCGATCCAGGTCGTCGACTCGCTCTACCCGTACGCGTCCTCGGTCGGCGTGAGGGTCCTCGCCGCCGTCGGCGGCATGCCGTTCACCAAGCAGGTGGAGCAGCTCCGTCGCGGCGTCGACATCCTCGTCGCTACCCCCGGGCGACTCGGTGACCACCTGCGTCAGGGCACCTGCGTGCTCGACCAGGTCGAGATCACCGCGCTCGACGAGGCCGACCAGATGGCCGACATGGGCTTCCTGCCCGAGGTGCGCTCGATCCTGGGCGAGACCAGGGCCGACGGCCAGCGCCTGCTGTTCTCCGCGACCCTCGACCGTGAGGTGCAGTCGCTGGTCCGGCAGTTCCTGGCCGACCACGTGACGCACTCGACGGAGGACGGCAAGGCCAGCGTCGACACCATGGAGCACTACGTGCTGCTCGTCGATCGCGGCCAGAAGGACGTCGTCCTCGCCGAGATCGGTGCCCGCGATGGCCGCACCATCATGTTCGCCCGGACCAAGCTGGGCTGCGAGGGCATCACCGATCGTCTTCGCGCGGTGGGCATTCCGGCCGAGTCGCTGCACGGCGGCAAGGCCCAGAACCAGCGCACCCGGGTCCTCGAACGCTTCAAGAGCGGCCGCACCCCTGTGCTCGTCGCGACCGACGTCGCGGCGCGCGGCATCCACGTCGACGGCATCGACCTGGTCGTGCACGTCGATCCGCCCGCCGACCACAAGGACTACCTGCACCGCGCGGGTCGGACCGCCCGCGCAGGCGAGAAGGGCACGGTCGTCGCGATCGTGCTGCCGAACCAGCGCCGCCTGGTCCGCAAGCTCACCGGAATGGCGGGTGTCGACGCCACCGCGGTGAACGTCGCGCCCGGCTCCGAGGAGTTGGCAAGCATCACCGGCGCCAAGGCGCCGAGCGGCGAGCCCGTCCGCGAGCAGCACTTCAAGAGCGATCGCTTCGGTGACCGGCCCCGTCGGGAGGGCGGCTACCAGGGCAACCGCCCCCGCCGTGAGGGTGGCGGTTACCAGGGCAGCCGACCGCGTTCCGAAGGCGGCTACCAGGGCAACCGCTCCGAAGGCGGCTACCAGGGCGGCGAGCGTAAGTACGGCGACCGCCCGCAGCGCGACGGTGGCAGCTACGGTGACCGCAAGTACGGCGACCGTCCCCAGCGGAGCGAGGGTGGCTACCAGGGCAACCGGCCCCAGCGCGACGGCGGCGGCTACCAGGGCAGTCGACCCCGCACCGAGGGCGGCTACCAGGGCAACCGCTCCGAAGGCGGCTACCAGGGCGGCGAGCGTAAGTACGGCGACCGTCCCCAGCGCAGCGAAGGCGGCTACCAGGGCAACCGACCCCAGCGCGACGGCGGCGGCTACCAGGGCAGCCGCCCCCGCACCGAAGGCGGCTACCAGGGCGGCGAGCGCAAGTACGGCGACCGTCCCCAGCGCAGCGAGGGCGGCTACCAGCGTCCACACGGCAGCCGACCGTACGGCGATCGTCCCCAGGGCGACCGCCCGCAGCGGGACCGCGCGTACGGCGACCGCCCGAACCGTGACGCGGGCAACGGCGAGCGTGGCTACGGCGACCGTTCCCAGCGCAGCGGCGATTCGTCGCGCTCCGGCGGTTTCCGCAGCCGGACCGAACGCCGCTCGTACGACGGCTTCGAGGGCCCGCGCGGCGATCGCTGATCACTGACGCGTTCGACACCCACTTCGAGACGCCACCGACCCCCGCGGTCGGTGGCGTCTCGTCTGTCCGGGCACGCGTCGGCCGGCACCGGCCGACGGCGGCGAATATCGGGACCCGCGCTTTTGTTCGCGGGCCTCGCAAGGGAAGGTGTACGGCATGACCGAGAACAGCAGCACGACCGCCCGCGCGCAGATCGGCGTCACCGGACTTGCCGTCATGGGCTCCAATATCGCCCGGAACTTCGCCCGGCACGGACACACCGTCGCCCTGCACAACCGGAGCGTCGCGAAGACCGACGCCCTCATCGCCGAGCACGGCGGTGACGGCGACTTCGTCCGAACCGAGACCGTCGAAGAGTTCGTCGCCGCCCTGCAGAAGCCCCGCCGGGTCCTGATCATGGTGCAGGCGGGTAAGGCCACCGATTCGGTGATCGAGGAGCTCGCCTCCGCGATGGAGACCGGCGACATCATCATCGACGGCGGCAACGCCCTGTACACCGACACCATCCGCCGCGAGGCGGCGCTGCGCGAGCGCGGCCTGCACTTCGTCGGCGCAGGCATCTCCGGCGGCGAGGAGGGTGCTCTCAACGGCCCGTCGATCATGCCCGGCGGCCCGAAAGAGTCCTACGAGTCGCTCGGCCCGCTGCTCGAATCGGTGGCCGCGGTGGTCGACGGCACGCCGTGCTGCACCCACATCGGCCCGGACGGCGCAGGCCATTTCGTGAAGATGGTGCACAACGGCATCGAGTACGCCGACATGCAGCTCATCGGCGAGGCCTACCACCTCTTCCGCGACGCGCTCGGCTTCGACGCCGGCCAGATCGCCGACGTGTTCACCGAGTGGAACTCCGGCACCCTCGAGTCCTACCTGATCGAGATCACCGCCGAGGTGCTGCGTCAGAAGGACGCCAAATCCGGTCAGGCCCTTGTGGACGTGATCGTCGACGCCGCCGAGCAGAAGGGCACCGGACGCTGGACGGTCAAGTCCGCGCTCGATCTCGGCGTCCCGGTCACCGGCATCGCCGAGGCCGTCTTCGCCCGTGCGCTGTCCGGTTCCCGGACCCAGCGTGCCGCCGCCCAGGCGCAGGGCCTCGCGGCTGGCGCCCTCGGCGAGAAGCCCAGCGATGCCGCACAATTCACCGAGGACATCCGGGCGGCCCTCTACGCATCGAAGATCGTCGCCTACGCGCAGGGCTTCGACCAGATCGCGGCGGGCAGCGCCGAGTACAACTGGGACCTCAAGCCCGCCGACCTGGCCACCATCTGGCGCGGCGGCTGCATCATCCGCGCGCAGTTCCTCAATCGCATCAAGGACGCGTACGACGAGAACCCGGACCTGCCGAGCCTGATCCTCGCCCCCTACTTCCGGGAATCCATCGAGGCGGGCATCGACAGCTGGCGCCGCGTCGTGGCCACCGCCACCATGCTCGGCATCCCGATCCCCGGATTCGCCTCCTCCCTGTCGTACTACGACGGCCTGCGCGCCGAGCGACTGCCCGCCGCCCTCACGCAGGGACAGCGCGACTTCTTCGGCGCCCACACCTACGAGCGCACCGACCGTCCGGGCAAGTTCCACACGCTCTGGAGCGGCGACCGCACCGAGGTCGAGGCGTAACAACGCCGAGGTTTCCCGAGCCCGGCCTCCCGGCGCGCACCCGAGGTGCCCGTCGAGGGAGGCCGGGCTCGGCTCGTCAGGCCACGATCCGGCCGCCGGGCGGCGGCCCCAGCAACGGCTGCACGATGGTCGAGCTGATCGCCCCCTCCCACGGCATGAGGCCCTGACAGTCCGCCCAGACCGCCTGGACCGCGGACACGGCGGACGGCCCGTACAACCCGACCGCGCTCAACAGCCAGGACTCGCACTCGCGCACCCGGATCAGGCACACCTCGAGCCCGCCCGCCTCGATCCGAACCCCCGGTTCGAGCGCATCACCGTCCCACAACCGATGACCGAGTTCATTGAGGACCGCAACGGATTCGTCGGCGGCCCGGCCGGTGAGGATCACCTCGGCACAGCCGACCCCGGTCAACCCGACCGTGTAGCAGAAAGCCGGGTGGATTCCCCGCTCGTCCACGGACGATTCGACGTACTGCAGCGCCCATCCGCACCTGTCGATGGCTCGCTGCATCTTTCGACGCGCCTGCTCCGGCGTCATCCCCTCACAGATCTCGCACATGACCACCCTCCCGCAATCGAATGCCTGTTCGATTCTTGATGATGCACCACGCCACCGACATCATGTGCTCCGCGCCGATCCCGCACGTCACCGGGAACGACGGACGGGCTCGCGCAGGACGAATGGCGAAAGTCCCGCGCCCGAGCGGTAACCTCACTGCACGCGCCGACGACGTTCCGTGAGTTCGGGGGCGCCCGCGGCCCAACATCGGAGGCACCCGCGACATGTCCGACCCAGCCACCGCAGGACCCGCCGTGACGTTCGCGGGCCTCGGCCTTCCGCCGCTGCTGGTGCAGTCACTCAATCGCGAGAAGATCACCTCCCCGTTCCCGATCCAGGCCGCCGCGATCCCCGACATCCTGGCCGGCCGCGACGTGCTCGGCCGCGGCCCGACCGGTTCCGGCAAGACCCTCGCGTTCGGGCTGCCGATGCTGGTCCGGCTCAAGGGCGCCCCCAGCGCGCCCGGACGTCCCCGCGGGCTGGTGCTCGCGCCGACCAGGGAACTGGCCGCGCAGATCGAGAAGGCGCTCGACGAGTCCGCGCTCTCGCTCGGCCTCCGCCTGGCCTGTGCGGTCGGCGGCCTGCCGATCAAGGCGCAGGCGCAGCGGCTCGCGCGCGGGGTGGATCTGCTGGTCGCGACGCCCGGCCGGATGGCCGACCTGATCGATCAGGGCGCCGCCTCGCTCGCCGACGTGCGGGTGACGACGATCGACGAGGCCGATCACATGGCGGAACTCGGCTTCCTGTCGCAGGTCACCACACTGCTCGACCGGACAGCGAAAGACGGTCAGCGGCTGCTCTTCTCGGCGACCCTGGACGGCGGCGTCGACGCCCTGGTGCGGGACTATCTCAGCGATCCGGTCACCCATGCCACCGCGCCCGCGGCCGCCTCGGTGACCACGATGGACCACCACCTGCTCTACGTGCGCAAGGCCGACAAGCATGCCGTGGTGGCCGAGATCGCCTCGCGCACCGGCAAGACCCTGCTCTTCGTCCGCACCAAGCACGGCGTGGACCGGGTCGCAGGCGAGCTGCGGGCGGCGGGGGTCGTCGCGGGCGCCCTGCACGGCGACAAGACGCAGAGTAACCGCACCCGCACCCTGGCCGCGTTCGCCGACGGCGAGACCCCGGTCCTCGTCGCCACCGACGTCGCGGCCCGCGGCATCCACGTGGACGGGATCGATCTGGTCGTCCACGTCGACCCTCCCGCGGAGGCCAAGGAGTACCTGCACCGCGCCGGACGGACCGCGCGCGCAGGCGAATCCGGCACCGTGGTGACCCTGGTGACCGACGACCAGCGCGCCGAGGTCGCCGCCCTGACCGAGAAGGCGGGCGTGGCCGTCTCGGGTATCGAGGTGCGCCCCGGCAGCGCCGAACTCGTCGCGCTGACCGGCGCCCGAAAGCCAAGCAGCATCCCGGTGCCGCCGCCTGCCGCGCCCGCGCCGACACCGCCGAAGGAGCGCGCCCCCGCACCTGGCACCCGCGGCAGGCGTCCGGGCGCGACCACGGTTCGCGCCGGCGGACGCCGCGGCAGCGGCTCCGGGGCGCACGGCCACCGCAACCGAGGGGGACGCTGACCGATGTCCGGCACCCCGCTGTTGGCCGTCGCGTTCGCGTTGATCGGTGCGCTGCTGTTCGCCTGCGGATCGGTCGCGCAGCAGAGCGCGGCGGCCGGCGTCGCGGAGGACGACGCCCTGCTCGCCGAGTTGGTCCGGAGCAAACGGTGGTGGGCGGGCCTGGTCGGCGACGGCGGCGGCTACCTCTTCCAGGCGATCGCGCTCGGCGTCGGGTCGGTGCTCGTGGTGCAGCCGCTGATCGTGACCTCGCTGCTGTTCGCGCTCCCCCTGTCCGCCCGGTTCAGCGGCGCCAGGATGACCGCGCGCACCTGGTCGATGGCGGTGGCGCTCGCGGCGGCGCTGGTCGCGTTCCTGATCATCGGGAACCCGACCGAGGGCCACAATTCGGCGGCGATCTCGCACTGGCTGGTCCCGCTCGCGGTGACTCTCGGGCTGGTCGCCGCGGCGGTCGCGACGGCCATGGCCCGGATCGGCCCCGGCCCGCGGGCGCTGCTGCTCGGGTTCGCGAGCGGCGCACTGTACGGCGTCGCGGTCGCCCTGACGAAGTCCGTCATCGACCTGCTGCACCTGGGTCCGGCTGCGGTGCTGGGCAACTGGACGACCTGGGCCCTGGTCGGCGCCGGCCTCACCGGGTTCTACCTCCAGCAGCGCGCGTTCCATGCCGGCCCGCTCTCGGCGTCGCTGCCCGCGATCACCATCGCCGAGCCTCTGGTCGCCGCCTTCCTCGGCTTCGCGGTGCTCGGCGAGCGACTGCGGGTGCACGGCCCTGGCATCGCACTGATCGCCGCCGCCGTCCTCGTCATGGTCCTCACCACGGTCGGGCTCTCCCGGTCCCAGGCGAATGTGACCGCCCACGCGCAGGCGTCGCAGCCGGTACGCTCCTGACACGTGCGCTTCCTCGACGGCCAGACCCCGCCCTACGACCTGACCTACGACGACGTCTTCATGGTTCCGAACCGAACCGACGTGACGTCCAGGTTCGACGTGGACCTGTCCACGGTCGACGGCTCGGGCACCACCATCCCGATCGTCGTCGCCAACATGACCGCTGTCGCGGGCCGCCGGATGGCCGAGACCGTGGCCCGCCGTGGCGGCATCGTGGTGATCCCGCAGGACATCCCCGCCTCCGCCGTCGCGGAGACCGTCTCGTTCGTCAAGAGCCGTCACCTGGTCGCGGACACCCCGGTCGTCCTCGGCCCCGAGGACTCCGTCTCCGACGCGATCGCGCTGCTGCCCAAGCGTGCCCACGGCGCGCTGGTGGTGGTCGAGAACGACCGGCCCGTCGGCGTCGTCACCGAGGCGTCCTGCGCGGACGTGGACCGGTTCGCCCGGCTCCGCTCCGTGGCGATCACCGACTTCGTGACCGCGCCCGTCACCGCGTCCCCTCGTGAGGTCTTCGAGCTGCTCGAGACCAAGCACGACCCGATCGCCGTCATCGTCGAGGCGGACGGCACCCTCGCGGGCGTGCTCACCCGCACCGGCGCGATCCGGGCCGGCATCTACGAACCCGCCCTCGACGCGGCGGGCAAGCTGCGCGTCGCGGCCGCGGTCGGCATCAACGGCGACGTGGCGGCGAAGGCGCGGGAACTGGTCGCCGCAGGCGCCGACGTCCTCGTGATGGACACCGCGCACGGACACCAGCAGAAGATGCTCGACGCGCTCGGCGCCGTCGCGGCGCTCGACCTCGGGGTGCCACTGGCCGCGGGCAACGTCGTCTCCGCCGCGGGCACCAGGGATCTGATCGCCGCGGGCGCGAGCATCGTCAAGGTCGGCGTCGGCCCCGGCGCCATGTGCACCACCCGCATGATGACCGGCGTCGGCAGGCCCCAGTTCTCCGCCGTGGCCGAATGCTCCGCGGCGGCACGCGATCTCGGCGCCCACGTGTGGGCGGACGGCGGCGTCCGGCACCCCCGCGACGTGGCGCTCGCGCTGGCCGCGGGTGCGTCCAACGTGATGATCGGCTCCTGGTTCGCAGGCACCTACGAGTCCCCCGGCGACCTGCGGATGGACCAGGCGGGCAACGCCTACAAGGTGAGCTTCGGCATGGCGTCCAAGCGGGCCGTCGCGGCACGCACCGCCACCGACAGCGCCTTCGATCGCGCCCGCAAGGGCCTGTTCGAGGAGGGCATCTCGAGTTCGCGCATGCGCCTGGACCCGGACCGCCCCGGCGTCGAGGACCTGATCGACCACATCTGTGCAGGCGTGCGCAGCACCTGCACCTACGCGGGTGCACGGTCGGTCGAGGAACTGCACGCCAAGGCGCTGCTCGGGGTCCAGTCCGCGGCCGGCTTCGCGGAGGGTCGCCCGCTGCCGGCTGGCTGGTAGCACCGCCGCAGCTCCACCGTTTCGACGCGCGGCCCGCTCTACCGGATCCGCCGCCTGGCGCCCGGTAGACTGGTGCTCTCCACAAGCGCATACATCCAGCCTTTCCGTACCCATCGGCACCTTCGGGTGCCGGTCTCGCCGTCAGCGGGGTCCGGGGAGCCGATCACCCGACCGGCTCCGGCTGCGCACAACAGAAAGGGACAAGGTGCCCGAGGCACCCACTCACGTCATCGCCGACTCGACCGAGACCGGCGACGAGAGCACCTCTACGGAGGGCTCCTCTACCGAGCCGGGCGACAAACCCGGCGCACAACCCCCATTCGGACCCACGCTCGGCGGCGATAGCTGATGGAAATCGCACTCACCGTCTTGAGCCTGATCGGCTTCGCGGCTCTGACCGCAGGCACCGCGTTGTTCGTGGCCGCGGAGTTCTCACTCACGGCCCTCGAGCGCAGCACCGTCGACGCCCACGCACGCGACGGCGACCGGCGCTCACGCCAGGTGCAGCACGCGCACCGCACCCTCTCGTTCCAGCTCTCCGGCGCCCAGCTCGGCATCACGATCACCACGCTGATCACCGGCTACCTCGCGGAACCGGTGCTGGCCAAGCTGATCGAGCCGCTGCTGACCGTCGTGAACGTCAGCGAAACCGTCGCCAGTGGCATCTCGCTGACGCTCGCCCTGATCCTCGCGACCTCGCTGTCGATGGTCTTCGGCGAGCTGGTGCCGAAGAACCTGGCCATCGCCCTGCCGCTGCAGACGGCGCGGGCGACCGCGGGCCTGCACGCGGGCTTCTCGATGATCTTCAAGTGGGCGATCAACGGGCTCAACGGGACCGCCAACTGGGTGGTCCGCAGGCTCGGCATCGAACCCGCCGAGGAACTGCGCTCGGCCCGCTCCCCCCAGGAGCTGGGCTCGCTGGTCCGCACCAGCGCCCGACGCGGGTCACTCGACGCAGGCACCGCGTTGCTCGTCGACCGCTCGCTGCGATTCGGCGAGCGGAGCGCAGAGGAGCTGATGACCCCGCGGGTGAAGGTCGAGACCCTCGAACTCCGCGACACCGTGGCCGACCTGATCGAGGCCGCGTCCCGGACGGGTTTCTCGCGGTTCCCGATCGTCGACGGCGACCTGGACGACACGGTCGGCGTCGTGCACATCAAGCACGCGTTCACGGTTCCCGCCGCGGGCCGGGCGGCCACCCAGCTGATCACCCTCGCGCAGAAGGTGCCGGTTGTGCCGTCCAGCCTCGACGGCGACGAGCTGATGGAACGCGTCCGGGCCGACGGCATGCAGGTGGCGCTCGTCGTCGACGAGTACGGCGGCACCGCGGGCATGGTGACCATGGAGGACCTGATCGAGGAGATCGTCGGCGACGTCCGCGACGAGCACGACGAGCAGGAGATCGAGGTGCAGCGCAGCGGTGACAGCTGGATCTGCTCGGGCCTGCTGCGCATCGACGAGGTCACCCAGACCACGGGCTACTCGGCCCCGGAGGGCGAGTACGACACCCTCGGCGGCCTCGTCCTGGCCCACCTGGGCCGGATCCCGGAGGTCGGTGACCAGGTGGTCCTGCCCAATCCGGACGGCGAGTACCGCTCCGCCGGAGGGTGGGTCGCCAGAGTCGCCGCGATGGACGGCCGCCGGATCGACCGGGTGGTGCTGACCCCGGTCCCCGACCTGGCCGACCACACCCGCGAGACGAAGGAGCAGGGCGATGAGTGACCTGTTCGCGGTCGTCCTGACCGTCCTGTTGCTGGCGGGCAACGCCTTCTTCGTGGCCGCCGAGTTCGCACTGATCTCGGCGCGACGCGACCGACTCGAGGCACTGGAGGCGCAGGGCAAGAAGCGCGCCCGCACGGTGATCAAGGCAGGCGAGAACCTCTCGCTGATGCTGGCGGGTGCACAGCTCGGCATCACGATCTGCTCGATCCTGCTCGGCCGGGTCGGCGAGCCCGCCATCGCGCACCTGATCGAGGTGCCGATGAACGCGCTCGGCGTGCCCGCCGGTCTGCTGCACCCGATCTCGTTCACCATCGCGCTGTCGCTGGTGGTGATCCTGCACATCCTGCTCGGCGAGATGGTGCCCAAGAACATCGCCATCGCCGGGCCGGAACGCAGCGCGATGCTGCTGGTGCCCACGCACCTGGCGTTCATCCGGCTCGCAGGCCCGCTCATCGCGTTCTACAACCTCTGCGCGAACGCGACACTGCGGCTGATGCGGGTGCAGCCGAAGAACGAGCTCGACACCACGGTGTCCGCGCTGGAGCTCGCCGAGATGATCGGCGAGTCCCGGTCCGAGGGGCTGATCGACGAGGAGGAGCACCGGCGTCTGACGCTGGCGCTGCACACCGCCGACCGGACCGTCGCGGACGTGCTGATCCCCCTCGACAAGGTCCGCAGCGTTCCCTTGACCGCGAACGGGACCACGCTCGGCGCCGTCGAGGAGGCCGTGATCGAGACCGGGTACTCCCGCTACCCTGCACGGCTGGCCGACGGAACGCTGGCCGGGTACCTGCATCTCAAGGACGTGCTCGACGAGGTGGGAGACGTGCACGCGGGACCGGACACGGTGATCCCCCGCTCGGACGTGCGGCCGCTTCCGCAGGTGCAGGTGCAGACCCCGCTCGACGAGGCGCTCGCGACGCTGCGCCGCGCCAGCAGCCACCTGGGGTCGGTGGTCGACGAGACCGGCGAGACGATCGGCATCGTCGCGCTCGAGGACCTGGTGGAGGAGTTCATCGGTACAGTGCGCGACGGCACCCACCGGGTCGACGACGCGGTCCCGGGACAGCGGCCGTCGTGACGTCGGCGCTTTCGGGCGGTCCACTCGTTCTCGCGCAGGACGAGTGGACCGCCCGCCGGCACGCGCATCGGGAGCGGGTGGACGATCTGATCGGCTCACACCTGACCCGCCAGACCCGTGGCGAGAAGCACCCTGTGGTCGACTTCCTGTTCAGCTACTACAGCCTGCGCCCGGCGCAGCTGCGCCGCTGGCATCCCGGCTTCGGGGTGCGCCTGACCGGTCCCGCGGCAGGCGAGTACTGGGACTACTCGGGGTATCGCCGGTGCGAGGACGACACCGCCGAGGCCGATCCCCTGCTTCTCACCCAGCGCCGCTCGATGCTCGAGTTCACCGAGCGCCTGCTCGCCGGCACCGCCGCGCGGCAGGCGCAGCTCGGCTGCTTCGGTCTGCACGAGTGGGCGATGGTGTACCGCGGCGGCAAGGAGGCCGTCCGCCATTCGGGCACCCCGCTGCGACTGGGACCGGATGGCACCGACGCCGTCGTGGAGTCGATGAACCTGCGCTGCACGCACTATGACGCGTTCCGGTTCTTCACCACCGACGCGGTGGGCCGCAACGACACTGCACTCTCGCGCGAGGACCAGGCCGCGCGGGAGCAGCCGGGGTGCCTGCACGCCGGCATGGATCTCTACAAGTGGTGCTACAAGTTGGCGCCGCTGGTCGACTCGGACCTGCTGTTGCGCTGCTTCGAGCTGGCGATGGCCGCCCGCGAGCTGGACATGCGTGCGAGCCCATACGACCTGAGCGGGCTCGGCTACGCGCCGGTCGCCATCGAGACCCCGCAGGGCCGAGCCGACTACGTTCGCGAGCAGTCGGCGCTCGCGGACCGCGCGGCGCCGCTGCGCGCCGAGCTGCTGGAGAAGTGCCGCTCCCTACTGGGCCGTTAGGGTTCGCCCGTCGCGCCCTGGCGGATGACGCCGCGGCTCATCCCGGCCCGCGAGAACCGGGCCGGATCCGGGTCCGGCGGGCGGCTACATTCAGGCCGGAACGACGGTTGTCCCACGGATGAAGGCGGCGCACGTGCAGCTCACTGACGAACACATCGACCCCGACGTGATCGACCTCGACGAGTTCGAACGCCGCAAGGCGTTGTACGGCCCGTTCGCCGAATCGGTGCGGGAGCTCGTCGACGCCACGATTCGAACCGAGGTCGACGACGAGGTGATCCGCGAGGTGCACGCGGCGATCACCGCCGCCACCGCGAAGCTGCGCGCCCGCCAGCTCGACGGCTCGTTCGGGATGCGGACGACCACCACGGGCGAGACCTTCTCCTGGGGCAACGCAGGCGTGGGGCTGCGCAACGCGGCCGCGCCGCCGCTGGTCATCGAGTCCGACGACACCGGTCGGCACTGGACGAACGTGACGCTCGGCGCCGCGTACGAGGGACCGCCGTCACTGGTGCACGGCGGCATCTGCGCGCTGGTCCTCGATCATCTGCTCGGCGTCACGGGGAGCGCGGACGCGCGTCGCCTGACGGGCACCCTGACGCTGCGGTACCTGCGGGGTACCCCGCTCGGCCCGCTGCACGCGGAGGCCCGGGTGGTCAGCGTGGACGGACGCAAGGCGACCGTGCGCGGCACCCTGTCCGATGCCGAGGGCGTGACGGTGGAGGCGGAGGGGATCTTCATCTCACCGGCGCCGTCCGTGTAGTCGACGACCTCGCCACCCGATTCCGAAGGATTCCTCCCGGATCCCGGCGCGAATCCTGCACGATCACACGGTGAAGTTCACCCTCGAAGACATCGACACCGCCGAACTCGACCGGCGCCGGGCGCTGTACGGCCCGCTCACCCAGGCGGTCCGCGACCTCGTCGACGCCACCATCCGCACCGAGGTCGACCACGGGGTGATCCGCGAGGTACATGCCGAGGTCGTCGCCGCCACCGCGAAGCTGCGCGCCAGGCAGATCGACGGCGGGTTCGGGATGCGGTTCACCGCCGACGGCGAGCCGATGGCGTGGGGCAACGCCGGGATCGGGTTGCGCAACGCGCTCGCTCCCCCGTTGTCCGTCGAGGCCGACGACAACGGGGTGCACTGGACCGAGGTGACTCTCGGCGCCGCCTACGAGGGCCCGCCGGGCCAGGTGCACGGTGGGATCTGCGCGCTGGTGCTCGACCATCTGCTCGGCACCACCGCCAGTTCGATCGAACCGCGCTTCACCGGGACCCTGACACTGCGTTTCCGCCGTGGCACCCCACTCGGGCCACTGCGCGCCGAGGCCCGCATCGAGCGCAACGAGGGCCGCAAGACCGTTGTCGTCGGCACCCTGTCGGACGCCGACGGGGTCACCGTCGAGGCCGAGGGGATCTTCATCGGCCCGGCCACGGTTCCGACGTGACGGCGCGCACACCGGGAGTCCCGGGAATCCCCTGCCAACCAGTACGGTTGGACTGTTACCCCACCGAGGCAATCAGCTAGCGGATTACCAGCGAGTAACATGAACGCCGTCTACATGAGCCATCCCCAGAGAAGTGAGGCATTTCATGACTGAGCGCGTGCAGGTCGGTGGTCTTCAGGTCGCCAAGGTTCTCCACGATTTCGTGGGCACCGAGGCTCTCCCGGGTACCGGCGTAGACGCCGACACTTTCTGGGCGGGAGCCGTCAAGGTCATCGAGGACCTCGCTCCGAAGAACAAGGCGCTGCTGGCCAAGCGCGACGACCTGCAGGCGCAGATCGATGGCTGGCACCGCGACCACTCCGGCCCTGCCTTCGACGCCGCCGAGTACAAGGCGTTCCTGCAGGAGATCGGCTACCTGCTGCCCACGCCTGCCCCGTTCAGCATCGAGACCGAGAACGTCGACGCCGAGATCGCGACGACCGCAGGCCCGCAGCTCGTGGTGCCGGTGCTCAACGCGCGGTTCGCGCTCAACGCCTCGAACGCCCGGTGGGGCTCGCTGTACGACGCGCTCTACGGCACCGATGCCATCTCCGAGGCCGACGGCGCGGAGAAGGGCAAGGGCTACAACAAGGTTCGCGGCGACAAGGTCATCGCCTGGGCCCGCGAGTTCCTCGACGCCGCGGCGCCGCTCGCGTCGGGCAGCCACGCCGACTCCAAGCGCTACTGGATCGAGGGGACCGAGCTGAAGGTCGAGCTGACCGACGGCACCGTCACCACCCTCGCGCAGCCGGAGAAGTACGTCGGCTACCTCGGCAAGAAGGACGCACCCACCTCGGTCCTGCTCCGCAACAACGGCTTGCACGCCGAGATCCAGATCGACGCCGACTCCCCCATCGGCCAGACCGATGCGGCGGGCGTCAAGGACGTCGTCCTGGAGTCCGCGCTCACCACCATCATGGACTTCGAGGACTCCGTCGCGGCCGTCGACGCCGACGACAAGGTCGTCGGCTACCGCAACTGGCTTGGCCTGAACCGCGGCGACCTCGCCGAGGAGATGACCAAGGGCGGCAAGGCCTTCACCCGCACGCTGAACGGCGACCGCACCTACACCGCGGCCGACGGCGGCGAGCTGGCCCTGCACGGGCGTTCGCTGCTGTTCGTGCGCAACGTCGGCCACCTGATGACCAACCCCGCGATCCTCGACGCCGACGGCAACGAGGTCCCCGAGGGCATCCTCGACGCGCTCATCACCGGCCTGTGCGCGGTGCACGGCCTGACCATCAGCGACGCGAACGGACCGCTGGACAACAGCCGCACCGGCTCGGTCTACATCGTGAAGCCGAAGCAGCACGGCCCGGAGGAGGTCGCCTTCACCACCGAGCTGTTCGGCCGCGTCGAGCAGGTTCTCGGCCTGCCCGCCAACACGCTCAAGGTCGGCATCATGGACGAGGAGCGCCGCACCACCGTCAACCTGTCCGCCTGCATCAAGGAGGCCAGCAAGCGCGTGGTCTTCATCAACACCGGCTTCCTGGACCGCACCGGCGACGAGATCCACACCTCCATGGAGGCGGGCGCGATGGTGCGCAAGGCCGAGATGAAGAAGCAGAAGTGGATCGGCGCCTACGAAGACTGGAACGTCGACACCGGACTGGCCGCGGGCCTGCAGAGCAAGGCGCAGATCGGTAAGGGCATGTGGGCCATGACCGACCTGATGGCGGACATGCTCGAGCAGAAGATCGGGCACCCGCGCTCGGGCGCGAACACCGCGTGGGTCCCCTCGCCCACCGGCGCCACCCTGCATGCGACGCACTACCACCGCGTCGACGTGTTCGCCGTCCAGGACGAGCTCAAGGGCAAGCCGCGGGCGACCGTCGACGACATCCTGACCATTCCGCTCGCCCCGAGCACCGACTGGTCGGACGCGGAGAAGAAGGAGGAGCTGGACAACAACTGCCAGTCCATCCTCGGCTACGTGGTCCGCTGGATCGACGCAGGCGTCGGATGCTCCAAGGTGCCGGACATCCACGACGTCGCGCTCATGGAAGACCGTGCCACCCTCCGCATCTCGAGCCAGCTGCTCGCGAACTGGCTGCGCCACGGCATCGTCACCGAGGCCGACATCGTCGCCAGCCTCGAGCGGATGGCCCCGGTGGTCGACCGTCAGAACGAGGGCGACGCCACCTACCGCCCGATGGCGCCGAACTTCGACACCAACATCGCCTGGCAGGCCGCCAAGGAGCTGATCCTCGAGGGCGCGTCGCAGCCGAGCGGCTACACCGAGCCGATCCTGCATCGCCGTCGGCGCGAGTACAAGGCCGCGGGCGCCTGACACCACGCGCAGCAGCGACATCACGGCGAAGCCGCCACCCGACCGATCCGGTCGGGTGGCGGCTTCGCCGCTTTCATCGTGTGGCCGAATCGAATCCGTAGACTTTCGATGAGACCGTGATCGATCGCGCAGGGACAGGCGGACATACGTGGGGCAACATCGCGGAGCACAGGGCACCCGGGGGATCAGCAAGGGCCCGGTGATCGCAGTCGGTGCCGTCATCGTCCTCGTTCTCGCGGTGTTCGGCTGGTTCGAGCTCAAGGATCGGATCTCCGCTCAGGGCACCCAGGCCGCCGAGACGTGCGTCGAGGGGCCCGCGGTCCTCGACGTGACCGCGGATCCCGACATCGCCCCCCAGATCCAGACCCTGGCGGACCGCTACACGCAGACCACACCGGTCGTGCGCGACCACTGCATCTCCGTGACCGTCACCGCGACCGCGGCGCAAGCCGTGGTCGACGCGTTGGCCGCGAGCGCCGGTCAGCAGTGGCCCGGTCCCGGACCGGCTCCGGCGCTGTGGATTCCGCAGAGCTCCCAGTCGATCGGTCGGCTCAGCGGGCAGACCGGCCTGATCGACGGCCAGCCGAAGTCCGTCGCCACCTCGCCGGTGCTGCTGGCCGCCCCGGTCGCGCTCGCCGAGGCCCTCACCGAGCCGAGGATCGGCTGGCAGGACCTACCACGCCTGCAGGCGGACCCGAATGCGTTGCAGGGGCTCGGCCTCACCGGCTGGGGCTCACTGCGGCTGGCGCTGCCGACGGGCCCCGGCTCGGATCCGTCCACGCTCGCCGCCGAGGCCGTCGCCGCGGCGGTGTCGGGTGCGGGCGCCGGGCCGGTCACCGAGGCGCAGGCCGCGTCCGCGCCGGTCGTCTCGGCGCTGAGCGCGCTCTCGATCGGCTCCGCTGCGGCGTTCCCGGCGACCGCCGACAGCCCCGCCGTCACCGCGGACGCGCTCGCGGCGCTGGCCGCGCAGCCGGACCCGACGACCGGCACATTGCACGCGGTGGCGGTCACCGAGCAGCAGCTCTACGCCGCCGAGCCGGACACCAACGCCCTCACCGCGTTCCTCCCAGGAGGAGCCACCCCGATGGCCGATCACCCGGCCGCGATCATCGCGGCCGGCTGGGTGGACGAGGCGCGCAACCGGGCGGCGGCGGAGTTCGTCGACTACCTCCGCCAGCCCGAGCAGGCAACGGTGCTGAGGGAGGCGGGCTTCCGCGTCGACGGCAAAACCCCCTCGGCGGTGGGCGCGGTCCCCTTCACCCCCATCGACACGACGCTGCAACCCGCCACCGGCACCGTCGCCGACACGCTGAGCCGAACGCTCACCCATCCGGCGGCGGCCCGCCGATCGACCGTCCTGCTGGATGTCTCGGGATCGATGGCCGACGTCGAGGGCGGCGGTACCCGACTTGCGAACACGACGTCCGCGCTGACCGAGCAGGTCAATCGGACACCGGACTACTCCGACCTGGGATTGTGGATCTACTCCGGAAACTTCAACAGCGGCATGCCGTACAAGACCGTCGTCCCTACGGGGCCGCTCTCCGGCGCAGTCGGCGACGGTATCCGAAGGCAGTCGATCAACTCGGCACTGAGTTCCCTGACGCCCGCCACCTCGACATCCACCTACGCGGCGGTCCAGGCCGCCTACGCGGACGCGGTGAGGGGTTTTGGCGCGGACCGCCCGAACTCCGTACTGCTGATCACCGACGGACCGAACGACGACCCGTCGATCACGCCGCGACAACTGCTGAGTTCGATCGCCGCCTCGTCGGCGTCCGGTAGGCCGGTCCGCATCGACGTCATCACCATCGGCGAGAACTCCGACGCCGATACCCTGCAGTCCCTGGCCGAGCTGACCGGCGGCACAGTGGTCACCGTTGCGACGTCGGACGGACCGGAACTCGAGCAGGCCGTCGGAAAGCTGCTGTCCTGACACATGATCCGAGTTCTCGTCTTCGGCGCGTTCCTCGCGCTCGTCAGTTGGTTGCTGCACCGGCGCCTCACCCGTTCGGTGGGTCTCGGCCCACAGGGCTCACGCACGGTCGCCGTGGCACTCGCCGCGGCGTGGGCGCTCGCCCTGGTCGGGCTCGGCAGCGGCGAGGTCTTCGACCCGTCCTGGGCCCGTGGACCGGCCTTCGCCGGCTGGGTCTGGCTCGCCGTGATGTTGTACCTGGCACTGGGGCTGCTACTGGTCGCCGCCGTGTCCGGCGCCTCTCGGCTGCTCCCCCGGCATCGCGGCGGTGAGTCGAGCGGCCCGGGCCTGACGCGGCGCCGGCTGTTGCGCGGCGCGACCGCTGCCGTCGTGCTCGGATCCTTCGCCGCCGCCGCATACGGCGTCGGCGAGGCCGCCACTCCCCGTGTGCGGCACGTCCGGGTCCCGTTGCGCCGCTTGCCCGCCGAGTTCGCGGGGACGCGGATCGCGCTGGTGACGGACCTGCACGTCGGACCGGCGCGCGGGGTCGGCTTCACCCGCAAGGTGGTCGCCGCGGTGGCCGCGCAGCGGCCGGACCTGATCCTGCTCGGCGGCGACCTGGTCGACGGGACGGTCGCGATGGTCGGCGCGGACCTGGCGCCGCTTGCCGAACTGACGGCCCCGCTCGGGGTGTACGGGGTCAGCGGCAACCACGAGTTCTACGCGGGCGACGGCGGCCGCTGGCTGGACCTGTGGGACCGGCTCGGCATCCACACACTGCGCAACGCCCGCGTCGAACTCAGCCGCGGCGGGGCCGTCGTCGACCTGGCAGGCATCCACGACTTCACCTCGCCTGCGCCGTACGAGCCAGACCTGCGTGCGGCGCTCTCCGGACGCGACCCGGACCGTTTCGTGGTGCTGCTCGCGCACGAACCCAAACAGGCCCTCGAAGCGAACGAACTGGGTGTGGACCTGCAACTGTCCGGGCACACGCACGGCGGTCAGATGTGGCCGCTCGGATACCTGGTGCCGCTGCAGCAACCCTCGGTGACCGGGCTCGACCGGATCGGCGAGACCGTGCTCTACACGAGCCGGGGTGCGGGCGCGTGGGGGCCACCGGTGCGGGTCGCCAGCCCGCCCGAGATCACGATCCTCGAACTGGCCGTCGACCCCGGCTGACCCGCCGTCGCCCGCACTGGGGTCAGAGGCACCAGACCAGATCTGCGGAGCCCGGCAGCGGGACGTCGAAGCAGATGTTCAAAGACCCGTTCCCGAGTGGACGGTTCTCTGCGGAGGCGATCGGAGCGGTGACCGCACCGATCGCGACGACGACTGCGGTGGCGGCGACGGCTCTTGCGAATGTGGAAGACATGGCGTGCACCTTTGGGCTGGACGACGGCGGCTCGACAGCCACCATCCACAATCGTCCTCTGGGTGTGACGCCGTACACAATGACCGTTCGGTTTCCTCACGAGCGCCGCCCCCGACCTCCCCAATGTCACATTGATTCAGCCCGGGCGAACCGGTGTGACATTGGGGAGGTACGGGCGGGGAGGTACGGGCGGGGAGGTACGGGCGGGGGTGCTGTCAGCTGCTGAAGGCCTCGATCGGCGGGCACGAGCACACCAGGTTCCGGTCGCCCTGCGCCCCGTCGATCCGGCGCACCGACGGCCACACCTTGGCCCTGGCCTTGCCCAGTGGGAACACCGCGAGCTCACGCGAGTAGGGGTGGTCCCAGTCGGCGGCCAGGCAGCCCGCGGTGTGCGGCGCACCGCGCAGCGGGTTGTCGTCCACCGGCCACTCGCCCGCGCCGACCCGGTCGATCTCGCCGCGGATGGCGATCATCGCCTCGCAGAACTGGTCGATCTCGTCGAGGTTCTCGCTCTCGGTTGGCTCGACCATCAGGGTGCCCGCCACCGGGAAGCTCATCGTCGGGGCATGGAAGCCGTAGTCCGCCAGGCGCTTTGCCACGTCATCGACGGTGACGCCGGTGTCCTTGGTGAGCTGGCGCAGGTCGAGGATGCACTCGTGCGCGACCATCCCGTTCTCGCCGGTGTAGAGCACCGGAAAATACTCGTCCAGCCGACGCGCGATGTAGTTCGCCGACGCGATCGCGGTCAGCGACGCCCGCCGCAGCCCGGTCGCCCCCATCATCCGGATGTACGCCCAGGTGATCGGCAGGATCGACGCGCTTCCGTAGGGTGCCGCCGAGACCGGGCCGCAGCCGCCGAGCTCCGGCGCCATCGGGTGTCCGGGCAGGAACGGGGTCAGGTGTGAGCGGACGCCGATCGGGCCGACACCCGGTCCGCCGCCACCGTGCGGGATGCAGAAGGTCTTGTGCAGGTTCAGGTGGCTGACGTCGCCGCCGAAGCGTCCGGGCCGGGCCAGACCGACGAGCGCATTGAGGTTCGCCCCGTCGACGTACACCTGTCCGCCGGCGTCGTGCACGGCCGCGCAGATGTCGGCGACCTCGTGCTCGTACACGCCGTGCGTGGAGGGGTAGGTGATCATGATGGCCGCGAGCCGCTCGGCGTGGTCGGCGATCTTCGCCTTCAGGTCCGCCAGGTCGACGTCGCCGTTGGGGCGGCAGGCGACCACCTCCACCCGCATGCCGACCATCACGGCGGAGGCCGCGTTGGTGCCGTGCGCGCTGGACGGGATCAGGCACGTGTCGCGATGGTCGTCGCCGCGGCTGAGGTGGTAGTTCCGGATGGCCAGCAGGCCCGCGTACTCACCCTGGCTGCCCGCGTTCGGCTGCAGGCTCACGGCGTCGTAACCGGTGATCGCCGCCAGCCAGCCCTCGAGATCGTTGATGATCCGCAGCATGCCGGGCGCGTCCGTGGTCGGCGCGAACGGGTGCAGTCCCGCGAACTGCGGCCAGGTGATGGGCTCCATCTCCGCGGTCGCGTTGAGCTTCATCGTGCACGAGCCGAGCGGGATCATGCTCCGGTCCAAGGCGATGTCCTTGTCCGAGAGCATCCGCAGGTAGCGCAGCATCGCGGTCTCGGTGCGGTGCTTGGTGAAGGCGGGATGGGTCAGGTAGTCCGAGGTGCGCGCCATCGCGGCGGGCAGCGACGGGGCCGCTTCCTCGGCGTCCGGCCGGACCCCGAAGGCCGCGAACACGGACTCCAGGTGCGCGTCGGTGGTGGCCTCGTCGCACGAGATGCCGACGTGGTCGGCGTCCACCAGACGGAGGTTGACGTTCCATCCCTTTGCGTTCTCGACGATCGCCGCCGCCCGGCCCGGCACCCGGGCCAGCACGGTGTCGAAGAACGACCCGTGCACGATCTCGACGCCCTTCGAGCGCAGCCCGGTCGCGAGGGCGACCGCACGCCCGTTCACGCGCTCGGCGATCGCCTTGAGCCCGTCGGCGCCGTGGTAGCTGGCGTACATGGCCGCCACGATGGCCAGCAGCACCTGGGCGGTGCAGATGTTCGAGGTGGCCTTCTCCCGGCGGATGTGCTGCTCGCGGGTCTGCAGCGCCAGCCGGTACGCGGGATCGCCGTCGGCGTCGACGGACACACCGACGAGGCGGCCGGGCAGCTGACGGGCGTGCTTGGTGTGTACCGCCAGGTACCCGGCGTGCGGTCCGCCGAAGCCCATCGGGACGCCGAATCGCTGCGTGGTGCCGAAGCAGGCGTCCGCGCCGAGCTCGCCGGGGGGCGTGAGCAGCGTCAGGGCCAGCAGGTCGGCGCCGACCGCGACCAGGCCGCCGCGTTCGTGTGCGGCAGCGATCAGGTCGGTGTAGTCGACGACGCGCCCGGAGGAACCGGGGAGCTGGGCGAGCACGCCGAAGAACTCGCCCTCGGGCAGGCCCTGGCTGAGGTCGGCCTCCACCAGCTCGATGCCGAGCGGGGTGGCGCGGGTCTCGATCACGGCCCTGGTCTGCGGGAACAGGTCGGCGTCGATGACGAAACGAGGGGACTTGCTCTTGTTGGCCCGACGCAGCAGGGTCATCGCCTCGGCGGCAGCGGTGCCCTCGTCGAGCATCGACGAATTCGCGACCTCCATGCCGGTGAGGTCGGAGACCATGGTCTGGAAGTTGAGCAGCGCCTCGAGCCGGCCCTGGCTGATCTCCGGCTGGTACGGCGTGTACGCCGTGTACCAGGCGGGATTCTCGAGCAGGTTTCGCACCAGCACCGGCGGGGTCAGGGTGTCGTAGTAGCCGAGACCGATCATTGAGGTCGCGACGGTGTTCCCGGCGGCCAGCTCGGACAGCTCGGCGAGCGCCTCGTGCTCGGACAGCGCGACGGGCAGTGCGCTCAGGCCGTCGCTGATCCCGTCGGTGACGGTGTCGAGGATGCTCGCGGGGACGGCCTTTCCGGCCATCTCGTCCAGGTTGCCGACACCGATCACTCCCAGGATCCGCTCGAGCTCGGCGGAATCGGGGCCGATGTGGCGGTCGACAAATGAACGAGTTCTGGCGTCTGACAAGGCAACTCCCGCGGCTGAAGGATCGTAGGCGCGTCCGACTCGACCCGTGCCGGGCCGGCGGAACGTTCCTCCCCCTCTGTCGCCTGCTCGTCGCCGCGAGCGCCTGAGAGATTGAGGGCCGCTGAGTTCGGCCCCTTTCCCCGTGGGCGGGTGGGTGCTCCCACCGCTTTCCAGAGACGTCGTAGCCCGCACGGTCCTCGGTGCCTGAGAGATTGACGGGGAGGTATTGCTCCTTCGGCGTCCGGATTGTGCTCCGGAACTCTCCCATGCGGCGGCGACGTACCCCGAATTCTAGGCTACGTTTGGCCCCTTTTGCTCCCACGGACCCGTTGGACAGGTGTGCCGCGCGCCACGTCGAGCGGGTGCGACGCCGGGACGGCCTATCCGGTCTTGCGGCCTGCCCGGTTCTTGCGCCGCGACGCGAGCTCGTCCTCCGGGCTCAATTCGCTCTCGCCACCGTCGGCACGCTCCGCCGGGAAATCCGCGATCGTGCCGGTGAGCTCGCGCATCGCGCCGCTGACCGCGATCCCGAATACGCCCTGTCCGCCCTGCAGCAGGTCGACGACCTCCTCGGCGGAGGTGCACTCGTAGACGGTGGTGCCGTCGGAGAACAGCGTGATCTTGGCCAGATCGCCCACCCCACGCTGACGCAGGTGGTCGACGGCGACCCGGATGTTCTGCAGCGAGATTCCGGTGTCCAGCAATCGCTTCACGATCTTGAGAACCAGGATGTCCTTGAACGAGTACAGGCGCTGACTCCCGGATCCCGCGGCTCCGCGGATCGACGGGACGACCAGCGAAGTGCGCGCCCAGTAGTCCAGTTGCCGGTAGGTGATGCCCGCGATCTGACACGCGCTCGGCACCCGGTATCCCACCAGGTCGTCCGGCACCGAGTCATCGGGAAAGAGGCCCGGCTGAACATCCTCGACACCCACGGACGGGGCGAGGCCGCGCTGAGGCTCTTGCGGATGATCTCCCACTGACTGCTCCCTCTCGCATGGAATTCCATACCGTGGATTCGACTCAGACTACGCCTCGGGGCGAATCACATGGTGTGCGTTCGATGGATCAAAGCTATTGCGACGATTGACCTGGGTCAACGCAACACGCCGAAGCCTAAACCTCAACTTGAGGGTGAGACCGAACTGTTGCCCAGGGCAGTATCTCGACGCCGTCTCACGACAGCGGGATCACACTAACCGTCGGTTGCCTTGAAATCGTCCGGCGACACGGATTCGAGGAATTCTTTGAACTTCTCCACCTCGTCCTCGCGCTCGTCGGGCATCACCAACCCGGCCTCCGCCAGCACCACTTCCTCCGCGTAGATCGGAACACCAGCCCGCAGGGCGATTGCCACCGAATCGGACGGCCGGGCAGAGACCCTCAGGTCGTTGTCGAAAACCAGGTCGGCGTAGAAGGTGCCCTCCTGCAGGTCGACGATCCGAACCTCGCGCAGGGTGTTGCCGAGCGCCGTGATGAGCGTGGTGATCAGGTCATGGGTGAGCGGCCGCGCCGGCTCAACGCCCTGCTGCTCGAGGGCGATCGCGGTGGCCTCCGTCTGACCGATCCAGATCGGCAGGTACCGGTCGCCGTCGGTCTCCCGCAGCAGCAGGACGGGCTGATTCTGTGGCTGCTCAACACGAATCCCGATCACACGCATCTCGCTCATCGCGTCTGCCTCCCGTCTGCTCGGCCTCACGGCATCGACCGCACCAGTCGCATGAAGCCGTACCCAAATTCTAAGCGAACCCGGCCACCCATTCGACTCTCGCCGAGTAGGTGCCGGTCGTCGCGTGTTCCGTGCAGGGATTTGTCAGCGGTCGAGCGCGCCGCGGACAGCTGCCTTCACCAGACAGGTGTGCAGGGTGAGCGACAGCGCGGCGAGCTCACGCACCATCTCCTCGGCCCGATCGCGCGCTCCCGCGTCTCTACCCTTCGCCACGGGACCCGCGATCTGGGCGACCAAACCGGCCTCCCGGTCGGCCGCGAGCTTGAACGCACGCAGGTGCCGCACCTCGAGTCCGAACTCGGACATCGCCTTTGCCGCCCGGGCGAGGGTGACCGCGTCCTCGTCGAAGAAGCCGGCGACGCCCGGCACGATCAACCCACTGCGCAGCAGTTCCGACAGGAACGCCTCGTCCGCACCCGATCGTGCGATCAGGTCGGTCCGACTGATCCGGATCTCACGGTTGGCCCGGAACTCCTCCGGCGAGACCTCGCCGGGCGCGATGGCCAGCGCCCGGGGCCGCCGCGGGGCGGACTCCGTCGACCCGACCACCGCGACGCCGCTGTCGATCGCCTCGAGCTGTTCCTTGATCACCTTCAGTGGCAGGTACTGATCGCGCTGCGCGGTGAGCACGAAACGCAGCCGTTCGCAGTCGGTCAGCGAGAAGCGGCGGTAGCCCGACGGCGTCCGCTCGGGACTGATCAGCCCCTCCGCCTCGAGGAAACGAATCTTCGAGATGGTGATGTCGGGAAAATCGGGACGTAGCCGATCCAGGACGGAGCCGATCGACATCCCGCCCTCGGTCCGCTGCCCGACCGCGGTCATCAGCTACCCGTACCCGCAGCCGAGTTGCCGGCGCCGCGGGGGCCGGTGAGGTACACGAGTCGGAACTTTCCGATCTGGACCTCGTCACCGTTGACGAGGGTGGCCGAGTCCACCGGCTCGCGGTTGACATAGGTGCCGTTGAGGCTGCCGACGTCGACCACCTGGAACTCGTTCTGGTCCTGCCGGAACTCGGCATGCCTGCGACTGACCGTGACGTCGTCGAGGAAGATGTCGCTGTCCGGGTGGCGGCCGGCCGAGGTGGTGGGCTGGTCGAGCAGGAACCGGGAGCCCGCGTTGGGGCCGCGCTTGACGACGAGGAGCGCCGAACCAGCGGGCAGGCCCTCCACTCCGGAGACCTGCTCAGCGGACTGCGGAGCAGCGGTCGTGCTGTCCAACTCGTTGAGGAAATCCGCCCGGAAGACCGACGTTGTCTCGGCCGGCGACTCTCCAAAAACCGCGTCGCTGTCGTTCTCGCTCACCGTTTCTCCTCCTGAAGTCCGATCGGCCCGGGAATCCCCCGGACAAATCTTCTCGACACAATCACATTCCGATACGGACCTACGCCCCGACAAGGACGGATGCGCTCCCTATTGACCGTACCCTGCGAATGCCACTCACGTGGGCACTCGCAGGTCGATCAACGCGTGTCCTAGCCGCCTGCGATGGCCTCGTAACCCTGCGCGTCCAGCATCTCGGCCAGCGCGGCATCGAGAGTCGCCTCGTCAGCCACCTCGAGATCCACCAGCCAACCGTTTCCGTACGGCTCGGAGTTCACCAGTTCGGGGCTGGTCTCCAAATCCGCGTTGGCCACAATGACTTTCGCGCTCAACGGAGCGTAGATGTCGGACACGCTCTTCGTCGACTCGACCTCACCGAGCGACTCGCCGGAGACCACAGCCTCACCGGCCGCGGGAAGCTGCACGAAGACGACATCACCGAGCTGCGACTGCGCGAAGTCGGTGATCCCGATGCGCACGGTCGCCGGCCCGGTCCGCTGCACCCATTCGTGCTCGGCCGTGTAGTGCAATTCGGCCGGGATGTTGGTTTCACTCAAGGTGAGAAGTCCTTTCGATCTCGTCCGGCACGCGCGAATGCCGCGCGCGCCGGATTCAGTTTCCTGGCTGAGCGTATTGACGTGGCTTCGTCTCCCGCAAGGCGGTGATCGTGACCTGCTGAGATTGCTCGACGGCCAGTCGGCCACCGCTGCGCGCGACAGTGTCGATCACGCCGCCGGGAATGTTCAGTGCCGCCGCCAGAGTCGGCGGGTCGCCGATCGCGAGCACCTCGTACGGTGCCCTCAGCTCGGTGCCGTCCACCCTGACCTGACCGGCGGTCCCGGTGACCCAGGAATCGACCCCGATCCGAACCGGGTCTCCCCCGTCACCGCGGATCGAGATCGCTTCGGCGCCTGCCGCCCGCAACTCCTGGATGAGGTCCAAGATCACCTCGGAGCCGACGCCCTTGCTCGGGTCCGCCACGGTCAACACGACACCGGGCCCGGCGGCGGGGACGGCGCCCACCTGGATCGACAGCGCGGTCAGTCGGGCCCTTGCCTCGTCCAACGCGGCCTGGGACCCGCCGCCGCTGCGTTGCAGGGTGGCGAGGGTCTCCTCGAGACCGGCGATCTCCTGCCGCAGCGAGGCCTCTCGCTGACCCAGATTGTCGAGCAGCACCAGCAGATCCGCTGGACGCGCCGAATCGAGGGTGTCACCGGAACCGGTGGTCCTCACCTGGGTGGCGATGGCGATCCCGAGCGCGGCCAGGAGCAACACCGCCAGCACCCCGAAGACGAACCTGGACCGTCGCGCCGACGCGGACAGCTCGGTGTGCCATTCATGCTTGCCCTCATGCCCGTTCACCGGTGATCACGCCCCGAACAGCCTGCGCCGCAACGCCGCGGCGTTGCCGAAGATCCGAATTCCCAGCACCACCACGATCGCCGTGGAGAGCTGGGTCCCCACCCCCAACTGGTCACCGAGCCACACGATCAGCGCGGCGACGAGCACGTTGAACACGAAGGACACGACGAAGACCTTGGCGTCGAAGATCTCGTCCAGATAGGCGCGTAGCCCGCCGAACACGGCGTCCAGCGCCGCGACCACGGCAATCGGCAGATATGGCTGAATCGCGTCCGGCACCTGGGGACGCAGCACCACGCCCGCGACGATGCCCGCGACCAGCGCGAGCACCCCATACACGGCGTATCCGTTCTTGACTGCCCTGACGCTCTTGACTGCACTGACCGGCTTCACTGGCCACCCACCTCGTGTGCGGATCTGATCTCCCTGGCGTTCGCGGCCGGGAGGCTGACGTCTTCTTCTTCGGCGACCGTGAATCCCACGCCGTACAGCTGTGCGATGCCCGACATCCGCAGGTACGCGTCGCTCACCACGAAGCCGGTCTGCAGCCGGTCCACCGGCCCGATCGCGGAGATCGCGTACGGGGAGAACACCGGCTGATTGTCGACGAGCATGGCGCCGCCCGCCTGGCGGATGGTGGCCGAGGGACCGACGCGGACGCCGCCGACCGCAACGGCCTCGGCGCCGCTCGACCACAGCGCGTTCACCACGGACTGGATGTCCCGGTCGAGGACGACAGCCTTGGCGGTACCCGCGCCCGGCCTACCGCGGTCGGACAGGTCCGGACGGGTCGCCGGATCGCTCAGCGTGACGGTCAGGCCCGCGCCGTGCACCGCGTCCAGTCCCGCGGCCTGTTCCATCGCACCGAGCCGGGCCAGCACGTCGGCGCCCTGGGTGTCGCCGGCGAGCGCCCTGGAGCGCAGTGCTTCGGTCTGCGCCGCCAGCTCGTCCCTTGTTCCGGCCAGGCCGCTGCCGCGTTCCTGCGCGGCGTGCACCTTGCCGAGCATCTCGCTGCGCACCTGATCGCTGCCGGGGGCCCGGTCGCCTGCCTGCGCGTAGGCGATACCGAAGATCAGGCCGAGCACGATGCCACCGGCCACGCACCAGCTCCCGGTATGCAGAGGCTTGTGCAGCGAATGACCCCTCGCCCGGTCCTCCGCCGCCGCCGCGTAGCCGGGGTCCAGATGGTCGGTCATCAGCGACCGGAGCAGCGAGGGCACCGGATTGCGGCGGACCTCGCCGTCGGTCACCGCGCGCGGTCCGTTCGCGGGACCTCGCGCGCGATGTTCCGCGCGGCGAGCAGGTAGAGGATCGCGGTCCACACGTAGAGCCCGGTCCCCCACACCAGCAGCGCATAGCCCCAGGCCCGGGCGATGGGCGCGAACGACCAGTCCATCTGCGCGGCGAGCACCAGCGGCAGCGCGAACATGAGCGCGAAGGTCGCGGCCTTGCCGAGGTAGAGCACCGCGGGCGGCGGCAGATCCCGGCGTCGGTAGATCGGCAGGGTCAGCGCCAGGATCGCGTCCCGGCCGATCAGGACCGCGGCCACCCACCACGGGATGATCCCGCGGATCGCGAACCCGACGAGGGTGGAGACCACGTACAACCGGTCCACCAGCGGGTCCAGCAGCGCGCCGAGCCGCGAACTCTGGTTCAACAGGCGCGCGAGCTTGCCGTCGGCCCAGTCGGTGAATCCGCTGAGCATCAGGATCGCGAGCGCCCACCCGTCGGCGTGCGGGCCGAGCAGCAGGTACAGGAACAGCGGGACGCCGACGAGCCGGACCACGCTGAGCAGATTGGGAACGGTGACGATCCGGTCGGACACGATCGGCGCGGTCGGGACGTCCGCCACCTCGTGTGGCCGGTCTCCGCTGCCCATTGATCCCCCGTGTTCGTCGCCCGGTGCTGCCTCGGACAGCTTTTCACATGGCGGACTAGGGTGCCGGGACCCTGGCGACCGCGTCCGCGGTCAGGCTGCCGAGGTAGAGCCAGCCGTCGGCCTCGCGGACGCCGGTGATCGGGGCGTAGCTGCCCGCGCCGCCCCGCAGGCTGTGCACGATGGCGCCGGAGGCGTCGAGCCCGAGCACCCAGCCGCGCTGGTCCGGTTCGGGCTGCGCCCAGTGCGGCAGATTCGCGGCGACGATCCGGAGCGCCGGATGCGGGGCCAACAGGTCAAGCAGGCGCATCCGGAGGCTGTACAACGCCACCCAGAAGATCCCGTCGGGCGTCTGGGAGGTCACGTTGTCGGGGATCCCGGGCAGGTTGGCGGCCCAGATCGACCCCCGCCCCGCGTCGGGGCCCGTGAGCTCCACCCGGCGGATCTGATAGGCCCCGGTCTCGGCGACCACCACGAAGGACTCGTCCGCGGACAGTCCGACCCCGTTGGCGAACTGCAGCCCGTCCGCCAGCAGGTCCGTCTCCCCGGTCGCCGGGTCGAGCCGGATCAGCCGGCCGGTGCCGCCGTGCTCGAGCAGGTCCGTGCGATGCTCGGCTACGGAGTACTTCGCCGAGGAGTCGGTGAAGTAGATCGTGCCGTCCCGGGCGATCGCAGAGTTGTTGCACGCCACCAGCGGTCGCCCGAGCGCGCTGTCGGTGAGGGTCTCGACCCGTCCGGTCTCGTCGACGCGCAGCACCCCACGCTCGCAGTCACAGATCAGGTACCGGCCGTCGTCGAGGATCTCGATACCGAGGGGTCTGCCGCCCGTGTCTGCGATCTGGGTCGCGCGCCCGGGTCCGTCGAAACGCCACACCTTGCCGTCGTCCGTGCCGGTGATCAGCCGGCCCTGGTGGTCGACGGCGACGTCCTCGGGCCCCTTGCTTCCCGGCATCGCCCAGCGCTCCGCGCCGTTGAGTTCGGCGCTGGGGGCCAGCGGCCCCGAAAGCGACGGCGGGGTCGGTGGGTGCCACGCCACGGGCTCGATTCCGGTCCGGTCGAGACGCTGCAGCGCCGCATAGACGATTCCCATGTCGGCCACGGTAGAGCGCTCATGCCGCCTGCACCGGCGAATGCGCCGGGCCAGGGCACGTCAGCGCGAGGCGAAGTCCGGTTGTGAGAACTCGGCCACCCGGGTGGCCCGGCCGCGGAGGACGACCTCGCGGAACTGGTGGATGATCGCGCCGGTCGGCGCGTGCATGGCGCCACCGCGGAACGGCCAGCGCAGCATCGGCGGCGTGTCCGCCGGGGCGCCTGCCACGGGCTCGAACACCGCGTCGACGTCGATCTCGGCCATCGTCACCTCGAACACAAGGGCGACCTCGTCGGGGTTCGGTGCGATCGGTTCGGACAACTCCCCCACCCACACCACGACCGGGGTGATCACGAAGCCGGACCGGGTGACGTAGTCGTCGAGCGCGCCGACGACAGCGTCTGCCTGTGCCCGCACCCCCAATTCCTCGGCGAGCTCGCGGACGGCCGACTGCTCGGGCGACTCGCCGGGGTCGACGCTACCGCCGGGCAGCGCGAACTGCCCGGCGTGGGCGCGCATCTTCGGCGGCCGCCGGGTGAGGAGCAGCCGCGTCCCGGATCCGTCGGCGATCAGTGCCAGTGCCACCGCTGCCCGACGGGCGCCATTCGGCGGGACGGCCGTGCGCTCGAACGAGCCGAGCCTCGACGCGCACTGGTCCCGGGTCAGCGCGGGTCCGCGTTCCGGCGGCGCGGGCGTACGTGGGTCCTCGTCACTCGGCTTCGGTGTGCTCAGGTCCATCACCCGACCGTAACCCTTTGCTCGGGGCGGGTTCCGCAGCGCAGCGTCGGGTGCGGTTGGGCCCCCGATCAGCGGGAAGCGAAGTCCGGCTGCGCGACGTCGGCGACCCGGGTGTGCCTGCCGTGCAGCACCACCTCCCGGAACTGGTGGATGATCGCCGCGGTCGGCGCGAACAACTGCTCGCCCCGGAACGGCCATCGCAGTAGCGGTTCGGTCCCACCGGGCAGTGACCGGACCACGGGCTCGGCGTCGAGTTCGGCCATAGTCACCTCGAACACGAGCGCCACCTCGTCCGGGTTCGGGGTGATCGGCCCGTCCAGCACTCCCGCCCACACCACGATGGGCGTCATCACGTACCCGGACCGGGTGACGAAGTCGTCGAGCGTGCCGAGCACGTCCGACGCCCCTGCCCGAACGCCCAGCTCCTCCTCCAGTTCACGGAGCGCAGCCTGCACGGGAGACTCGCCTGGGTCGATGCCGCCACCGGGCAAGGCGAACTGACCGGGGTGGGCGCGCATTCTGCTGGGCCGCAGCGTCAGCAGCAGCACCGGACCGTCACCGCGCTCGACGACCACGAGGGCAACGGCCGCGGTGCGATGCCCGTTTCGGTCCACGGTGAGCGGCCGGAAGTCCGCGAGCGCGGCCGCGCAGGCCGCGCGAGTGAGGGTCGGGGCGTCGTCCATCAGCCGACCCTAGCGCCGCACCCGGTACAGCCGACGGGCACGGCTGCCGAATTCGTTGCAGCTCAGGTTCGTTGCAGGCTCAGGCCATGGCGTCGACGAACGCACCCTGCCAGACCGTGTCGAACGGGGTGTGCGCGGCGACGCGGCCCTCGATGCCTGCCGTGACGAACTCCTTCGCGAAGTCGACCGCGTCGTGCACCTCGACGCCCTTCGCCAGTTCCGCCGTGACGGCGGCGGCGAGCGTGCAACCCGCCCCCGACACCCGTTCGCGGCCAATCTTCGGTGCGGTGAGGATCGTGACGTCCTCGCCGTCGAAGAGCACGTCCACCGCGTCGTCACCGGGCAGTTCGACGCCGCCCTTGGCCAGGACGTACTTCGGACCGAGGTCGTGGATGCGGCGGGCCGCCTCGACCAGTTCGTCGACCGAGCCGATGGCATCCATCCCAGCCAGCGTCCGGGCCTCGAACAGGTTCGGGGTCACCACGGTCGCCAGCGGCAGGATCTGCTCACGCAGGGCGGTGTCGGTGTCGAGAGCGGCACCGGGTTCCTGTCCCTTGCAGATCAGCACCGGGTCGAGGACCACGTGCCGCCACGACTGGCGGCGCAGGCCGGCGGCGACGACCTCGATGGTCGCGGGGGTGCCGAGCATACCGATCTTGACGGTGTCGAGGTCGTGCGCGGCGGTGGCCGCCTCGATCTGGTCGGCGATGACCGCCGGCGCGATCGGGACGAAGCGGTGAGCCCAACCCGCGTTCGGGTCGAACGACACGATGCAGGTGGTGGTACCGACCCCGTACACGCCGAGTTCCTGGAACGTCTTCAGATCCACCTGGAGTCCGGCGCCGCCCGTCGCTTCCGAACCGGCGATGACATAGGCGAGATCGACCACGAGAGCTCCTTCGAGAACAAGTACGGCTGCGGCACCGGCTAGCGGGACATCGCAGCATCCGAGGATAGTCGCGCGCCCTTCGCCCCGGGTGGGTGGTCCACGGGTGAAATCACCTTCCCCGCCGACGTCCTGAGGTTTGTATACGCCGATCACGCTCCGATGAGCTGACGTCGGTTACCCGCCGAACGGACCACCCTCACGAAAGGCGTACTGCCCGAACCGCTCTCCGATGAGCTGGTGCGCGGCCGCATCGGGGTGCAGTCGGTCCGGCAGCGGATGGTCGGCAAAATCGGCCTCTCCGTAGAGATCACGCCCGTCCAGCAGATGCAGGCTCGGATCATCACCGGCTCGGTCCTGCACGATGCGGCCGAGTTCCTCCCGGATGACCTCGAGCGTGAGCTTGCCTGCCGCCCGTTCGGCAGGGTCACCGGTCGCCCGGAACCGCAGCACCCCCTCGGCCAGCGCGTCGACGTCGAAAGCACCGGGCCCGGGCGTCGTTTCGTGGATGGGGCAGTACAGCGGCGAGATCACAACCAGCGGCGTATCCGGATGCCCGTCCCGGATCGTGTCCAGAAAACCGTGGACGGCGGGACCCAAGGCTCGCAGCCGCATGACGTCCATGTTGACCAGATTGATCCCGATCTTGACGCTGATCACGTCCGCCTCGGCGTCGCGCATTACCCGCGCCGCGAACGGATCGAGCAGCATGCTGCCACTGAACCCGAGGTTGACCAGATCGACACCACCGATCGCTGCCCCGATCGACGGCCAGATCCCCGTCGGGCTGAGCGCATTGGAGCCCTGACTGATCGAGCTGCCGTGGTGCAACCACACCTTCCGGCCGCCCCGCAGGTGCGGTTCGACCGGCGCATTGGTACGCAGGGCGACGAGTTCGGCGGTTTCGTTGTGCGGCAACCAGATTTCGACACCCTTCTCCGCGGCAGGTAGGTCCGCAAAGCGCATGGTCGTCGGTGATCCCGGCTCGATCGACGAGCTCCCGGTCGCGAGGTCGATCGTCACGATGTCTCCCCCGGCGGCGACGGCCTGCCGCACGCGAACCCCGTCCACGAGCAGGTCATAGACACCGTCCGGCCGCGGCGGCGCACCCGGATAGGTCACCTTCGTCGGCAGGACCTCGAGTTCGACGACCGTGGCCCGCGTGCGGAACGCCACCCGGACGCCCGAGGGCTGCGCCTGCGCCGCTACCAGTTGCGGATCCCCGGACTGGGCGCGGGCCCACGCCGGCAGCCGGTGCGGCCGGATACCCCGCACGGTGGACTCGAGGTCGAGCGCGCCGTGCACGACATCGGTCGTGAGAGGTGTCGTGATCAGGGTGTCGTACATGAGATGCCGCTTTCGTCGTGTTCGGGTCAGTGGTCGGAGCGGGACTGGAGGAGGGTGTCGAGGGCGTCGAGGGTCCATACCCAGCTGTCCTGGCTTTCGGGCGCACTGTGGTCGAACCCGCCAGCCGCCTCGAGCCGCACGAAGCCGCCCAGCACGCTTCCGATCAGCCGGACCGCATGCGTCTGCTCGGCACCGTCCAGGCGATAACCCCGCAGGATCGCCCGCATCATCTCCGAGTGACGTCGCCCGTCGCTCGACGCGGCGGCCTCCGGATCCAAGCGGAGCTGCGCCGCGGCAAAGCGGCCGGGATGCTCGCGGGCGTAGTCGCGGTACGCGTTCGCGAACGCGAGCAGTGCGTCCCTGCCGGACCTGCCGGCCAGCGCGTCGGCTGCCCGGTCGGCGAGTTCCGTCAACGCCAGCAGCGCGATCTTCGTGCGCAGATCGTCCGAGCCGTTCAGGTGCGAGTACAGGCTGGCGGACTTCACGTCGAATCGGCGCGCCAGCGCGGACACCGTGACCTGGTCGAAGCCGATCTCGTCGGCAAGGTCGGCCCCCGCACGGACGAGTCGTTCCTCCGAGAGACCCGCTCGCGCCATCATCCTAAGCACCTTCTTCCGCTTCCTACATGATGTAGGCAATAGCCTACAGATTCGGCGCTCGTTACGCTCGTATGGATCGCCTCGCGCTCCAACGGTGACATCCGGAACCTTCGTGCCGGCCCAGGCGAGCACGGCAATCGTGGGCAGCTGGCTCTCATCGTCGACCGCGACGGCCGCGAACGGCAGGCAGCTCGAACCCAGACACGACGAAGGCCGTCCCGGATTTCTCCGGAACGGCCTTCGTGTTGTCGGGCTGACAGGATTTGAACCTGCGACCACTTGACCCCCAGTCAAGTGCGCTACCAAGCTGCGCCACAGCCCGTCCACTCCCTTGCGGGCGCTCGATGAGATTACATCAGTGACAGTCGACAGAGCGAATCGGCTGCTCGCGGCCGGTTTCTCCGTGATGCCCGTCCCGCGAACGACGATGGCAAGCCCCCGGTTTCGGGGACTTGCCATCGTCGGGTCAGCCTTGACAGGCGTCAGCGCTTGCCACGATCCCGCTTCTCACGCACGCGCACCGAGATGCGCACCGGACTGCCATCGAAGTTGAACTCCTCACGCAACCGGCGCTCGAGGAACCGGCGGTAGCCTGCCTCGAGGAAGCCCGTGGTGAACAGGACGAACGTCGGCGGACGAGTACCCGCCTGAGTGGCGAACATGATCCGGGGCAGGCGACCACCGCGCATCGGCGGCGGCGTCGCGGCCACGACCTCCTTGAGCCAGGTGTTCAACCGGCCCGTCGGAACCCGCTTGTCCCAGGACTCCAGCGCCGTCTCCAGCGCAGGAACCAGCTTCTGCACGGCCCGGCCGGTGTGCGCGGAAATGTTCACCCGCTGCGCCCACGGCACCCGGACCAGGTCCCGGTCGATCTCGCGCTCCAGCATCAGCCTGCGGTCCTCGTCGACGAGGTCCCACTTGTTGAACGCCAGCACCAGCGCGCGGCCTGCGTCGGCCACCATGCTCAGCACCCGCAGGTCCTGCTCGGTGATCGGCTGCGACGCGTCGATCAGCAGGATCGACACCTCCGACGCCTCGATCGCGCCCTTGGTGCGCAGCGACGCGTAGAACTCGTGGCCGCTCGCGTGGCTGACCTTCTTGCGCAGGCCCGCGGTGTCCACGAAACGCCACACCTTGCCGCCGAGCTCGACCAGCGAGTCAACCGGGTCGACGGTGGTGCCCGCGACGTCGTGCACGACGGACCGCTCGGCGCCGGAGAGCTTGTTGATCAGGCTGGACTTGCCGACATTCGGCTTGCCCACCAGCGACACGCGGCGCGGACCCTGGCCGCCGGTGCCCTCCCGAGGCGTCTCCGGCAACACTTCGAGGATCTCGTCGAGCAGGTCGCCGGTGCCGCGGCCGTGGATGGAGCTGACCGAGTAGGGCTGGCCGAGGCCGAGCGACCACAACGCCGCCACCTCGGATTCGACCCGCTCGTCGTCGACCTTGTTGGCCACCAACAGGACCGGGGTCTTCGAGCGCCGCAGCACCTTCGCGACGGCCTCGTCGGTCGCGGTGGCGCCGACGACCGCGTCCACCACGAGCACGATCGCGTCGGCGGTCTGCATCGCCTGTTCGGCCTGACGAGCCACGGACTGCTGCAGGCCCTTGGCGTCGGGCTCCCAGCCGCCGGTGTCCTGCACCATGAATCGGCGTCCGGCCCAGTTCGCCTCGTAGGAGACGCGGTCCCGGGTGACCCCGGGGATGTCCTCCACGACGGCCTCGCGGCGGCCGATGATGCGGTTCACGAGCGTCGACTTGCCGACGTTCGGGCGTCCGACGATCGCGAGGGTCGGGACGGCGACGTGGTCCTCACCCTCCTCACCCTCCTCGAAGTCGACCAGTTCCCAGTCGGATTCCTCGTTCCAGGTGCCGTCGCCGGCGATCGGGCCGCCGATGTCAAAGCTGTCGGTCACTGCACTGCTCCAGTTCTGTCACGTACCACCAGCAGCAACCTGCCGATCACGTCATCGATTCCGAGTTCGCTGGTGTCCACGATCACCGAGTCCTCGGCGGGCCGCAGCGGCGACACCGCGCGGGTGGAGTCCAGGTGGTCGCGGCGCTCGACGTCGGCCAGCACCGCCTTGTAATCGTCGCCCCGACCCTCGGCGACGTTCTGCGCGTTCCGGCGCTGGGCCCTGGCCTCCGCGGAGGCGGTCAGGTACACCTTCACGTCCGCGTCGGGCATCACCACGGTGCCGATGTCGCGGCCCTCGACCACGATTCGCTCCGTACCGGCGATGAACTCACGCTGCTTGTCGACGAGGATCGTCCGCACCTCGGGCACCGCCGAGACCGCGGAAACGGCCTGGGTGACCGCGCCGCCGCGAATCTCGTCGGTGACGTCCTCACCCGCGAGCAGCACCCGGTCCGACGCCGGATCGGTGCCGATGGTCAGTTCGAGAGCCTTCGTCGCCGCGGCGACCGCCGCCGGGTCACTCGGGTCGACGCCGGACCGCAGCACGTGCAGGGTCGCGATCCGGTACATGGCGCCGGTATCGAGGTACTGGGCGGCGAGCCCGGTCGCGAGCCGCCTGGACACCGTGGATTTTCCGGTGCCTGACGGCCCGTCCATGGCCACCACCAGGCGGCCGGCCTCGCTCACAGTCCGACCGCCTTGTACAGCGCGCCGACCTCGCCGGGTCCGATGACCCGCAGGGTGCCCGGCCGTCCGTCGCCGAGCGCGACCGGTCCGATGTCGGTACGCACCAGCCGGACCACCGGATGGCCGACCGCCTCGAGCAGCCGACGCACGATGTGCTTGCGGCCCTCGTGCAGCACGATCTTCACCAGGGACTTGCCCTGATTGACGTCGAGCAGCGCGTACGAGTCGACCTTGGCCGGACCGTCCTCGAGCTCGACTCCCGCCTTGAGCGTCTTGCCGAGGTTGCGGTCGACCACACCGGACACCGTCGCGAGGTAGGTCTTGGGCACCTCGAAGGACGGGTGCATCAGCCGGTGCGCGAGGTCGCCGTCGTTGGTCAGCAGGATCAGGCCCTCGGTGTCGGCGTCGAGACGCCCGACGTGGAAGAGCCGCTGGCCTGCGGACACCCGTTCGGAGACGATGTCGCCGATGCAGGGCCTGCCCAGGTCGTCCGACATGGTCGACTGCCAGCCGCGCGGCTTGTTCAGCGCGATGTGGACCAGATCCTTCTTGACGACGACGCGAATGCCGTCGACCCGGACCACGGCGTTCTCGGGGTCGACCCGCAGCCCCTGTTCGACGACGATGCGGCCGTCGACCTCGACGCGCCCCTGCTCGATGAGCTCCTCCGCGGCGCGCCGCGAGGCGACGCCTGCCTGGGCGAGCACCTTCTGCAGGCGCATGCCCTCGCCTGCGGGCAGCTTCGCGGGACCGGCTCCCTCCGTGTACTGGTGACGCGCCGGCTTGGCGTTGCTGATCATCGGCGCTACAGACGGCGCCCGCTGGGGCTTGGCCGCCTTGGGCTTGCCGCGCTTGGACAGCGGCTGCGCCGCGCCACCGCGCGGGTAGCCGCCGCTGCGCGGTGCGCCGCCGCGCTCGGTGCGCTCCTGGGCGCCGCGGGGCGCCCCGCCGCGCGGTGCCGCGCCACGAGGGGCCGCGCCACGCTCAGTGCGGTCGTACGAGCCGCGAGGGGCGTCACCCCGCGGGGCCGCGCCACGCTCGGAGCGGTCGTAAGACCCACGGGATTCGCCGCCACGAGGCGCTGCGCCGCGCTCAGTGCGGTCGTAGGAGCCGCGAGGAGCCCCACCGCGCTGTGCCCCGCCGCGCTCGGTGCGATCGTAGGAGCCGCGGGATTCGCCACCACGGACGGAATCGCGGGGTGCCGAACCTCTCGAACCCGACCCCTTCTGGGGCGAGTCCTTGCGGCTCGAGCTCTTGTGGGCGGGATTGCTCCTGCCCCGGTCCGGTGTGCCATCACGGCGAGCGGAATTCTTCACTTGGGTGTCCTGTCACTCTTCACTATCTATGCCGGGATCCAAATCGGGTTCGGATCCCGCCCTTCCGGCTCCCAATTTGGTGAACCGAGGGTCTGACTCCATGTCGTCACTGATGTCGTCGATGACGTCGACGTCGGGCAGCAGCGGCGCCAACGCGGGCAGGTCGGCCAGCGAGGCGAGTCCGAGCCGCTCGAGGAAAAGCTCCGTCGTCGAGTACGTCGTCGCGTTGGTCTCGGAGTCCACACCGGCCTCCGAGATCAGTCCGCGGGCGAGAAGGGTTCGCATGACGCCGTCCACATTGACGCCACGAACCGCACTCACCCGCGCACGGGTCAAAGGTTGACGGTACGCAATAACGGCCAAGGTTTCCAAAGCCGCGCGTGTGAGCTTCGACCTAGCACCGTCGAGAAGCAGCCGCTCGACATAGGGCGCGTACTCGTTTCTGGTGTAGAACCGCCACCCATCACCGGCGTACCTGAGATCGATCCCGCTTCGCCGTTCGGTCAGGGCGGCCGCCATCCGGCGTAGCGTCGCCTCGACCCGATCGGCGGAGTCGCCGACCGCCGACGCGAGCACCTCGTTGCTCGCGGGCGAGTCTACGACCAGCAACAACGACTCCAGCGCCGCCTCCAGCTCGTCGCCGGAGAGCCGGTCGTCGGGGTCGAGAGTGCTCTCGTCTTCGAGCATCGGGGCCTGATCGAGCTCGCTCATCCGTAATCCTCCGCACTCACCAGCGTCTGCCCGTCCGCGTCGACGTCGCCGGTCCAGCTGACCATCAGTTCACCGAGCGGCTCGGGCTGCTCGAACGCGACTGCCCGTTCGCGGTATAGCTCGAGCAATGCCAGAAATCTTGCCACGATCTGCACGGTGAGGTCGCACCCCGCGATCAGGTCGCCGAACGTCGCCCAACTGCCCTCGCCCCGCTGCTTGAGCAGGTCGAGCACCATCGACGCCTGCTCGGGCACGGAGACCGTCGGCGCGTGCAGGTGGTCCAGGCCAACGGTGGGCACCGGCTTCGGAGCGAAGGCGGTGGCCGCGATCTCCGCGAACCGCTGTGGGTCGACGCCGAGCAGGACCTCGGGCAGCAGCCCCGCGAACTGGTCCTCCAGCGACACCGAGCGCGGGTAGCGCCGCAGCGCCGCCGACTCCAGCTCGGCGAACAGCATCGCGACCTGCTTGTACGCCCGGTACTGCAGCAGACGGGCGAACAGCAGGTCCCTCGCCTCGAGCAGGGCCAGATCCTCGGCGTCCTCGACATCGCCTGAGGGCAACAGCCGAGCCGCCTTGAGGTCGAGCAGGGTGGCGGCGACCACCAGGAACTCGGTGGTCTGGTCGAGGCTCATCTCGCTGCCGAGCGACCTGGTGTAGGCGATGAACTCGTCGGTGACCTGGTGCAGCGCCACCTCGGTGACATCGAGCCTGCGCTGGCTGATCAGCGTCAAGAGCAGGTCGAACGGCCCCTCGAAATTGCGCAGCTTCAGCCGGAAACCGGGCTCGACCGCGGTCTCCTCGACCGGAACCTCGACGACACGCTCGGACTGGTCGGTGTCCATCTACCGTCCGGACCGGTGGATAACCTCACGGGCAAGCGCCCGATACGCCTCCGCGCCACCTGATTTCGGCGCCCAGGTGGTGATCGGTTCGCCCGCGACACTGGTCTCGGGGAACCTGACGGTCCGGTTCACCACGGTGTCGTAGACCAGATCGCCGAACACCTCGACCAGCCTGGCCATGACCTCGCGCCCGTGCAGCGTCCTCGCGTCGAACATCGTCACCACGATGCCGGAGAGCGACAGCTTCGGGTTCAGGCGCTCGTGCACCTTCTCCACGGTGTCGTTGAGCAGCGCGAGCCCGCGGAGGCTGAAGTACTCGCACTCCATCGGGATGATCACGCCCTCCGCGCAGGCCAGCGCGTTGACGGTGAGCAGCCCGAGCGAGGGCTGGCAGTCGATGAGGATGTAGTCGTAGCGGTCGAGCACCGGGTACAACACGCGGCCGAGCGTCTGCTCGCGGCCCACCTCGGTGACCAACTGGATCTCGGCGGCGGACAGGTCGATGTTGCTTGGCAGCAGGTCGAGGTTCTCCACCCTGGTGCGCATCAGCACGTCGTCGATCGACACCCGCGGCTCGACCAGCAGGTTGTGCACCGTCAGTTCGAGGTCGTGGTGTGCGACGCCGAGGCCGGCGGACAGCGCACCCTGCGGGTCGAGGTCGACGAGCAGCACCCGACGGCCGTACTCGGCCAGGGCGGCACCCAGGTTGATCGTGGACGTCGTCTTGCCGACGCCACCCTTCTGGTTGCACATCGCGATGATCTGCGCCGGACCATGACTGGCAGGCGCTGTGGGCTCGGGCACCTCGCGAAGCGGTCGGCCGGTCGGGCCGAGTGCCGGCTCGGCAGATACGGCGCCGTTACCTTCGGCGCGGTCGGTCTGTGGACGGGTCGGCGGTTCCGGCTTCCGGGTGTAGAAGAAGGCACCCTGACGCTCAGACTCCGCCGCAGGCGGCTGCGGTGTCACCACGGTCTGCTGCTCCCCTGTCTGTCGTCCCTGTTCACCAAACGCTACCGCTTGACGGGGGGCGACCGGTCAACGGACACGCGGGGCGCGACTATGGGCTCCGCGGAGAACCGCGCTGACCACGGCCGCGCGCCAGGTCACGAGCCCTCATCTCGATTCTCGAGAAGGTCCTTGAGTGCACTCACAGCGCCCGCGGATGCGCTCCCGCCCACACCTCGCGCAGCGCCCCCACCGTCACGAGGGTGTAGATCTGCGTCGTCGTCACCGAGGCGTGCCCGAGCAACTCCTGCACGACCCGGATGTCGGCTCCACCGTCGAGCAGGTGGGTGGCGAACGAGTGACGCAGCGTGTGCGGCGACACCCCTTCCGCGATGCCCACCCGATCGGCCGCGCTGCGCAGCACCTGCCACGCGCTCTGCCGGGACAGGCGTCCGCCACGAATGTTCAGGAACACCGCTGGTCCACCGCGAATCGCGTGCACGGCACGCCCGCGGACGAGGTACGCCTCCAGTGCGGCGATCGCCGGCCTGCCGATCGGCACCACCCGCTCCTTGCCGCCCTTACCGCGCAGCAGCACGGCGCGGTCGACCGCGTCGATGTCGTCGATGTCCAACCCGACCGCCTCGGAGATGCGGGCGCCCGTCGAGTAGAGGAGCTCGAGCAGGGCCCGATCGCGCAGGGCCCGCGGCTGGTCGGCGGCATCCGGGCCCCCGGTGGCCTCGAGCAGCGCCAGCACCTGATCGACCGGCAACGACTTCGGCAACCGCTGGCCGGGCGCGTGCGGCTTGACCTCCCGCGCCACGTCGACGGCGGTGAGGCCCTCGGCGGTCGCGAACTTGTGCAGCCCGCGCACCGCGATCAACGCCCGAGCCGCCGAACTCGGCGCGAGTGGCGGAACCTCCGCCGCGGGATCGCCCCTGCGCAGCGCGACGACGAAGCCGCTGATCTCTCGTTCCGACACCCTCGAGAGATCATCGATCCCCCGATCCGACAGGTACCGCTGGTAGCGCACCAGGTCACGCCGATACGAGCTGAGGGTGTTCGCCGCCACCCCACGTTCGACCGCGAGATGGTCGAGGTACGTCCCCACCTGACCGGCGAGCACTATCGCCCGTCGTGCCTGCGCCGCGCCATCGCCACCGGACGATCCGGCCATTCCGCATCGGCCGGTCGCCCCGCCGAGTTCGCGCCGCCGTCACGAGCCCTGGCCGCGGCGAGCGCCAGGATCCCGGACAGCGCGGTGGCGTTGACGATCTCCCCCGACAGCGCTCTGCCGACGGCCTCGTCGACCGCGACCCGGTCGACCTCGAGGTCGGCCTCCTCGTCGGTCGGGGTCGGCTGATCCACGTCGCTGAGCCCGGTCGCGAGGAACACCCGCACGACCTCGTCGGTGAACCCCGGCGAGACCGCCACGTCCACCAGTACCGACCAGTGCTCGGCGGCGAGGCCCGTCTCCTCGGCCAGCTCACGCCGCGCCGCGTCGACGGGATCCTCGTCCGCCTCGTCGAGCAGTCCGGCGGGCAGTTCCCAGACCCGCCTGCCCAGCGGATGCCGGTACTGGTTGATCAGGATCAGCCGGTCGCGCTCATCGACGGCGACGACCGCGACGGCGCCGTAGTGCTCGACCACCTCACGGTTCGCCGCGCGGCCGCCGGGCATGGCCACCCGGTCGACCCGCAACGTGAGGATGCCGCCCTCGTACACGGTTCGCGAGTCGAGGGTTTCGAACTCGTGCTCTCCCGGCCTGCTCATGCGTGCCTGCGGGCTAACGCACGATCGGCGCGTCGACCGATTCGGCGTCGTCCGCCGCTGACTCGCGGGCGTCCTCCGGATGCACGTCCACCTCGAGCCGCTCGGCGGCCTTGTACTTGAGCGCGGCGCCGATGAACGCGGCGAACAGCGGGTGCGGACGCGTCGGACGGCTCTTGAGCTCCGGATGTGCCTGCGTCGCAACGAAGAACGGATGCTTGTCCGACGGCAGTTCGACGAACTCGACGAGATGCCCGTCCGGGGAGGTGCCACTGAACTTCAAGCCGCTCTTCGCAATCCGGTCCCGGTAGGCGTTGTTCACCTCGTACCGGTGCCGATGCCGCTCGGAGACCTTCTCGGAGCCGTATGCGCGCGCCACGACCGAGCCCTTCTCCAGGACCGCCGGGTAGGCACCAAGACGCATGGTGCCGCCGAGATCGGCCTCACCCGCGACGATCTCCTCCTGATCGGCCATCGTGGAGATCACCGGATGCTTGGTGTCCGGTTCGAACTCCGCGGAGTTCGCGTCGTCGAGACCCACCGACCGGGCGGCCTCGATGACCACGGCCTGCAGGCCAAGGCACAGGCCGAGCAGCGGGATCCCCCTGGTGCGGGCGAACCGGATCGCGCCGAGCTTGCCCTCGATGCCGCGGATACCGAACCCGCCGGGGATCAGCACGGCGTCGACCTCGCCGAGCTTCTCCTGCGCGCCCGCCTCGGTCTCACAGGTGTCGGAGGGCACCCAGTCGATCTCGACCTTGGCGCGATGCGCGAACCCACCGGCCCGCAGCGCCTCGGTCACCGAGAGGTACGCGTCCGGCAGGTCGACGTACTTGCCGACCAGCGCGACCCGAACCGATTCGCGCGGCTCGTGCACGCGCTTGAGCAGCGCGCCCCACACGGTCCAGTCGACGTCGCGGAAGGGCAGGCCCAGCTTGCGCACGACGTAGGCGTCGAGCCCCTCGCGGTGCAGCACCTTCGGGATGTCGTAGATGGACGGCGCGTCGGGCGTCGAGATGCAGGCGTCGACGTCGACGTCACACATCAGCGCGATCTTCGACTTCAGCGGCTGCGGCACCTCGCGGTCGCAACGCAGGATCAGCGCGTCCGGCTGGATACCGATGTTCCGCAGCGCCGCAACCGAGTGCTGGGTGGGCTTGGTCTTGAGCTCACCGGAGGGGCCGAGGTACGGCACCAGGGAGACGTGCAGGAAGAAGACGTTGTCCCGGCCGATGTCGTGACGGACCTGCCGTGCCGCCTCGAGGAACGGCTGCGACTCGATGTCGCCGACGGTGCCACCGATCTCGGTGATCACCACGTCCGGGCTCTGGCCCTCCGCGTCCGGACCGCTCATCGCGAGGATCCGGCTCTTGATCTCGTCGGTGATGTGCGGGATCACCTGGACCGTGTCGCCCAGGTACTCGCCGCGCCGCTCCTTGGCGATGACCGTCGAATAGACCTGGCCGGTGGTGACATTGGCGAACCCGGACAGGTCCCGGTCCAGAAAGCGCTCGTAGTGCCCGACGTCCAGGTCGGTCTCGGCGCCGTCCTCGGTGACGAACACCTCGCCGTGCTGGAACGGGTTCATGGTGCCCGGATCGACGTTGAGATACGGATCCAGTTTCTGCATGGTCACCCGCAACCCGCGGGCGGTGAGCAGCTGCCCGAGGCTCGACGCCGTCAGACCCTTGCCGAGCGACGACGCGACGCCTCCGCTGACGAAGATGTGCTTGGTGGCGGTACGCGATTGACTGCGTGAAAGTGGCAAAAGTGCTCCCGTGACGACCTTGCAGGGCTTGGCTAATGGTAGAGCTGGGGCCTGCCGACCCACGGGACTTCACGGTAACACCAACGCGTCGGTTTATCCGCATGACGCGCCGCGAACCGCTGGTCATCGCCCCGTGGGCCGGTCATCGCTGTGATCTCAGCCGGCCGGAGCGCCGACTGTGATCGACGTCGCGTTTGGTCCGGTGCCGTAGCGACCCGCATGGCCACCGAGCTGCTCCTGCAGGGCCAGCGCGGTGGTGACGCGGCCCGCCTCCCGGTCGACGTTGTCGACGGTCGAGACACCCGAGGACAGCGCCGTGTCGGACCGGACCACGGCGATCGGCCCGTTCCCGTCGGCGGCTCCTGGACGGCCCGTGAGGACGGTCCCCGCGCCGCGGGAATCCATCGCACCCGCGAAACGCGCGATGATGGCGCCCCGATTGCCGCCCTCGGACCCGTCCGGGGCCTTGCCGGAGCCGGTGAGCACCACGGCGAGCTGGGCCGGCTTGACCGACCCGTTGTCATAGGCGATGAATCCGCCCGAGCGCAGCGTCTCGAGTGCGAGCGCCAGCTCCTCGGGGGTGCTCTGCGGCTGCGCGTTCTGGGCGTTCAGGAGGAGCACCGAACCGAGTAGGTCGCCCGCGAGGCTGCCCTGGTCGACGGCGCCCGTCTTGAGCTGGACGCCCGCGGGGATGACGTTGGTGATCGTGGTGCGCAGCTGATCGCCGTTGGCCGCGTCGACGAACGAGTCGGTGAGCGAGACCCGGCCGGTCACGGTCCCGCCCGCCGCCCCGATCATCCGGGTGACCCCTTCGAGGTCGCCCGGATCGGCGTCCGGGGAGGTCACCAGGATCACGGTGCGCTGGGCGAGCGCGTCGCGGACCACTCGGCCGGACACCGCTGCGTCGAATCCGTCCGCCGAGTTGAGCTGCTGCCCGAGCTGATTGTTTGTTTCCTGCAGCGCGTTGACCTGGCCTTGCAGCTCCGACTTGTCGTCGCGCAGCCCGGAAAGCAGACCGCCGGAGAGTGTTCCCGATCCGAGCACCACACCGACGGCCAGCGCCAGGAAGATCGCCGCTATCGAAATGGCATGTTGACGCATAGAAATCACTTGAGCAGTCCCTGTACCCACGTCGCGAAGCTGTTCCAGGTCGCGATGGCCCAGTCGAGGGCCTCGCCGCCGATGTTGGAGACGACCAGCGCGACGATCACCGCTGTCAGTGCGGCCAGCACGAGCAAGGCGATCGCGCCCCCCGAGACACGGCTGCGGTACAGCGTCGCGACCGCCTTCGCGTCGACCAGCTTCGGGCCGACCTTGAGGCGGGTCATGAAGGCCGCCGGGTTGCTCTCCCGCCGACCCCGGTCGAAGAACTCGTCCAGCGACACGGTGCTGCCGACCGTGACGATCAGCGAGGCGCCGTGATGGTCGGCGAGCAGCAGCGCCAGGTCCGCGGGCGCGCCGGAGGCAGGGAAGGTCATCGCCCCGATGCCTAGGTCCTGGATCCGTTCGAGCCCCTTCGCGTGGCCGTCCGGGTCGGCCGGGAGCACCACCTCGGCACCCGACTTGAGGGTGGCGCTGCTGATGTCCTCGGGGTCACCGACGATCAGGTCCGGTCGATAGCCGGCGTTGGCCAACGCGTCCGCGCCGGCGCCGACGCCGATGAGGATCGGCGAGTACTCCTTGATGAACGGCTTGAGGTTCTTCAGATCGGCGATGTGGTCGGTGCCGTCCGCCACGACCACCACGTGCCGGTCCTGCAGGTCGACGTCGATGTCGGGAACCCCGACCCCGTCGATGAGCAGCGGGCTCTCGGTCCTGATGAACTCGATGGTGTTGCCGGAGAACGCCTCCAGATGATCGACCAGCCCGGTCTTGGCCTCGATCATGAGGTCGGAGATCTCGGCCTCGCTCTGCTCGACGCCCTTGGCGAGCCTGCGTTCGCCGCTGTAGACACCGCCCTCGTTGAGGCGGACCTTGGCGCCGTCCTTGACCTTCTTGAAGACTTCGTCGCCGACGGCATCGATGAGCGTGATGCCGTTCGCGACGATGACCTCGGGTCCGAGGTTGGGGTAGCGCCCCGAGATGGACGGCGACGCGTTGACGACCGCGAGCACTCCGGCCTCCACCAACGCGTCGGCGGTGATCCGGTCGAGATCCAGTTCGTCGAGGACCACGATGTCGCCGGGGCCGACGCGACGCAACAGCTTCGTCGTGTCTTGGTCGACCCGGGCGATGCCGCTGATCCCCGGCAACGATTCGGTGTTTCGTGACAACAGGGACGGCATCTTCATGCCATCGATGATGACCCCGACGGGGCCCGGACCAGCGGAGGCGCGCCGACCCAACTGGCAGGCGGCAACGCTAGTCGGTACGAGCGGCCTTCGCGGTCGCCAGCAGTTCCTCGGCGTGTGCGCGTCCGGTCTGGGTGTCGTCGAGGCCGGCCAGCATCCGAGCCAGCTCCACCACCCGCTCGCCGTCGGTGAGGGTGCGCACCCCGCTGTCCGCGCCCTTGCGACCGTCCACCTTGTCGACCACGAGGTGGGTGTCGGCGAACGCGGCAACCTGCGGCAGATGCGTCACGACGATCACCTGGTGGGTGCGCGCCAGGCGAGCCAGGCGCCGACCGATCTCCACCGCGGCCCGACCACCCACGCCTGCGTCGACCTCGTCGAACACCATCGTCGCGCTGCTCTCGGCGCCCGCGAGCACCACCTCGAGGGCGAGCATCACCCGCGACAGCTCACCGCCGGAGGCGCTCTTGCTGATCGGGAGGGCCTGCGCGCCGCTGTGTGCGGCGAGGCGGAACTCCACCTCGTCGATTCCCGCGGACCCGGCGTGCACCGCACGGCCGTCCACCGTCAGCGGCGCGGAGTCCTGTGTGCCAGCGACGAGAGGCTGCACGGTCACCTCGAGTCGGGCCTTCCCCATCGCGAGCCCACCGAGTTCGGTGGTCACCGCCTTGGCGAGCTTGACCGCGTACTTCGTCCTGGCCTGGCTCAGCGCGGTGGCGGCGACCGCCAGTGCCGCCGAACAGTCGTCGACTCGGGACGCCAGCGCCGCCAAAGCCTCGGCGGAAACGTCGATCTTGGTCAGCCGCTCGCGGGCCTGCTCGGCCCACTCCAGAACCCCGTCGACGTCGGCCGCGTACTTGCGGGTCAGCGACTTCAGCTCGGCCTGCCGGTTCAGCAGGGTGTCGAGGGCACCCGGGTCCGAGGGCAGCTCGGCGAGGTAGCCGGTCAGGTCGGCCGACAGGTCCGTGATCACGGCGATGGCCTCGGCAAGACGCGGGCCGAGCCCGGTCAGCGCCGGGTCGTCGGAGGACTCGATCCGGGAGCGGGCCTCCCCCAGCAGGTCGAGCGCGCCGACGCCGTCCGCGGCACCGTCCGCGTCGTCGGGCGCGGCCGCCCCGCCGAGCATGGCGACCTGCGCGGCCGCCGCGGCCGACCGCAGCGAGTCGAGGTCGCTCAGACGCCGCACGTCGGAGACGATCGCCACGTCCTCGGCCGGCTGGGGCGCCACGGTGTCGATCTCGTTCAGTCCGAACTCGAGCCGGTCGACCTCCTGCGCCAGCTCGCGGCTGCTGCGGGTGCGCTCGGTGAGTTCGTCGCGCGCCTCGATCCACTCCGCACGCAGCGCCCGGTACTTGTCGAGCAGCGATCCGATCGGCGCGCCGCCGAACTCGTCGAGCGCCTGCCGCTGCTGATCGGGGCGCTGTAACCGGAGTTGGTCGTTCTGGCCGTGCACGGTGAGCAGGGGGCCGGTCAGCTCGGAGAGCGCCCCAGCAGGCACGCCTCGTCCGCCCAGGTGGGCGCGGGAGCGGCCATCGCTGCCGACAGTGCGCAGCGCGATGATCGTGCCGTCCTCGTCGCGTTCCGCCCCGGTCGACTCGAGCAACCGGTCGACTTCCGCGGTCACCCGTGCCGAGGCGTTTGCGGTGGAGAACCTGCCCTCGACGACCGCCCGGTCGGCACCGAGCCGCACCCGGCCCGCGTCGGCGCGCGCGCCGCTGAGCAGGTACAGGCTGGTGACCACCATGGTCTTGCCCGCTCCGGTCTCACCGGTGAGGACCGTCAATCCCTCATGGAACTGGGCGTCCGCGTGGGAGATGACGCCGAGACCGTCGATCCGGATTTCAGCGAGCATTGGCGTTGCTCCCTTCCCCGTCGGCCCTTCTGCCCCGCCAACCCTTGACCGGGAGCTCGAACTTGCGGACCATCCGGTCCGCGAACGGTGCCGAGTCGAGCCGGATCCACTTCACCGGTTCGCCGCCGCGGACCACCTCCACCCGGCCGCCCGCGGGCAGGCTCATGGTGCGACTGCCGTCGCAGAACACAAGTCCGTTGTGGCCACCCGCGAACGTTTCCACCGCGATCAGCGATTCGGGGCTGGTCACCAGCGGGCGCGCGAACAGCGCGTGCGCGTTGCTCGGAATCACCAGCAGCGCCTCGAGTTCCGGCCACACCACCGGGCCGCCCGCGGAGAACGCGTATGCCGTCGATCCGGTAGGCGTTGCGACGAGCACGCCGTCGCAGCCGAACGACGAGACGGGACGCCCGTCCACCTCGAGCACCACCTCGAGCACGCCGAGCCTGGAGACGTTCTCGATACTGGCCTCGTTCAACGCCCACCCGCGGTCGATGACCTCGTCCTCCACTCGGACGATCACGTCGAGCGTCATCCGGTGCTCGACGCGGTACTCGCGCCGGACCACCATCGCCAGGGCCTCTTCGAGATGCTCGGCCTCGGTCTCGGCGAGAAACCCGATCCGGCCGAGGTTGATGCCGAGCACCGGGATCGACGCGGCGCGAGCCAGTTCGGCTCCGCGCAGGAAGGTCCCGTCGCCGCCGAGCACCAGCACCAGTTCGCAGCCGACGGCCGCCGACGGACCGGGCTCGACCACCCGCAAAGCGAGGTCCGGCAACCGGAAGGAGTCGTGATCGTGCGCCGCGGTGGGATCGGTCCGGTCGGCCTCCGTCGCCAGCACCCGCAGTCCGATGCCTGCCTTCTCGAAGATCTTGGCCACGCGCAGCGCGGTCGCGGTGATCTCGGCCCTGCCGGTGTGCGCGACGACCAGGATCTCGCGCAGCCCCGTCCCCTGTTCCGGACTCCCTCGTCCAGGTTCCGGTGTCCCTCGTTCCGGTCCCGGTGTCACTGGGGCCCCTCCTGTACCGCTCGCTCGATGACCTCGCGCACCGAATCCACCCCGGGTTCGGCCTGCTTCCTCAGCCACAGAAAGTATTCGACGTTGCCCGACGGCCCGGGTAGGGGGCTGGCGACCGCCCCGAGGGTCCGGAGGCCGAGCGCGTCCGCGGCCTCGGCGACCTCGACGACCGCCTCGATCCGCAGGGCCGGATCGCGCACGACGCCACCGGAACCGACCCGGTCCTTACCGACCTCGAACTGCGGCTTCACCATCGGCACCAGGTCCGCGCCGTCGGCGGTGCACCGCACGAAGGCAGGCAGGACGAGTTTGAGCGAGATGAACGACAGGTCCGCGACCACCACATCGACCGGTCCCCCGGTCTGCTCCGGCTCCAGCGATCGCACGTTGGTCCGGTCCACGACGGTGACGCGGTCGTCGGACTGCAAGCGCCACACCAGCTGTCCGTACCCGACGTCGACGGCGACCACTTCGCGGGCACCACGGCTGAGCAGGACGTCGGTGAAGCCGCCGGTCGACGCGCCTGCGTCGAGGCAGCGCTTGCCATCGACGGAGAGCCCCGCAGGCTCGAACGCCTCCAGCGCGCCGAGGATCTTGTGTGCGCCACGCGACGCCCACGACACCTCGTCGACCTCCTCGGTGACCAGGAGCGGGGTGCCCGCCTCCACCGCAGTCGCCGCCTTGACCGCGACGGTTCCCGCGATCAGGACCCGGCCTGCCCCGATCAGCTGGGCCGCGTGTTCTCTTGATCGAGCCAATCCCCGCCGAACCAGCTCGGCGTCGACTCGTGCGCGCCGAGCCACCTCAGATCTTGTCCACTGTGGCGAGCGCCTGCACCAGAACCTCGTGCGCCCGCTCGAGGAGGTGTGCCTGCCCCGGGATGCGGCCGTGACCGTCGGCGCCGTCCTCGGCCGCGGACCCCACCGAGTCCAGGCGCGCAAGGAGCCCGTCGACCTCCGCGTGGATACGATCGGGATCGACGGTGGGCGGGGGTCCGGGCAGGTGCTGCCCGGGGCGTGGCATCGGCGTACTCATCGGGGCCAACGCTAGCCGATTGGACGCCCGCTCGCCCACACCGCGACACGGCGTAGCCGGCACGCCGCACCGCCTGAATATCAGCCGACGAGGTCCGCCACGGCCACCGCGGCGACGGGGTCGGCCGCCCGGAGTCCGTCGAACTCGGGTTCCGCCCATGCCGCGGCGAGCACAGCTCGAACCACGTCGAGGCGCTCCGGTTCGGCGGCTTGATCGCAGCGCACGACCAGGTCGGTGCCCTCGCGTCGAATGCTCACCGCTGGATGCTCGCGCATACGCAACCGGGCGGCGGGCCGATCGAGCTCGGCCAATCGCGAGGCCAGGTAGGTGGGTCGAAGCGGCTCGGGCGCACGCAGCAGGTCCGCGACAGTGCTGACCCCGCTCAGTACCAGCAGTGAATCAACCCCGACCGAGTTCGCCCCTGCGATGTCCGTGTCGATCCGGTCGCCGACCACCAGCGGGCGCTCGGATCCGCTGCGCAGCAACGCGTCGTCCATCAACGGGCGGGCGGGCTTGCCCGCGACCAGCGGCTCGCGACCGGTCGCGGCCCGCACCGCTGCCACCATCGCGCCGTTTCCCGGGCACAACCCACGTTCGGTGGGGAGCGTGGTGTCGACATTCGAGGCGACCCACAACGCTCCAGCCCGGATCGCCAGGGTCGCCTCCGCGAGAATCGCCCAGCCCGTCTCCGTGGAATGCCCCTGAACGACGGCCGCGGGGTTCTCGTCGAATCTGCGGACGGGCTTGAGCCCGACCAGGCGGACCTCCTCTGCGAGCGCCTCGGTGCCGATCACCAGCACCGCCGAGCCCGGCTCGAGCGCCTCCGCGAGCAACCGTGCGGCAGATTGTGAACTCGTCACCACCTCGGCCTCGTCGGCCGGGAACCCCAGCTCGCGCAGGTGCTGTGCGACGGAGAGCGGGCTTCGGCTCGCATTGTTCGTCACGTAGAACAGCCGCGCGGACCCACCGACCAGCGCCTCCCTGGCACCGGGGATCGCGTGGGCGCCCTGGTACACGGTGCCGTCGAGGTCGAGCAGCAGAACATCGTGCAGCTCACGCAGCGACGGCGAGGCTTCCAGCGTCACTGGTCGCCGGACAGCTCGGCCACACGATCCTCTGCGTCGGTGTCGCCCTCGTGGTCCGCGGCCGCGGAGTTGAGGAACCACTTGAGTCCGTCCTCTACCCGGCCCGCCGCCACCAACGCGTCGGCATACGCGTAGAACAGGCGGGCCGCGGTGGGACCATCCTTCGCCGCATCGAGATCCGGCGTCTGCAAGGTCACCACGGCCTGGTCAAACTGACCCAGGTCCATCCGGGCACCGGCGACTACGATCCGCAGTTCGGTCGCCTCGTCGCCGGTGAGGGTGCGGGCCTCGTCGCTGCGCCCGAGCTCGATCGCATGCTCGGGCCTGCCGAGGCCACGCTCGCAATCGGCCATGACGGCGAGCAGACCGGGTCCGCCTGCCATCCGGCGCGCGGCGCGGAGCTCAGAGAGTGCTTCCGCCCATTCGCCTGCGTGATAGGCGGTGATGCCCGCGGTCTCCCGGACCACGGCGACCCGACCGGCCCGCTGACGGGCGGCCCGCGCGTGCGCCAGCGCCAGACGCGGGTCGTCGTCGATCAGCTTGCTCGCCATCACCAGGTGACGGGCGACCGCGTTGGCGTTGGACTTGTCGAGGCTGAGCAGGTCGCGGCGAACCGCGGGGTCCAGCTCGCCCGCCTGAACGTCCTCGGGAAGGTCCGGTTCCTCGGGACGCGGGGCACGGCGCTCGGCGTGCGCACCGCCGTCGCGCGGGGGCGGTCCGAAACTGCCCTCGCCGCCGCGACGCCTCGGCGGACCGTCGCCACGCCGATCGGGGCGTCCACCGCCACTGCCGCCACGGGCTCCGCCGCCGGTGTTGCCTCGGGGGCCATCGCTTCTCCCACCGCGGGGGCCGCCGGCGCCTACACCACGATTCTCACCCGAACGACTGCGGTCAGATCCGCCGCTCCCATACGAACGACGGTCTTCGTTGTTGTCCGACACAGCATCTCCTTTCAGACAACACACGCTATGCACAAAAAACACGAAAGGGGACCCAGTATATTGGGTCCCCTTTCGGTAACGGATGTTCGGCGGTGTCCTACTCTCCCACACCCTGTCGAGTGCAGTACCATCGGCGCTGGAGGGCTTAGCTTCCGGGTTCGGAATGGGGCCGGGCGTTTCCCCTCCGCTATGGCCGCCGTAACTCTATGAAACTGTCACACATTCAATTCCCCCGCCCGAACCAACAAACCCTGATGGGTGTGTTGTTGGGGGTGAATGGTATCTGTGTGTTGTTTCAGATACCGCACAGTGGACGCGTAGCTTCTTTGTGGTAAGTCCTCGGCCTATTAGTACCAGTCACCTGCACACGTTACCGTGCT